>DAIQMR010000001.1:0-186721 GCA_036788835.1 Acidaminococcaceae bacterium
CCCCGTGATAAATCCAATAAGTTTTTATAAACCCATGTTGGCTCAGTGCCTGTAGCAGCCAATGCTGTCACTGGTAACAACCCCCAAGCTGCCAATAGGAATAATGTTTTCATTTTTCTGTTCATAATCTGCCCTTTTCCTCTTCCCCATCAAGGAGAAACTATTCATACTTAATTATCTTTGGAAATAGTGTCCTTATTTTTTTATATTTTACAGATCATTTATTATATATTTAAAGCAGTAGATAGTCAATGTTTTTTATACTCAAAGATTATGTCATAAACGCCAAATAAAGATTTTTTTTATTCCCATAGTTTGGGAAAGATTGGCCCAATAACGTAGCGTCTCGTCGTCAGCATACCAGCAGGAACCCTTTCGGCCGCTTTTTTCGTAAGAAAAGTGCATAGCGTGGCTAAACATATCCCTCACAGGTTCCTCTTTTTTGTATTTGCTCAAGCCCATGATTTCCTTTCCGTTAACAAAATTACCTTTGCTCCCCTTCACCCATGTGCATCCTCCCGTAGAGAAAGCTACCCCTTTATTGCTAGGTAAATTACGCATAGCAAAGATAGTTTTTACAATGAAAAAACTAGTGGCCTTAGGCCCCTCTTGAGTGCTATGGGAACCATACAAATTGTAAAGCATAACTACGTATTCCGGTCCTTGTGGCCAATCCAACCGTCCAAACGGTGCCGATGGTTCCAAAACAATACGCAATGGTAAATTTGCTTGGACACATTTCGCTGATAACTGCTTAAGAAATTTTTGATATTTTTTTATCAATTCCTCATCTGCCCATAACCCTTCATAGTCTATTTCTAACCCGTCATATTTGTTTCTTTTTACTTCTTCAACTATATTTTCCGCATGGTGCAAAGAAGAACTTTCATCCTGGAAAAAAAGCTTTAGAACATCCTGATCTTTTGAAAAAGTCTTACCGTTGGTAGAAAAAACATCATTTACTATTGTTAGGTATTTTTTGCTAGCTCCAATTTTGTTTAAAGCAGAATTAATCTCCAGCCAGTTAGGAGGATAAACAAATTTCCCTCTCTCATCAAAACCGATGGCAAAAACACTTATTCCTGCCAAGTCATTTTTTATCTTATTCAGTTCTCTTATGCCATCTTCCGCATCCCAGTATACAATCCAAGCATATTGCTTTACACTGCCTTTATCCCTATTTTTAATATAATTTTCACCGTTTATATAAGCTATTGTCAACACTACTAGCAATATGCCCAGAAATATTTTTTTTGCGTTTTTCATTTTCTAGTCATTCACCCTTATCTCCGGTAATATTGGCCCTGCAAAACGTTGCGACTATCATTCTTATTCCTAGGCAGAAGATTTCATTCTAAGTTGTTTTGTACTGTTTATTATACCATTTCACGCAAAAACATGCTTATTTTGTTAGCTTTTCTCTTAAGCCAGCAAAATAAGCATGTCGTTATATCTCTAATTAGTTTTTTGTGTAGCACGAATGTGACATTTACCTTTGCAGTACCTCTTGTTTAGAAGGCCGGAACTAAAGCACCCTTGGCATAGTCGTTAATATATTTTTTCACTGCTGCGCTTTGAAAAATCTTGACGAATTTCACATAGGTGGGATTGTCTTTGTCCTCTTCACGAGCAGCGATAATATTCACATAAGGGCTGGTATTGTCTTCTACGGCAATGGCTAGTTTAGGGTCTACTTTTGCCGAGCTGGCAAAACCGGCGTTAATAATAGATGCGGCAGTATCGTCCAGGGTTCTGGGCAGCTGTGCTGCTTCCAATTCCAAAATCTTTAAATGCTTAGGATTGTCCGCAATATCATTGACCGTCAAGGCTGTGGCTTTGACGCCGTCTTTTAATTTAATCAGTCCCTGTTTGCTCAGCAGGAAGATTGCCCTGCCCCCGTTGGATGGGTCATTGGGGATAGCGATTTTATCTCCGTCTTTGATTTCTTTTACGCTTTTGATTTTGTTGGAATATAGTTTTAAGGGTGCCAAATAGGTGCTGCCGATGCTGACCAGTTTGGTGCCGTTCTTTTTATTGAAAGCTTCCAGGAATGGTCCGTGTTGGAAAGAATTCACATCAATATCTTTCTGTGCCAGGGCCACATCCGGCGTTACATAATCAGAAAAGGTTTTCAAGGTAACTTTCAAATCCTGCTTGGCAGCTTCCTTCACAACGAACTCCATGATTTGTTCCGAATAACCGGGGGTAATACCAACGGTTATTTCTTTTTTCACTTTTGCTTCTCCTGCTTTGGGAGCTTCCTTCTTTGTGCCGCCGCAGCCTGCCGCTGCTCCTATTACAGATAACCCCACCAATAATGTTGCTACTTTCTTTGTCCAGTTCATAATTATCTTCCTCCCGAAATTTTTTTACTTGTAGTGTTTGAAAGGGAAATAAAAAAGCTTCCATCCCTGTAAAGGGACGGAAGCTCCGTGATACCACCCTAATTCACCTAACCCTCACGGGCTAAGCCTTCTCCGGTACGCAGGCCTTAGCCATCAATACCCTAGCGCTGTAACGGGCACACCCGGACGGTCTAAAATATTCGACCAATCTGCTCAGAGGCCATCTTCAATAAAGTCTCCTGTACTCCCTTTCACCACTGTGAGAGCTCTCTACGCCAGTACTCTTTATTTACTATTCTCTTCATAGCACTTATCAAGTTGTGTATCAATATAGCACAGCAAATTACATCTGTCAAGAAATTTTTTGTTATTTTCTGAGTTCACCTACGGACCATCGCTTGTCTTCCCGGTAATTAATGCTGCCCACAGTTTGCAAGGCCCTCCTGAAAAAGGCTTGAATATCAGGGTCCGCATCCTGTCTGCTGATAGCATTTTTGAACATTACATATCCGTCTCCGCCGTTAGCCATGAAGCTGTTAGTCACAACAGTATAAACTTTTTCCAGAGCGACTTTGCTGCCGTCCGGCAGCACATGGTCTATGATTCTTTGGCCGTAGGGCATGTCCGGCTCCAGGGCCACTCTGATGCCGGAGAACCTTCCCTGTCCTACCAGCTTGTTGTCTACGCCGAAATCTATAGCATCCAGAATGTCTTTCCCTTTCATCTGTAAGATAACGACCTTTCCGGAGTAGGGATATATTTCCAGAAGACGACGGGCTGTCACATTGCCTACGGGCAAATCTGCTTTAAAAGCACCGCCGTTTAAAATGGCAAAATCCGTGCGGAAACTTTTCCGCAAAAGATCGGTGAAATATTCCGCCACGGGAGACTGGTCGTATTTATCATTGGCTAAATAGGTATAGTTGTATGTCAATACCTGACCGTACTGCGCATCTGCCGCACTGATAACAGGACTTATCAAGTTAGCTACAGCAGCATCCGGCAAAACGTCCATGTCTTTTACCTTGAGCAGTTCCTTCACAGTGCCGATGATTTTCTTATCCCCAAGGGAATAGAGGAAATGAACCTTGGCAATGTATCTGCCGTGGGTACCGCCCTGGAGGACAGGATGCCCGGCCATAGTGCCGTCCACTACATTCTGAGAATCACCGGTAAAGCAGGCGTCAAAACCATGGAGCTGCATTAACAAATCAACAGCCTCACCCCGGATGACCCCGTCAGCAGCTCTTTGATCCATATTGCAGTGGGCCAGAAGAATCACAATAGCTGCGCCTTTGGCACGGACCTCGTCAATGGCTGCCTGCGTTGTCGCCTGCTGGTCCAGGAAGGTGAAGTTGGCCAGATTCTTGGGACTGGCCTCTTCTTGAATATCGTTAGTCGTAACTCCTACCACGCCTATTTTAATACCTTTTCTTTCCAGGATAACATAGGGCTTGGCCAAGGTTTCCCCTTCTTTAGCTTTCACATTGCATACCAAATATGGGAATCTGGCTGCTGCTACCTGTTGGGAAAAAATTGCCGGCTTGAAATCGAAAAAGTGACTGCCCATAACATTGGCATCAAAACCCATTAAGTTCATAGCATTGATAACGGGAAATCCATCGACACTGTCGCTTTCAATGGAGCCAAAGAGCATATTGCCGCCCCCTAAAACAATGGTGCCGGTAGGGTTTTCCCCACGAACTTTGGCGATAGCCCCTGCCAGGCGGGCTGCCCCCGGGTCAGCACCTTCGGCTCTTAAAGCCCCACGAAAATCATTCACCGTATACACATCTATAGTTACTTCCTGGGCTGCTGCCCTGCCCAGAGGAATGGCTACTGCCAAGAGCAGCACCAATCCCATTAATTTTCCCAAGTGTTTTTTCATGGTAATTCCTCCACAAAATTTTTCTCGCAAGGTTTGACTAAAACCAACCATATAGTATAATAATATCACAAACTGAGAATTTTTTCCTTGGAAGGTTTATAAATATGGATTTGATAGATAAATTACAAGCGGAAGGTATATTAACAGAAGACGAATTTTGTCGTTTGCTGTGGACCGAAGATGAGGGTCTGCGCTCCAAGCTATTTATGGTAGCCCAGCAAATAGCCACGGTAAATTTCGGGAAACGGATTTATGTCCGTGGCCTTATTGAATTCACCAACTATTGCCAAAAAGACTGTTTTTATTGCGGACTCCGCTGCTCCAACAGAAAAGTTGAACGCTACCGGATGCAGCCGGAGGTTATTTTAGACTGCTGCCGCATCGGTTACGATCTGGGTTTTCGCACCTTTGTACTCCAGGGTGGCGAGGATCCTTACTGTACAGATGATATCATGTGCAATCTTCTTCGGAACATTAAACAGTATTATCCGGATTGTGCCATAACCTTGTCTCTGGGAGAGCGTAGTCTCCGCTCCTACAAGGCAATGTTTGACGCGGGCGCAGACCGCTATCTGCTGCGTCACGAAACAGCGGACAGCCTGCATTATTCCAGGCTGCACCCGCCTTCTTATTCTCTGGCCATCCGCAAAGACTGCCTTTATGACTTAAAAGCTATCGGCTATCAGGTAGGTTCCGGTTTCATGGTAGGGTCTCCCTACCAGCTGACGGAATATTTGGCCAAGGACTTTGCTTTTTTGCGGGACTTGAACCCGGCCATGATTGGTATCGGACCCTTTATTCCCAATAAAGACACGCCTTTTCGTCATCAAAAACCGGGCTCTCTGGAACTGACCCTCAGATGCATTGCTGTCTTGCGGATTATGTTTCCTCATGTTAATATTCCTTCCACAACGGCCTTAGGCACGCTGCATCCTAATGGCAGGCTGCATGGGATTTTGGCCGGAGCTAATGTCATCATGCCGAACCTGTCTCCCGTAGATGTTCAGGAACGTTATACCCTCTACGACAGAATCGCCGGGGTAGACGGCAGCCTGACTCAAAACCTGGCACAACTAACCAGCCAGCTGGAATCCCACGGCTACACCATGGTAGTAGACCGGGGTGACTACCACCCGCAAGATTGACAAATCCCCTGGCTTGACACAAACCGCAACCTATATTATACTCTTTAAGTGACCTTGGAAAGGTGGCCGAGCGGTTGAAGGCTCTAGTCTTGAAAACTAGCGAGGTGTTAAAGCCTCCGTGGGTTCGAATCCCACCCTTTCCGCCAATTTTTAAGCCATTCTTCGGCCTTTTGAAAGGTTCTGCACAACACTTAAACATACTTGCAAAGTACATTTTGACTAAATTTTGACTAAAAATAAGATAAGACCATACTTGGGCTTTTGCCCTTGTATGGTCTTTTTTAGCTTTCTTTATGGGTAAACAGCGCACGGATTTCCCGGGCCGCATCAATATTAACAACAATGTACAGATAGTCACCCGCCACCAGAAGTGTCTGGCCGTTGGGAATAATGTCATGTTCTCCCCGCTTCACCGCCACAACAAGGGCATCCCCGGGCCAGGCTACCTGGCTGATGGTTTTTCCTTCGGCAGGACTGCCGCTTTCAATGGGCATCTCCATAATATTCCGGCGTTTGGCAATCTGCATAAGATTTTCCTGAGTAATCTCCCCGGCCAGAAATCTCTCCAGCATAACATCATAAATAGGCTGTCCCTTACAAAAAGCCGCCGTACTATAAGCAAATAAAGTCACCAGAGCTACTGCCACCAAGTGAGTGAAAGAACCTGTTAATTCCAAGACCAGTAAAATCCCGGTTAAAGGAGCACGCACTGCTGCGGCGAAAAATCCCGCCATGCCGAAAACAATGCAGTTCATCAGATAGTAGGAATCGACAAATCCTATATTGATTGTCACCAGTCCATATAAATACCCGCTTAAGGCACCCATTACCAGCATAGGCTGCAAGGAACCTCCCGGGACACCGGAGCAGGCGCTGAGCATGGTAAAAAGCAACTTGGCTACCAAAACAATAACTACTAGTTCAAGAGTAGAATGCCCTGCTACCAAACGCTCTACCACCACATCTCCCCCTCCCATAATCTGGGGAAGCAGAAAACCGATAGGAATGGTAAGGAGCATAGGAATCAAATAGCGTTTGAAATTATTATTGAAAAATTTAAGCTGGTAGATTTTACTGCCGGCCAGCATAAACTTGTTAAAGATAAAACCACCAAACCCGGTAAAAACCCCTAGCAGCAATAGCTGCGGCAAAGTATCCACGTCCACAAAGGGCATATTCGGAATAGAAAAAATCGTCTGCCTGCCAAAAAAAATTCTGGACACAAGAGTACTGGTTAAAGCCGCTACTAAAGTAGGCAGCAATACCACTGCCGACAAGCTTTTGTGCATAACTTCCATGGTGAACATCACACTGGCCATTGGTGCGTTGAAAGCTGCAGCCAGACCTGCCCCGGCCCCACTGCTAATAAGACAATGCTCTTCCATTCTGGACCGCTTTAAGATACGGCTGACACCCTGTCCCACCATACCGCCCAACTGTATGGAAGGTCCTTCCCGGCCTAGGGACAGTCCTGCTGCTACGCCCATGATACAGCTGGTTATTTTAGCCAAAATGGTACGCCACCAGCTTCCTACGCTGATACCGCGAATATTGGCCATAATCTGCGGAATGCCGCTGCCCCCTGCCAGAGGAGCAAAGCTTACCAGTTTATCAATTAAGGCCGCCATAACAAACATAGCAAAAATCCAGCTTGCCAAATACCACAAGCTGGTGTTCTGAAACACGCCGTAAAGCTCTACCCGCTTGGCATCCGCCCAGCCTAAGGCAAAACGGTAAAAGCCAATCAGGCAGCCGGCGGCAATCCCCACGATGACACCCTCTATAGCCAGCTTTACTTTAAATTGAGGCCAGCTAACTAAATTATCATAAGTTTGCAGCTTCTCTTGTTTATCCATAATTATTTTTTAAACAACCCGGTAAAATCAAATGTAGCGAAATAATCAGCAGGAGTTTCTGCCCTTCTAATCATTTCCACGCTGCCATTCTCTTTCAATAATAGCTCTGCGCTACGCAATTTCCCATTATAGTTGTAACCCATGGAGAACCCGTGTGCTCCTGCATCGTGAATAAAAAGATAATCACCGTTTTTAATTTCCGGCAGCATTCTGTCCACGGCAAACTTATCGCTGTTTTCGCAAAGCCCGCCTGTCACATCATACTTGTGGTCACAGGGGGCATTTTCCTTGCCTAAAACCGTAATGTGATGATACGCCCCGTAAATAGCAGGCCGCATTAGATTAGCCGCACAAGCATCTACCCCGATATATTCTTTATAAATATGTTTAGCGTGAATAGCTTTGGTTATCAGAGCACCGTAAGGCCCCAAAATGAAACGTCCCATTTCTGTGAAAATAGCCACATCTCCCATCCCTGCCGGAACCAGGACTTCTTGGAATACCTTTTGCACCCCGGCGCCGATAACCTCTATATCATTGGGCTTGCGGTCAGGTTCATAGGCTATGCCTACTCCCCCGGAAAGATTAACGAATTCTACTGCTATGCCGGTTTTTTCCTTCAGCTCTACAGCCACCTTAAACAGCTGTCTGGCCAATTCCGGATAGTATTCATTAGTAACGGTATTGCTGGCCAGGAAAGCATGCATGCCAAAATGCTCCACGCCTTTGGTCTTTAAAATTTTAAAAGCTTCTATCATTTGTTCCTTGGTCATGCCGTATTTAGCATCACCGGGATTATCCATAATGTTGTTGGCAATAGCAAATTTTCCCCCGGGATTATACCGGCAGCTGATTAGCTTGGGAATACTGGCTACTTTTTCCAAAAAAGCAATATGGGTAATATCGTCTAAGTTAATAGTAGCGTTCAGTTTTCTGGCCAATTGGTAATCCTCAGCGGGAGTTACATTGGAAGAAAACATAATATCCGTGCCATGGAAACCACAGACATCGGACATAAGTAGTTCTGTATAGGACGAGCAGTCTACACCGCAGCCTGCCTCCTGCAAAACCTTGAGAATAGCCGGGGTCGGGGTAGCCTTTACCGCAAAATACTCTTTATATCCCTTGTTCCAGGCAAAGGCCTTCCGTACTTTGCGCATATTATCCCTAATACCTTTTTCATCGTAAAGATAAAAAGGTGTGGGATATTTTTCAGCAATTTTCTCTACTTGCTCTTTGCTAATAAATGGTATTTTCGTCATTAATTCTTTCCCCCTTGATCCCTGTTTTATTACAAAAATACATTTTTAATATAACTTGCTTCCTATACCTTTGTCAAGTTAAAACCTTGTTCCCATATATCGGCACAAACAACCCAGGCCATACAGCACCGGCTGATGCAGCAGATAAAAGGCTAGGCTGTGCCGTCCTAAGACAGTAAATATATTATTCCCCAGTGGAATTTCCGGGGCTCCCATGTACTGCCAAAAAAATCTCCCGGCCAAAAAAATGAAAATGTGGGGGAAGATGGGAACATAGTCAGCAGAAATAATTCCCACCGTAGGCAGACCTAAAACAAAGGCTGCCGGAGAAGAAAACTTCAGGGGAATATTCACTAAGGCTTTGCCGTAAAATCCCAGATAACCAACGGGCAAACCCTGGGTAAGTATAAACCCCAAAAGGGAAAATATTAAGCCCCCCAGCAGACATTTGCTCCCTGCGGGAAATTTTTGCAGTTTTCCCCGGAAGGGTGACAAAAGAATTAAGGCCGCTCCCAAAAAACTCAGGACTCCGAAAATGATCAGTTCAGACGGCACGGCAAAAAACGTTGCCGCCGTAATACCCAGCCCCAGGACGCTTAGCTTTAGGCCTCTCCGCAAAAGTTTGTGGCTGTACAGGGTAGCCGCCCCGGCAATAAAAACAAAGCTCAGGACTATAGCCTGTTGCCAGGCATAGACAAAGCCGGCAGAGAGCTTCTCACCTCCGCCGAAAATATAAACCATATCGTAATAACCATGAAAAAAGAGCATGCTTACAAGAGATAGTCCCCTGTAAGCATCTATGCAAGCATTGCGTTTCATCCCAGCAACATCCTATCATTGTCCAAGGCATTACCTGCCGCCTTTTCGAATAAATCCAACAAATCTTTTATGGTCAGTTTCGCTTTTTCTGCAGCGTTAATATCTACCACTATGCGGCCTGCGTCCATCATAATCAATCTGTTGCCAAAACGCAGGGCATCCCGCATATTATGAGTAATCATCAGTGTTGTTAAATGATTTTT
Source organism: Acidaminococcaceae bacterium (assembly GCA_036788835.1). GTDB lineage: Bacteria > Bacillota > Negativicutes > Acidaminococcales > Acidaminococcaceae > JALCSJ01. The sequence goes on from DAIQMR010000001.1 coordinate 9,519, forward strand.
GGCTACCACAGTTTGCGTCAGGGTTAAAACTTTTTCCGCAGTTTTAGGGTCCAGGGCCGCTGTATGTTCATCCAATAAAAGGAGTTTCGGCTTTTTCAATGTAGCCATCAATAAAGTCAGAGCCTGTCTCTGGCCTCCTGACAATAGCCCTACTCTGGCAGTCAGACGATCCTCCAGTCCCAGGTCCAGTTCTTTCAGCTTGTCCCGAAACAGACCTCTGTCTTCATCCCGCAAGGCCCAGGACAGTCCAGGTGTTTTACCCCGCCGGGAGGCAATAGACAGATTTTCTTCTATCATCATCCCTGCCGCTGTACCCATCATGGGGTCCTGAAAGACTCTGCCTATATATTTCGCCCGGCGGTGTTCCGGCATTTTGCTGATATCCTGGCCGTCGATGACTATAGACCCTTTGTCTATAGGAAATACTCCTGCCACAGAATTCAGCAAAGTAGATTTTCCGGCTCCATTGCCGCCAATCACCGTAATGAAATCTCCCGGTGCCATATGCAGATTCACATCCAGCAAGGCATTTTTCTCATTAACTGTATTAGGATTGAAAGTTTTTGACAAATGTTCTATATACAGCATCAGTGTGTCACCTTCCTCATCTGAAACTGTGCTTTCAGCAGCGGCAGAGACAAAGCAATCGCTACCAAGACTGCCGTAAATAGTTTCAAATCATTAGGCGGCATACCCATTTGCAGCACTACGGCAATAACAATACGATAAACCACACTGCCCAAAACTACAGACACCAGACTATTCTTAAAACTTCTGGTGCCGAAAAGCACTTCACCGATAATAACAGAAGCAAGACCAATAACGATGGTACCTACGCCCATGCCCACATCAGCAAAGCCGTTGCTTTGCCCGATAAAGGCACCGGACACTGCTACCAGCGCATTACTCATAACCAGGCCCAGAATAATCGTTATATTAGTATCCACGCCTTGAGATCTGATCATTTGCGGGTTGAAGCCGGTGGCACGAATGGCAGCGCCTATTTCTGTGCCGAAAAACCAGTAAATAAGCACCCCGAAAAACACCGTGGCAATAATCCCCACCACAAAAACGGACATAGAATTGTTCAATCCCAGATTGTGCATATAGGTAAAAGCGGTTTTCATGTTCAGTAAAGAAACATTGGCTTTGCCCATAATCCGCAAGTTCACAGAGTAAAGGGCAATCATCGTCAAAATTCCTGCCAGTAAAGCAGGTATTTTTAATTTAGTATGTAATAATCCGGTAACAGCTCCGGCCAGTGCCCCTGCCAAAGCCGCCAATAGCACAGCTGTAACAGGATTGGCACCTTTAACAAGGCTTGTTGCCGCTACTGCCGCTCCCAAAGGGAAAGAACCTTCTACCGTTAAATCTGCAATATCCAAAACCCTAAAGGTTAAATATACGCCCAGGGCCAGCATGGACCACAAAAGGCCTTGAGAGACCGTGGGCAATAAAAGACTCGCCATAGACATTATTTAGCTTCCTTTGCTTGTTTTAAAATATCGGCAGGAATAGTAATGCCTAATTTTTTAGCTTTTTCTTCGTTCACAATAACCTGGAATTTATTTTGAGCCTGAATGGCCATATCAGCAGGCTTAGCCTTCCCTGCTAAAATATCTGCAGCCATCAGTCCGGTCTGGAAACCAAGCTTGTAGTAATCAATACCTAAAGTAGCTAAGCCCCCGGCTTTCACCATGCCGCCTTCGCCGCAGAAAATAGGAATTTTAGCTTCGTCGGTAACAGAGCATAAAGTGGGCAAAGCAGAAGCCAAAATATTATCCGTAGGAACATAAATTGCATCAACTTTACCAACCATGCTTTGGGCAGACTGCTGAATATCATTAACATTGGAAACAGTAGCCTCAATAGTTTTCAGGCCCTTTGCTTCAGCGGCTTTCTTCGCCAGAGCAATCTGAATCTGAGAATTTACTTCGCTGGAAGTATAGATAAAGCCTATGGTTTTCGCCTTTGGCATCAATTTTCCAATTAAATCTATCTGTTCTTTAACAGGATTCATATCGGTAGTTCCCGTTACGTTAGTACCGGGTTTAGCGTTTTCCTGTACCAGTTTGGCAGCCTTGTAGTCTGTAATGGCAGTGCCCACAATGGGAATATCCTTCGTAGCATTGGCCACGGTCTGAGCCGCCGGTGTGGCAATAGCACAAATCAAATCTACTTTGTTATTTACAAAACGCTGGGCTATAGTTTGCAGATTGGATTGGTCAGCCTGAGCATTTTGCTTGTCGAATTTTACATTGGTACCCTCTTTGTAACCCTTGGAAGCAAGCCCTTCCACGAAGCCTTTATTGGCCGCGTCCAAAGCAGCATGTTCTACCAATTGTACAACGCCTATATTATAGACTTTTTTCTCTTTCCCTGTTGCTGCCGCCGGTTTTTTCTCCTGTCCGCCGCAGCCGGCCATAATGCCTAAAATGGTTGCTAAAGCAACACTTAACCCTAATTTTTTCCAGCTTGTCATTTTTACGCCCCCGTTGAATTCCCACCCATTAATAGTAGGTTCCTTTGTCAAATTATTCTTTAACTATCTTGTCATAGGCCAGTTTGGCTTTTTGCATATCGGGATATTCTACCAAAGCAGTTTCCAAATCTCCCCGCTTTAGGGAATCCGACACCCTGCAAATGCTATCATAAAATTGTCCCAGGCTCAAATTGCCGGATACACCTTTTAAAGCATGAGCACTGTTAAAAGCTGCTTCCACATCTTTGGCGGCTAAGGCTTTTTCTAACTCGCCAAAATTCTTGTCATCCACAAAAAATTTCAGGCATTCTTTGTAAAGCTCCCTGTCTCCGCCAAAGCGTTCCAAGGCACTATCAATATCACAACCCCAGATAGCTAGTTCTTTAATAACATCTTTCATGGTTTGGCCTCCTAATTTACATTGAATAATGTTAATTTCATTGAATTTTATCACAATTAGCTAATAAAATAAACCTTATTAAGGAATTATTGCAAAAATATTAATTTCCCAACAAGGCACATATGGATGCCTTCTGAGATAAATATTATAGCGGGGATTCAATAAATTAATTAATTCCGGCAGCTCCCACAAATCAGCATCATGATGGTAGGCAGCTACCAGCAGCTTAGGACCTTCCTCTGCCAAAATTCTCCCTGCGCCGGTGAGAGCCTCTTGCTCCGCCCCTTCTACGTCAAATTTCAAATAAGTAAAGTGCCTGCTTTTTTCTATATCATCCAGAGCCAGGACAGGGACCATTTCCCCACCTTTTGTGTCCAGTGAAGACATCCTGCCGCCTCTTTGGCAGAAAGACTGCTCTCCGCTCTCGGACCAGACGGCGCTATTTATTAAAGTCAGCTTGCTAATCTGTTCCCGTTCCGCGAATTCTCTCAGTTTCGCATAATTTTTTTTGTCCGGTTCCAGAGCATAAATATGCTCGTACCGTGCCCCTGTCAATGTCAAAAACTCCTGGATGGTATCGCCTTTATAAGCGCCCAAATCACCATAGCATTCTTTTTCCGTAAAGGTGAATAAGGAGGTAATATCCTGCCTACGGTCTGTGACCCTTTCCAGATAACACATTTTCCCGCTGATTTTATAATTCAGCACATCGGCAAAAACCTGCCGGGACAAATCATCCGCCAAATTGGCATAAACTTCTGCCAACCGGTTTTCCTGTTCCCTGAGCCAGTTCGGAGATATCAAAGTATCCCCGTGGAAAATAGCCACATGAGGAGCGTAGGTTTCCTGTTCTTTTGCCAGACGGAAAAATTTTGCCAAAATTGACTGCCTTTCACTGGCAAAGGCAATCACAATAACAAAGTCCTTGTATTTAGACTCTATGTCTCTGTATCTCTCCACTTTATAACTGCGAAAAGTCTGACCCCGGACAAACTCGTCGCTGGCAAAAACGCCTGCCACGGGAATATCCAAGGCCAGACACTTGTCTAAAATTCTGTCAGCACCATTTCCCATGCCATAAAGAACAATTGGTTTGGTTGTTTCCTTGAGGCGCTCCCAGACAGTTTTTGTTTCTGTAAGCCATGATAACATTACTGCTTCCTCATTTTCCCTCAATATTATCTGCGGTTACGCAGCCTGTGTCCACATCAATAACCCCGCTGGTAAAAGGACCTACGCTACCGGGATTCAATTGAAAATGCAAAGTACCCGTATTGTCCACATAGTAATTGCCCGGCATTGTCTCCAGGCCTGTAAACCCAACATATAATATATAATCTCCCCGGTTAGCACCGGCAGAAAGCAGAGAGCTAAGATGATCCTTATTCATAATTTTCCTGTCTTCCGGTTTCATCACATCTTTCCAGGACAAGAGCCTGCCGGTTGCCTTGGAAAAGGTCATGCCGTCCTTAATGAAAAGGGAACCACTGTCCCCCTGAGCAAAAGTGTCGGTGAAATTAATACTCAAAATAGCCTCATCCTGATAAGTGATGTTGTAATCAATATCTTTGGATATGTAGGAAGCCCCCGTTTCGTAGACAGACTGATGCCAATTGTCCCAGACATCTTTGTACATTTTCTCCATGACGGATTTAATGGTAGTATTGATTCTTAAGGCTGCGGCTTTTTCCCGGGATGTTTCCCCTTCCATCCTAGGATATCTGGCCACAAAAACTCCCTGCTCCTTGTCATTTTTAATTTCCACGGGAATAGCTTTCATCTGGGCAAAACAAGGAACTGCCATACTTAACAAAATTCCTAAGGTTACCAGTATTGTTTTCATTTTTCTCTTCCCTTCACTCCTGAATTAGCTCTATTATAGCACACTATTAAGCAGGTTTATTAGACTGCCCGGCCCATTGCTGCAGTAAGCCCGCCACCTGACCGGCATAATCACTGAGGCTGGGTGCGGAAAGATTATCCACAGTATAAAGCCTCATGATTTTAATATCCTCATAGTAAATATCGCTGTAGCCGTCTCCGTCTACGGTAATAAAATGACTTTCGTCCACCGGTTTATGTTTCTTCACTAAATACAAGGCTCCCGCCAGCATTCTGGCCCTATATTCCGGCTTGTCGCTGCCCATCTTTTTCAGAAAAGAGAATTGCCAATTGCCGTCTTTCACCGTGGCCGAGCCGTCTTTATTCAAGATTACCTGAGCAGAAATATGCAAAGGTGCCACTGCTTGCAAAGCCCTGTTCATACGAAGTTCCGGCTGTGGGTGAGAATCAAAAAGCCCATAGCCGGGATTGCCCTTTTCCTTGGCCAGGTCATTAAGCTTGCACATAGTCACATAAATAGAATAGGGATTGTAGCCTGCTTTGGTGGTCAGTTCCTCTCCCTGGGCATCGGCCTGTCCTTCGTCTGCCCTGCTATAGCCTGCCAGCAGGGCTTCTGAAGCAGTAGTGGCCAGGGCAATGCCTGCTCCCGGATCTCCTGCTGCCGCGCCGGCGATAATAGTAAGCAGGGACAAAGCCAGTTGTTTTTCCACTTGATGAACCGTATGCCGTTTCACTACATGGCCGATTTCATGGCCCAAAACCCCGGCCAGTTCGTCATCACTGGGCATATAGTCTACCAGTCCCTTAAAGACATAAATAAAGCCTCCCGGGCAGGCCATTGCATTAACCTCGTCGGAATTAAGGACTTTAAAAGAATATTTAATATCCTGCCGGGTACATTGTTTCACCAGGCTTTGCCCAATGTTGTTAATCCGTTCCTGCAAATCCGCATCTTGGACGACCCCGTATTTGGCCTCCAGCTGTTGGCCTATCTCCCTGCCCATATCTATTTCCTGCTGTTTGCCTATCATGGCTGCCTGCACTCTGGGCATAGGTCCCAAACAACAAAGCATTAACAATATTAAAAATATTTTTTTCATAGTGTCTCCTTCTGACTTACACTACCTATTATACACGATTTTCTTGTTTTTTTGCATTCCCTTTGCTTGTCCGTCGTGTTATTATAGTTACATCACATGAAGATTGGTGGAACAGACTAATGGCAAATAATATTTTATCTCAAATTCTCTATGGCATCAGCGGCTTTTTATTTAGTATTTTTGCCGTCCGCTGCAGCTTCAAATGTACGGCAAAATTGAAACAAGCCAGAGCGGAAAAGGGTCTGAGCCTAGGGTTCTTCCTTACTGCCCTGCCTCTATTTTTATTCTTTCTCTTTGCCTTGTTTATCTTTCCTATCTTATTCTACACCAGAACACCTATTGGCGGCTTTGTTTATCTAGCTGTTTTTATTTTCTTTACCATGAAAGCGAGAGCTAAAAAGTGAGAATCCTTCATACTTCAGACTGGCATTTGGGCCGGGTTTTTCACGGTCTCCATTTAATCGCCGACCAGGAAAAAGTTTTGGGGCAAATTATGTCCATAGCCCTGGAAGCCAAAGTTGACGTTATCCTTATCGCCGGGGATATTTACGATAGGGCCGTTCCTCCTACAGAGGCTGTCAGGCTTTTGGACGATACTTTGCAGCAGCTGGTTTTAAAACTGCATATCCCGGTACTGCTTATTGCCGGCAATCACGATAATCCTGACCGTTTGAATTTCGGTCAGGCTCTTTTTGCGGAAAACAAATTGTTTATTTATGGTCCCGTTAATCCGGTAGCTGTCCCTGTGGTGCTGGAAGATCAGGCCGGCCCTGTGTATTTTGCCCCTTTGACCTATTGTGAGCCTTTAACGGCTACAGAGCTGTCCGGGGAAAAACAGTCCACCCACGATGCTGCCCTTCAATGGCAGATTAACCAAATGCTTCCTCAGATTCCCCAAAATGCCAGGAAAATCGCTCTGGCCCACACATTTGTAGCAGGGGCCAAGGAAACTCCTGACAGTGAGCGGCCTCTGGCGGCAGGTGGTTCTGCCCTGGTAGATATAGGAAATTTCGCACCTTTTAATTATACGGCCCTGGGGCATCTTCATGCCTGTCAAAATTGCAGTCCCTGTGTACGGTATTGCGGTTCTTTATTAAAATATTCTTTTTCCGAAGTATCCCAAAAGAAGGCTGTGCATATTGTAGATTTGGATGCTGCGGGAAATATCCAGGTGGAAACTGTGCCGCTGATTGCTCCGCACGGACTGGCAGTTCTGCAAGGAACCTTTGAGGAGCTGGTAGCCTCTCCTCATATAGATTTGGCAGAGGACTACCTGCAGGTAATTCTCACTGACACTACCCCTATTTTAGATGCCAAAAATAAATTAGAAACCCTTTATCCACATATTCTCCAATTGAGTTATCAACAATTAGCGGTAAGTTCTGGCCTGGGCCTTGTGCAGGAACGCAGACTTGAGCAGGCTTCCATGGAAGAATTATTCGGTACCTTTTTCCGACAAGCCACAGACCGTCCCTTAACAGAGGAAGAGGAAAAAATCCTCCACGCCGCTCTGGACAGCCTGGCCAAAGAAGGGAGGTCCCTGTAATGAAACCTCTCAAACTAACTATGCAGGCTTTCGGCCCCTATGCAGGAAGGGAAACTATCGATTTCTCTCTGTTGGGGCAAAAGACTTTCTTTCTCATTAGCGGTCCGACCGGCAGCGGCAAAACCAGTATTCTGGATGCTATGACCTTTGCCCTGTACGGCAGTCCCAGTGGGGAAATCCGGAGCTCGAAAACTCTCCGGAGCGACTATGCTACCGCTGATTTGGAAACCTCCGTAGCTTTTACCTTTACTAGCAAAGACCACACCTATGAAATCACCCGCACTCCGGAACAAGAGGTGAAAAAGAAGCGTGGCGAAGGCAACCGGACCGTGACCGCCGGTGCTTCCCTGGTAGAGATTCTTCCCACGGAAAGAAAAGTCCTGGCTGCCAATAACGGTGAAGCCACCAAACAAATAGAAGAAATTTTAGGGTTTAAAGGTGACCAGTTCCGTCAATTGGTGGTTTTGCCCCAGGGGGAATTCCGCCGTTTTCTGGTAGCCAATTCCAAAACACGGAAAGAAATTTTGGAAACACTTTTTAAAACTCAGCGTTATAGTCTGTTAGAAAAATACCTTGCTGACAAAGCCAAGGAAATAGCCGATTCCTATGAAGAACTGAAAAGTAAATATGCCACTCTCTTGGAGAGCGGTCAGGTTGCTGCGCCCCACGAGCTGACGAAGCGCCTTGCTGCCACGCAAAAAGCTTTGAAGGAGCAGGAGGCTCTTTTGGTTCAGGCTCAGGAAGCCTCTAAAATCGCCGACCACAAGCTGCAGGAGGCTCAAAATCTGGCTGCTGCCTTCCAAAACATTAAAGAACTTGGAGAAAAATTAACCACGCTAAAAGGGATCGCTTGGGAAATCCAGGTTAAACAGCAGCGTCTTGCTCTCATTGATGCCGGGCTGCTTTTAAAAGCTCCCTATGAAAACGCCAGAACCTGTGTCCGGCAAACCAGGCAGGCAGAAGCTCTGCTGACTAAAAACCTGGCTGCCCAAACAGCCGCTCACCAAGCTTTTCAGCAGGCAGTAGCCGCTATGAGCAATTGCGAAAACACGGAAGAACTAACTGAGCTCATTATGGAAGAGAAAAAACAGGTAGCCCAAATCACCACTGCTTCTCAAGAAGTAGAAAAATTGGCAGCAGGCCTCACCGAGGGTCGCCCCTGCCCAGTCTGCGGTTCCCTGTCCCATCCTCATCCGGCAACCATCAGCAGTCAGGAAAAGGCTGCCCTGGAAGCAAAGATTGCCAAAATGGAAGAACGGATTAACGGTTTAAATATCCTTAGGCGCAATCTGCTCCAGGCCCAAACCAGCGAAAGTACGGAAACCGGCAAGGTCACTGCTTCTCAGGAAGCTCTCACTGCTGCCCAAAGAGCAGAAACCAAGGCCAAAGCTCTCTTCAAAGAAGCTTTTACTGCCTCCGCTTTTGAGGACCAAAGTGCTCTTTTAGCCGCCCTACGGGATAGTGCCAACAAGGAGCAGCTGCAAAAAGACCTTCGCGATTATGACAAAGAAAAAGCTGCCCTAAAAGGACAGCTGAAAGCTTTGGAAGAACAAACCAAAGATAAAACCATGCCTGATATAGAACCCCTCAGTAAAACAGCCGCAAACCTAAATGCTAAAAAAACCTCTCTGGCCACTGAATACGGTTCCTTACAAAATCAATTAACCACTGATGAAGCCTTGGCCGCCAAACTGGCAGCCACTGCCCGTCACTTGGATAAACTGCAGAAGGATTACGGACCTTTAGGCTCCCTGGCAGAAACCGTCAAAGGCAACAATGCCTACAAGCTGTCCTTCTCTGCCTTTGTGCTCCAGGCCATTTTAGACGATGTGCTGAAAATGGCTAATCTCCGTCTGGCCAAAATCAGTTTCGGCCGCTACACTCTTTACCGCAGCGAAACCATTGACGATGCCCGCCGAGAACAGGGACTGGGACTGGAAATCATGGATGCCTTTACCGGCCGCCGTCGTCCTGTGACCACCCTCTCCGGAGGAGAAAGTTTCTACACTTCTCTGGCGCTGGCTCTTGGTTTATCCGACGTTTTGGAAGCTTATGCCGGTGGCCTGCATTTGGATACCATTCTGGTAGACGAAGGCTTCGGCAGCCTGTCACCGGAAGTTCTTGACAGTGCGATTTCCGCTTTGATGGAGCTCCAGACCGGTGGCCGCCTGGTGGGCATCATTTCCCATGTGGCAGATCTCCAAGAACGCATTCCCACTCGTCTGGAGATTATTCCCCAGCAACAGGGCAGCACTACCAAATTCCACCTGCTATAAGTCTCTGATAACTTTTCGCACGGCTAATACCGAACCGGGTGTGACAGATACTTCATCCACACCCCATTCCAGGAAAGTTTCCGTCAAGGTGGTGTCTCCGCCCAATTCTCCGCAAATACTGCAGCCAATGCCGGCCTCGTGGGCATTTTCCACTGCCATGTGCATTAAGAGCAGCACTGCAGGATGATGATTATCTACAAACCGCTCTATATTTTCATTCTGCCTATCCACCGCTAAAGTGTATTGAATTAAATCATTAGTACCTATGCTGAAGAAATCTACTTCCTGAGCCAAGTCTTTACTGATTAAGGCCGCAGCCGGAGTTTCAATCATAGTACCAACCTGCATATGGGGATCATAGGCTATGTGCTTTTCGGTTAATTCTTTTTTGACTTCTTCAATATATTTTTTGGCCTGGCGAACTTCTTCCAAAGAAATAATCATAGGCAACATAATACCTAATTTACCAAAAGCCGAGGCACGCAAAAGTGCCCTCAGCTGGGTTTTAAATACGTCCGGCCTAGTAAGGCAAATACGGATGGCACGCAAACCCAAGGCAGGATTGCTGTCTTCCGGCAAATGGAAATATGCGATTTGCTTATCCGCACCCACATCCATGGTACGAATAACTACTTTTTTCCCCTTCATACCTACCAGTACTGATTTATAGGCCTCAAACTGTTCTTCTTCTGTAGGATAGGTATCTCTTTCCAAATAGATAAATTCACTGCGGAAAAGGCCGATACCCTCTGCATCATTTTGCAGGACATGAATCAAATCTCCCGGTGAGCTGATATTGGCATACACGGGCATTTTTTTGCCATCTTTGGTGACGCTTGGCAAGCCTTTCACTGCTTCCAATGCTGCCTGGTCTTCTTTATTTTTTTCTGCTTTTACCTGCATCTGTTTGATGGTGGCCTCATCCGGCTCAATATAGACCTTGCCGGTAAAACCATCCACAATAGCCAGTTCTCCTTGGGGGAAAGAAGATAAATCCCGACCCACTCCTACCACAGCTGGAATACCCAAGGTCTTGGCCAAAATAGCAGCGTGAGAAGTCAGTCTGCCTTTAGTTGTAACAAAGGCCAATACCTTCTTTTTGTCCAAATTCATTGTTTCGCTGGGAGTGAGCTCCCTTGCTGCCAAAATCACTTTTTCTTTGAGTATGGAGCTGTCTGTTGCTGAGGTCAATATATTAATTAACTGACGAGAAACATCCTGGACATCTACGGCTCTGGCCTGCATATACGGATTATCCATACCGGCAAAAATGTTTTCAAAGGACAGAGCAGCGGCCTTAACAGCTGCCTCTGCCTTATTTTTATCATTTCTTATATAGCTTTCCACAGACTCTGTATAGTCCGGGTCTGTCAGCATCAACTGCTGTGCCTGAAAAATTGCTGCATCTTCGGTGCCTACAACAACTTTGGCTTTTTGATAAAGTTTCTTAAGAAGTTCTTCTACCTCATGTTGGGCCTGGTGAAAGCGTTCTATTTCTTCCTCCACGTTTTGCACTTTTTCCTGGCTGATAGTTTGTTCCGGGTGATGATAAATCATCAACGGCCCCATAGCAATGCTATCTAAAGCACTTTTCCCCTGTAAAACTAACATTTTGTCCTCCTCGCTAGAAATTTACCTTCAAGCATGTTCCTAATGTTTCAATAGCTACGGCCTCGTCTTCTCCCATGGCCGTAACTGTTACTTGAGTACCCTGTTTTACTCCCAGGGCCATAAGGGCGAAAATCCTTTTTATATCAGCTTTTTCCCCACCGGCTTCCATAGTCAGGTCCGCCTGAAATTTTCTGGCTTCTGCTACCAGCACGGCAGCAGGTCTGGCATGGATGCCAGCGGGGTCTTTGATTATATAAGAAAAACTTTTCATTTTCGCTCCTTTTTGCTATTTATAAACTGTATCTTATATTATACACTAATTCCATATGAAAATACATAATAGTTCGTCCATCCGCCAGTAAAATTTTTGGTTTCTTAATGCCATACGAAAATACATAATAGTCCGTCCATCCGCCAGTAAAATTTTGGTTTCTTAATACCTATGGTCTTAATAGGCCAAAGCTTCTGTGGAAACCTTGTTCCTTGCTACATATATAAAAATTGCAGGCAGGTGGCGAAGAGGGCGGCAGTTGCTAATTTAATCAGGCCGCCAATAATAGCTGCAACCATGGCCTCTTTCTCTGTTAAGTCCGTGCAGCCGCTCCAAATGGCCGGTATCTGGCCAAAAATAACCTGCAAGGGAAAGCCGGAAGAAGCTAAAATATAAGAACCTACTACCATGGCAGGAGGTACTGTAGCCGCAATCTCTTTTAATTGGGCCATGGCTAGGGACCCGCCCACTAAAATAGACACGGACCCTGTATCCGGGTGAATATTGCCCATGAGCAGCATGGCATTAATGGCATGCTCAATAACTTTCCAAATACCGAAGTAATCCAGGGCACCAATGGCAGCAAAAACCACAGTGCAGGAAGGAATAATCAAAAGAAAAAGCAGTTCTGCCCCTTCTTTAGCCGCGCTGAAAATAGTAGGAAGAAAACCCGTGGTAGGAGTGAACCTAGGCAGGTCGTCCAGGGTTACCTCTTTAGTATCCCGCCAAATAGTATGACTTAAAATCCATGGCACTAACACTACCGGCAAAAAAATTGCCAGGAAAACTACAATCCAGACAGAAACTTTGGCGGCATTTAAGGCAATTAAGCCGAAAACGAAAATGGCAAAAGAAGACTGGGACTGCATCATGGTGGCAATAGCAATTTTTTGCTCGTCTTTGGTGGCCTGAGCTTTCTTCAGAATCGGCCCCCCAATACGTCCGGCTGCGTTAATGTCACCAAGGATATTGTAAACAGAAGGTATTGCCACAGCAGCATTAACTCCGATATACTTCATCAGAGGCACGAAAATCCGCATCAAGGCATCGGTAAAACCCAAGCGCTCCAGCAAACGTCCCATGGTCACGCTGGCAATAATGGCAATGCCGATGGAACCGGTAATATAGACTTTTACCACAATGGGAGCTGCTCTATTAAACATACTGTTAAACAAATTGCCAATGGTACCGGGTGATACAATCAGCATAGCAAAAGAAAAAACCACTAAAACCAACCCTACATACTCAATGGTGGTCATCTTACGTTGTGTATTATTCATATCCCCATTATCCCCTCTGATTTTAATCTTTTTTCGGTAAATACTTTCTCGCTATATCTTCGCCATATTTTTCAATCTTTTGACAACCACAGCACTCCAAAGGCATGCTCACCATCCGCTCCCGGAAAATCCGAATGTCCAGTTCAGGATGCTGAAGATGGAGGGCCCAGGCCAAGGGAATCCCATTTTCCAAAATTTCCAAAGCGTGAGAATTGCCTGCCACTAAGTTCAGGCCCAGTTTTTCGGCCTTCCGTACCAAGGCATCTCCCGGCAAAGGCCGGCTAATAGTGCAGACTACCGTGTTGGCACAGGGATACTCTTTATAGGCTTTTTCTAAGTCCTCCGGGGAAAAACCTGTATGGGGGAAAACAGTAATGGTATTACCCAATTTGCTTTCCGGCTTGCCCACAAATATCTTGGCTCTGGCCGCAATGGAAGTTTCCTGCAAATCTTCGCAGCCCCGAATTTTTCTTTCATTGTCCAGCATATTTTGCTCAACGGCAGTGCCCATAATGGTATCAATTCTGGTCAACAGCTGACCAAGTGTCTCGACCTCAGGCAGGGACTTGCCGTACCAGACAATCTTCCCCGGAATGCCACCGAATTTAATATTAACTTTCTCGGCCTGACTCCCGTGAATCCAGGCAATGCCGGGATGAAGTCCGTGAAAAGCTTCGTGGAGTTCAAACACTGCCAGATGGTAAAGATTGAGATAATCCTTGAAAGTCACCCCGCCGCTATTGGCAGCTTCGGCCAAAGGATGATGAGTAATAAGGCAGTCCACCCCGGTGGCTCCGGCCAATTCTATGGCACTCTCCGTCAGTGTCATAAGGACGGCCACTTTTTTCACCGGCATATCCGGCCGGCCCCAGACCAGGCCCGGCATTTCTGTTACAGCCTTACCGGGAATACCCGATGTTTTAGTTACCACGAAAGGATTGCCTCCGGCATAATCTTCCGGTGTTTTGACCACCCGTCCTCCGGTTATTACATCCAGAGAATGCAAAATATCTTGTACTGTTGTCACTGGTTCTCAACTTCCCTTCAATTAGAGCTTGCCGAGAATGTCAGTGCATCCGGCAGCAGCAATACGCTTAGCAATAATCTCTCTATCTATTGTATAGAGACCGATTTCTTTTAAGTGTTCAAAATAAACGGAACCGGAGAAGGTATATTTTTTATTTCTGGTTTCCGGTGCCAGCATTAATTTGGTAACCAGTCCGATGAATTCACCTACGGCGATGGTAGTCGGCAAAGTCAAAGGCTTTAGCCCGTTGGCATTTCTGGCGGCATTGTGACCTGCCAGAGACCCGGAACAAATAGCTTCCGTATGGCCAACCATGGCCCCGGCTCTTTCCCCGCCGCAGAACAGATTGGCTATGCCTTGTGCCTGTAAGGCGGCATCCACATGGGCAAAATTAAAATATCGCATGGAATTGCCCCTGCCTCCGGCCAGAGGGTCTTCAAACCTGGCTCTTTCAAAACCGGGAACCTGGCGCAGCTGAGCCAGAGGGTAATATGGTGTCATCAGTTTGGCGCTGCCTGTATCCAAAAGAATAATATTCTCCGCATAGGCAGTTAAAGCATATTGCTGGCAGGCTTTCATGGCCAGCTTGCTGCTATTTTGCATAGCTTTGGGAATGGGCACTACCGCACAGCCCTTTGTTTCTAATTCTTTAACAATTTCCGGTGCCAGGGATTCTTTGAAAAGTTTGCAGGAACCGCTCATGGCTCCTTTGCCTGTAGGCTTTTCTGCAGTCCATTCTTCTACCCCGGCCAAGGTTGTCAGGCTCACACGAGGGCCAAAACTGTGACAGCGCAGGACGCACATGGCGCAGCCGTTGCCGTATTTCATACAGTTGGCCGGTGTGGCCGAAGAACCCGTCACATCTACATAGGCATCGGCAGTATAGGTGTTGCCTTCTTTATCTGTTACCCCGGTGATTTTGTCTCCGTCTTTAGTCAGCTTCACCAAAGGGTCGGACATATGCAGTTTAATGCCTCTGTCCAAAAGCAGCTTTTTAACTGCCGGCTCTATTTTATAAATATTGTACAGGGAAGCATGGTCATGGCCTGGAAAAGGAATATTCTGATGGGTACAGGTTTTATCCATTAATTGGAACAAATCTCCCCCGCCCAGGGCAATCATTTCTTCCGCTGCTGTGTAACGGCCGTTGTTGCGGAAAATACCCCCTACTAGTCCCGTACCAAGCAGCATGTCCGTCCTCTCAAAAAGCTCAGCCTCACAACCGGCTTTAGCCGCAGTCAAGGCTGCCGCTGAACCGGCCCATCCTCCGCCTGCAATAATCACTTTTTTCTTGCTCATGTAAAATCCTCCCCCTAAATCTCCCTACTTGTGCAAATTATCAGTATATTTCCTTATATCTTACTCTCCTCCCGACTTTTTAGCAACAAAAAATGTGACAAAATGGGGATGGTACTGTTTTGTCAACTTTTAAGCCCTACGCTCCGTTGATGAGTAATTTGTAATTTTTATGGTTTCTCTAGCGTTACTAAATGGATTTAAACCTGTGACAAATGGACCTTTGTCACAGGTTTAGGTACATATAGCAAAAAGGACCAAAGAATGAATTAACCATTCTTTGGTCCTTTAGATTTGGAAACGGTTCGGAAAATTTCAAAATGGTGGGCGATGACAGGATCGAACTGCCGACATCCTGCTTGTAAGGCAGGCGCTCTCCCAGCTGAGCTAATCGCCCGATTTTGGTGACCGGTACGGGATTCGAACCCATGATACCGCCGTGAAAGGGCGGTGTCTTAACCACTTGACCAACCGGCCAAATTCAGGGTAGGAACCCGTGAATCAATAATCGTGTACTTTGCTATTGTATAAAACTTGTTACACTTTGTCAAGAAAAATATGCATTATGCAAACATACTCATAATTTTAGCCGCAACTAAGGCCAAAGGTGTACCAACTGCATAGCCAATCAAAGCCATCAGCACGCCTACAGGCACAAGGGAACCGGAATAAGTTCCTGCCAGAACAGGAGCAGAGGCAGTACCGCCGATATTAGCCAGGGAAGCTACGCCGCAGGTGAACATATCAAGCTTCAGAGCTTTGGCAATCATCAAGAACAATGTACCATGGATCCCCAAAATTACGAAACCTGCCAAAATCCACAGGGGAGCATCTTTCAATTCCAGCAAGCTTGCTCTGGAAGCCAAAAGAGCAATAACGCTATAAAGCATCATATTGCTTAGTTCAGGAGCACCCTTAATTTTAGCTAAAGGAGTAACGGCACCAATCAAACCGGCAGCCGTAACCACCAAGACAATCCAGGTAGCTTTATCCAAGGGAATAACACCTTTTAAAGCAGCTTGAATAGCTACACCGGCATTTTGTGCCAGAGCGGAAACAATAAGACCGCCGCCTAACAGGAAAATCAAGGAAGCAAAACTGATTTGTTCTTTGTTGGCAGCATCTGCTTCTTCCAAGCGTTTAGAAACCTCGTCCAAGGCAGAAGTGTCGGCCTTGGTCCAAGCGTTGAACTTAGGTGCCAGGCTGACTGCCCACAGCAGGAACATTACCCAGATAGAATAGTCAATAGAGTCTACTACCAGGGCATAAGCCATAGCGCCCTCATGCACATCAAGGGCAGACTGCACGGCAATCATATTACCGCTGCCGCCAATCCAGCTGCCGCAAAGAGCTGCCAATGCTTTCCAAGCTTCCGGCTCCATGTAGCCATGGAAAATCGCATAGGTCACAATAAAACCTATCATTATAGTAAAGGTGGCAGAAAAGAAACCGATTAACATTCTCGGTCCTAATTTTAAAACCTTACGAATATCACAACGCAATAAGAACAGGAAAATCATAGCATATAACAGATTGTTTTTCAGAGCACCGTATGCCACTTTAGTTGATTTCAAATCCCAAAGCTGGACAGTGCACAACAACATAGTAATCAAATAAATCATGACGACTGGAGGCAAAACGCCAAAAATCTTTGCTTGAGTCTTCTTTTCCAACATTACCATAAAACCGGCAAGAAAGATTAAAAATGCAATATACGTAAAACCGTTAGTAATCATTACAAACCCTCCTCTATTTAATTTATGCTTTCCCCGGCAAAAATTTTCTGTCCATTCCTCCTCTCGCAAAGTACATCCCACAACTTGTCTCGCTCGTATATTATAACACAATTGACACCCGCTTGTTAAACAGGTGTCAATTTTTTTATATATTGTATGTCAAATTTTATTTGTTCGCCGCCCGGTATATTGCCAACATATCAGCCTCATGAAGAACCTTGGCAGAACCTAAATTATCATTGGTAGTAACGCTGCATTTGTGAGCCAGTGTTTTTAATTGCTCCTCTGTGGGATTAATGCCAAGTTCATGAAGATTAATAGGCATCTTGATTGACAGGAAAAAATTCTCCATAGCTGCAATACCCTTAAGAACCACTTCTTCAGCGGTTCCCTTGTCAGCAATTCCCATAACATCTACTGCGAATTTATGAAAACGAGGCAGACAATCTTTGTACACGTATCTGGCCCAGCTGCCCCAGATAGCAGTCAAACCTGCGCCATGAGCCACATCAAACATACCGCCGATTTCATGTTCCAATCTGTGAGAAGCAAAATCATTATTAGTATTACCACAGCCAGTCAAGCCGTTATGAGATAAACTGCCGGTCCAAAGGACTTCGGCCCTGGCATCATAGTCTTTAGGATTATCCCGCAAAATCACAGCCTGAGCCATCGTTGTCTGAATGATCGCCTTGGCAATGGCGTCAGTAATTACCATTTTGTCCCCATTGGTAAAATATCTTTCCAGGGTATGCATAATGATGTCCGAGCAACCGCAAGCTGTCTGATAAGCCGGCAAAGTTTCCGTCAGCTCGGGATTCATAACCGCAAAAGCCGGACGGGCTAAATCCGTATTGCAGGCACGTTTAAGGCCGCCTTCTTCTTTGGTGATAACAGAAGAGTCACTCATTTCGCTGCCGGTGGCTGCAATAGTAAGAACTACACCAATAGGCAGACAAGCAGTTGGTTTACGCTTGAAAGCATAGAAATCCCACACGTCTCCTTCATTGGCAACTCCATAACCAATAGCCTTTGCCGTGTCAATGACGCTGCCGCCGCCTACTGCCAAAATCAACCCGGCTTTTATTTGTTTGGCCAGTTCAATACCCTCATAAACCTTAGACAGATGTGGATTGGGTACCACGCCGCCAATTTCTGCAAACTCTATGCCCTCTTCTTTCAGGGCTGTTTTAACTTTCTCCAAGAGACCACTGCGAAGAACGCTGCCGCCCCCATAGACAATGAGCACCTTAGAACAATTTTGCTCTTTCACTAGTTTTCCTACTTCTTGCTCAGTACCCTTGCCAAACACTACTTTTGTCGGTGTGTGATACACAAAATTATGAACCATTGCTGCACTCTCCTTTAACTTTTATTACAAAGGGGACAGGTACCTCTGTAACATTTTTCGTAGATATTATAACATAATTGCTCCCCTATTTGCTCTCTTTTGCTCGCAGGTCAAAAATTCTGATAAAAATAAAAGTCCTGCTCCCAAGAGCAGGACTAAGTTTTTAATTGGTGATCCGCCGGAGGATCGAACTCCGGACACCCTGATTAAGAGTCAGGTGCTCTACCAGCTGAGCTAGCGGACCACAAACTGTGAAGTTTGTAACAAAGTCGTTACTGATATATATTACACGATTTCCTTTTGTTTGGCAAGCACTATTTTTTGAACTTTTCTATTGAACCTCCCACGACTGAAGTCACGAGTGTGCGGCGTATAAGAGCATCACTTTTTTAACCATCCATGAGCTGCGTTTAAGACTTGGTCTACGGTCAAGTCCCGCATGCAGCGCATATCGTCGCAACGGTGCCGCATACGTTTGCGGCACCCCTCACAGGGAGGTATGGCACGGACTACGGTAGCTTGCTTAGTATAAGGTCCGTATAAATCCGTATGGCTGGGACCATACATAGCCACAATGGGCACTTTCCGGCTAATAGCCACATGCATAGGCCCGCTGTCATTGGTAATTATCAGAGCACACCTGCCCATGGCTGCAGCTAATTGTCCCAGGGTAAATTTCCCTGTAGCGATAATTGGTCTGCTCTTCATAAGCTTCGTAGCTTCTTGAACCATCCCTGTATCTACGGAGCCGCCGAAGAAAACCGTCCTGTAGCCTTCTCCTGCCAAATTATCCGCAACCTGGGCGAACCGTTCCGGTGCCCAGCGCTTGGTAACCACTGCGCTGCCAATATTAAACCCGACCAGCTTGTCTTCTTGTTTCACGTCCGCAGAGCGCCAAAATTCCTCTACAGAGGCTTTTTCTTCCTCGCCGGGATAGAACTCCAGGCCATTATTTTTAAGGTTCTTAACACCCATTTTCGTTAAAACATCCAGATACATATCCACCGCATGAATAGTGCGGTTCAATCTAATATATGGACTGAAACAGGTGCGAAAGAGAAAATGGGAGGCGCCAACTTTCATCGGGACACGGGCAAAAGCATCTATAAATGAGCACCTTTCGTTAGGGTGCAAATTAATCAGCACATCAAATTCTCCCCGGGAAATGCGTCCGCTCATAGCCAAAAGGCCTGATATGTTATTGTCCTTCCCTTTTTTATCAATGGTCCAGACTTCATCAATATTAGGATTGTGGCGCACCACATCAGCCAATTTCTCATCTACCAGATAGGTAATATGAGCTCCCGGTGCCGCCCGTCTGAGAACGTATAAAAAAGGTGTAGTGAGAATCAAATCACCTAAGTGCATTAAGAATGTGACTATAATACGCTTTCCTGCCAATTCCATCATGTTATGTCCCTCGTTTGTCTAAAACATTATCGCTGCTATTCCCCGCCTCTAATGCTATGGGAATAGACCTCCAAATGATTATCTTCCCTTTTATTACTAGGCTTTGAGTAGCGGCAAGCCGTCATTTTTAAATATTTTATATACTATCTCCGGGGTGACCATAGCCATGCACTGCCAGTGGTCGCAATGTTTCTGCAAACAACCGGCGCAATAAATAGGGCTGGTCAAAATTACCGCCCGGTCGTCACCATAAGGTCCCGTCCTGTCAGGTTTGGTAGGGCCATAAATAGCGGCCAGAGGCTTTTGCAAAGCCGCTGCAATATGCAGAGGGCCCGTATCGGCACTTACATAAAAAATACTGTTCTTAATCAGCGCGCCTAATTGCCGTATATTTGTTTTGCCTATTAGATTAACTAATGCACCGGTGCCACTTTCTGCACCGCCCCGTTCAGCTACAGGGCTGGTCTTGTCCTTGCCTGCAGCCTCACGCCTTTGTACGCTGCCGGAGCTTCCCTTTTGCCCCACTATCTCTTCTATCTCCAGGCCTTTAGGTTCATCAGCCGGGGCACCTGCCAGGACTACATTATAGCCATCTGCCATAAACATTCTCCCCAGCTCGGCAAAATGTCCTGCAGGCCACTGCTTGGTTTCCCACCTGGCCCCCGGTGCCATAACTATATATGGCCCCCGTAGATTAGCCAGCATAGCAGCAACCTCTGCTGCTTCTTTGTCCAGGTTCGGCAAAGGATACTCTATCTTACTGCAGTCTGCCCCCAGTGCCCTGGCCACATCCAAATATCTTTCAATAACATGGTCCTTGGCATGAGTGCCTACAATAGGCTTACTGACCAGACTGCTGCCTTCCCGCATCTGACAATAGCCTATTTTATTTTTGCACCCGGTAAGATAAGCTAAGGCACCGCTTTTAAACAGTCCCTGCAAATCAATTACCAGATCGAATTTTTTGCTATGCAATTCCTGACGCTTGGCTTTGGCGTAAGCAATTTTCTCGTTCCATCCCATTTTTTTAAAAGCCGCTTTATCAAAATAAAGCACCTCGTCAATAAGAGGTGCTTCCGGTACAAAGGCAGAAAATTGAGGATGCACCAGCCAGGAAATTGTAGCCCGGGGAAATCTATGGCGCAGGGCCGCCGCAAAGGGTAATGCGTGGATAATATCTCCCAGGGAGCTCATTTTTATAATCAGTATATTACTATACTCCACACTGCTCACCCTCCCAATTATTTCACTATGTTTTGCACAAACTCTAGCAAATTACCGCCCTTGAACAAATACCCGGGCAGGCCGGCGGCCTTGGCCGCTTCCATATCCTTAGGCATATCCCCTATCATAAAACTGCCGTTTTTATCCAAATCATATTCTTGGAAAGCCTGCAAAATCATGCCCGGTGCCGGCTTCCGACAATTACACTGCACCGTCAGTTCCGGAATCACGCCTTTAGTTGGATGATGGGGGCAATAGTAAATCTTGGTAATCTCTCCCCCGGCCTTTTTACACTCTTCCTGCATATAGGCATGAAGTTTATGAACATCTTCATCCGTGTAGAAACCTCTGGCAATGCCGCTTTGGTTAGTTACAACGAAGATTTTATAGCCACCCTCCGTCAAATAAGCCACAGCCTCTTTTGCTCCCGGCATCCACTCTAGTTCTTCTATTTTATAGGTATAACCTTTGTCTATGTTCAATACTCCGTCTCTGTCAAAAAACACTGCTTTGCTGGCCACATCTGTTCCCCCATTTATAATAGTTGCACTGTTTTGCCGGCGAGCAATACTTTTTGTTCCTTCACATATCTCAAAAAATATTCTCGACCAGGTCCGCTCCGCCTAAGCCTATAGCTCCTTAGTGTAGTAGCCGCCGGTTTTATCCAGCACCCCACAATACTCTTTCACTGCCCTGTGGAAATCCGTAAAGCCTCCATCGTAGCCCGCTGCCAAAAGTCTGGTAGTATCGGCTTGGGTATAGCTTTGGTATTTACCCTTGAGCACTTCCGGGAAAGGAACATACACTAATTCCCCTGTGCCGAAATACTCCAGTACGGCGTGAGCCATATCATTGAACTGATGGGCCCGCCCGGTTCCACAGTTGAAAATTCCCTTCAGTCGAGGATGCTTCCAGAAATAGAACAGAACTTTTACCACGTCTTTCACGTAAATAAAATCTCTGGTCTGCTCTCCGGGACCGTACTCCCCGTAGCCTTCGAACAATTTTACTTTCCCTTCCTGTTTCCATTGGTTAAACATTTGCATAACCATGGAGGCCATCTTCCCCTTGTGGTTTTCCTGTGGCCCGAAAACATTAAAATATCTGAAACCGGCAATCTGGCTTTCTGCCTTGTCAAAATACCTACGGGCATAGTTATCGAAAAACAGTTTGGAGAAAGCATACACGTTCAAAGCCTCTTCGCACTCCGGATGTTCCCGGAACCCATGAGCTCCGCTGCCGTAAGCAGAAGCAGAAGATGCATAGAGAAATTGAATTTTATGTTCCAAGGCAAAATGCATCAGCATCTTAGTATACACAAAATTATTATCCATCATGTATTTGCCGTTATATTCCATAGTGTCAGAGCAGGCACCCTCGTGGAAAATAACCTCAATAGGCGTCTTGTCAAATTTCCCCTCTGCCACGGCCTTAATGAACGCCTCTTTATCCATATAATCAAGGGCTTGAAGACCTTGGACGTTTTTAAATTTCACCATATTGGTTAAATTGTCTACAATGAGAATATCATCACGACCCTGGTCGTTTAAACCTTTCACAATATTGCTGCCGATAAAACCGGCACCGCCTGTAACAATTATCATAATTTGCCCTCCTTGACCAGTTTGACTATTTTTTCTACAAGTCCGGTTGTGGAATAACCATCTTCGAAAGGAAGTATTTGCACTTCTCCCGCGTACTCCCGTCCTGCTACTTCTTCCACTTGATAGTCTCCGCCTTTAACCAGCACATCAGGTCTGATACCCTTAATTAGCTGAGCGGGGGTCGCCTCCGTGAAAACCACCACTGCATCTACGCAGCCTAAAGAGGCCAAAATCCTGGCCCTGTCATTTTCCTGAACCAAAGGCCTGGTTGCGCCCTTTAGCTTGCGCACAGAACCATCGGAATTAAGTCCTACGATTAAATGCCTCCCCAATTTAGCTGCCTGCTCCAGATAGGTCACATGGCCTACGTGAAGGATGTCGAAACAGCCGTTGGTAAACACGATTTTTTCTCCTGCCGCCCGCCAGGTTTTAGCCAGGCTGATAATTTCTTTTCTGGACATAGGCCGATAGCCGGTACCATTTTTTCGGGAATCAGCCAAAACTCTCTGGAGTAATTCCTCCCTGTGAACAGGGTAAGTGCCTATCTTTGATACCACAATGCCTGCCGCTTTATTGGAAATAGCCAGGGCCTGCTCCAAGGGCAGCTCTGCGCTAATGGCAGCCAAAAGCACTGCCGCAACCGTATCCCCGGCACCGGAAACATCAAAAACTTCCTGAGCCGTAGCCGGTTGGTTAATCACTATATGCTTTCCTACCAAGGTCACACCTTTTTCGGACCTAGTAACCACTACATTTTTGATTTTATATTTGTCACGAGCCAAAGTGGCCGCCACCTTAATGGGTGCGTCCTCATTAATCACTGTTTTACCTACGGCTTCTCCCATTTCCTTAACATTGGGAGTAATAAAGTCGCAGCCCACATATTTGCTCCAGTCATTGCCTTTAGGATCAACCAGCACAGGAACCTTATATTTATGAGCCAGCTTAATAACCTGTTGGCAGAACTGCTTGGAGCATACGCCTTTGGCATAGTCGGACAGGGCAATGCCGTCTAACCCGCCCTTAAGCATTTTTTGCAGCCAGGCGGTCATAGTTTTTTCTTCCTGGGTTGTTAAATCCCCCACTTCTTCAAAGTCCAAACGCACCATTTGCTGTCTGGCCCCTATAATGCGAAGCTTTGTAATAGTACTGCGCCCGGGACTTGCCATAAGTCCGTTATAATTAATCCCGGCCTCTTTTAATTTTGTTTCCAGCAGCTTTCTATTATCATCCCGGCCCGTAACCCCTCCTACATATACTTTGCAGCCTAAATGGGCCAGGTTGGCCGCCACATTGCCCGCCCCGCCTAGGACAGAAGCAATGCGCTTCACATGATTCACGGGAACCGGCGCTTCCGGGGAAATTCTTTTTACTTCCCCATAGAAATACCTATCCAGCATTACGTCACCGATAACAGCAATTTTCAGTTGTTGCACTTTTACAGCAAGAAATTCCACTCCTAAAGAAATGCTCATTATTCCTCCAGAATTTCGCACATAATATGTCCGATAATTTCATGTATCTCTTGGGCTCTGGCTGTGGTTTTAGTAGGAATGGCCAGCAGCACATCGCAAAGCTCTGCCATCTTGCCGCCGCCTTGAGCAGTAAAGCCCACTACCTTCATACCACGTTCCTTTGCCACATCAATAGCAGCCAAAACATTGGTGCTGTTGCCGCTGGTAGACAGAGCCACCAGTACATCTCCCGCCTGTCCCAAAGCTTCCACTTGACGGGCGAAAATTCTATCATAACCATAATCGTTGCCAATAGCCGTTAAAATCGAAGTATCCGTTGTCAAAGCTATAGCCGGCAATCCTGCCCGCTCTTTTTGGAAACGGCCCACGATTTCTGCTGCCCAGTGCTGAGAATCAGCTGCACTGCCGCCGTTACCGCATAGGAGGACCTTATGTCCTGCGGCAATGGCCACTTTCCAGATAGCAGCACCATTGGCAATATTTTTCAGCAGCTTTTTACTGCCTAAAACCTTATGCACTAGTTTTTCATGCTCCAACAATCTTGTTGTAATTATATCCATGTTTACCACCTAAATAAATCATAATAAACCGTGTAATCTTTCTCACCGTTATACCGCTTGTCTCTGTACTCCACCATGAAGCGCCAGCAGCAGAAGCTGTGAGTGTATCGCCATACATATTCGTAAACATTCCGCTTGCCTTCATCATATCTCATTGTCCAAACAAGGTTATTATTGGCATCAAAGTTCTTGACAAAACCCAGCTGCAGCTCTCTGGCCATATCCGGGGTGGCATAGGCAAAGACAGAGTTCGTAGTCTTCTGCCAGTAGTAACCCAGCCAAGCACCCCACCCGCCTACAAAAGACTGACGCAAAGTGCCGCTGTAAAGCATGGTCTTATCAATATAGTCGTTAATACTTTCCTTGGTCCACTTGTGGCCTACACCCAGATCCAGAGTCAAAGGCCGTTTGCTTTTACTCAGCCTGATAGTATCGTGAGTCAGGAATACACCGTACTCAGTATGCCAGCTATTATTATATTGGTCACTCCACAAACCGTGGTTGTAATAGAAGCTGTAATTCAGGGGCCATTTTTTATTGAATTTATGGCTCTTATAGCCGATTGTTACATCTCTTTCTTTTTTAATCCAATTATTATTGCTGTCTTCTGTGTGCCCATTTTGTATGGTAACATAAAAATTTCTTTCGTCATGCCTGTCATAAATACGTGGCCGCCAGCCGATTTTACTGTAGTACTTCAGCTCTGCGTGAGCCATATCCTTTTCACCCAAAGGCTGCTGATAGTCGTAGGTAATTTCTACCCCATGGGTTTTGTTATAGCCAATATGGGGAATCAGGCTGTTTCTGCTCTCTGAGCCGTCCAGTTTATTGACCCATCTGTCCCGAGAATAAATATGCTTGCCTTTCATAAAAACTTTAACCCCAAAGGCAATAATTTTATCATTAGGATACATTACCACCTTGTTGGCTTTTACTTCTATACATTTAGTATGATTGACCGCCGGGCAACGGGTAGTCTTGCCTCCCTCCGTCAGTTCCATCCTGTCCGGATAAATAACCGCTTCCTTGGCTGCGTAAAAGTCCTTAGCACTTTTGCCCTGCATATCCTTCACTAAACCGTTTTTACTTGTGAAGTTATAATGGGCCCATTTGCTGTCTGTAGTACTGGTACTGTCTACCATGCGGCCACCTTTATTCAGGTATAAGTCACCGGTTTTCATATTGCCTTCCGCCAATGTAGTATAAAGCTTTTGGGTGCCCTGATAAATCCGCACCTTCCCCTTGGCGGTAAAATCTCCCGTATCAGGATGATAGACAACATTATCCCCATAGACAATAACCGGCAGGTCGGATTGACCGATAGGCGCTGTAGTTGTTTTTGCCGTATTTTTTTTCTTGCGTTTATTCTTAGGCTTATTCTTTTCGTCCATTTCCCGCAAGGCGGCTTCCTGTTTCCCGCTGATCTGATCCTGCAAACGAGGAGAATTCTCATCTTCGTTTCTCATGCCGGCTGCATCGTTAATGGTAGTCTTCCCAAAACTATTGGGACCATCTTTGCTGCTAAGCTTTTCTCCGGCATAGCCGTCTGCTGCGTAGGCAAGAGCTGGTGCAAGTAACTGTGCAGTTATTATTAAGGCTATAGCCCTATTTTTCATGAGTATTCTCCTATCGCATAAAATGTCTATTATATTATATCACAAAAAAGACCTCTCATTCCGTAAAATGAGAGGCTTTTCCGTAAACTTTTCTATTTGGTTTTAGTTTTAGCAGCTGCTTCCGTAGTTTCAGGAGCATTACTGTTTACTTCGTCCACATATGTGGTTGCTGTTTGAGTGGCCGCTACAGCTTTAGGAGTAACAGCACCGCCGCCGGATTGGATGATACCGTTAACTTCCGTGTCTTTGGTTACTTGGACGAAAGTATTCGTGCCTGCAGGAATAACGACAGACTGTCCTTTTACAAAGACTCCGCCCACCAAACCGATAGGTCCAAATATAATCATGCCGCCTATGGAAGCTCCGGCTGCGCCGGCCGCTGTTTTGGCCTCTTGTTTAGCCAATTCCCCTACGTAAACGAGAACCTTGGTTCCGTCTATGGCAATAACATGGGAGAAATCTAAGTCAATACGGGCATCCCGTCCAAAGCTTCTGGCCGGGACAATCTTTTTGATGGTCCCATAACCCTTAGCTCCCTTGGGCAATACCAAAGTCTCACCTACGTAAACATTATCGTCTACCACAAAGTCAATCTGCTCGCCCATCTGATTAGCCTTACTGCTAATATCATTCATGAATTTTACTTTAATCAGGGAATCCTTGGGCAGAACAACCTTACTGCCGGAAATACTGCCCGCCGGGAAAGCTGTTGTTGTTAAAGAATTAATCCGTTCCAGCAAAGAACCGGTAGGTTTTGTTTGACCATTAATAGTCTGTTCCAGTTGTTCGATACGGGTTTTAGCCGATTCTGTGGACATTCTGTCTGCAAACTGCCATTCCACAGCATTTAGCTTGGAGGCAATAGACAAGTTGCCGTCTTCAGGAACCCCTTCTACCGCATTATAAACATTTTCCACTCTGCTTAATACGGCGCCGGAGGTTTGCTTCCCCAGAACATCTTTCTCCAGATTATCCAATCTGCTAACCAGGGCACCGGGTTGCTCAGCACCATACATGAACTTTTCCACACTTTGCAATTTGTCGGCAACCGTCTGAGTACTGCTTTCTTCAGCAAAAGCAGGCAGCCCCATAGTCAAACACAAAACAACGCTTAACATCAAACTCAATAATTTTTTCAAGCAAAACACCTCCATCAAAAATACTGTCTCTATATTCTACCATAAATTCGTCCAGAGAGGCAAAATTTTTAACAATCTTATATTACTTTTGTATAATATACTGCCCCAGAGTCTGCCCCAGAGTAGCCGTAATCCGGTCCATCAGCTCATAACGCCGTCTATGATTAGCCCTTTTAGAGGGCTTCAATTCCGACATATCCTTGCGGTTTTCTTCAATTGGTATCTCATAAAATCTGGCATCCGGAGAAAGACTCCCACCGCATTCTTCCCAGAAATCACCAAAATTTGTTTTCAGTTTCCTATCAATACGCACATGATTCATGGCGTAATACCCTTCATTGGTCACTGCATAAATTCTTTGACAGCCTAAAAGCTTGGCCACATTGCGGACTCCGTAAAAAATCAGGTTTTTCGTTCTGTATCCGAAATACTGTTTGGTCATAGCCTTTACCACATCATTGCCCAGAGCCGTTCCCTGTAAAGCCCCTACCCACAAAGCCGGTTTTTTATCCTCCAAAGAGGGACCCAGCCAGAACATAATCTGGTAAAAATCCGTATCTCCCCAAATCAGGCCCAAAGACAGGCAGCCTTCCTTCCTTTGTCCGGCGTGGAACCACAGCTCCATAGTCAGCGGTTTATCCTGAAAGGTATCCCGCCAAAGTGGTACCTGCTCATTTTGGGCATATAATTTCAGCAAAAGTTCCTCTTTGCAGGTTTTTTCCAGAAAGGTAATATGCCTTTTAACAATATTCATCCGTTCCTGCCAAGTGGCGCCCTTATAAAAAAAGGCCCTAGTCGTCTGCTCCACAAAAGAAGGAGTGCCTTCCAGCATTTGCCTTCTTAAAGGGGAGCCGGCAAAGAACTTTTGCAAATCATTAACTTCTTTTTTATGGAGGCAGCATCTGCCCAGAAAGACCAGATAGCGTTTCATTTCTTTGGGAATATTGGTCTTATATAAGCTTTTGCCGATCTTTTTTAACTGTGCATAGTCTACCATGGTAATGTTTCACCTAAAATTCCCTTTCAAGAAAAAAGGCGGTCCCCAAAGACCGCCTCATTGTTTCCCTTTATTATTTCTTCACCAAAGCATCTTTTAACATGATCCTAAAGTAACGGGCCAGCTCTTCGTGAGCCCAATCTCTTCTGGGACTTAGTGCACCGGTTTCAAAAGAGGCATCATCACTCCAATTTTCATGTTTATATTTACCGGTCAGCCTGTTATAAGTAGCAAATTGGCCACGGAAATCACAAACTGTAGTGGGGGAATTAGAAGTCTGAGCCGTTTCCTTCCAGCCAAAGTTATCCAGGCTCATGGCAACAGAAATATCTGCCCCGGAAGCTGCGCAAATAGCCTTCATCCCTGCTTCGGTGAAAACCTTATCCTGTAATTCCAAAGCCGTCTTTTTAACTATGTCCCTATCTACCATATCATATTCGGGATACTTGAAAAGCTTGCCTACTGCTTCACTGAAAACCATAGGTTTCATGCCCTGGGGATCTTCCACATGAGAATTCATAATCAATGGCACCACCGCTAATTTAGCTGCCTCTACAGAAGAAGCTGCCGGTAAAGCGAAAGCCATCCCTAATACTGCCACTGCTAAATATCTGAAAATCTTTTTCATGAAATTTAACCTCCTAAAGTAATTATACTTAATCTTAACACAAAACGCCTTAAATTGGAATGTTTGAACTAGGCATTATTGTGAAATTTCCTGGCAATAATCGCTGGCTACCCAGCCGGTTTTCCCGTTGGCTCGTCTAACCTTGGTCCAGTTCATTTGACTGCCGCTGGCAGCATCCAGAATAACCACTTCTTCCCCTTTTTCGAAATAATCCAGAATATCCGCATTAGTGTTAGGGTCACTGCGCATGCGAACCTCCGTGCCGGTAATCCGGCCTTTCTTTTCACTGGTCACAGTGGTCGTGGGAACCTTGGTTCCTTCCGGTACGTTGCAATAATCAGCCGATACCCAGCCGGTACTGCCGTCGCTGCGGGTAACCTGATACCATTTCATGCCGGCTTCCACATCGCTCTTTAACACCTTAACTGTTTCGCCATTTTCGAAGTAGCCCATAATTTCCGTATTCAGGCCTGCACCACTGCGCATTCTTACGTCAGTACCGGTAATGGTACCTTTATCCCCTTCCCCTGTATAAACAGGAGGCGGCGTAACAGGAGTCTTTTCAATAACAGGATCAGCGGCTGAAAGATTAACTTCGATTTCCCCTTCGCTCTTATCCAGGATAGCCCCTGCATGGTAAATTCCTATCACATTGCTGTCCGTATCAACATAGTAAGCATCCGGCTCGGTTTTCACTTTAGACGCATCTACATCGTAAAGATATTTTAAACCGTCTGCGGACCTGCTGAGCAGCTCGGAAGAATTGTAATAATAGCTAATGGGTCTCACAGCGCCGGTTGCTCTGTCAAAGGTCACACCGGTGGTTTCTTCCACCCCTTGTTTCGGCGTCATAACCACAGTAAAACTAATTAGATCCTTATCACATTTATGTACATCATAGTGAACTGTGCCTCCGCCCAAGGAAGAAGCCTGGGTGGCATAGTTATTCACCACTCTGTTTAACTCTGCGTTAATTTTCGTGTTGACAGTGCCATTGCCTGACACTACTTTAGGGCATTCAACAGCAACTTTTTTCTGGGTTCTTGTAACAGTTGTTACCTCACTATTGGCTGCCCCTAAGGCTACAGATACCTGGCTCAGCATGAGACAACTTAATAAAACAGCAGCTAGCTTTTTTAACATATTTTTCGTTCCTTTCCTGACTTTGCTTTAATGCAAAGAACATCGTAACACATATTAGTTTACTTTATCCCGTCTGCCTCGTCAAGTTGCCAAATGCCTAAAACTTCCTTGGCAGAAAGTATTCTGTAGACACTTTCGTCAATGCGTTGCCGGGGTATGTCCCCGTTTTTCACAGCCTGCAAAACACTTGTATAAATAGCCGGTGTCATACCGGGCCCGCAGGAGAGAAGAATGTCCGCTCCTGCCTCAATAGCCAGAACCCCCGCTTCTTCCGGGGCGTATACGTTGGCCAGGCCTCCCATGGCCATATCGTCTGTAATGATTATGCCTTTATATTGCCATTCTTTTCTTAATAAATTAGTTAAAAGCATCCTGGAAACACTGGCCGGCACCTTTTCGTAGGCCGGGTAAACAAGATGGGAAACCATAATCATGAAATTGTCCTGAGGCATTTTATTGACCACCGTCAAAAAGGGCACTAGATCCGTAGTGGCCAGTTCCTGTTGGGAAGCTGTTATTTCCGAAGTATCCTTGTGAGGATCTACTGCGGCTCGCCCAATCCCGGGAAAATGCTTCAGCGAACACATTACTTTATTTTCTTTATAGCCCTCTGCAGCAGCCAGAACAAAAGGTGTTACTTCTTGAGCGGTACTTCCGTAAGAGCGCCGGTTGGTAAAGCCTAAATCCGCTACAGGGGCAAAATTAGTGTTGAAGCCATACTTTTTAATACCTAAAGCTGTCTTAGCCGCCCAGTCTTTAGCCTGAGCCGGTTGGCCTGTTTCTCCCAGAGCCGCCGCACTGGGAGCATTTGGCAAGGTATCCCCCATCCGTACTACCTGACCCCCTTCCTGATCTACGGCAATGAATAAAGGAATATGGTGGCCGGTTTCTTTGGCTGCTCCTTGGAGCTGCTTGTTCAAGGCAGCTATTTGTTCCCCGGATGTCAAATTCCTGTCGAAGTGAATAATGCCGCCTACGTGATATTCCCCCACCACAGTCTGAGCTGTTTCGTCGTAAAGGGAACCGGGCAAGCCCACTATCATCATCTGGCCCACTTTTTCTTCCGGCGTCATTTGGCTGATAAATTTCTTTATTTTTTCTTCCCTGGTTATTTTAGGTGCGATCTGGGTCTTTGCCTCCTTGGCCGGCAAAGCCTGGCTGCAGCCGCAGAACAAAAAGTTGGCTATCAGTAAGGCTACTGAAATAATCTTAGTCTTTTTCATGTTCATTCCCCGCAATTCTCCGTTCTTCCCCATAAGTTTTTTCCTGATATAATTCTATTTTTTTACGCAGGGCTTCTGTAAGCCATGTTTCAGTTTTTTCTTTGTCTGCCACCGGTATAATCACATTGATAGTGGCTCTGGGGCCATAGTCCACATTACCCACAGTGAAAATTTCCTGGTGGTATAGGATGTTCAGGACTTTGCCCACCGCATCCACATCCCACAGGAAACTGTAAATGCCCATGGGCACTACTTCTGCCCGTCCTGCCGCTGCTACGGCTCCTGCCACGCTGCCGGTATAGGCTCTGACCAAGCCTCCCGCCCCCAATTTAATTCCGCCGAAATATCTGGTAACTACAACAGCTACGTTGTACAAGCTGTTTTTTCGCAGTACTTCCAGCATGGGCAATCCTGCTGTGCCGCTCGGCTCCCCGTCGTCACTGGACCGTTCCGCCCGGGAATTGGCACCTATGACATAGGCACTGCAGTTATGAGTAGCATCCCAATATTCTTTTTTTATTTTCTTGATAAATTCCTGAGCTTCTTCTTCTGTGGCAGCTTTGGCCAGAGAACAGATAAACCGGGATTTTTCAATGATAATGTCCTGCCTGATAGGCTCGGCAATAGTATATTTATTCATATTAGTATTATAGCATATATGACAAAATGGGGACGGTACTATTTTGTCAACTTTCAGACAATAAAACTGGCAGATAATTTGGCAGTCGCTGTGTCGCAGGTTGTGAATTTGCTCACCGTTGCAGCAAATTACGCCAACCTGCTCTATGCTCCTGCCAGTATTATCCGCCACTATTTATGACATTGTATTTTTCTCAGACCTTTACAAACTCTCAACACTTACCTATAATTAAACTTATTCAAGAAAGGGTTGATATAATGTTTAACACTAAAAAAATTTTGACTGTTTTGGCCGGATGCCTGATGACGGCAAATGTGGCCCTGGCTGCAGCGGTCATGCCTAACACTCCGGCAGTGTGCAATAACATTAATACTTGGCTTAAGCCGACGGGAGATAAGCTTCTGGCTGCCCCCGCCAAGCTTGCCGCCATGAATAGGTCTATGCTGAGTGATACTATGAGTGATTTAACACAGCACCCCACTACAATCAGCGGCCGTACTTTGCAAAATTATTTATCACATTACGAAATGGACTATGACCAATATATTAACGGCAGTGCTATGAGCCGGTCCTATGCCAATAGCCTGCTGGCTGATGCCAAAGGGAATATTCCCGCCACGGCAGCCGTAAAATATGGCGTGGTGGTCAGCCGCAGCGATTTGCGGAGTTTCCCTACCCTGAACCGGGCCTTTTCTTCGCCCGAGGACATTAATTTCGATAATTGGCAAGAAACCGCCGTCGACCCTGGCTCTCCTGCCCTGATTCTTCATAAAAATGCCAAAGGCAATTTTGTCTTCGTGCAATTGCCCAGCTATCGCGGCTGGCTGCCGGCCAACAAAGTCGCTGTGACCGACAGGAAAACCTGGCTGGAATTTGCCGCTCCGAAAAACTTTGGGGTAGTGACTGATAAACTGCTCACTGTAAGCGGGGCCGGCCCCACTTACTGGCTCTTCCAAATGGGCAGCAAAATTCCCGTAACAGCCAAAGGTAGATTGCTTTTACCTTTACGCAATTCCACCGGTTATCTTAATCCCGTAGAAATGCCTGCTCCCTGGGGAGAAGAGCTCCACAAGGGGTATTTACCCTATACGGAGAATAACTTCGTTAAAATGGCATTTAAGCATCTTGGGGCCCCTTATGGTTGGGGTGGAATGGCCAATAGCGTGGATTGCTCTTCTTTTGCTCAGAATGTCTATGCCACCATGGGTACCCAGCTTCCCAGAAATGGTGACGAACAGGCCGATGCCTATAATGGTACTAATCTAAAAGACCTCACTTGGCAGCAAAGGGACAATATCATAAAAAGAATGCCTACAGGCACCTTATTGTTCACCCCTTATCACGTAATGCTCTATTTGGGACTATATAAAGGCCGTCCTTATATGATTCATGCTTCAGGCTCCTACGGTGCCAAGGCTGCAGATGGCAGCATCTACAAAAACCGCATTATGCAGGTAGTAGTCAGTGACATATACCTATTAGGCGGTTCCGGCACCCCGCTATTAATGCAGATGACCAAAGCAAATGATTATAGGTAAATCCGCACGTTGTACACACAAAAAAGGCCCAAGAGGGTCCCCTCGCATGAGGAGATATCCCTCTTGGGCCTTTTGGGCATTGTCTTGCAAATTTTGTGGTTATCATATGATAATGTCACCTTTTAAACTATCGTATTTTTTGACTTAACTGCCAAACCCCATTATTTCATGCCGCAAAAATGGTAACTTTACCGCTTTTGCGGTATGTTTTCTTGTTTAAAGTGCCGAAGCATGTTATAATAAGACGCAAAAGTGGTAATATTACCGGAAACGCGGTGCAAAATGGAAATCCAAAGACCCATATATTTACACGCTTTACACATTAGAGAAAATAATGATCTGATTAAAATCGTTACCGGCATGAGACGGTGCGGTAAATCCTATTTGCTTTTTAAAATTTTTGTGGATGATTTATTGTCCAGAGGAATTCCCAGAGATCATATTATTGATATCGCTCTTGATAACATTGAAAACGATATGTTACGCGAACCCCATACTTTATACGAACATTTAAAAAATTTGCTTGTAGATAATAAACAATACTATATCCTTTTAGACGAAATTCAATATGTTGATAGATTTACAGAAGTATTAAACAGTCTCCTTCGTTTAGATAACGTTGACATATATGTTACCGGCAGTAATGCCAAGTTTTTATCTTCAGATATTTTAACTGAATTCAGAGGTAGGGGCGATGAAATACGTATTCATCCCCTGTCCTTTCGCGAATTTATTACTACCCACCAAGGAACTGTAGAAGAAGCCTTTAATAACTATATGACTTTTGGTGGCCTTCCCAAAATTGCATTAATGGAAACAGATGAACAAAAGGGGAAATATCTTACTGATTTATTCCAAGCCACTTATTTAATGGATATTTTGGAGCGACATAAGATTAAAAATGTTGGCGAAATGAATGATTTAGTAAACATTCTGGCCTCTTCCGTAGGATCTTTAACCAATCCCAAAAAACTACATAATACTTTTCACTCTCTACTAAAAAGTAAAATTTCCGATAAAACAATTACCGTGTATATGAAATATCTACAAGAAGCTTTTTTGGTTGACCACGCACTACGTTTCGATGTTAAAGGGAAAAGATATATTAATACTCCATTAAAGGTTTACTTTACAGACGTGGGCCTACGTAATGCTAGATTAGGCTTTAGGCAAATAGAAGAACCCCACCTTATGGAGAACATTATTTTCAACGAGTTGAAAATCCGTGGTTTTAATGTCGATGTTGGAATTATTGAGACAAGAACAAATAATAATAATGGCAAAGCCAGCAGACAACAGTGGGAGATAGATTTTATCGCTTATAAAAATAACGATAAATATTATATTCAATCCGCTTTTTTAATTCCGGACGAGAATAAAAAACAACAGGAAGAGAGACCTTTGCTACATATTCCCGATTCTTTCAAAAAAATTGTTGTGGTCGGCAATAACATTAAGCTAAAACGCGATGATAACGGCATTACTACCATGGGCATACAACAATT
Organism: Acidaminococcaceae bacterium; assembly: GCA_036788835.1. GTDB lineage: Bacteria > Bacillota > Negativicutes > Acidaminococcales > Acidaminococcaceae > JALCSJ01. Next base: position 44,439 of record DAIQMR010000001.1, read on the forward strand.
TTTACTAGATGACCAAAGCCTGACTCTATAAAGCATAAGACGCAAAAGTGGTAAAGTTACCACTTTTGCGTCTTACTTTTCCCATTTTTCCCTATCTCTTTTTATGTTCTTCCCAACGATTCCGCCGAGTCTGATCAGCAGCTTCTGCCTTACTCCCTGACACCAAGGGTCCTGCCACAAAAATAGTCAATAACGCTGTTGCAATAGCAGTTTGCATTCTTTTATTAAACATATATTTTCACCTCTCCTTTTTTCTCACGCTTACACTTTGTTATAGCATAAATTAGCGATTTGGCAGCAAAAAAGAGCACTCCTTATGGAGTGCTCTTTTAGTTCTAATATTAGAATTAGAATGTAACAACCAGTTGAGACCAAATAGTCTTTGCTTTGTTGTCGCTGTTTGATTTACCCTTTAAGTCATAGTATTCAATACCAGCAACCATGTTCTTAGCAATAGTATAGTTAGCACCAATCATGTAGCCCTTGAAGCCTTCTGTTGGGAAGTAGTCATATGAGCCGTTCATGGTATGAGCGATAACAGTGGAAGCGCCTTGATCATAGTATTTAGCATAAACACCGTAGGAACCGGGTTTCTTAGCTGTTGCGCCGGCATAACCTAATTTAGCAACCCAACCATTTTGGTTACCATTCGGGTCAGCATCAACAGTATCATTGCTTCCCTTTAAGTACATAGCACCAATATTGAACTTGTTGATGTCATAGTTAGCGCCGATAGTCCAAATCTTGTCATCAGAACGAAGCATACCCATCCTACCTACTTCATTAGCTTGGATGTAGTTAGCTTCTAAACCCAACCCGCCAAACTTACCGCCTACAGCAAAACGATAGTATCTGTCAGCAGCAGGACCACCATCAACGGCACTGCTAAAACCATCACGATAAAAAGTATTGTAGTTGGTGTTAGCCATCTTGCCGTATACAGCAGTAAATTTAACTTTCTTGCCAACTTCAGCTTTGATACCGTCTACACGATCATCATAAACGTTACCTTCGGAAATAGTATCATTCCAACGGCCGGCGGTAATCTTTACGTTCTTGCCAATATTACCTTCCAAGTATGCTCTATCAAAGGAAGTACCATCATCGCCGCCTTCATATTTACCAACGTTGTTGGTTTTAGCAAAGGTTTGGTTGTTTTCCAGCAAGCTTACATAATGCCAATTGTCATTAACTTCGCCGGTTAAGAACAAACGGGTACGGAGTCTAGCATCATGATTATGGGTGTCTTCTGCGTTTGCTTTAGAGAGCTTGTTATCAACATAGCTCAAACGAACGTTACCGGTAATCTTAACATTGTCAGCATTCTTTTCCAACTTAGCAACGCGAACGCCCAAGTTGTCTAATTCGTCAGCGAATTCGCCAACCAATTTGTCATCAGCGCCAATAGCGCCCTTCGCCAAAGCTTTAGCAACGATTTGAGCCATTTCATAACGAGTCATGGTTCTGTCGCCTTTGAAGGTTCCATCAGGATAACCATCAACAACACCTGCTGCAGCCAATTTAGCTACAGAAGCATAAGCCCAGTGGCCAGCCGGTAAATCGGAGAACGGGTTAGCTGCGAAAGCTGTTGCAGAAACACCCAAAGCCATTGCCATTGCAAAAACTAAAGTCTTTTTCATAACAAAATCCCCCTTAAGGATTATATTTTTACTCTGCCTGTGGGGAAGTTGCTCCGCTTCAGTCCGGTCAATTTGTGCGAGTCACCTTGTTTCCTCTACGCATCTTCCGGTCTTCCACCCTGCCTCTTACTCATGGGCATCGTAAATGTAGGTGATTTCTCACCTGTGGACATATTACCACAAGGCTTTTGAAAAAGCAAGTTTTCTCAATATAATTCCAGTCCTAGCCTGCTGACTGGCCGTTACTATTTTGACGAGTTAGTACGGGCCTTATTCCCCGCAGAATGGCTCTGGTCCTTGCTTTGACAATGTCAGGACATTTTCCGTGCATTGCCGTAACAAACTGTACACAAATTTTGTTCACAAATTGTTCACAATTTATTTGTGTAAAATTTGTGCTATTTTCTCTAAAGTGTGACAAATAGAATAAGGACACTCTCACATTGAAAGTGTCCTTATGAAATGTGACATACTCTTACCACTTAGTCACTGCGTGATATCAGCAGGCATACGCCTTTTTTTGCACTCATGAGGCGTATGCCTTTCTTTATTTCTTAAAAGCTGACCATTAGCTCGGTCCAGATAGTCTTGGCCTTGCGGTCAGATTCTTTGCCCTTTAAGTCATAGTACTCTATGCCGGCAACCACATTCTTGAATGCAGTGTAATTGGCTCCGACCATGTAGCCTTTAAAACCCTCATAATCAAAATATCCACAATCTCCGTTCATTGTATGTGCAATAACGGTGGATGCCCCTTGATTGTAGTACTTAGTGTAGACGCCAAAGGAACCTGGTTTATCGGCTTTTGCTTCTCCGTAGCCCAGCTTAGCTACCCAGCCACTTTGGCTGCAGCGGGCTTTGTCAATAACATCATTACTGCCTTTGAGGTAGGTGATGCCTGCGTTAAAATCACCGCTGTTATAGTCAGCGCCAATGGTCCAAATCTTATCGTCAGTATGGTTCATGCCCATGGCATTTACGCTCTTGGCGCTCACATAGTTAGCTTCTAAACCAAAATCACCGAACTTGCCGCCTAAACCCAGTCTGTAGTATTTGTCAGCGACGGACTCATCATTTTTGCAGCTTACGACATAATTTGTTTCTTGTCCGTCTCTAGTAGTAACCTTCGCATCCTTTCTGAAGTTGCAGAGGACGTCTGTGTCTGCCATCTTACCATATTCGGCAGTGAACTTAATAGCCTTGCCTACTTCCACTTTAACGGCATCTACCCGGCTGTCATACACATTGCCGTCGGCGATAAATGTGCTAAAACGGCCGCCGGTAATCGTAAGCTCATCGCCAAATTTTCCCTGAATATAAGCCCGTTGAAATTTGGTGCTGCTGTCACCGGTTTTATTGCTCTCCATACCGGTTGCAGCAACAACCTGATCATTTTGCAGCATACCAACATATTTCCAATTATCATCAATTTCCCCGGTAAAAAACAACCGGCTGCGGAACTTGCTCCCGTGTCCGGCATCACTATTGTCATGTAGGTCCTTGTAACTGTTATGAACATAGTGAATACGGAAGTTACCGGTAAGTCTTACATTGTCTGCTTTCTTTTCCAGCTTGGCAACTCTTACGCCTAGATTGTCCAGTTCGTCGGCAAATTCTCCCACCAGCTTGTCGTCAGAGCCAATAGCGCCCTTAGCCAAAGCCTTTGCCACAATCTGAGCCATTTCATAGCGAGTCATGGTTTTGTCACCTTTAAAGGTGCCATCGGGATAACCGTCCACTACGCCGGCGGCAGCTAACTTGGCTACAGAAGCATAGGCCCAATGCCCGGCCGGTAAATCAGAGAAGGGGTTAGCTGCGAATGCGGTTACAGAAACGCCTAATGCCATTGCCATTGCTAATACTAGTGCTTTTTTCATGTGTAAATCCCCCTTAAGGATTAGATTTTTACCTTGTCAGGGGCTGCGGCTCTCGCGCTACCTTCACATGCTCAGCAGAGTCACCTTGTTACCTCTACACCGATGTGCGGCTTAACAATTGCGGCTGCCTGTGACAGGGCAAATTTAAAGTCGTACAAAGCGCCCATGCGCTTCTTCACTCAGTATAGCAAGAATTGAACGAAAGTAAATACTTTTTTAATTATTTTTTATTATATTTTAGTATGTATAATGTGTGTACAAAATATGCAGTAAAATTTATGCGGAATAAAACAGGCGAATTAAGAACATTGAACATGAAAAAACGAGACCCGTTTTCGGATCTCGTCATTTCTATTTTTTCAAATACCTTTGTACCAGTACTACCGCTGCCAGGCCATCCAGATTTTCCGTGGGCACCTGCATACTGGTAGGCAGAAACTTATGCAATCCCTTAGGGGGATTAATCTGCCAATAGAGCCTTCTGGCTTCTTCTGTGCTGTGGGCTTCATCCACAACGGTTATTGGAACCGTCAGCAGCTTTTTCAGCGTTGTCTCCATGGTCTCGGAAGTAGTTCCGTTGCCCATGATGCAGTGTTCCGGTTCATAACCTTCGATGAACGCCTGAAACTCCTCAACAAAATTAGCCATCAAGACTACCTTATAGTCAATAATCTTACCGGTTGTGCTTACCAGGGCCAGCCCCGTCTTGCTACGTCCCGGGTCAATACCCAGCAATACTTTATCAGTCATTTTTTCTTACCTCAACATTAAGCAATACGGGACCTGCCACGGTAATATCACCTTTGGCTCTGGCTATCAGTTCCACACGCCCGCTGGTTTTACGGATTTTGGCGCTGATTTCTGTCAGCTCCCCGCTGCGGATTGCTCCTACTTTCCCCGTTAAAGGATCTGGCACTACGCCGGCCTGCTGAGCTACCCCATTCACGTCTTTCAAGAAGGCCAGAAGGGCCAGGTCAACTTCTTGGGAATTAGGGTCAACAGTAATGCTCTGCCGTAAAATAACCTTTCCGTTATCAAAGACTTCTTTGTTTTTAACTAATTCCAGATTGCAGGCAGCCAGCTCTCCGGAAATAATATTTCCTGCGGCCACCACTCTCACATAATAGTTACCTTTACCTGCCGCTAAGGTCTGGAGGGCACTCTCTACTATTCCTTTATCCACCCACAGTATTTGGGTTCCTTCTGCTGCGCCTACTTTTCCTGTGATGTTATTATTGGCAGCAGTGAGGAATGTATTCATCTGGGCCACATTTTCATTATTGCCCAGACCTGATTTCATAACACCCGCATACAATACTTCGCTGCTGCGGAAAATTACATTGCCTTCCCGGATGGCCACCATACCTTCCCGTAATTTTTTTGTGGCGGTTTCCAGCTTCGTGACTTCACCTTTCAGATTATCTCTGGCGGCTTCCACGGCTGCTATCTGTGCCTGAGCTGCCGACAGCCTGGCCTGAGCCGCATTATAGCTGCTCTGCATAGCAATAAGGTCCTGCTCTGCCTGGGCTTTTTGTGCCTGAGCCGCTTTCTTTTGGGTATTGGCCTCAGCCAATTCTGCCGTAGATTTTTTTATTTGTCCATCCAATTCACTGATTTGGGCTTTCTGGCTTTCCACTGCTTTCAGGGCATCATCCTTAATTGTAGTTAAGTCTGCAATATCCGCGCGTAACTGTTTCATGCCAAAAAGCGCGGTCCGCACCTCCTGGGAAGATACAGTTAAGATACTCATGGTCACAACAGCAATCAGAATCCCGGAAAGTATTGTCATTATAACAGAGGTATAGTAAGGCCTTAGGCCGAAAAGAGATAAACGTTTTTTCCCGATTTTGCTGCCTAATTTATCTGCAATGAAAGCAATAATGCCTCCCATGACAGCCAGAACTAAAATCAATAGTGCGCCGGTCATAAGGTCTTCCTCCGTTCCCAATTTATATTTCTTACTTATCTTTTTTCCAAATAAGCCAGGCGCCTAAAATACCGCACAACAGATTTGGTAAAATAGCCGCCAAAAGAGGCGGTACAGCGCCGCCGCGTCCTAATCCGGTCATAAATGTCATAACGGAATAATAAACGAAAATAATAACTACGCTTACTCCCAGACCCATAGAGGTTCCTGTCCGTTGGGACTGAATGCCCAAAGGAGCGCCAATCAGGGCAAAGAAGAAACTGGCCAAAGGAATGGAAAATCTGGCATACATTTCCATCACATATTGACTGGTAGGCTGGAACTGTCTTTGCAAAATGCCAATATATTGCTTTAATTCCCCAATAGTCATTTGGTCGGCGCTCTTTTGGTCCAAGGTAATTTCCTTGGGAGTTTCCGTAATTGGCAGAATCTGTTCCCCGAAAGTCATTGAACGGCTGACCCCGTCTTTGCCGGTCAGGTCCATAACAGTGCCGCCGTCCATAACCCAAGTACCTTTAATCCATCTGGCCGCCGGTGTTTTCTGAATGCGGACGATTTGTCCGTTTTCCCATTCCTCTACGGTAATATCTTTCATTTCCCCGGTCTTTTCATCAAAAGACTGGGCATAGGTCAATTTGTCCAGCTTGTCACCTTTTATGGATTTAATAATTACGTGTTGCTGTCCCTTAGGTTTTGCATCATTCTTTATTTCATAATCAACAATTCTTTCATATTCTGTTTTAGCCGGAGGCACAACTTTTTCCGCCCAAATAACAGAGAACATACTCACTACAAAACCTGCTATCAATACCGGCGCAGCAATCCGACGGAAACTAATGCCGCCGCTGCGCATGGCTGTAATCTCGCTATTGCCTGACAACTGTCCCATGGTCAAAAGGGATGCCAATAACATAGACATAGGGAAAGTATAATTGATAACTTCCGGCATCAGACAAAGAAACAATCTGAACAGGGAAGAAAAAGATGCACCGTATTCAGTTAAATATTGGGCCACTCTGAAAAGGAAAGAGCTGGCTACAAATATGGTGGAAAATGTGGCTACCCCGAACACGAAAAAGGGAAGCATTTGCTTAACAATATACTTATCTAGAATACGCATCAATTATTCCTCACATCTTAAAGTTCTCGCCCAGATAGAATTTCCTGGCGATAGGGTTATTGGCAACTTCTTCACTGCTGCCTTCAACTAAAATTTTGCCGTTATTCAAAATATAGGCATTTTGCACTATGCTCAACGTTTCCCGGACATTATGGTCCGTAATCAGGACTCCTATGCCACGCTCGGACAAATGCGCAACCATATACTGAATATCTGCCACGGCTATAGGGTCAATGCCCGCAAATGGTTCATCCAAAAGAATGAAAGCCGGGTCTGTAGCCAGAGCCCTAGCAATTTCTACCCGGCGTCTTTCTCCGCCGGATAAGGCACTGCCCTTGCTTTTTCTTATGTGTTCTATGTGAAATTCCCTAATCAGGGCGTCCATTTTAGTCCGACGTTTTTCCTCGCTTGGCTCAATAGTTTCCAAAATGGCCAGCAAATTTTCTTCCACCGTAAGCTTACGGAAAATGGAAGCCTCCTGGGGCAAATAGCCAATGCCTGACAAAGCTCTTTGAAACATGGGCAGTTGGGTAATCTCTTTGTCGTCAATGAAAACCTGACCGCTGTCCGGATGTTCCAGACCCACAATCATATAGAAGGTAGTCGTCTTCCCGGCACCATTGGGTCCCAACAGGCCCACTATACTGCCCTGTTCTACCTCTATGTTCACCTGATCCACTACTCGTCGTTCATCATATTCTTTTACTAAATTAGCTGCACGAATCTTCAAGGTTATCTCCTTTAGGCTAATGAGGTCTCGTTGATTTTTATCGTCTCACCCGGCCAATTGCCCTGTTGATAGATTTCTTTGGGCACCGGGGAATCTCCCACTATGCTATAGTAAGGTTCCACAGGTGTTTGTTTTGGTGTGGGTTTTGGCACAAAGACCATTTTCACATTGCCGTCGGCAATGGCTACCTGATTTTTCTCCGCTCCTGTACCCTTCAAGGTCAATGTATTGCCGGAAACTGTATCCCCGTCCTGGGTGGCAGTAGCGTGACCGATTAGTTCAATAGTACCGTCTTCGGCCTTGGTATTATAAATTGCCCTATCCCCACGAGCCGTTAATTTTCTGGGGGGACTGACAATTCTCACATTACCCTGTCCTGTGGCCAAACCGTCTTTCATATTGTAATTCAAATAAGCCGCATCCAGTGTGCTGCCGTCATCCAGAGCCAGTTGAGCCCAGTCTCCCACGGTTTCTGCATACTCTCTTTTGGAAAAATACTCTACTTGAGCCGCCCGTAAAGTTTTATCAGCTTTTTTCAGAACCGCATTGCCAATGGCAGTGATATGGTCTCCCTGCTCTGCAATATTCATAGTTTGACAGGTTACTTTAGAGTCTCCTTTATTGCCCACAACATTACCGGTTAATTTGCCGTTGCCGGTTTTTGTATTGTAGTCAGCATCCTTGGAAGTGGCAGTGCCGCCTTCTCTTTTAATCACTACATTACCCTTGGCTACAGCCTGGCCGTTTCTGAAATCATAATCAATCTGATCCGCATAAATAGAAGAAGGCTCTGCGGCCATAACTACCGAAGCGCAAGCCATGGTCAGGAATAGTCCTAAAATTACTACCGTGTATTTTTTCATTGTTTTGCCTCTCCCTTCTGTACCATTGCTTTTTTCTCTAGTTTAGCATAATTAATGCCCACGTCCAAAGTAGCTTTTTCGGCTTTGGCAATAATATCGTCTTTGGTTATTACTACCTTGCCTTCCCCGATTACCCACTTCTTTTCATTGTCCCAGGTAACCTTCTCTGCTATCAAAGTACCATTATCGCTGGTGACGCCTTTGGGATTCTTGGTAAGGACGATCTTCTTGGTCTTCAAAAAGACCTCTCCCTCATCGGCGGTAACTGTCATACTGGTACCATCTTCCTTATAGAAGGTTCCCTTAATGCCTTTGACAATATCTACATCTCTTGTCTTATCGTATATCATGGATTCTGCTGTGAGCTCCCAGACCTTTTTCCCATTCTTGGTTTCTGCTATGGTAGAGTTTGAAATTTCATGAGGTGCCACTTCTTGGACTTGAGTGTGAGGTTTGATTATTGTAGTGCCCTGCATGAGCCAGAAAATAATTCCACCCATAATACAGACTGCTGCCACAATCATCCCTATAGTTTTCCGATTTTCATGAATAAAGCCCATTATATCCTCCTAGCCTTCATAAGGAGTGTTCCAACGATGCTGGAACCAAATCCAATTGTCAGGATGTTTTCTGATAATCTTTTCTACTGTCTGTGTCATCTTCAATGTTACTTTATAGTCATCGGCTTTGTCATCGCCGGTATATTCATAGTAAATAGGATCTTCCACAAAAACTTGATGGCCAAACCCGCTGGGTTTCCTAATAATAAAAATCGGCACAATGGGTGCATGGAATTTCCTGGCAAAATACGCAGGCCCATTGGGCGTAGAAGCCATTTTCCCGAAAAAGGGAACGAAAATACCATTGTAGCCACCGTCCTGGTCAGCAATAAGGCCTAACATTCTGCCTTTTTTCATGGCCCGGACACAGCCTAAAATTTCTTTGGTGCCCCGGGCAAATATTTCCTGGCCAACGCCCCGGCGCAGTTCATTCATAAAATCGCTGTATACTCTATTGGGCTGAGGCTTTTCCACGGCGCTCAAAGGAAAACCATTCAAGGCCAAAGCCGCTCCCAGCCATTCCCAATTATCCATATGGCAGGCCAGCATTACTACCCCGTGTTTCTGAGCCAAGGCTTCCCACAGAATATCCGGTCTGTCAAAGGTCACTAAACCCCTGATATTGTCTTTATTCAAAGCAGGCATATAAAGCATTTCCATGAAAGTCATACCCAGATTCAAAAACAATCCGTGGATAACCTTCTCTGCCTCAGCAGAGGTGTATCCCATAGCTTCCTGAATGGTTTGCTCAGCCCGTATTCTTTGTTTTTTGGCGATATACCAGTATAGTTTACCACATTGCCGCCCTAAACGGACAATAAATTTATAAGGCAATACAGAAACTAACCAGCTGATAAATTTTAAGAAATAATATAACAACATTACTGCTGATCTCCCTGACCATGTTTTATATAACTAGCAACCACATCTTGCCACATACCCTTATCTGTCAGAATCTTTTCTACCACTTCCCGGACAGCGCCTCCGCCGCCGCTTTTGGCGGTAACATAATCCACCCGCTGTCTAACATCAGATACGGCATTGGCGGGAGCAAAAGAAGCTCCTGCTTCAGAAAGGGCCGACAAATCATTAAGGTCGTCCCCCATAAAAGCCACATCAGCCATATCGATGCCCGCTTCCTGTGCAATTCTGCTCAGTGTTTCGCCTTTATCAACAACGTTTTCATACACTGAACTAATATTCAGCTCCATAGCCCGGTGAAGCAATATTTCACTGTGCCGGCCGGTAATAATGCTGACCTGAATGCCCTTGCGAATGGCTACTCTGATACCAAGGCCATCCTGGGCAGAAAAATGTTTACTCAGTTCTCCGTCCTGGCCAATGATAATACTCCCATCGGTCAGCACACCGTCTACATCCAAAGCCAATAATTTAATATTGGAAAAATTTGTCTTCTTTGACATATTAAACAACCCCCTGATGCACCAAATCAGTCATGTGGAGCAAACCCACAGAATGTCCTTCCTTGTCCAATACCGGTAAAACGGTAATAGGCCTTGGTTTGTTGCTTTCCATCAGATGCAATGCCTCCGCCGCCAGACGGCCATTAACAATCGTTTTAGGTGTTTTAGTCATGGTTTCTTCTACAGGCCTATCTAAAAAAGCAAACCCCTTGGAAAGGCCTCGACGAATGTCCCCATCGGTTAAAAGGCCAATCAGCTTCTTGTCCTTGTCCACAACGGAAACTGCTCCTAAACCCTTAGACGTAATAACAAACAAGGCATCCTTGACGCTCATGTTCCCTGTGACCAAAGGATTCTCCTTGCCTTTATGCATAATATCATCAACCATCAGCAGAAGCTTTCTGCCTAGGCTGCCACCGGGATGAAAAATGGCAAATTGATTGGCGGTGAATTTACGGGAGCTGAGAAGCTCTGCCGCCAGAGCATCTCCGAAGGCCAGAGCCGCCGTAGTGCTGGAAGTAGGCGCCAGCCCCAGAGGACAGGCTTCTTTTGTTACTCCTACGTTTAAAACAATGTCCGCATGTTTGCCTAAAGTAGAATTTGGGTTGCCTACCATAGCAATAATTTTTGCCCCGATTCTTCGCAAACTGGGAAGAATATGAAGCACTTCGGCAGTTTCGCCACTATTGGACAAGGCCAAAACCACATCCTCAGAGGTCACCATGCCCAGGTCTCCGTGGATACCTTCCGCCGGGTGAAGGAACAGTGCAGGTGTACCCGTGGAGGCAAAGGTAGCAGCTATTTTCCTGGCCACTAAACCGCTTTTACCCATACCGGTCAGCACTATTCTTCCGTGACAGGCTAAAATCATTTCCAATGCCGCAGTCACATTTTCATCTAAGCGAGGAACCAATTCCATAATAGAATCTGCTTCAATTTTTAAAGCCTCTTTGGCATGTTCTAGCATTTTTTTCACTCCTTACGACCGATTTTATCAATGGCAATAACGTCGGTAAGCAAAGCTTCCAATTTATCTAACGGCAACATATTGGGCCCGTCGGACAAGGCCTTGGACGGATCATCGTGAACCTCCAAGAACAGGGCATCGATACCTGCTGCCGCCGCACATCTGGCCATAGTAGGCACGAACTGACTCTGCCCGTCAGAACTGGTGCCTTTACCGCCGGGAATCTGTACGCTATGAGTTGCATCCATAACTACCGGATAACCTAATGAGCGCATAATAGGCAAGCTTCTCATATCAGTCACCAAAGCATTGTAGCCGAAAGACGCCCCTCGCTCCGTTAAAAGCAAATCGTGATTACCTGCTGCCTCCACTTTGCCTATGACATTTTTCATATCCCAGGGAGCCAGGAACTGACCCTTTTTCACATTGATAGCCTTACCTGTTTGGGCAGCCTGATATACCAAATCTGTCTGCCGGCACAAAAAAGCCGGAATCTGCAGAATATCCAATACTTCCGCAGCCTTGGCGATTTGTTTTGTTTCATGAATATCACTAACAATAGGCACCTGTAAATCTTTTTTTATCTGAGCTAAGATTTCCATTCCTTCTTCCAGGCCCGGCCCTCTGAAAGAATTAACTGCAGAACGGTTGGCCTTATCAAAGGATGCTTTGAAAACATAGGGCAATCCCAGCTTTTCACAAATAGCCTTAGCTCTTTTGCCAATAGCCAAGGAATGCTCATAGCCTTCCAGAACACACGGTCCCGCCATAATTAAAAGAGGCTGTCCCGGCCCTACCAGATATTTACCTACATGCACAGTATGCATAATAATTTCCTCCTGATTATTCTTTCTCCCTCTCTTCGAACACTTTATTGGCAGCGGCCAAATCTTCTGCTGTATCAATACCGATACCCTGGAAATCACTGGTCAGGACTTTAATTTTTGTCCCATTTTCCAAAGCCCGCAGTTGTTCCAGAGATTCCACCTTCTCCAGGGGGGTAGGTGGCAAAGCTGCATATTTCAGCAAAAACTCCCGCTTGTAAGCATATACCCCAACATGCTTGTAAACTTGAAAATCTTCCGTTTTCTTTCTGGGATAGGGCATCAGGCTACGGGAAAAATACAGGGCATAACCGTTTAAATCAGTTACTACTTTTACTGCATTGGGATTGTCGTAGTCTTCTTTTTGCATAGGTGTTTTGACTGTGGCCATTTCTAATTCCGGGGTTTCCTCAAACGCTTTGGCCAAAGCATCAATCAGCTCAGGAGGAATCATAGGTTCATCTCCCTGAACATTGACAATAACTTCTACCTTGGGATAGCTCAGTGCCACCTCCGCCAAGCGATCCGTACCGCTGGGGTGATCCTGGGATGTCATCATAACCTTGCCCCCAAAAGCTTTTACCGCTTCTTCTATTCTGGCATCATCCGTAGCTACCAAAACCTCTTTAGGCAGCCTGGCGAGAGAAGCCTGGTTATAAACTCGTTCAATCATTGTTTTACCTGCCAGCATTGCCAGCGGTTTCCCCGGCAAGCGGGTAGAAGCATAGCGGGCCGGAATAACACATAAAACGTTCATTGTTTTTTGATCTCCTTTTGAATGGCTTCTTGAATCCTTTTTGTGAATTCTTCCTGACCGGAAGTAATTTGAATTTCCATATTTAATATGTACAAGGGAACTTCTCTGGATAAATAAATAAATTCCGTAGGAATTTTAACTGCATCTTTTCCTGTGGTGACCAGAGCCTTAACGCCTTTTTTGACTGCCCTGTCCATAATATACTGCATCTCTACCATACCATAGTCGTGATGGTCAGGGTAACGAATGGCTTCTTCAATATTCAGTCCTTCTGCTGCCAGGGTCTGTTCAAAAGAAGATGGATTTCCTATAGCGGAGAAGGCCATAACTGACTGGTTCCACAAGGCTTCCAAAGGCAGAGCCTTGGTTACATCATTCTTGTACCAATCGGCAATTTCCAGAAAATTGCATGGTTTGTGAGTGCTTTCCACGATGGGAGCATGAGGAGCTCTTTTATGCAAGGCATCACACAAGGTAGCCCGGGAAATAGAGGAGCTTTGATTGCATTTGGTCAGAAGGAAAAGCCCTGCTCTGTTAAGATCGGACAACGGTTCTCTTAGTGTGCCTCTGGGCAGGATGCTGCCATTGCCAAACATATTTAATGTATCCACTAAGACTACATCCAAATCTCTGTACAGCTGCCAATGCTGATACCCATCGTCCAGTATAATCACTTCTGCATGAAGTTTGTTTACGGCGAATTCACCGGTAACGGCTCTTTCCTTACCAATCACCACCGGAATTCCCGGTAAAGTCTTGGCCAGTAAATAAGCCTCATCCCCTGCTTCATAGGCAGTCATAAAAATCTTCTTGCCATCTGAAACCATGCCTATTTTCTCTTCCCAATGAGAACGGTAGCCGCGGTTCAAGATGGCTACTTTGTAACCCATTTTTTGAATCATCTGAGCTACCATCTGTGCCGTAGGAGTCTTACCTGTACCGCCTACGGTAATGTTCCCGATGCTGATAACACAGCAGTCTAGTTTAGTCTGCGGCAGTAGCTTGCTGGTATACAGGCTCAGGTTGAGCCTGACTATAACTTCATATAGCACGGAGAAACATCTGAGAATGGCTAGCACTAAATAATCCAAAGGTCCGCTGTCCTCGCCATGAGACAATTGCATTAGATATTGGGTAACCGCGTCCCCTGTCCGCATTTTGGGACTGACTTCATCATCAATATTGCGGGTATTTACTTTGTAATGGGAATTAACACTGCTCTCTACGGCGGTTACCTGCAGCAATTCCTTCAGATATTCAATAGTGCGTACGGCAGCTCCCCTGTTTTCTTTAATAACCTGCAGAGATGCGTCTCCCATTTTCTTTCTGAGTTTATCATCCTTAAAAATCTGCAGGAACAACTGTCCCAATTCCCTGGGATTGCTGATTTGTTTACAAGCTCCCACTTTGGAAAGAAGAGCAAAGGAATCTTTAAAGTTATTCATGCTGGGGCCTACGATAATAGGCTTGGCATGAGCAGCAGGTTCCAAAACATTGTGGCCACCGTGTTTAATCAGGCTGCCTCCTACGAAAACCGCATCTCCTACTGCATAAATACGTCCTAATTCACCTATAGTATCAATAATCAGTACCGGATAGACAGGTCTGTTACCGGTCATAGCTTTCAGCTCAGAGCGAAGCCCTACGGTCAAATCATATTGCTTAGCCAGCTTGGTTATTTCATTAACCCGGCCCGGTTTACGGGGGGCAATAACTATTCTGGCCCGAGGGAAATCTCTGCGTACTTCTTTAAAAGCCTTAAACAAAGCATCTTCTTCTGTAGGATGGGTAGAACCTGCCACAATCACAGGATAATCTTTCCCCAATCCCAGTTCATCCTTATAATTGGTCAAATCTTGAGGAGTTACTTCTGCATAGGTTTGGTCAAACTTCGTGTTGCCGGTAACGAAAATCCGGCGTTTTTCGGCACCTAAATGATAAATATACTCAGCATCTATGGAAGACTGCATGCAGAAACGGCTCACGCTGCCCAGCATATCTGCCAAAATACCAAACAAATAACGATAGCTTTTCACAGACTTATCGGAAATACGGCCATTTACCATCATTACGGGAATTCTGCGAAGCTTAATAGCTCGTAAAAAGTTAGGCCACAGCTCTGTTTCCACCGGCATAAATATCCTGGGCATGATTCTTTTAACAAAGGATTCGGAAACAAAGGGCAAATCCACCGGGAAATAAATAATGGCATCTGCCTCTGGAATAATTTGATGGGCCATATCATAGCCGCCGGTAGTAACTGCAGAAACCAAGATTTTCGCATCGGGCATAGCTTTGCGAATCTCTTTAACTAAAGGACTGGTTGCCACAATTTCCCCTACAGAGGCACCGTGAATCCAGATACA
Organism: Acidaminococcaceae bacterium; assembly: GCA_036788835.1. Taxonomy (GTDB): domain Bacteria; phylum Bacillota; class Negativicutes; order Acidaminococcales; family Acidaminococcaceae; genus JALCSJ01. Next base: position 59,494 of record DAIQMR010000001.1, read on the forward strand.
GTTTTTATGTGCCACAGCTGCTACTTCCTCATCTGTGAAGCGGCCCATACTTTGCCTGAAACGGCGCGGGAAACCTTTTTCCCTAAAATACCGCCAGGTAAAATACGGCATTATCACAAGCACAAACAAAATCGTTGCTAAAACGTTGTAAATAAAATAATACATTATTTAACCCCTTTATTCTTCCACAGTGGAAAATTGAATATCATGAAGCCTTGCGTATAAGCCATGCTTAGCCATAAGTTCAGCATGAGTTCCTGATTCCACTATACGTCCCTTGTCCAAAACCAAAATATTATCGGCATTCTGTACCGTTGAAAGCCTATGGGCAATCACAAAGGCTGTCCTGCCTACCATTAATCTGTCCAAAGCTTCTTGTACTATATGCTCGCTTTCCGTATCCAAAGCTGATGTTGCCTCATCTAAAATCAAAACCCTGGGGTTTTTTAAAATAGCCCTGGCAATAGAAATTCGCTGCCTCTGACCTCCGGAAATATTAATGCCCCTATCTCCCAGATGTGTTTCATATCCCTGGGGTAAGGCTTTAATGAAATCATCCGCATTGGCAGCTTTAGCTGCAGCCTCGACTTCTTCCTTAGTGGCATCCAGCCGTCCATAGAGGATATTATTGTAAACCGAGCTGTTAAACAAGGTGGTTTCCTGGGGCACTATACCTACCTGTTCTCGCAATGATTTAAGGGTAAGGTCCCTAATATCATGACCATCCACTAAAATGGCTCCGCTGTCAATGTCATAAAATCTCGGTACCAGATTGGCAATGGTAGATTTACCGGCACCGCTGGGACCTACTAAAGCTACAATCTGTCCCGAGTTGGCCTTAAAGGAAACATCCTTGAGAATAGGCTCGTTAGTATTATAGCTAAAGAAAACATTTTTAAATTCCACGGTTCCCTGTAAAGGAGGTAAAGCAAGAGCCGCAGGTTTTTCGTGAATTTTTTCATCCAGATCCAATACATAGAAAACTCTCTGGGCCGCGGCCAGAGCTTTTTGGATAGTGCCCATAACTCTGGTTAAACGCTTAATGGGATTAGAAATATTAACCGCATAAACCAGGAAAGCCACTAGAGAGCCGGCGGAAATTTCGTCATTAATGACGCTGCGACCTCCTACCCAGATAATTGCCGTAACCCCCAAGGCCGCTGTAAACTCAATAACAGGTGTCAAGGTAGCCATTAGCTGAGCATTCTTCATGTTGGCATCAAAATTTCTTTTGTTCTGATCTTCGAAACGTTTTATTTCAAAATCTTCTCTCACGAAAGACTTAACAATTCTGGTAGCTGACAAGGTTTCCTGAAGAACGGAGGTAATATCTGCCGTTGCTTCCTGAATTCTATGGCCTGCCTTACGAATTTTACGGCCAAAGACATCCATGAAAAACAGTACCGCAGGAAAGGTACAGAAAGTAAACAGAGTCAACTTCCAGTCCAAATACACCATGGCACACACAGAACCGATTAAAATACACAACTCTGTAATGGCCTCAATGGTATTTTCCACCATAGCAGATTGGAGTGCTGCCACGTCATTGGTCACATAGCTCATAATTGTTCCCAGCTTGTTCTTATCGTAAAAAGAAACCGGCAACCGCTGTAATTTGCGGAAAACCTCTCCCCTGATATCAATGACTATTCTTTCTCCCACATAATTCATTAAATAATTCTGTCCGTAATAAAACAAACCTCTGGCAAAGAAAATAGCAATAATGCCTAAAGCAATCAGGTTAAGAAGTCCGCTGTCCTTGTTCTGAAAGACCTTATCTATAACATCCTTAACAATCCAAGGAACATAAAGATTACCTAAAGCCGCCATGCCCGTGCAAAAAATCGCTGCTATTAATATGTGAATATAGGGTTTAATGTACCGCAGAATTCTGCTGTATAGTTTTAACATTTATCGTCTCCGGCTAAATTTAGTATTAACTGAGCTACTCTTCGGGTCGCTCCTCCCGGGCCAAGCTTTTTTACAACAGCCGCTAATTCTTCCCGAATTTTTTTATATTCCTCGGGATGGAGGAAGTGTAAAATTCCTTTGGCCATATTACCGGATGTCATTTTTTCCTGAATTAGTTCAGGGAGAATCTCCCTTCCTGCCAAAAGATTTGGCAGCCCAATATATTTAACTGTTACAAACCGTTTGGCAATGGCCACGGACAAGGGATTGGCCGCATAGCAAATGATAGCAGGCAAACCGCATAAAGCAGCCTCCAGGGTAACTGTGCCGCTGGTAGCCAGAGCCACATCCGCTACGCTCATTACATCGTATCCGTCTCCTTCTACAATTCTGACCGTTTCCCCGGCTGCAGCAATAATTCCCTCCAAAAGTTCTCTATCTATAGTTGGCGCCTTTTGCAAAACAAAATCTACCTGAGGCAGAGCTTCTCTAATGATTCCTGCCGCCTCCAGCATCACCGGCAGAACACCGGTAATTTCTTTTACTCTGCTACCCGGTAATAACAAAATCAAAGGCTTGCCTTCCACTTTCCCTGCTTTAGCAAGGGCTTCTGCTTTGGGCAAATGAGGCTTTACTATGTCCACTAAAGGATTGCCCACAAATTCTACATTGGCACCGGCGGCCTTGTACACATCATAGGCAAAGGGATAAATACAAGCCACTTTATCTACCAGCCTGCCTACAGACACAGCCCTGCTCTTTCGCCAGGCCCAAGCCGAGGGCGGAATAAAAGACAAAACCGGTATATTAAGTTCTTTGGCGACTTTGGCGGCCCGCATGTTAAATTCAGGATAGTCTATAGTAACAAAACAATCAGGCTTGCGCTCTTCCATGACCCGGCGAAAAGCCTTTCTTAAAGCAAAAAACTTAGGTAATGCCCCCAGAATTTCCACAAAACCCATGACACTATATTCTTTCAGGTCAAAGATTACTTCCCCACCGGCTTTACGCATGGCATCGCCCCCCATGCCAAAAATCTGTGCTTGGGGGTCCAATTCCAATATTGCTTTTGTAATTGCTCCGGCGTGTAAATCTCCGGATGCTTCGCCTGCAGAAAGAAAAATTTTGGTCAATGCTTTACGCTCCTTATTAAAATTAGCAAATAAGCATTCATTATATTATACCATAAAAAAAGAGTAGACGCTCGTCTACTCTGTAATATTATTGAAAACTATTCTGTTGACAATTCGTCGTCAGCATCGCTGATAATCCCTCCTAGGTCCTCGTCGGACACTAAAGTGCCTACCGCTGTGCTTTACATGTCCCGTCGGGAAACATCATCGACGCTTCCTCCTTACTTCGCCACGACCGTAATATTGTGTTCGTTGGCCAGGGCCAGGGCCTTTTCTCTCTCCACTAGCAGCGTGCGGCCTGCTTCCATGACAATGCCCGCAGCTCCCACAGAAATCATGGATTCGATAGTTTTTACCCCTACACTGGGCATGTCAAACCTATTATCCTGGGCCGGTTTAGCTGTTTTGGCCACAATGACCTTTTTACCCAGTTTGCCGCCTCGCAAAATGCAGGCGTCCGTTCCTTCGATGGCTTCTACAGCCATGATGGCCTTATTTTTAACTACTACGGTTTGGCCAATGTCCAGACCGCCGATTTTTTTGGCCATTGCGAAGCCATAATCCATATCCGCCTGTTCGTCAGCAGTGGGCTTTCTTTTGCTGAGTATCCCCGGTGCCGGGAACAGGGCGCTTAAGAAATGTGTCTGATCCATGACTTTGATTCCGTTTCTTTCCACCAAAGCCACTAAAGCATTCATAATGGTGTCATCATGCCGGTCTTTAAGGGAAAAGAGCAGCTTCACAGCCTGCCAGTCCGGTACCATTACACCATTGCTATATAAAACTTCTTTCGTTACCTTGCCTATCATAGTAACTTCTTGAACTTTATTTTCTTGTAAAGTACTGATAATCTTACCTATTTTGCCAATATTGATGCTATAGAAAACATCGGCAACTTTGGGTAATTCCGCATGAGTACCGGAAATGACTCCAATAACCACCACTTTATAGCCGGCTTCTTTAGCTCCCAAAACCACATCCACCGGTAAATGTCCAATCCCTGCCAATACCCCTAAAACTTTTCCCATAAAATTATTCTTCCCTTAAGCCACGTGAGGTAGTGCGGCAAATACCCCGCTCTACGGTACGCAGAAAACGCATGAAATGTTCAATTTCCTCACAGCTGTCCAATTCCTGCTCCATGGTATCAATAGCATCAGGCAAGGACAACCCGCTGTTGTATAAAATCTTATAAGCTTTTTTCAATTCTTTACGAACCTCAATGGAAATACCCGCTCTGGAAATCCCCACACTGTTTAGCCCGGATACATGGGCAGGATTCCCTGCCACAATAACGAAAGGCGGCACATCCTGGGAAATACGGCTCATGCCACCGCACATACAGTTCCTGCCAATTTTCGTAAACTGGTGAACAGCAGTAAGGCCACCGATAACAGCCCTGTCTTCTACAATAACATGACCTGCTAAGGTAGCAACGTTACTCATAATAACATTATTGCCCACTATACAATTATGTGCAACATGGGTATAGGCCATCATCAGAACATTGTTGCCGATTCTTGTTTCATTGCCTTCCCCTACTGCCCTGTGTACAGTGGCGCATTCACGGATAGTAACACCGTCCCCGATAATGGTGGCAGTATCCTCGCCCTTATATTTCAGGTCCTGAGGTGCCTCACCGATACTGGCACCCTGATAAAATTCACAATGCTTGCCAATAATTGTTCTGCCTGTTATGACCACATGGGGATGGATAATGGTTCCTTCTCCGATTTTCACATGATCCCCAATAACAGCATAAGGACCAATCACCACGCCGGCGGCTATTTCCGCCCCCGGGGAGATAATGGCAGTCTCATGAATTTTGTGCATGGTTAATACTTTTTCTCCGTTCATCACTTAGTCACTCCTAATGTTTATTCTGCTTTTTTTCCATATTTTTTTTGATCCATAATAGCAAAGAAAAATTCACCTTCGCAGGCTAATTTACCGTCCACCTTACCTTCGCAGTGCGCCACACCCATGGGTCCTTTAATCTTGGTAATAATGGCTTCTGTTATCAGCTGGTCTCCGGGAGTTATCTGTTTGCGGAACCGCACTTTATCGATTTTACCAAATACGGCAATCTTGCCCCTGTTTTCCTGTGGATACAATAAGGCTATACCTCCCACCTGAGCCATGGCTTCGATCAACAAAACCCCGGGCATAATAGGATCTCCGGGAAAATGTCCCATAAACTGCGGCTCGTTAAAAGATATGTTTTTAACGCCAACAGCCCTCTTCATAGGTTCCAGCTCAATTATCCTGTCTACTAAAAGCATAGGATAGCGATGGGGTAAAATCTTTTGGATTTCACGAATATCTAATGCAATCATGTTGTTGCTCCTTACTTCAGTTTTTATATCTTCTGCCTGTTTGATGGCTTGCGGTTCCGTGGCCTGATGGGCTTTACGGTAAGCATCTATTTGTCTGCTCACATTGTCATTGAAAGCATGTCCGCTCTTCATGGCAATAACATGGCCCTGAATAGGTCCCAGCAAATACATATCTCCTATAACGTCTAAAATCTTGTGCCTGATAAGTTCATTACTAAAGCGAGGAACGGAAAGCATTCCTTCTTTGCCGAAAACCACCACATTATCTGTATTGCCGCCCCGTCCCAAACCCTGTTTCCACATGGCTTCCACTTCATCTTCAAAAGCCACCGTTCTGGCCGGGCCTATTTCTTTAATAAAAGCATCCTCTTTGTCTTCAATGTCAAAAACCTGGGTTCCCAAAAGAGGATGAGCGTTTATAGAGGTAAATGTTACCCTGAAACCATCATAGGGCAGAACCACTAAAGATCTATCGTCTTTGTAATAAGAAAAGGCTCTGTCAATTTTATAAACTTTACGAGGCGCCTCTTGCTCTACCATACCGGCCTGCAAAACAGCATCCACGAAAGTTTTGGAACTACCGTCAGCCACGGGCGGCTCCGGAGAACTCATTTCCACAAAACAATTGTCCAAATGGGTCATGGCAAAAGCTGCCATAACATGTTCTATGGTGGTTACTTCGGCACCATTTTCCGCCAGAGTAGTGGCACGCAAAGTCCCTGTAATATTGCTGGCTATGGCCCTCACATGAGGCTGTCCCGGTAAATCCGTCCTAATAAAGACAATCCCCGTATCCTCCGGGGCCGGAAGGAGTTTCATATCCACAGGCTGCCCGGAATGGAGGCCTATGCCGTTACACTCTATGGGATTTTTGATTGTTTGTTGCCTAGTTGCTTCCATCAAGAAGGTTCACCTTTCTTAAACTGTTTGTATCTTTCTTTTCCGTCTTTCCAACGGTCATGGACCCAGAACCACATTTCCGGATATTTAATGATTTCTTGTTCTAATATTACTACTAGCTCTTCCATTATACCACTAACATCTGCTTTACGGTCAGCCGTTTTTGGCGTATATAAGGGCGGATAAATATTCGCGGTCATGGTTCCATCTCCATTATTATGCATAAATAAAGGAATAATGGGAGAGCCCATGAGTCTGGAAAGCTCTGCGGCACCGGAAGGCACTACGGAAGCCTTCCCAAAAATTTCCAGATGAATGCCGTCTTTCCCGGTATCCTGATCATAAAGAACTCCTAAAAGATGCTTTTCTCTAAGAATTCGGCAAATGGCCAGCATGCTGTTTTCCCCATGATTATAGACAATTTTCTGCCCCACCATTTCCCTGTAATCATTAATAAATCTATCCATGGCACCATTATTTTGTTTCCTGGTAATAGATAATATGGGGTATCCAAGCAAAGCCATAGACGCTCCTAGCATTTCCCAATTGCCAAAATGACCGGTGCACATAATGACACCCTTATTTTGTTTATAGGCTGCATCCAAATATTCCAGGCCGTTAAATTTCACCAAATCCGTAAAATTGTATTTATCCAGCAAAGGATAGCGCAAAACCTCAATGACCATACGCCCAAAGCGGTGAACACTGGCTTCCGCAATATCTGCCGCTCTGGTCTCATCCACTCCTAAACACTCTTTAATGTTTTCTATGGACATATGCCTACGCCAGGCAGGTACCACATACCAGGATAACCATCCCAGAAAATGGCCGAAGCTTTTTCGTAAAAAGCCCGGTAAAATACACATCAGGCCGCTAACGACCTTCATGGCCCAATAGGCTAGCATCCTGTTTCATCCTCTCTTGCCAACATGCGATTTATTTAACTCTATCTTTTAATTCGTTAAGGGTTTTTTCCAAAGCCCGAACTTTTTTCAATAATTCTCCTACCCTGCGCAGGTTGGCTTCTTCTCTTAACCATGCTGTATGAGGCTGGGCAGGGAATCCTGCCAATACTGCATTATCCGGTATGTCATTAATAATACCGGTTCTTCCTGCGAATAGGCAATTATTGCCGATTGTAAGATGCCCCGCTGTGGCAGCCTGACCTCCAAAAGTCGTGTTATTACCGACTGTAACGCTGCCGGAGATACCCACCTGGGCAACAATCAGGCAATTTTCCCCAATAATATCGTTATGCCCTAAATGGACCAAATTATCTATTTTAGTGCCCTTGCCAACAACGGTACTGTCTATGGTAGCCCTGTCAATGCAGCTATTGCAGCCGATTTCTACATCGTCACCTATAATTACATTACCTGTTTGCAATACTTTAGTATGCTTACCGTCGGTAGTCACAAACCCAAATCCATCACCACCGATGGAAGAACCGGCCTGCAAAATAACCCGGTCCCCGATTATACATTTTTCCCTGACAACGGCATTAGGATAAATCACGCATTGTGCCCCGATTTTTACATGTCTGCCCACATACACATGTGGGTAAATAATCGTATCATCACCTACTGTCGCATCTGCGCCAACGTAGGCAAAAGGTAAAATGGCAACATTTTTCCCTACCTTGGCCGTGGGATGCACAAAAGCGAACTTGCTGACACCGGCTTCCACTTCTTCCGGAGGTCTGAACAATACTAAGAGCTTAGCAAAAGCAGCCCGTGGATTTTCTACCCGGATGACAGCCTGTGCACCGGAAAAAGCTTCATTTAAAGGCAGAACCAGTGCCCCGGCTTTGGATTTATCTGCCAGCTCCACATAGGGCGGCACAGCAAAGGAAATTTGTTCCGGTCCAGCCTCCTCCAACCCATTAACCCCTTTGATTGTCATTTGGGGATTGCCGGCAGCTATTTTGCCCTGCAAAAGCTCCGCTAATTCTTGTAATGTTTTCTCCATAATAAGTCCTTTCTAAGCCTTGTTCATGGGAAAAAAGGCGGACTATGCGTCCACCCTTTTTTTATTGCATTTTTTTAATAATATCTTCAGTTACATCAGTGCCCCCTTGGGGAACTGCTTCTTTAACAAGAATGGCACTAAGCTTCTTCTCTTGAGCTACAGATGCAGCTGCTGTTTCAAAACTTTGTTTGACTTTATTTTGTGCAGCGCTTTGCAGAGCCTGCATCTTGGCACTCTTTTCCTGAACTATCTTTTGTGCTTCTTCTTGGCTCTTTCCGGTTGTCTCTTTTTGTAGCTCATCCTGCAAGAGTTTCGCCTGGTCCTGCATTTCTTTAGTCGCGTCCTTAAATACCTGGCTCTCACTTTGTACCTTGGCCATATCCACTACGCCAAAAGCCGCATTGCGTCCACACCCAAAAGAAAATGCCGCCATTACTACAACTACTAAAACTAATAATTTTTTCATCCTAATCCCTCTTCATTCTTTTTTAATTAGCTATATTTTTCACTTCGGCATTTACTGCATCTGTAATATCATCTGCCGAAATATTAGCCCGAACATTACTTAACACTAGAGTATATTTCTTGCTTAAATTGATTTTTTTAATTGCACTGCTAATATCACCGTTAATGTTATCAAGGAGTTTATCGTGCAATTCTTTTTTTATTTGAATCTGCTTGTCCATGGAAGCAATAAGCTTTTCCAGCTCTGCAGTGCCTTCCCTCGCATCAAAGGTTTTGCCGTCCGGCCCTTTGATACCCAAGCCTTTACTCATTATAGCTCCTTGCTTATCCTTGGCAAAGGCAGTCATTCTTTCCCGGGCGTTCTTCATTTCCCCTGCCATTTTCTCATTAACTATGGCATTTTTCTTAGCTTCCAGCCTGGACAAATCCTGAGACTTTGTTTCTATTACTTCTTTAAGCTCCTGAAGCACCGCATCTTTGGCACTTTGGGTCATTTTAACACTTTGTAATTTCATCCTAAGGTTAAGAATAGGCAGCCGATAGGCTTCTTCAATGGCTTCCCTGTCCTTAGCCACTTCTTTTTCTGCCTGGTCACTAGCAGCCGCTGCCAATTTTCTCAGCCTGTCATTTTCAACAGCTTCCTGTTCTGCCATCCGGGCAGAAAATTCCGCCCGCATAAAATGGTCTTTTCCTTGATTTTTCAGGCCCTTCATACGGGATAAAAGATTCATTTGCTGTCTTCCTGCCATAAGCTGTCTGTCCCTCATCCTTATAGCACTTTCCACGGCTTCGCCGCTAGCTACTAATTGCTTGTACTTGGGATGGTCCTTCATTAATTTTTGCTTATCAACAACAGCAAAATGGGGTTTTTGTTTGCCAAAAGAAAAATTTCGGAAGGAGGATGCGCCACAGGCACTTGTCAGCATTGCTGCAATTGTTAATATGCAAAATAGCCAGCGCAAAATATCCCTCCTCTGAAATGATTTTCCTGAATGCTTACTTTGCTTTTTGCAGTTCTTTAGCTACGTCTTGAGTGATATCTAACCCGCCATACACTACGGTATTTTTATCTACCACTACAGCCAAGCCTTTAGTTTTGCCTACGGCAGCAATAGCTTTATTGATTTTTTCCGTAATGGGTTTAATCAATTCCTCTTGTTTATCTTGCAGCTTTTGACGATAATCAGACTGCAGCTTTGCCTTATCTGCATCCTTCATGCCCTTGCTTTTTTCCTCGAATTCTTTTTGATCGGCGGTAGCTGCTTCTTGCAGGGTTTTTCTGGCATCGCTGAGTCCCGGGGCCACTTGCACCAAATCGTTAAAGTTTACTTTGCCAATGGCCGACTCGGAAGGATTGCCGGCCACGGATCTTTCTAGTCCGCTTTGGCTGTAACCTAAAATAAATAAACCGACAATAAACACTGCGGCAATAACCAAAGAAATTACTTTTACATTTTTCTTGTTTGCCAACTCCATCATTTTCCTATCCCTACTCTCTTTTATTTACAACCTATATAATAACAACATTCAGCCCGGTATAATAAGCCGGGCTGGAGTGCTATTTAGAACTGACCGCCAAAGCTGAAGTGGAACCTTCCGCCGTGACCATCCTTCAATGGGAAACCATAGTCTAGACGCAATGGACCCAGTGGAGAATTAATACGTAAACCTATACCGGCACTATAGAGCATTTTACTAAGCTGGAAATTGGTTTCGTCATAATCCTTGCTCCAAGCATAGCCTGTATCAGTAAACAATACGCCTTCTACTTTTTTCATCAATGGGTGTCTGAATTCCAAAGAACCTCTTAACACGCTATTACCCTTGTACTGGTCATCTCTGTAACCACGGAGGGTTTCGCTGCCGCCCACGGAAAAACGCTGTGATAGAGGCATATCGCCATTAGCATAGCCTACTGTCCAGTTGAAGGCCCAGACATTTTCCTTGCCGGATTTATAGTAATAACGATAATCTGCGGTATATTTCTGGAAACTGAAATCTCCTCCAAAGGAGGCCACTTCTACGCTGTAGCTTGTTCTCTTACCCGTTCTTGGGTCGTACACATTATCTCTTGTATCCAATGATCTGGAAAGGGTAATACTTCTGGTGGTACCGAAGTTTCGCGCCTGTCTTCTTGCTGCTTCCTCCGCCCCCTTATATTCACCTTTATCCCAACCTTCGAAATATTGGTTCGTGCTATAACCATCTACCGCCCTAACGTATTTATCGTCTCTGTTCTTCAATCTAACGGCATTAGTGATAAACTCATTATCCGTTACCCTGCTAAAGGTTAACTCCTCACCGGTTCTTCTCTTATAGTAACGGGCAATTTCGTCGGCATTTCTGTCATAGTCAATGTATTCATTGGTCATACGATAAAAAGTTAAGCCGGCTGTGGTTTCTTTATTATCAATCCAAGGTTTCACATAAGACACTTCAAAGTTGGCATTAGTTTCGGAATTGCCGCCAAATTCCCAACGGGCATCAATCTTGTCTCCGGTGCCACGGAAGTTCTTATCACCAATGGTAACCATACCAATAAAACCATCTGCATCGCTGTAGCCTGCGCCGATACCGAAACTGCCGGTACTGGTTTCTACTACGGAGATTTCCACAACAACAGTATTAGGTTCTTCTCCGGGGTTTAACTTAATATTAACATCTTCGAAATAACCTAAGTTGTAAATTCTCTGCATACTGCGGCGAGCTGCCTTGGCATTAAAGGGCTGGCCCTTTTTCAGCTTCATTTCACGGATAACTACATAATCCTTGGTTTTAGTATTACCTTTAACCTTGAAGCCTTCCACAACGCCTTCGCTGACCTGCATGGCCAAATGTCCATCAGGCAGCATTCTCACATCGCTGACCTTAGCCAGGATATAGCCTTCCTGACTATAGGCGCTTTCTACTTTACGGGCTCCCTGATTCACATCTTTGGTATTCAGCACTTCATTAGTAGGCAGATTCATGATGCCTTTGATTTTGTCAGTAGAAATTTTCGTATTGCCCTCTACATCCAGTTGTTTGAATACGGGGTTTTCAGAAACATTATACAAAATCTGGGTACCTTCCGGAACCCTATTGAAAGTTGGTGTAATCTCATAAAACCAACCTGTTTCATACAAGGATTTCAAGTCATCTTCAAACCCTGAAGCGGTCAGCTTGGAACCGGCCCGCATTTTCAGGACTTCCATGATTTTATTTTTATCTTTGGTCATCTTGCCTACCAAATCAACTCTGGTAACTAGAGTACCAACATAGGGAGCTACTTTTTTCTGAAGGTCGGTATACTTGTTTTCTGCGCTCTGGATAGATGCTTCATCCATGGTAGTCTGGTTCAGGACACTCTTGCCCGGTTTCGGTTTTGCCCGTTCTGCGGCTCTTTCTGCTTTGGCCTGGGCTGCTTTAGCCTGTTCATAGGCCTTTTCCCCTACCTTCTTCCGTTCTTTCTCATCTTTCTGAGAAATAAATGTTACTCCATTGCGCCTTTCTTCTGTATACTCAGCCGGTATATACTCTTCGGCTGTTTTCACCTTGCCTGTTGCGCCTATTTCTGCTTTAGCCTGTGCCTCGGACTTAGCCATACCGGACTTAGCCTTCTCTGCATCTGCAACTGTTGACGTATTTGTAGCGTCAATAATTGCACCATTTTCCTTGGTGGCATCCACAACAACAGTTTTACCTTTGCCGGTTACCGCTTCAGAACGGCTTACCTCAGCATATACAGGTGCCGTAGCCATAAATACCGATGCCAGCACGCCTAAAGTTAATGTTCGCATTGCTCGTTTGTTTTTCATACTTAACCCCCTAGAGATTATCTGCGTTTAAAGTAGAGCTATCCAAAACTTTTCATATACGCTTTATTATACCTTTAATTCCTGCTCTTTTCTAGTAGTACAGGCCATTAAATTGTAAACTTTTTCTCACCTTCTTTGACTTTTTGCCTTTTAAAAGGATGTTCTATACATAACTCCGTACCATTTTTCATTTTTCTCATTAATAGAAAAGTCTAGATTCAGCTTAGGCCCAATGTTATATTCTGCAAAAACACTATGATACTGCTGGTCAAAACTGGTTGTGTAGCCAACTAAAATATGCTTGCTAATATTTTTACTAATCAGCACATTATATTTATTCCTTTCTTCCTGAGAAGAACCATTGATTTTGAGAGTATCAACATCAAAACCCAGTCCGGATCTGGTACTGCCGCTGTAAATGCGGAAATCATCGAGGGTAAGAGCTCTCTTGATAAAATCTTCCACATCTCCCAAGAAGGTCATTTGCAGGCCTGCTTCCAACAGTCCGGAATAATCGTTATCACCGCTGTCCAAAATGTCTGTCTTCAAAGTCAGCATTCTGACAATGGCATTTTCAGAAGCGGGCGGATCGCTGGTCAAAGAAATATGGAGAGCATCTTCTGCAACAGCACCATTGGCTTTCGCTGTAATGTTATAACGTCCGAACTTAGTCAGAGCAGCAAATTTCACATGAGGCACAAAGGTTCCAGCTACAGGCCAGGAAACTTCCGCCTCCTGGATATTAAATGGTGTGCTCAGATAACTGATGGTGCCTTTGGTGGCATGAATTGCCCCGTTAATTCTGGGATGTCTGGTACTGCCCCGCAGCTTCAAGCCTCCTGCTAACCACATATTGTAAAGGTATTTATTGTAAAGGTGAATCTTCGGTCCCAGGTCTAAATCAACATGGAAGCCAATATTGCTGTCTCCTTCTCCCACATCAGGAATACTGGCGATATTTATCTTGGCATCATCTATCTTGATCTTAGCCGTAATATGAGGCCTGTTTCTCTTCTGCTCAACTTCTGCATGAGCATTAATACGCCCAGCAAAGATACTTGATTTAATTTCCACATCTTTGGCCGCAAAGTCCAGAAGATACGGAGCCTGGTCTTCATCTGTAAAGGTAAAGTTACCATGAGCGGCAATAGTACCTTTCTTGCCTATAGTGCTGGATAATTGTTCCAGGGTAACCTGTTTGTCCTTAAAGAGAATCTTTACCAGTATATTATCCAAAGTGCTGTCAACATGTTTCATCTTTATGGTGCCGTCTGTTACATCAATGGCGCCGTTCATATGGTAATCTTCCAGGGTGCCGGTGATTTTCACACCGCCCTTAGTATCACCATCAGACCACTCTACCCACTTAGTCAGGGAAGGCAGGATAGCCAGATTGGCATTATCCAGTTTTACTTCCAAATCCATCTTGGCATTAGGATTACGCCTTTCCCCTACCCGGCGCAGAAGATCCTGAGGGAAAGAACCATAGGCGCTGATTTTATAAATACCTTTTTGTAAAAGCAGCTGCTCCATCTTGAAAATATCATCCCGCAGGGTAACCATACCGTACAGGCTGTCGAAAGCCACACCGGAAACTGCACCGCTGTTAATCTGCAAGGACAAGTTGCCCTTGGGATTATCCAGATTGCCGCTTATTTGTGCCGCCACATCCATAGAGCCTTCCAGATCCAGAGGATGAACCATAAAGGTGGTCAGCAGTTTGGCATTGGCTTTATTGCAGGCCAATTCCATATCAATAGTGCGTTTTTTAGTATCAAGGGTTCCTTGGGCCAGCAAAATACCATCGTCATTTTCTACGGCTTTCAAGGTAATAATATGCCAAAAACCTGCATTGGCAAAAATATCAAAATCAGCAGATTTAAACTGGATACCACGAATTTCCCCATTATCTATCTGGCCTTTCATGGTCAATCCTGTTCCTCTCCCGCCTTTATTCAGCTCAATGCGGCCTGTTAAGGCTCCTTGCACATCAAGATCCTGTTTACCGACTTTCAGAAGGGATTTGACGTCACCCTTTTGGACGTCCACATTGCCCTGGACTAAATGCTGGTTGAAATCTACCAGCAAATCCAGTTCATAGTCCCCGCCGTCTTTTTGCTGGAAGGTGCCATCCAGTTTATTAATGGTTCCGCCCTCACTATGGAGGTTGCAGGCAAGGCCCGCAAATTCCACCCCGTTCACGGAAATACCGTTGGATGTAATAACACCGTTAAAGAGGGGATTATGCCGAGTACCTCTTACGCTGCCGCTAAAATCAAAGGCACCGCCAAATTCGGCATATTGGTTAATAGCCGTAATTCTGGCCAAATGCACATCTTTGGCATCTATACCAAAGTCTAGGTTCCCTTTGGCATCCATAGTTCCGTCCACTTTAATAATACTGGTTAAAGTATGGATGGCAAAGTTCTTTAAAGAAAATTTACCGTTGCTGAGACTATAGTCCCCCGCCACGTCGTCTACCAGAAAGCCATGAATGCTGCCATACCAGGCATGTACATTACCGGTCAGCTGCGGATTTGACAAAGGACCTGCCAGATGCATGTTGTTAGTTAAGTTCCCGGTAATGGGAAAAGGACTGCCGGCCAAAGCGGCCATTGGCTCAATTCGCACATTTTCTGTGTTTATATCCAAGGCAAAGACAGGGTCAGCAGTCTGCATATTAACAGTGCCGCTTATTTTATGCATGCCCTGTTTCATGTAAACTTCCACTCTGTTGAGACTTAGTATATTATTTTCCCAACCGGCAAAACCATGCGCTTCTGTTATCTCCTGTCCTCTGATTTCCCCCTTTTCCAAAGAGAAAAGTCCTGTTACGTTTGGGTTGGCAGTAGTTCCTGTTGCCTTAAAAGAACCCGATAAAAATCCCCGGCCTGTTTGTCCCAGATAAGACAAGAAGGGCGCAATAGGCAGTCTGACCACTTTCGCTTGGGCCTCCAAAGCAGAATTTTTCAAATTTCCACTGGCTAGGACAAGGCCGCCCTCAGCTGTAGAAGCAGAGAAATTATTAAGGACCACATTGTCTTTGCTGATATCCGCATCAACCATTAAATTCTGCAAAAGCATATCCTGCCATTGCAGGGTCATTAAGTTTCCCACGGTGCTCAGCCGTAGATGGCCTGTATCTAAAGACCCTGCCAGATACATAACACCATTAGCGGTTAAAGTATTGCCCAGGCTATTATTAACTGCCGCAAAATTTACATTATGAGTTTCAATACCTGCCACAACTTCTTTGGTATGCTGTTCATATTCTCCCGTGACAAACACTTGCCCGCCGCCCAGGTCAGCCAGGGCTCTTTGGATAATAATCTTGTTGCCGTTAGAGGCAATATCTACTTCCGCATTATTAAGCCGATAGCCTTCTATATCAAGGGAAGAAGCTTGCACTGTGCCCGCCAGGTTAATGTCATCCTTATTGCCGTTAACAACCAGCTGGCCGTTAAGCAACCCATTCACAGGAATAGACTTTTCTGCTACCTGGAGATTAAAGTTTTGCAAATCTACAGTTAGTTCTTCAGCCCGGGGATTTTTCATGTCGTTGAAGTCAAGCGTCCCGTTAATCCGGCACTGTTGCCCGTTGACGGCAGCCTGAAGATTTTTTGCCATGATTTTCATTTTGTCAAATTGAACCCGGCCATCAACCTTCAGCGGCACTTTGTAACCTTCTGCCGCCACTGTGGTAAAAAGCTGATTAAAGGAGCCTTCGCCTTCCATGGAAATATTCTGTCCATCATTTTTCCACGCCAGATCAATGTCTTTGACTGAACCTGTTGTGTTTAAAATAGGCAGATAGTGACTGAGCAAAGCAGTGAATTCACTGACTTCGAAGGAATCTGTCTTGACTTTCATGCTGCCTTTTAAGTCGCTGTCAATTTTTCCATCCAGAGATATGCTTTCATTGCCTAGATGCATTTCCATGTTTAAATCATAAATAGGGTCAGCTGCCGCATCCACGTCTCCCTGTAAGCCAACCTTCCAGTTGCCATAAGGTGTAGTTACCAAAAGATGGCCGTTATTAATATGTATCATACCTTTAAACGCAGTATTCTTTTCTTTTACTTCTTTTAACAAGCCTGACACGTTCCATTTATCTTTTTTATCCATGGTCGCATGAATAACAGGATTGTTAACATCTATGGTGCTGACAGAACTAAGGGCATTACCCCCTGCCACGCCTTTCAGGGGATTAATGCCCACTACAACAGAAGGAATAGCAGCTATCTCTTCTCCTGCTTTATTGGCAACAGAAATATCCTCAGCTGTTATGGTCAGTCCTGAGGATATTTTAATTTCTTGTATGCCAATCTTACCGTTTATATAATCTGTGGACAGATTTTCTATAGACGGAAGAACAGCTTCTATGTATTTGGGTGCTACCACGTTAATTATTACTGCATAAAGAACAATAACAATTCCCAATACTCCCAGCATAACTTTTTTTGTCTTGGACATCAGGTATCTCCTTGGAGATTTTGTTACACTTATACATAGTAATTATAGCAAATTATCTAGGCAAATGACACTATTAATTGCAGTTTTTAGGGTACAGGTCAAAGGTAATCACGGTCGACGGCCAAAGCATAAGATAAAGCCAGCGGATAATTTGGCCGTCGCTTTACGCAGATTGTGAATTTGCTCACCGCTTTCGCCGGCTCATGTGATAGTGTGCACTACGCGTGCTTCTATCAAACTTAATTCACGGCTCATCAGCGATCTGCTTTCCGCCGGCTTTACTCATCTTTTGCGTAGACTGTCTATGATAAAAAGCGGCAAGATTTGTGCTTAGACAAGGAAAGAGGGAGTGACCGAGGGAAGGATAGAACATAAATGTTCATCCTTATCTCGGCCGCTCCCTCTTGACGCAGGATAAGCCAAATACCGCCGCTTTTTAGTCTCTGATGACGGGAACGCCCATGCCTTGCTTTAATCCCGCAAGGGAAGTGTTATAGTCATACAGAGCCGTAATGTAATTGTTCTTGGCAGTAGTCAGATATACGGATGCATCAATAACATCAGTATTGGTGCCAACTCCTGCCCGATAACGGATAACTGCGATTCTGTAGGCTTCCTCAGCTTCTGCTACGCTGACGGAAGAAGTCCCAATCCGTTTTTCTGCTTCTCTCAGGCCCAAATAACTGTTACGTACGCTTAAGCGAACGCTATCAGAGGTTTGTCTGTAAGTTTCCTGTGCCTTCAACACATTAGCCTTGGCTTCGGCAACTTTTGCCGCTGTCACCCCATAATCCCAAAAGTTCCAAGATACATTAACACCCATTGCCCAGGAATTTTTATCGCTGCCCGGGAAGGTATCTTTGGCCCATTCATTTTCCGCCGCCAAATTAACTTGAGGAATATTTCCTGCATTAGCTATTTTTTGTGCGGCCTTGGCCATGTCTACAGACAATTCCGCCTGATGGACAGAAGGATTATTGGCCATTGCATAAGTGATGCAATTATCCAAGGTATTATTGTATTCCTTATATTCCAAACCTTCGCTTAAATTCAGTTTAGTACTTTGAGGCAGCCCAATAACATTATCCAAAGAAGCCACAGCATAATCATAGCTATTCTGTGCCTTTGTCAAGGATTGCTGAGCATCAGCTAAATTAACCTGGCTGGTGAGCACATCTACTTTGGCCACAACCCCCACATTGAATTGAGCTTCCGTGTTCTTCAAATGATCAGCCAAACGATTTACTGTTTCTGTGCATAATGCAACCGAATTAGAGGCATTAAGAACATCATAATAGCCCTTAGTAGCATTATATTCTGCTGTTTCATAAGAACCTTCCATACCGTATTTGTATGCTTCTAAATTTTTAGCAGCCTGATCAATAGAGCCTTCCAGTTTGCCTCCGGTATAAATAGGCAGTGCCAAGCTTACGCTATTAGTGTGAGTATTGCCTACCACATTCTCAGCACCGGTAGTTCTATTATAGTTTTCATAACGTCCGCTATAGTGACTAGCGGAAAGAGAACCCCAACGAGCTCCCTTGGCCTGATCTTTCTGTGCCTTCGCAGCTTCTAAGTTTCTCTGGGCTATTTTTACTCCAGAATTATTGGTTAAGGCCATATGTACAGCCTTTTCCAGATTTAAATCCACAGTAGCAGGTGCAGCAGGTGCTGCAGGTCTGACGATAACAGGCTGAGCAGCAGCGGCAAAAGCTGTTTGCAAAGACAGCGCGCTTAAAATAGCAGCTCCAAAAATTGTCTTCTTTGTCATAAAATACTTCATGGAAATTCCTCCTAATTGTTGCTGACTACCTAGTCAACATAGCTAGATTATAATGTGTTCTAACTTCAATGTCAAATGAATTACTTTAAAAATGTGTTCTTACACCTAGGTACGTTGTTTCAGAACCATTATTTGCGATATCAAAGGCCTGGCCTATGATGGAGAAGTTTTTGGAAAGAGCATATTCCGCTCCTACCCTCCATTTAGCATCGGTAAAATCGTAATAATCTGTGAACAATTTAAACTGGGGGGTGATGTTGTAGTCTAATCCCACCCCAAACTCTCCGTACATGACACCGGCCCGCATAAGGAGACGGTCATTCATTTTTCTGTTATAGTGAAAGTCCAGCCTATTTGCATCTCCTATGTCAGCACCGCCTAAATAAACGAAACTACCTTTTTGCATGGGGAACTGAACACCCGCATCTGTACGCCATTTGCTCTCCTTTTTATTATACATAACATCGGCCTGGACTTTAGCACCGGTTACGACACTCAAAATCTTATTGGCTTTTGTACTTGTTTCATTGGCATTGTGCAAGGTTTCTTGTAAATCTTTTTTTGTCTTGGGATCCGAAACCACGCTATTCAGAGAATTAGCCATTTCCTTAATCTGTTTGCTGGCATCAGCCATATTGGCCGCCATGTTGGCCACATTTTCTCCGGTAGCCCCATTGGCGTTAGCCGCTGTCACAAGCTGATTCATACTGACAGACATTTCTTTCAGCTGAGCAATCATAGTAGTAATTTCCTGCTGGTTAGCAGTAGCGGAATCTGCCATAACCTTGGTAAAGGTATTTAAATTCTTGGCAATTTCGCCGGCCTGGACAAATCCTTGCCGCATAGATTGCTGTACATCCTTATCCCCAAATACGTTATTAAAAGCATCAGCGATACCTTCCAGCTTAGCTAGGACTTTCGTGGAAGATTCCATGAACTGATCCAGGCCCTTTGGTTCAATACCGACTACCTGCTCTCCGCCTTTGTAATTGGTACCGTCAGAAACCAAAGGCGGGTCAATGCTGACAAATTTCGTACCCAGTACACCATCCATGCCAATGGAAAACCTCGAATTGACCGGCACTTTATGTTTAGAATCAATCTTAATCACTGTTCTTATTTTAGTGCCATCTACTTTAAGGTCTTCCACCTTACCAATAGGCACACCGGCAAAACGCACCTCATTGCCTATTTTCAAACCATTAACCTCATCATAAATAACATCCAGTTTATAGCCGCCTCCCATAAAACTGAAGACCCCTAAAAAAGAGATGATAAGAAGGAAGATAATCAAACCACCTAAAGTTAAAGCCCCGACTTTTATTTCACTTGTTGGTGTTTTCATCTTGTCCCCCCCTTGCCTTTTCTTTTTCCATATACATTTCTCCCCGAATAAATCTCCTGACCAGAGGATTCGTGGAGGCTTTGGTTTCCTGCACAGTGCCAGTGAAAGCAATGTGCCCGTTATCCAAGAGCAAAATCCTATCCGCCGCCAGAAAAGCACTGGCCATATCATGGGTAACCAAGAGAGAAGTAACTCCCAGTTTGCGTTTCGTCTGTAAAATCAGTTCACTGATATTTCCCGCCATAATGGGATCCAATCCCGCCGTAGGCTCATCGTAATAAATTATCTCCGGCTTTAGAGCAATGGCCCTAGCCAGGCTGACGCGTTTTTTCATGCCTCCTGATAATTCGGCAGGATAAGACTCTTCTGCCCCGGTCAATCCTACGGAATCTAAAAGTTCTTTCACGATAGTTTGAATTTCTTCTTCACTTTTTGTTGTATGTTGTCTTAGTCCGAAAGCTACATTTTCTCCTACATTTAAAAAGTCGAAAAGAGCCGAATACTGAAAGACCATGCCCATGGATTTACGGAGCTGATTCCACTGGTCTTCCGTGTAATCCACTACGCTCTGCCCTTTAATGATAATGTCCCCGCTATCCAAAGGCAAAAGCCCTATAAGCAATTTCAGGACCGTGCTTTTCCCTGTTCCGCTGGGACCAATGACCGCCACTGTTTCTCCGGGGGTTATAGCAAAGCTTACTTTGTCCAGGATAACTTTAGACCCAAAAGCCTTACTCACTTCTTTAAATTGAATAATAGGATCTGTCACCGGCTGCTTAACCTCCTTGCACAAATAAAATAACCGAAAGAAAATAATTGGAAATGAAAATCAAAATTATGGAAAGGACTACAGAAGCTGTAGTAGCTAGACCCACACCCTCTGCTCCTTGTTTAGCATTTAATCCTTTGTGGCAACCGATAATAGCAATAATACCGCCGAAAAATATTCCTTTTATCATACCGCCAATCATGTCCCATGGTTCCGCAAAAGCTTGTATGGAATCAATATAAACATAGCTGCTGATATCTGCGTAATTGGTGGCAACCAGCCAACCGCCCACGCTTCCCACTACATTGGAGTAAACTATCAGCACCGGCATCATCAAAGCAATAGCCATAAAACGCGGCGCAACCAAATAAGAAATCGGACTGGTAGCCATAACACGCAAAGCATCAATCTGCTCTGTTACTTTCATAGTTCCTATTTCTGCAGCAATAGCAGCGCCAATACGTCCTGCCACTACAACACCTGTTAGTATGGGAGCCAGCTCGCGTCCCATGGCAATGGCTACAATCCCGCCGACAGAATTGGCTGCGCCAAAACGGACAAATTCTTTGGCGGTCTGCACGGACAAAACCATGCCGGTACACATAATCGTCATGGTAACAATGGGCAAAGAATCCGCACCTAACTTAGCCATCTGCCGGATAACTTCCCGGCCGTTGGCTTTAGGAATGCTTTTGACAGTAGCGGAGAATAATTTCATGATTCGTCCCGTGCTGGCACAAGCGTCTATAACTGTTTGTCCTATTTGTTCCATAAGAGAATTAAACAAAATACGATCTCCTAACTTCATGGCACAATATAAAAAACACTCTAGTATGCCATTCTTGCAACAATATTTCATTTTTATACCATATTTTCACAACTATCATTATACTGCATTTAACGAAAAAAAGCCTCAACTTTTACACTTTTGTCACAGGTTAGCGTTTAAAAGTTGAGGTTTATTTTTTCCCCGAATATTAGCGTTCTTTGACAACAGCTGTCAGATTTATTTCTCCTGTACTGATAAAATCCATGGAAAATTTCTGCTTATCCTTACTGCCCTTAAGAACACTTCTCAAGCCCATTACGTTTTCCAATGTTTTGGCAACATCTTCTTCGCTGTCTTCATTTTCTTTTTTCTTGGCTGCCAGCAGTGCATCAGCTGCGGCTTTGGCAGCCGCTTTATTGGCTCTAGGCATAATGTCCACAACTATTTCGTTATTGCTGTCTGCCTCATTAAATTCTTTAATGAAATCCTTAAAGTCCAGCTTTTTCTCGCCGCCCATGGTAACTGTTCTGCCGGCCTGTTTCTGCTTTTGCAGGGCTATAGCCAACCAGCCTGTGGAATTACCGCTGCGCACGATTAAATTCATGGGACCGGCTTTTTGTTTATCCGGAACTTTAAAATTAACCGTTCTGGTTATTTGTTGGCTGCGGTAAGGTTTAAAAGTTATTTTAATGGGTAAGGTGCCGCCTTGGAGAACCGATGTCTTGGGTACAGAGGCACTGACGATTTCTGCTACCTCCGGATGAAAAGTTGTCTCCACATCTACATTAACATCAAACAAAGTTACATTGTCAAATTTGTTCTGCAGGAGCATGCTGCATGCATATCGCAATTCGACGTCCGTGTTTTTAGCAATGTCTGTAGGATGGTAGAACATGTTTTCCCGTTTCAAATGTATCTCTCCCTGATTACCGCCTCGGGCAGTGATGTCGAAGGTAATACGAGATGTGCCGCCCCCCTTCCGGTCGGCAGTTTTACTGATTGTATTATAGCAGATGCTATCTATAAGAGCAGGAGCCAAGTCTTCATTGGTAACAATCTGTGTTGCAGAGGTTTTATGTTCTCCTCTGTCTTTATCCGTTACAGAAATAAAAACAGGAATGATTTTAGCATTTTGCCCTATTTCCCCGGCAATACCTGTGGATCTATCCTGGTTAATCCTTCCCAACGAATTACCCAAAGCGCCCACTTTAAAAGCGCTTTGCATGTTAGGGATGGAAGCAAAAATCCAGGCATTGGTCATAAAATAATCTGCTGTGCCTCTTTGGAGGAAAGGATGGCCAAAAGCCAGTACTCTGCCCCCTTCATCAGTCCAGGTCACTGTACCGATGGCTCCCAAGTTAATATCCCCTCTTACTAGTTCTACACCTATAGAGCTGCCAGGTTCCAATTTAACATCAGAAAAATCTCCGGAACCGGTGGGAACAGCGTACGAAGTTAAGTTAAATTCCTTAAGGTTTTCATTGAGGTATTCCATGCCGGCTTTTGTGAATCCTGCTGCCATGAGAGGCGTGTTCTTGGATAGAAAGACACTGGGTCTTGGTTCCGGAGCATCAAAAAGTTTCAGCATGTCTTCAATGGGGGTTAAAAAGCAATAGTTCGGATCGGAAAACGCCCGGCCGTAAGCCACCGCCCCTGCCAATCTACCGTTAATATATACAGGAGACCCGCTCATGCCCTGAGCTATGCCTCCGCTTTTTTCCAATAAGGGTCCGGACGCTTTTATTAAAATACTGTACCCGCCGGTTTCTGACCCGGTCACTCCCAACACTTCAACATCAAATGTTTCTATATCTGCTCCCTTAATAACAGTTTTGCCATACCCACGCATACCGGGCTGAAGTTCCTCTACGGCAATAGTAGGGGTAGCTGCCAGGGCCAGAACTGTTATAAACATAAAACAAATGGTAAGTAAAAAGCTTTTTCCCGCTTTCATATGTGTCCCTTTCCTCACTGAGAAGATAAAAACCGGCGTACTGCTACGCCGGTTAATTTTTACTGCTTATGGCTGAACTTGAGCGACAACTTGTCCGGCAGAAATATTGCTCCCCGGAGAGACAGAAACCGATACCACTGTTCCGCTGCAATTACTGCGAGCGGCAGGGGAAGACCCGGCTAAGGTTTTTACCGTTACTAAAACACTGCCCTCCGAAACTCTCGCTCCCGTTGATACCACCGATACTACCTGTCCGCTTAAGCTGCTAACCTGTGCTACTGCCCCTGCTGCATAAGCAATCCCCAGAGAAGCAATTAAAAAGGTTATGGCTAAAACTAATATTGTTTTTTTTCTTAAAATTTTTCTTAACATGTCTATTCTCTCCTTTCAAGAATCTTAGACACCTTAGGCCTTTATTGGCTTGGTGTATATTATATAACGAACTAAATTATATAGCAAGTAACAAAAACATGTCCTGAAGTAAAGACTCGAGCCAAACCACTTCCTTCGTAGCAGTAACGAAAAAGGGCTGCGAAGAACCTGCCATACGAGAAATTAACGTACCTTTTAGTTTCCGCCGCAGTTTATTTTTTGAATACGCCCAGCGCTACTCTAATGGGACGCTCTGACCCATCAGATGGCTCGTTAACAATGGCGCCCTTCACTACCATTTCGCTGGAGCCTCCGCCGTCAAAATTCATGGCTCTGTCAGCCTGCAATTTGACAAAGTAGTTGGCTAATTCATTCAGGGTCATGCCCGCGCTGGAAGCGGAGCGTCCGTCTGCCACCACAAGTAATACTGTGCCGTCTGCCCTGACACCGACTCCCGTTCTGGGACCTCTGCCGTAGGCAATATCCGAAGCGATTGCTTCCTTGACTGAATGGACAGTGGCTCTGCCCCCATAGACCAGTAAGGGGCCGGCCCCGGCTATGGATTTTGCTCCATCCGCCAGAGGGTTGCCTAAAGTCTGAGAAATATTAATTCTGTCCCCTTGCTGCAATTTATTTAAGAAAGCTTCTCCTGTACCATTCCCCGAAAGAACAATGCTGCCACTGTATAAGGGCATTTTCCCTTTCTTGGAAATTTCTATAACCTTATCTCCTTGCACTCTTACTTCCGTACCGAATTCGTTAGTATTAGTAGTGCTGTCATATCCATCATTATAATAAATCAGGTCATTGGTCAAGCGCATTCTGTTCATGCCGGTAATAGCTGCTGTACTCCCTGCCCCTTCAATTGTTCCTGTATATGCTAGATCGGGAATAATAGATGCCTTGTCGTCATTGGCGATAACCAAGGCTGTTCTCGGGGTTTCTTCCGCTCCCAGCCATTTTTTATCAATAACTAAATTACCAATAACCCATATGTCTCTGTCAAAGTAAGAAGCGTTAACTAGGGCAATTGCTCCGGAACGTCTGGCAATCTGGCTAAGAACACCTTTTTGAACCTGCTTGCCGTAACCGGGAATGGGACTGATACGGTAAGGAGCGTTGGGCGCCATCTGTACTACAAATGTATCCACATTCCCTGCTCCCATATTTATTTGGGAAGCAGTGTAGGTCAGCCCCTGTCCCAGCTTCAGCACAGTATCTTTTTTAGTTAATACAGGGCTCTTGCCGCCGATTTTCGTTTGAGGAAAGTCCAGAACCAAACGTTCCGGATTTTTAACGGTAAAGATTTTATATTGAGGAACATTTTGGGAGAAGGTAATTGTTAAACGGCTTTTTTTGTTTTCCCTAGGTTCCAGAGTGGCACTGCGAACCAAACTGCCCCTAATTAAAGTCCTGGTAGTTTTGCCTACCCGGCCCTCTAAATCCAAAATTAATTTATTCCCTCTGACAATAGCTGTGTACTTAGGCTTTCCGGTAATATTGACAACTATCCGCGTTCTTTCATCCGTAACTCCTGCCCGTAAATTATAGAGAAAAGCAGCAAAAACTTCCTTAACCGGCAAAAAAGTTAATAGACAAATCAACAAAATTCGGGAAAATACCCGTGAAAATCTCTTCATTAGTTTCAACATATCCTTTCGAAAATGGAAAAGGGCAAAAGGTCTCCCTTCGCCCCTTGCACCTTAATATGATTTGCTCTCCATAACCATGTTATCTTTAAGCATCGACAAATGGGCCAAAGCCATGCCGGTTCCTAAAGCTACACAATCCATGGGACTTTCTGCTATCCTGGTGGCAATACGTGTATCATCCTGAATGCTTTCTGCCATACCATCCAGGAGGGCTCCGCCGCCGGTTATCACAATACCTGATTCAATAATATCAGCAGCCAGCTCCGGAGGTGTTTTTTCTAAAACCCCTCTAATGCAAGACATTATCATACTCAAAGGTTCCTGCATGGCCAGAGCAGTTTCCCTGGTAGTAATCCTAATAGTAGTCGGCAACCCTGTTACCAGGTCCCGTCCCCGCACTGTCATTTGATCGTTTTTCTTGCCATGCCTGTTTACAGAACCGATTTGCATCTTTATTTCTTCAGCTGTTGCTTCCCCTAAAAGGACATTATGTTCTCTTCTGGCAAACCGAACAATAGCATCATCAAATTTATCCCCACCTACTCGCATAGATGCGGAAACAACAATACCTCCCAAACTGAGCACCGCCACGTCTGTAGTACCGCCACCCACATCTACCACCATACAACCGTGGGATTCGCCGATATTCAGTCCTGCTCCCATGGCCGCCGCCATAGGCTGCTCAATTAAATACGTCTTAGCCGCTCCGGCCTGCATAGTTGCTTCCAGCACCGCTCTTTTCTCCACTGTGGTAACACCGGAAGGAATACAAATCATAACCCGAGGCTTAAAAAATATGCTTTTACCTGCTACCCTTTGAATAACATTTTCCAGCATAATTTGCGTAACGTCATAATCAGCAATAACCCCTTCTCGCAATGGCCGTACGGCTATAATGTTGTCAGGGGTTCTTCCCAGCATGATTTTGGCCGCCCTGCCTACTGCTACTACCTTGCCTGTTTCCTTATCGGTAGCTACTACAGCAGGCTCTTTCATTACGATACCCTTACCCTGCAAAAAAGCCAGGATATTAGCAGTGCCTAAATCAATGCCAATATCTACACTGGTCATAAATTTACTTAAAAATGTTTTGCCAAAAATATCCATCCTACTGCCTACCTCACCCGTTCAATATTGGCTCCCAATTGACGGAACTTGTGTACTATGTTCTCATAACCACGGTCAATGTGATAAATATTCGTTATTTCAGTAGTACCATCTGCTACAAGCCCGGCTAGGACCATGGCCGCTCCGGCTCTTAAGTCCGTAGCTTTCACCTGACAGCCGTAGAGTTTCTTGACTCCTTCCAGCATGGCAGTACGGCCCGTAGTATGAATACTGGCTCCCATGCGAACCAATTCATCCACATGCATAAAACGATTTTCGAAAACAGTTTCCGTAACTTCGCTTTGGCCCTGAGCAATACACATCAGAACCATCATTTGAGCCTGCATATCCGTGGGGAATCCCGGATAAGGAAGAGTTTTAACGGTAATTCCCTTCAACGCTTCCGGTCCTACCACATGAACCGCATCAATGCCTTCCTCAATGAAAGCGCCTGCTTCCCTAAGTTTGGCAATTAAAGGTTTCATATGTTCGCAAAGCACATTCTCTACTACAATATCCCCCTTGCTGATGGCTCCGGCCACCAGGAACGTTCCTGCCTCAATCCTATCGGGAATAACCGTATGCTCGCCGCCGGTAAGTTCTGTGACTCCGTCTATACGAATAGTGGGGGTACCGGCACCTCTTACCTTGCCTCCCATCATATTCACATAGTTAGCTAGATCAACAATCTCCGGTTCTTCCGCGCAATTTTCGATAATAGTAGTTCCCTTCGCCATAGAAGCGGCCATAATCAAATTTTCCGTGGCTCCTACGCTGGGAAAGTCCATGTAAATCGTCGTTCCTACCAAGCCTTGGGGCGCAGTGGCCTCAATGTAACCGTGGCCTTGCTCAATCTTGGCTCCCAAAGCCTCAAAGCCTTTTAAATGAATATCAATAGGCCTGGACCCGATAGCACAACCACCCGGCTGAGAAATCTTTGCCCGGCCTACTCTGGCCAAAAGAGCACCCATTACCAGAAAAGAAGCCCGCATAGCCGTAACCAGTTCATAGGGTGCCTCATAGCCGGTAATACTGCTGCTGTCGATTTTCAAAACGTGAGGCGTTTTATTATCTATTTTAACTCCCAAACATTCCAATACTTGGCAAATTGTATGCACGTCATCTAAATTGGGCACTTCCAGCAAAGCGCTTTTCTTCGTTCCTAAAATAGCGGCGGCAATAATAGGCAAAACCGCATTTTTTGCCCCGCTTATTCTCACTTTGCCTTGTAACTTAGTACCGCCTTGTACCAATAATCTATCCACCTGTTTTCCCCCATATTCAATATAATGCTAATGTCATTCAACTAATCTTTCCGAAGTTTTAGCCGGTCTGCCCGGCGCTTGGCATGATAATCCAGGTTTTCCCGGAGTTTTTCCCGTTCCTCTGCCTGTCGTGCCAAATCTGCCTGCTGTTCTTTAGCAATTGTTTCCTGTGTTTTCCCTGCCCGCTTCAGCTTTGCCGCTTTTTCCATAGCCCGGCGTTCTGCACGTATTTCTTCTCTGTGCTTCTGAAGTTCCTGCCTTTTAAGTATTTCCATTTGTTGCCTTTTGGTAAGTTCAACCTTATGAGAGGAAAGATAGCGCAGCAAACCGTAGGCAAAAGCAACCGGCGGAAAAAACGCGGTCCCCAATACCCAGGCGTTCTTATAATCGACCTTATGCTTGGAAGAATCCCAATAAACAAGGCCGGTCAAAAACAATGTTGTTCCAATAACATGTACCGGTGTAATAGGAAATTTCATTGGTTAAAGTCCCCTCCTAAAATCAATAGGGTAATTATAGCATAAACAATATAAGAACAAAACCCTGTTCTTACGAACATACGGGCAGTAAAACTAATAACGGTTTTTTATCTTTAGCCGTTCTGCCAAAATCTCATAATATGTTTCATCTTCTCTGATGCGTTTTGCTATGACCTTGCGCTTTTCTTCGTCATGAGTCGCCGCCAGCTTTTCTTTCAAATCAGCAATCTCTCTCTTTATCGTCGCCATTTTGCTTGCTGCAACTTTACTTATAAAGTCCATGGCTTAAGCCCCTCCCCACCAACGGGTGGTCCCCGCGTCTAAACTAAATGTCGAATTTCTGATTTTTTGCCGCCATTTCCAAAGTTTTAAGCCGCCCTACGGCTCTGTTCAAAATTTTCTCTGTATGCTCTATGTCAGTAAATTTATCCGGATTCTGCAAGCGGTTAGCCGCTTCTTTTTTCACTTCTTCGTATTTCCCTTTATCAATATTTGCAGCCAATTCCGCCGTCCTGGTCAAGATGGCAACCTTGTTATCCTGGATTTGGACAAAGCCCCCTTCCACATAAACAAAGGTCAGTTTCCCGTCCTCATTCTGTACCTTCAAAGGGCCCTCTTTCAAGAACGCTATCACAGGAGCGTGATTAGCTAATATTCCTAACCCTCCGTAAACAGTGTTCAGGAAAACATAGGTAACATCATTTCTGCTTATCAAAGACTTAGCCGGCGTCAAAATTTCCAGCTTCATTAGTTTAGCCATGATTTTAATCCACCTTGGCGCTCTGCGCCTTTGCTACAGCTTCATCAATAGTACCTACCATGTAAAAAGCACTTTCCGGCAATTCATCATATTTTCCCGCCAAAATTTCTTCAAAACCACGGATAGTTTCTTTCAGTTTAACGTATTTGCCCTTTATGCCGGTAAATTGTTCCGCCACAAAAAATGGCTGGCTCAAAAATCTTTGGATTTTTCTGGCTCTGGTAACGGTTTTTTTATCTTCTTCGCTTAATTCTTCCATACCCAGAATTGCGATAATATCCTGGAGCTCTTTGTACCTTTGTAAAATAGCCTGTACCCCTCTGGCCACTCTATAATGCTCTGTACCGATAACCAGTGGGTCCAAAATTCTGCTGGTGGAATCCAAAGGGTCCACAGCAGGATAAATACCCAATTCAGATATTTCTCTGGACAAAACCGTAGTAGCATCCAAATGGGCAAAGGTAGCAGCCGGAGCAGGGTCCGTTAAGTCATCGGCAGGTACATAAACTGCCTGAACGGAAGTAATGGAACCTTTCTTGGTAGAAGTAATTCTTTCTTCCAAAGCTCCTATTTCGTTAGCCAAAGTCGGCTGATAGCCTACCGCTGAAGGCATACGTCCCAACAAGGCAGATACTTCGGAACCTGCCTGAATAAAACGGAAAATATTATCTATAAACAACAAAACATCCTGTCCGCCCACATCCCGGAAATATTCCGCCATGGTTAGTCCCGTCAGGCCAACCCTCATACGTGCCCCCGGCGGTTCATTCATCTGACCGTAAACCAAAGCCGTTTTATCGATAACCCCGGAGCCTTTCATTTCTCCCCACAGGTCATTTCCTTCTCTGGTTCTTTCGCCCACGCCGCTAAACACAGAATAGCCTCCGTGTCCGGTAGCTACGTTATGAATCAATTCCATAATCAAAACGGTTTTTCCCACTCCGGCGCCGCCAAAAAGTCCTACTTTACCGCCTCGGGCATAGGGTGCCAAAAGATCTACCACTTTAATACCTGTCTCCATAATATCGGCCTTGGTAGCTTGCTGGTCAAAAGGGGGAGCCGACCTATGAATTGGCCAATATGCATCGGCTTTAACAGGTCTGGGGTCATCATCCACCGTCTCACCCAGAACATTGAATACTCTGCCCAGGCAATCTTTGCCTACGGGCACCACAATAGGTGACCCGGTATCCTGAGCTGTCATTCCCCGAACTAAACCATCCGTAGAACTCATAGCTACAGTCCTGACCACATTATCCCCCACATGCTGAACTACTTCGGCTGTTAGATGGATTTTAACGTTCTTGCCAACGATGCCATCAATTTTGATGGCATTGTAAATCTTTGGCAAAGCTCCTTCAGGGAATTGGATATCTATAACAGGTCCTGTTACCCGGACTACTTTTCCGGCTTTTTGAACCGTCTTCTCTGTACTGTCAGTCACTTGGTATTTCCTCCTTACTTCAAGGCTTCGGCCCCATTTACTATTTCATTAATTTCATTGGTAATGCTGGCCTGTCTGGCTTTATTGTAACGGGTCTGCAATTTTTTCAGCAAATCGTCTGCATTATCCGTAGCCGAAGTCATAGACGTCATACGGGCAGCCAGCTCACTGGCAGCTCCTTGTAAAAGAGCCGAGTAAATCATGCTGCGAATATAATATCTTGTTAAATAAGGCAACATCTCGGAAGGGCCCGGCTCAAAAATCACACCTTCAAATTTTTCCCCGCCATTATTGCTGTTCTCTGTTTCTTCCCCGGCTCCTTCGCCGGTTTTTACCAGTTTAATGGGCAAAATTCTTTCTGTAACAGGAATTTGAAAAATAGCAGACCGGAATCTGGTATACACAAGGTTAACCTCATCTACATCCCCATTGATATACAACTTTT
This sequence comes from Acidaminococcaceae bacterium, assembly GCA_036788835.1. GTDB lineage: Bacteria > Bacillota > Negativicutes > Acidaminococcales > Acidaminococcaceae > JALCSJ01. The sequence goes on from DAIQMR010000001.1 coordinate 90,621, forward strand.
CCACTGCTTCAGCGATTTCTTCCGCTTCCTCAAAAGTGGGATGATTAGAAAAACCGGTAAAAGAATTGTTAATGGAATAGGCATTACGCCTTAATTCCCCTTTCATCTTCCTGCCTACGGCAATAAGGAGATCATGCTCTCTTCCCTTAAGCTCCACATTCAAATGCTTTGTAACATTGGTATTATAGGCCCCGGCCAAGCCTTCATCAGAACCAATAACCACATAGCCCCTAATCAAAACAGCCCTCGTTGCCAAAAGAGGATTTTGGCTAGAGCTTAACCCGGCCGCAACAGAACTGTCACTTAACGCCATGGTCATAATATCCTGAAGTTTTTCCGCAAAAGGTTCGCTGGCCATGGCCAGTTTCTGGGCGCCGTTTAATTTGGCCGAAGCTACCATACTCATGGCTTTGGTTATTTTTTTAATATTTCCCACGCTTTTCATGTGGGTACGGATACCACTTATATTAGCCATTTTATTCCTCCTTCACGGTAGGAACAAAAGCTTCTTTAAAAGACTGGATGTCGGCATCTAAGGTTTTCTTGTTTTCATCCGATAACTTACCCGTAGTGTTAATCTCCGTCAGTAATTTTACATCATTGGCAGTCATGTATCGCAGCCACTCATCTTCAAAACGGTTAATGTCTTCCTGAGGAATATCGTCCAAATATCCATTAACCACCACATAAAGAGTTACTACCTCCTGGGCCTGAGTCAAAGGATGATACTGAGTCTGTTTCAGGACTTCCGTGATTCTAATGCCTCTGTCCAATTCCGCTTTGGTGGTTTTATCCAAATCGGAGCCAAATTGGGCAAAAGCTGCCATTTCCCTATATTGAGCCAAATCCAGCCGCAAAGAACCGGCTACTGACTTCATAGCCTTTGTTTGAGCAGCTCCGCCTACACGGGACACGGACAAACCCGCATTAATAGCAGGCCGGGTGCCTTCGTTAAAGAGTTCTGTTTCCAAATAGATCTGGCCATCTGTAATAGAAATAACGTTAGTAGGAATATAGCCGCTCACATCTCCGGCCAAAGTTTCAATAATGGGCAAAGCCGTCATAGAACCACCGCCGGCCTTATCATTGCGCCGGGCTGAACGTTCCAGCAAACGGGAATGTAAATAGAACACATCGCCTGGGTAAGCCTCCCGTCCGGGTGGACGCCGAAGGAGCAAACTCATCGTTCTGTAAGCCACCGCGTGTTTGGACAAGTCATCATAAACAATCAGAACATCTTTCTTCTGATCCATAAAATATTCCCCCATGGCAGCCCCTGCATAAGGAGCCAAGTACTGCATAGGTGCCGAATCAGTGGCAGTAGCCGCCACAATAATAGTGTGTTTTAGACAATCAAAAGTTTTCAGAATCCCGGCCAATCTGGCAACGGAAGAAGTTTTCTGACCAATGGCTACATAAATACAAATTACCCCTGTATCCTTCTGATTCAAAATAGTGTCAAGAGCTATGGCGGTTTTCCCTGTGCCGCGGTCGCCGATTATTAATTCTCTCTGGCCTCTGCCAATGGGCACCAAAGCATCTACCGCCTTGATTCCTGTCTGGAGCGGCACTGTGACCGGTTCACGTGCAGCAATGCCGGGAGCCGGACTTTCTACAGGTCTATAACCGGCCGCTTTAATAGTTCCCTTCCCATCCAATGGTTCCCCTAAAGGATTAACGATGCGTCCCAAAAGTCCTTCTCCTACGGGCACTTCCATTACTCTGCCGGTTCTGCGGACAATATCTCCTTCTTCAATAGCGGATACACTGCCCATAAGAACAACACCAACATCATTTAATTGTAAGTTTTGTACCATGCCGATAACACCGTCATGGAGTTCTACCAATTCTCCGCTCATAGCATTGCTCAGGCCTTTGACGGTAGCAATACCGTCACCGACTTTTTCTACAACGCCCACTTCTTCCATGTCAAGCTTAGCCTTGAAATTCTCAACGCCTTTGCTCAGTGCCTGTGTCAAACCTTGGGATTGTGTCTCGTCATCTTCCACATGAATTTGCTGCAAAAGGTCATTAACCTGCTGTAATTGACGTTTGATACTAGCATCAAACACCTTATCATCAAGGGTAACAATAATACCGCCGATGATAGAAGAATCAACTTTTTTGTGTTGTATTTGCACCTGCCTGCCAAACTTTTGACTTAATATGTCAGTAATAGAAGCATATTCGGCCTCAGTAAGTTCTCTGGCGGTTTTAATCTCCAGGGATAAACAAGCATTTTGCGCATACTTAACCACATCAGCAGCATCCACATGTAAAAAAGCAAGGTTTTTTTCAATTAGGGCTACATTTCCCTTCGTATCCATTCTGCCAATGCCTCCGAAAACCCTCTTGGGTATAAATAATTAGAACTATGCTTTCTTTTGAGCCAGAGTTTCATCTGTCAGTTTTTCTATAGTCGACCGGTTTGCTTCTGCGTTCAGCTGTTGATGCATTAATTTCCCGGCTATTTGCGTGCTCAAAGTAATAACTTCGCCTCTCACATCCTGCAAAGCCTGATTTCTTTCCTGTGCGATTTGCTCTTTAGCTGCAGCCAAAATATTTTCTTTGTCCTGCTGTGTTTCCTGAAGCATGGTGTCATGAAGGGCTTGAGCCGATTTATTGGCTCTGTCGATAATTTCTCCTGCTTCTTTTTTCGCATCTGCCAATTGCTCAGCATATTCTTTTTTTAACGCCTCTGCATCCAAACGGGTTTGCTCCGCAGAGTCCATGTCCTGAGTGATTTTCGCTCTCCTATCGTCCAAAGCCTTTAATAAAGGTTTATAAGCAAACTTGGCTAAAATCACTAAAAGAATTATAAAGTTAACCACCTGAGCAATTAACGTAAAATTCAGTTCCATATTCTTTAACCTTCCCTCTTGAGCATATATTTATTTGGTTACAAAAGGATTAGCAAAGATCAGTACTATTGCAATAACAGACGCAATAATAGGAATTGATTCAACCAAGCCAATACCAATCATCATGTTAATCTGAAAGCTACGAGCCTGCTCCGGCTGACGCGCCATGCATTCCAAAGCCTTGGAAGCCACAGCAGAATCCCCATGGGCCGCTGCCAAAGATGCACCAACACCTATAATGGCGGCTCCTATGATTGAGGCGATTACGATGTACGTATTTTCCATGTTAATATACCTGCCTTTCGTTTGTCTTCATGTTTATATTTTTCTAAAATTATGTTGTTATTATTTCTTTTCCGAGCGAAAAGCCGGGGCAATAGCAATAATTGTCAACATAGTAAAAATAAAAGCCTGCAAAAAACCAATAATCAAGCTGAAACCAATCCAAATATTTGGTACTACCCACGGAACCAGTTTATAAAGAACTTTCAGCAAAATCTCCCCTGCCAGAATATTACCAAACAAACGTAAAGCCATAGTCAGAGGCTTAGCCAGCTCTTCCAGAATATTCAGGGGAAGCATTAAAGAAAATGGTTCCAGTAAATGTCTGAAATAAATCAACCCTTTTTGGGAAACCCCATAAATATAAACTGTTATGGAAACCATGATGGATAAGCCTAAGGGCACATTCAGGTCGTTGGTTGGTGATGAGATATTAAATCCTATCTGGGGCAGCATACCTATTTCATTGCCAATAAACAAGTAAAGGAACAAGGTGAGAACAAAGGGTGCGGCAATCCGCCTGCCTTCCACTCCCATATTATTATCCATGAGCCCATTCAGCCATTCCACAAACATTTCCATGAGATTTTGTACTCCGCTGGGGATTTCTTGGACATGCCTGGTAGCAAAAAAGACTATAAGGGCCACAATTGCCATGGTAAGCCATGACATATAGAGGGTCTGCATATTGACTACTATGCCGGGATAAATTTCCGTAGGATTGTATTCGAAAACGCTTCCCGAAGCCGCAGCAGCTTCCGCTATTCCCATATTATCAGCTCCTTCACATAAGCTCTTTATTTTTAGGTGAAAACAACGTCATGTTAAACATTAACGTCAGATGTAAACAAAGATAACACAATAGAGTAGGCAGGATACTCCCATCCATGGCTTTGAGCATACAAACCATAATTACCATAACTCCCAAGCGCCACAACATACTTATATGCATACCCTGTCTGGCTTCTTTTGGTCCTTTCGTCATCCCGGCAACCACAGCCTTAAGAAAGAAAAATCCATCAGAAAGACCGGATAAGGCTCCTATGACCAAAGAACTAAAGTTATTCTTCTGCCACAGGGTACCTATCAGGCAAAAAAGCACCCCCACCGCTAACTGCCGCAAAAATATCTTTCTTGCATCATTTCTGACCTTGTCTTGGCTGACTGTCATGTTTTTCTCCTGTAAATTCTCCTAAAGGTTCCACAGGGTAACCGTGTGTTGTAAGTAAAATGTTAACAATACGCTGCGCTGCTTTCCCGTCTCCATAGGGATTAACTGCTTCCGCCATGGATTGGTAATATTTCTCATCTACCAAAAGTCTCGTTGTAGCAGCATAAACATCTTCTTTGCCTGTACCGATTAATTTAACAGTGCCTGCTGTGACGGCCTCAGGACGTTCTGTGGTGTTGCGCAAAACCAGGACCGGTTTCCCCAGGGCAGGAGCTTCTTCCTGAATCCCCCCGGAGTCTGTCAGCACTATATCCACTCTGGACATTAAGTTGGCAAAGGGTTCATAGTCCATAGGTTCGATTAAATGGACCCTGTCCATTCCGCCCAGGACTGACTCTGCCACTTTCCTCACTTCAGGGTTCTTGTGCATGGGAAAGATTGCCTCAACATCTTTATGGTCAGTCAATACTTCCCGCAAAGCACGGTAAACCTGACGCATAGGCGCTCCCAAATTTTCCCGGCGATGAGTGGTCATCAAAATTAATTTATTATTGCCCTTTAAAGCTTTTTCCAAGGCAGGATTATCAAAGACATAATCTTTTTTCACTGTAGCCTGTAAAGCATCAATAACCGTATTACCCGTTACATAGATAGTATCTTCTTTCACATTTTCTCGCAAAAGATTATCTCTGGCCGTAGTGGTAGGAGAAAAATTATAATCAGTCAATGATGCAGTCAGGGTTCGATTCATTTCCTCCGGGTAGGGAGAATATTTGTTTCCCGTGCGTAGCCCTGCTTCCACATGACCAACCGGTATCTGTTTATAAAAGGCTGCCAGAGCACCCACAAAAGTCGTAGTGGTATCCCCGTGGACCAGAATAATATCCGGCTTACATTCTTCTAAAACCTCCCGAAGTCCATGAAGAGCTCTTTCCGTAATATCGAAAAGGGTCTGCCCTGCGGTCATTATATTCAAGTCATAGTCAGGTTTTATCTGAAACAGGTTCATTACCTGATCCAACATTTCCCTGTGCTGGGCTGTTACTGTCACAATAGGTTGTATGTATTCGGGAAATTTTTGCATTTCCAAAATAACCGGGCACATTTTAATAGCTTCCGGACGTGTGCCAAAAATTGTCATTACTTTTAATTTTTCCATAATAACGCCTCTGTTTCTTTAACGTTCCTTTAAAATCCCGATTTTTTTGGCCCCGATAAAAATAGCTGCCAAAATAATCCCTAGGAGTGCCAACGCGTAAATTCCTTCAACCTCAGTCAAAAGCACAGCGCTTAAACACAATCCTGCGCTTATAAGATACATGAAAATCACTGCCTGTCGCTGAGAAAAACCCATGGCTAAAAGTCTATGATGAATATGGCCTTTGTCCGGCTGAAAAATCGGCTTGCCGTTGAGATAGCGCCTGGCAATAGCAAAAGCCGTATCCATAATGGGCAGCCCCAAAGCAATAGCCGGGACAATAAGAGCAATGGTAGCAGCGCTCTTTACCGCACCATAAATAGAAATGGCAGCCAACATATAACCCAGAAACAAGCTGCCCGTATCGCCCATAAAAATAGTGGCCGGGTTAAAATTGTAACGGACAAACCCCAATGTGGCGCCGGCCAAAGCTGCCGTAATTACAGCCACCGGATAAAGTCCCTGTTGGAGGGCCACCAGAATAACCGTTACCGAAGCAATGGCACTGACTCCTGCCGCCAGCCCGTCCAAGCCATCCATAAGATTTACTACGTTGGTTAGGCTGACAACCCAGAACACGGTAAAGGGTATGGATAAATAGTCCAAATAGAAATACCCCCCAAAAGGATTATTGAGCCATTCAATCCGCACCCCAAAGCCAACTAAAACCAGGGCCGCCATAATCTGCCCCAGAAGTTTAGCTTTGGCGGTAAGCTGAAAAATATCATCGGCAATACCCACGATAGTAATTATTGTGCCGCCTATAAGAATCCCTACCACATCTTTAGTTAGCTGCATACAGGTAATAGCCCCAGCCATGAAACCCAGATAAATAGCCAGTCCTCCCAATCGGGCCATAACTGTATGATGAACTTTTCTTGCATTAGGTTTATCAACTGCCCCTAAACGAAAAGCCAATTTTTTTACATAGGGTGTCAACACCCAGCTTAAAACTAACCCAATGGCAAAAGCCAGCAAATATGATCGCACTGCAAAACCTTCCTGCGGACAAGCCGCCTTTAATTCTTTAACAATACATAAAGCTATCAATATATTATATTACAAAAGCAACAATTCTACAATAAATAGCAATGGAAAAAGTGTGACAAAAGAGCTGGCTCTTTGTCACACTTTAACGTACATAGCCCACTAAATTCCGGCGGCTAGTATCCTTTTCCCTTTCTTCAGTCCTTACAGATTCATAGTGTCACCAAGCTCTTTCGCAGCTCTTGTTCATGGCTGCTGCAAAGGAAACTTTTTAGCTTTCCTCATTTTGTCATTTGGCGAAATTAAACAGTACTCCTACTACCGCAGATGCAGCTAAAAAAGCTACCGGATGAATTTTTTTGTACTTTTGTGTCAGAAATACCAAAACAATTGCTAAAATTATTGACTGGATATTGAGAAAGCCCATAAGATTGCCTGTTTTTAAGGCTCCTATGTTAAATAAGGTTACCTTGGCTACGGAGATTCCTGCGGCGGCAATTAAGCCAGCGGAAGCGGCCCGCAAGCCGTACATAGTCGCTTTGACTATGGGGCTGTCACCAAAGCGCCGTAAAAATTGTGCTACAATCAGGATAATAACTAGGGAAGGGAAAACTAAACCAAGAGTGGCCACAACACTGCCGCTAATTCCGGCTAAGTGGTAGCCAACATAGCTGGCCATATTCACCCCAATAGGTCCCGGTGTAGATTCTGAAACGGCAATCATATTAAGGAGTTCCATATTGGTAAACCAACCGGTTGCCTCTCCCATTTTAGTCAAAAAAGGAATGGTGGCCATGCCGCCTCCTATGGCAAAAAGGCCTGTTTTTGCAAATTCCCAGAACAATTGCAAATAGAGGTTCACTAGAATGCACCTCCTTTTTTCTTGGCAAAAAGGCCCACAACACCCGCTGCCACTACCAAATTGGCAGGAGCCGCATCTGTAAAAGAGCTCAGCAACAAAACTATCAGGAAGATAATAAAGGTTAATTTATCAATAACGGCCCCTTTGAGCAGCTTCCAGACAGCATTAAAAATCAGTACGCACACGCAAACACGAATGCCGGCGAAAGCATTTTTCACAACTTCCAGCTCCGCAAAGTTACTCAAGAAAGCAGCAATCAACGTGATAATGATTATGGAAGGAAAAACCACGCCTAGTGTGGCGGCAATCCCGCCGGAAATGCCTTTGATTTTAGAGCCTACAAAAGTCGCTGTGTTTACGGCTATAACGCCGGGGGTACATTGCCCAACTGCATAATAATCCGTTAACTCATTATTGGTGGCCCAATGATATTTATCTACTATTTCTCGTTGTAAAATTGGCAGCATAGCGTATCCGCCGCCAAAAGTGACTGCTCCTATTCTGGCAAAGACCAGAAATAATTGTATTATTTCTCCCATTTTTTCTCCTTATAAATCACAGACATAAAAGTCCCCTGTACTTTATATACTCCGTCAGGAAACCTCTCGGCAGCTTCGCCCTTATAATCCATGTTTTAAGCTTTACTTTTTTAGTTTAACACTCAAAAAAAGTAAAGTAAAGTATACTGAGGTAATCTATCTATCTGTTACCTGTATTTTTTGCCGATATAGCTCAATCTTAGTGAAAGGAACAGGGCCGAGAAAAAGATGCCGATAATCAGGCCTTGCCAATAGCCAAAGGGTCCTTGTTTAAGGTTCTGAGCCAAGAAAATACCCATTGGCAAAGAAATACACCAATAAGCCACCAGTGAAATCAAAAATGTTGCTTTTACGTCCTTGTAGCCTCTCAGTATGCCCTGGATGGGAGCAGCTGTTGCATCAAAGAATTGGAAGGCTACTGCATACAGGAGAAATTGCTGGATTAAATCAATCATTTGCGGGTCTATGCTGTAGAGTTGAGCAACCTGCTTTTTGCTTACAAAAAGCAACAAGGCCAGACCAAAAGCAGTTATCAGATTGGCGGACAAGCCTGCAATGGCATAGTTGCCGGCACCCCGATAATCCTTGGCCCCTACCCTTACTCCTACGATAATCGTTAAGGCTAAGGAAAAGCTCATGGGTACCATATAAAGCAGATTTGACAAGCTCATAGCCGCCTGATGAGCCGCTACCGCATCTGTTCCGTAAATAGCAATGAAAAAAGCTACTACGCAAAAAATACTGACTTCGCAAAAAATAGCTATTCCCATGGGAATGCCAATAGCCAGGTGTTCTTTAATTTTCCGCCACTCCGGTGTGTACCGCTTAAAAATCTGCAAGGGTTTCAACACATCCAGCCTTCTTATTACAAAAATAAAAGCAAAGAAAAGCAGCCAACAAGTCACGGCCGTCCCGGCACCAGCCCCGGCTCCGCCCATTCTCGGCATGCCTAGCTTGCCGAAAATCATAATATAGTTGAAAAAAGTATTCACGGGAAAAGTTAAAAGCACCAGACGCATAGTTAATCTGGTAAAACCCATGGTATCAACCAAGGAACGTAAAACTATGGAGCTGTACAAAGGAATAAAACCGATGGCCATGGTTCCCAGATAGTGGGAGGCTATTTCCCTAACCTCAGTAGTCAAAGTCATATTGTCAAAAAGATGGGGCAGCAGGAAATAGCCTCCCACCATGGTTAGCACTCCCAAGAAGAGGGCCAATAATTGGCCATGAAATACTGCTTTCCCGATTTCCTGTTTTTTATCTGCTCCCCGTAATTGGGCGACAATGGGAGTCAATGCCATAAGCACTCCGGATAAACCGGTAAAAACCGGCATCCAAATATTGCCCCCAATAGCAACACCTGCCAAATCGCTGTTCCCGGCCCTGCCACTCATAACCGTATCACAGAAACCCATGCCGGAAATAGCCAGCTGCGTCACCAAAATAGGTAGCATTACTTGCAAAATATTTTTTGTTTTTTGTGAAAAATCCGTTCTAGAAATCATAAGCTCTCCATACTAAAAGGGGCCCGGAAAGGGGTCCCCTTATATTAGTTGCTGTTTTCTCTGTGCCGCCTGGTGTAATGGTACATTAGATAGTTGGCCAAGGCATCTTTTTCCGGTGTATCCGGTTCTGCTTCGTTGAGCTCCGCCACAATGTTTTCTTCTGCGGCATAGTAATAGGCTTTGCCTCCGAAATAGCCCAAAGCATAAGGCTTCTCACAAGGCAAGAGTAAATCCCGCCCCATAAAATCAGCAGGGGTAACTGCGCCCATAAGAGCCAGCAACGTAGGTGCCAAATCCTCCTGACTAGCGTAATCATCAGCAGGTAAATCAGCCAAAGGTTCCGGATTGCTGCTGACAAAAATCAACGGAATAGGTGCTACGCTGCGCTGATCTATTTCTTTGTCCACTAAGGTTTTATATTCTCCTCCGGAATGAGGATTGTGGTCCGAAGTAATAATAAACAGTGTTCTGTCATCCATGAGTCCTTGAGCTTTGGCTTCTTGAAAGAAAGCTTCCAAAGTTTTATCTACCCAGTACATGCCGCATACTGTAATGGTTCCCTGATCCCTGACCTGAGGCGGCATCTCCTCGTACGAGATTCCATAATAGGGATAAGGCTGATGCATATCCAAGGTTTTTGTTACCATGAAAAGCTTGTCATTTTTATGCTCTGCCAAAAGCCGCAAAGTTTCTTTATACATAATATCATTATGAAAACCCCAGCCGCTGGCACCTGTGTAACCCCGGGCCTCCAGATTTTCCCTGGCAAGGTATTCTTCCATGCCGAACTGTTTGGGATATTCCAAATATTCTTTATTATAATACCGGCTGGAGGCATTAAGGAAAATCCCTTTGTACCCGGCTGCCTGGGCAGCACGATAAATAGACCCTTGATGCTTTCCCGCTAAATCACCGTCATAAATCACTTGGGACCTAAAGGTTGCGTTCAGCCCCTGAGTAGTGGGAACTCCCGTAGAATAGTAGTGATTGAGATGGGGTGTTTGAGCCAAAAGTTTATCTAAAAAAGGCGTAGTGCCTTCCGGTATTTTTGCATTATAAAAATGAATATATTCTCTGTGCACTGATTCCAGAACAAGAAGCACAACCCTGTCATACCTAGCCTTCCCCGGTTTGGCATAAACTGGCTGAGGAACAATGCCAAGGTTCTGCAAGATAGCTTTGTCCTGCGAAGTCAATACTCTTTCTTGAAAATCCTGAGGATTTTTGGCTACTTTGTCAGTCTTAAAAAAAGCCTTTCCGAAGAAATTCACGTTAACAGGAGCTGCCAGCATGTCTCTGGTAGGCCGGCGGCTTTTTTCCATGTCTACTTCTACATCCAGTCCCGGCACACAATCTATCCCTTGATAGACAGCCATGCTCAGTAGATTGTAAGAAAGGTTCAGTCCCATACCAAACATTACCACGCATAAAAGAGACCAGGTGAAGTTCGGTTTACTCCGGCGTGGTTTAGGGCTCCTGAACAATAGAGCATAGGCTATTATTAAGCCAATCACCAAGGCAACCTGCCATTTAGCCGTAGTAGATACAATACCAATAAAAGCATATTGATTCAAGTTTTCAAAGAGGACGCTTTCCACATGCATGGAGGTTGTCCAAAAATAAATCCCGTCAAAAATCAGAACCAGACAAGTAAGATAATACACAAAGAAGTAGACCGCTTTCATCGGTTTAGTTGGCCAATGATGATAATACATAGCAGCCAAAAGCACCAGAACTATATTATTGAACAGCCCTGTCAAATAGGCCAGAGTAGTAAGAAAGCCCTTATCTATTTCTAAAAAGCCAATCATGAAGCAGCCAAACAAAAGGTAGCTTATTCCTACAACCACTACCGGCTCATATCGCTTTGCCCTATCAGGAATTCTATCCCGCCGGGAATACAAGAGTAGAGCTGCCCCCAAGAGCAAGGCATCCCGCAAAAAACCGTCCAGTGTATGGAGCCACATTTCCCCAAAGGGGAAAGGAACAATTCCTGCCAAAAAGCTTTCTGCCGTAAAATATTCCAGGACAAAAGCAATAGCCAGAATGATAATTACCAAAAGATTTTTTTTCACCTTATGACTCACTCTATACCTCTAAGAAATAAAATTCATTGGCTTGGGCAAAAGACTGATTTCCAGCGGCGATGTGGCCACGGAATCTCCGTCCAGTTGTACCGCAAAATTGGATACATTACATTTAATCTGAACATGTTGAGCAGAAATAATATCCACAGTTTTATCAGCGCTCAGCATATCTGCCGCAATAAGTGCCGTGTAACGTAGAAAGTCCGCTGCTTTTTCTCCCTGGAAAAGGCATACATAAAGTTTAGGCTTGGACAAGGCTCCATTGGTCAAAGAAAACCGCCCTGCATAATAATGACTCTTGGAAACAATCACAGAGCTTGCTTCCCGCCAGATACCGTCATCATCAAGCATTACATGAAATTTATATTTCCAGTTATGAATCAAAAGCTCGTTTCCCAGGGCTTTTCCACCCTGTTTTACGTAGGCCAGGGAGGATAGGTATTTCTTTTCCTTGGGACCCACATTATTCACAATTAACGAGTCTACGCCTATACCTGCCACGGTCAGAAAAATTCTGTCGTTGGCTTTACCCAGCCACACAGGGGTGGTAATGCCCTTTTGGACTCTGGCCGTCCAGTGATAGGCATCGGGTTTTTGCATCAATTCTTTGGCTACCAGATTAATGGTGCCACCGGGGAAAATACTGATAAAGGGATAGTAGTTGTTTTTCACAAAGCATTCTACAAGAGCACGCAGAGTGCCGTCTCCCCCTATGACAATAACCCATTCTATTTTTTCCCGGCATATTCTCGCGCCCACTTCCTGGAGCTCTTCATAAGTTTGTACCTTTACTTTTTCCAAAACTCCTTTGGGCAGTTGACTTTCAAAAAGCATAAAAATAATCCTGACCTGGACTCCTGTATCCTTAAAAAGGCCTTGCACACCGGAACCGGCATTATAAACCATGATAATTTTTTTAAAGCTCTTAGTGTTAGCAATTTTGCGCAACATAATAGTTCATCCTTCTACTATCAATAAATCCATTTCTTTCTGGATAAATAATTCCATACGGTAACAATTGCCGAGGCCAAAACCTTAGACGGCATGAGTTCCCAGCCAATCGTCCCTACAAAAATTCTCATTAAAAGCAAATTCCAAATTAAGCCCATAGCTGAAACGATTAGCACCAAGGTAAATTCTTTTTTCTTTTCATAGCGGCTGCCGCTTTCAAAAACAAGCACATTGGTAGCAAAATAATGGCAAACTGTGGAACACAAATAGGCCAGGCCGGTGGAAAATAAATAATTCCAGCCAAAAACAACTGCATACAAATAGACCAAGCACCATTCCAGCAGTGCTGCCGTACCCCCTACGAAAAGATACAATAAAACTTTTATTTTCTCATTATTAGAATAATCATAGCCCAGAATTTTTTTGCTCATAATTATTTCATCAACTGATAAGCCAAAATCAAGACCACTCCCGGCACACCGAAGAAGCCTGCTACCAAGGCGGTTACTACTCCTACATTAATGTGCAAGGTCGTAAGTCCCGTTATGGAGCTTATCATATTTACCACCCAAAGCAAAACAACCCCACAGATGCCATTCCACAAGAATTGGATAGATAGAGAAAAGAAATTAACTAAAAAGAATAAAATTCCAATGGCAATGACTGACCCTACTATAAATTCCATAACATTTCCGCCTTTCTACATATCCCGCCTATTTTCCAAGGCTTTATACAAAGTAACTTCGTCCGCATATTCTAAGTCGCCACCTACGGGCAAACCGTGAGCGATTCTGGTGACCTTCACCCCCAGAGGCTTAATCAACTGAGCCAGATAGGCTGCTGTTGCCTCTCCTTCCACATCAGAATTAGTGGCCACGATTACTTCTTTGATTGCACCTTTTTGCAGACGCATAATCAATTCCCTGATTTTTAAACTGTCAGGGCCCACCCCATCCAAAGGGGACAATACCCCGTGGAGCACATGGTAAACTCCCTTGAAACCACGGGTTTTTTCCATTGCCGCCACATCTTGAGGTTCTTCCACTACACAGACTAAAGACTTATCTCGTTCTTCGTCACTGCATATTTCACATAGCTCGCTATCACTAAGATTGAAGCAGCAGGAGCAAAGATGAATTTGCTCCTTGGCTTTGACTAGAGCATCTGCCAGCTCCCGTACGTCTTCCACGGGCATATCGATGACATGGTACGCCAGCCGGAGCGCGCTCTTGGAGCCAATGCCCGGCAACTTGCGAAGCTGCTCGTAAAGTCCGGCCAAAGGTTTTATCATTCGCATCGCTTACTTACCTCTTTTTAACCCAAACCGGGTATTTTCATGCCGCCGGTAACCTTGCTCATTTCTTTTTCGGTCATGGCATCTATTTGTTTCAGTCCTTCGTTTACGGCTGTGAGAATCAAATCCTGAAGCATCTCCACATCCTCCGGATCAACTGCTTCCGGTTTAATATTAATGCTTACCAACTCTTTATTACCATTGACCACGACTTTGACTGCTTCTCCGCCGGCAGAAGCTTCGACTGTCCTGGTTTTGAGTTCTTCCTGAAGCTTCATCATATCAGCCTGCATTTTTTGTGCTTTCTTCAACATTCCCTGCATGTTTCCCATGCCCATTCCGCCTTTATACATTGTTTCATCCTCCGTTTTTTCTTAAGCTTTTTCTACTGAACCGCCAAAAACATCCAAAGCCTGCTTTACGTCTTTAGGCAATTCCTTGGTCGCCGGTGGCTTCTGTACCGGCACACTCTGAGGTCTTTTGGTTAGCGTTACTTTAATCTGGGTTGGCTCCAGGCCGGCCTTTTCCACAAAGGCCAAAGCTAAAGAGCTCCCCGTTATTTCCTGTAAAATATCTAACAGCACATTTTTGTAATCAGGTTCTTCCATTCTGCTCTTAGAAGTTTCTGTGCTGAATCCCACCGTAAGCTTATCTGCAGTAAGGGCTAAAACTGTGCCCATTTCCGCATAGGCCAAAATCGTTCTCTTCCGTCTGCTCTTTAAAGCCTGACAAACTTGGCTCCAAAGTTCCACACCGTTGTCCTGTGCTGCCACAGCCCGCTCTACAGCAGAGCCGGTGTCAAGGGTAGCCGCCGCCATATTTGGCACTGGTGTTGCCTTACTCGGAGGCACAGCCTTTGGTGGTACCACAGGTGCCTGCCCAGTCTCCTTGGTAGTAATATTCTCTGCCGTCTTTGCCGGCACAGCCTGTGCCACAGACTGGCCAGGTGTGGCGGGCATAGCCTGAACATGCAGGCTGGCTTCTGCCAGTCGTCTTTCCAGCTGTGCTACCCGAGCTGCCAAAGCCTCTACAGTATTCCCCTGAATATGGCACAAATCAAAAAGGCACAGCTCTGCTACGATTCTTTCCCGGGCCGAGAAGCGAATTTCCTCCAAGGCTTTATGAATTCTTGAGGTTGCCGCCAAAATCCTGTCATTTGTATATAAATCGGCAATGGGAGCAAAGGCCTCCGCTGTATCCGTCAAGTAAATATCTTCATAACCTGCTTCGGCTTTGAATAACAACAGGGCCCGTAAATACTCAGTCAGTTCAATGAGAATCTGTTTGATGTCTTTGCCTTCCATGGTTAATTCATTAAGCACGCCCAGTGAACCGGATAAATCCTGCTTGCCGATTAAGGTCACCAGATTGCGCAGGCTTTCCCTGCCTACTATGCCCAGAACCTGTCGCACTGTAGTAGCAGTGATTTTTTTGTCCATAACCGCGCATTGATCCAGGAGGCTTACTGCATCACGCATACCTCCGTCAGCCTGAATGGCCATAAGATGCAGTGCGTCTTCATCGGCGTCAATGCCGCTGCCTTGAGCTACCTTGGCCAAATGTTTAGCTATATCTTCCACACTGACTCTGTGAAAGTCATAGCGCTGGCAACGGGAATGAATGGTAGCCGGAATTTTCTGTGGCTCCGTAGTGGCCAAAATAAAAACCACATGCTCCGGCGGCTCTTCCAAGGTCTTCAATAAGGCATTGAACGCATCCGTAGTAATCATATGAACTTCATCGATAATATATACTTTATAACGACAATTAACCGGAGCAAAGGAAACTCTCTCCCTTAATTGGCGTATTTCGTCAATACCACGATTAGAGGCTGCATCAATTTCAATAACATCCATGGCGGAACCATTGGTTATTTGCTGACAATTACTGCATTCATTGCAAGGATGGGCCGTAGGACCCTTCTCGCAATTCAGTGCTTTGGCCAGAATCCGGGCCGTACTGGTTTTACCGGTGCCCCTGGGACCCGTGAACAGATAGGCGTGGGCTATTTTACCCATTTCCAGAGCATTGGTTAAAGCCGTCCTTATATGGTCCTGTCCCACTAAGCTATCAAAATCCTGTGGCCGCCAGGTGCGGTATAATGCCACATAAGACATATTTGGCTCCTTTCTTAATTACATCCAGTGTTTATTCTTAAATGATTTATAAAGGACAAAAGCAATTACTGCCATCAGTCCCAGAACAAAGGGATATCCCCAGCGTGAGTCTAATTCCGGCATAAAATGGAAATTCATACCATAAACCCCTGCAATAAAGGTCAGGGGCAGAAAGACGGTAGAAACCAAGGCCAGGGTTTTCATGATTTCATTGGTTCGATTATTTATGTTGTCCATGTTCAGTTGAATCAGAGTATTAATATTTTCTTCGGCAATTTCACTGATTTCCTGCAATTGTAAAACATGGTCACTTAAATCTTCATAATAGGGATTGATTTCATCATTGAAGATGTCTTCCCTGTCATCTTTAAGGCTTTTGAAAATGTTTTTGAAAGGCCAGATAACATGTCTGGTGGCAATAGCATCATGTTTTAGCCCGGACAAAATTTTCCTGTCCAAATAATCATCCATGGACAAAAGATGTTTTTCCGTTTTTTCCACGGAAGCTACCAGCTTTTCCACAACATCGTAGTAATTATCCACAAAATTATCCATTAATGCATAAAACACATAGGTAGCCGATGTATTAAACCCTTTAAGGAAGGGCTCCCGTTTCCGGAAACCGGCAAAGCTGTCTCTGGCAGAATCCTGGAAGGTGACAATAATATTTTTTTGCATAATAAACGTCACATTTTCTTTGCGTATTCTACCATCCGCAGAATAATACAAACGCTTGATATTCATCAAGACTGTATCTCCCAAAAATGTTACTTTGCTCCGGAGCCTGGTATTCATAACGTCAGCCTGCAAAAGCGGATGCAGTTGAAGTATATTAAAAATCTTCTTGATAGATGTCATACCGGCATAACCCTGAACATCAATCCAGACCGTTGTGTCATCATCAAATTTCGGCAATTCTTCCGGCAAAGAGCCCAGCCGTTCTACCTGAACGTCTCCTTCTTTAATCACAGATACTATGAATTTAGATGGTGCGCTGGAATCTATTCCTATGGGAACAACTTTCCCCGGTGCCAGACCGGCTGTCGCCGATATTTTATTAACAGCTTCTTCCATTGGACAAACCACCCCACATTAGATTTACAGTATATTATACCCTTTTTGACGCAGTCAATTCAACTATATTGTAGGAAAAGCCGCCGTAAAGGAAAAACCCCACTGAAACAAATCAGTAGGGCTTTGCTTATGATTAGGTTTTATTTGCCTGGCGGGCTGTACTAACAGATAACCCCGCGGCACATAAAAGTATCCGCTTATTGCTGCTTCCTTCCGGACCTGACAAGGTTCACGGGCTTTCATTGCGCGGGACCCGCTAGTACAGTCCGCCAGAAAAATAAAATGTCTAAAATCAGGCTCAAATTTAAATGGCGGAGAGTGAGGGATTCGAACCCTCGATACGGTTTCCCGTATACACGCTTTCCAGGCGTGCTCCTTCAACCGCTCGGACAACTCTCCAGGTTGAATTACATTGTACTTCTATGAAATTTTCGGTGTCAAAACTTTTTAACACTGCGGATAATAGTATATCCAAAAACAGTGGTACTTGTCAAGGCTACTTTTCAAAGTTGGCAAAATGGGGACGGTACTGTTTGTCAACTTTTAGTCGCCAGCTTTTTATCGACGGAGGGCACTAAAAGGTCGATTTCTCTCCCGAATGGCATGACCCTTCGTCTTGGTCGAGTATGACCTTTTCTTTTAGTACTCTCCCGTCCTTTTCCGCTTACACTTCGAAGACTTTACCGGGGTTGAGGACGTCGTTGGGATCCAAGGCCTTTTTAATGGCCCGCATCATCGCTAATTCTACCGGGTCCGTGTACTTTTCCAGCTGGCGAACTTTTTTTGCCCCGATACCATGCTCCCCGCTAAGACGGCCTCCCTGGTCGTAAATATATTGATAAGCTTGGGCGTGGAAGCTGTTTAAATCATCCTCCCACTCTTTATCGCTTAAGTTCCCCTTGAGAATTTGGAAATGAAGATTGCCGTCTCCGGCATGAGCCAAGGTAAACACTCTGAAAGGATAATTCTTGGCCACCTGACACAAATGGTCAATGGTGGTGGCAATAGCGCTCTGAGGTACAACCAGGTCGTCAGACGTACTCACCGGGCTTAAAGCCATAGTGGATTCCAGACAGTTTCTGCGCAATGTCCAAACTCTTTCGTCAGCATCCAGTACATCTGTGGCCCCATTATCCAGGCAAAGTTTCTGAAGGGCGGCAATTTTCTTTTCCAATTCCTCTTCGTCAAAAGTTTCTATACTAATAATCACATAGCTGCCATCTTCGTAATGGGGCATTTTTAATTCGGAATAATCGCTGGAAACACGGACAAAACTATTGTCCATAAATTCTACGCTGGTGGGATTAAGTCCTGCCCTAACTAAAATCGGTACAATTCCTGTTGCTTTCTGCACATCGGTAAAGATAGCCAAAACATCCAGTTTGTAAGGAGCCAGGGGCAATAATTTTAAAGTTGCTTTGGTGATAATGCCCAATGTCCCTTCGCTGCCGATAACCAGCTGATCCAGGCAATAACCTGTGCTGCATTTTTTCAGACGGGCACCCAAATTCGTGATTTCTCCTGTAGGTGTTACCACCTCAATAGAATAAACCTGATTGCGGGTTGTGCCATAGCGGACGGCCTTGTTGCCACCTGCATTGGTAGCAAGATTACCACCGATTAAACAGTTTTCGGCGCTGCAAGGATCTCCGGCATAAAACATTCCCTGGTCTTTGGCAGCACGTTGTATGTCAATTGTCTTAACGCCGGCCTGAACCGTCATATACATGCCTTCCATATCTACCTTCTCTATTTTATTCAGGCGCTCTAAGAGCATTATCATGCCTCCATGAACAGCTATGGCGCCACAAGACACACTTGTGCCGCCACTTCTGGGAGTTACGGGAAAGTCATATTTATTGGCCGTTTTCATAATGGCTGCTATTTCTTTCGTGGAACCCGGACTCACCACCGCCTCGGGCACATGGAATAATTTGGGGTCGGTTTCTTCATCTGTCTGATATCTTTCCCGGGCCGGCAAAGAAGTGAGCACATACTGCTCACCCACGATTTTCTTTAATTCAGCAATAATCTCCGGTGTTATGGGTTGATATTTTTTCATTCTTAATCTGCTGCCTTTCTTGCCCTTACTCTGTAAACACGTTGCCGTCATAATGTTGGATTTGATATTGATAAATATATTTTCTGGGAATGCGCGTACTTAACAGGCAAATCACTTCGTAATTAATGGTATCCATCCAGTCCGCTACTGTATCCAGAGAAATTTCTCCTCCTCCGAAAATAATAGCCTCGTCCCCTACCTGCACATTAGGGACATCCGTAACATCTACCATCATCTGATCCATACAAACCCTCCCAAGGATGGGAGCCTTGCAACCCCTGATAGACACGTAGCCTGTATTACTTAATTTCCGGCTGATGCCGTCCGCGTAGCCTAATGGCAAAGTAGCAAGCTTAGTAGGACGCTTGGTTTCATAGGTACAGCCATAACTGATTTTTTCACCAGCGGGAATATCTTTGATGAAAACAATCTCCGCTTTCAGAGTCATAACAGGCTGTAAGTCCATACATTGTTTAACTTCATGAGAAGGCCACCAACCATAAAGAGTGATGCCCTGGCGCACCATATTGTAATGGGCCTCCGGCATTTCTGTAATGCCGGCACTATTATCCAAATGAACAATGGGAATATCAATCTTTTGGTCAGCTATATTGGCCAAAGCAGCTTGGAAAGCCGCCAATTGCTGCTTGCTGTAAGTCTTGTCCTTGGCATCAGCTGCTGCAAAATGGGAGAAAACCCCTTCTAGATAAACATGGGGTAGCCCGGCAATGGCCGCGGCCAGTTCCCCGGCTTCCTCCGGCCGGCAGCCAATTCTATTCATGCCTGTATCCACCGCCAGATGTACCTTGGCTACCTTGTTAGCCTGAATGGCAGCAGCAGATAGGGCCTGCGCTGTTTTTAAATCAAAAATAGTTTGAGTGATATTTTTATCTATCAAGGCTTTTTCGTGTCCCGGTGTCATGGCACCCAAAATTAAAATGGGGGCCATAATGCCAGCCTCTCTTAATTCAAGGGCCTCCCTGGTCATGGATACGGCCAGATACTCTACGCCCGCAGCCAAAGCCGCGGTAGCCACAGGTACGGCACCGTGTCCATAGGCATCAGCCTTCACTACAGCACAGATTTTAGTACCCGGTTCTATTTTTTTTCTCGTTTCCTGAATATTATGAGCAATGGCTGATAAGTCAACTTCCGCCCACACATTTCTAGCTCGCATAAAAACGCCACCCATCTAAAACAGTTTAATTATTGGCGGACGGGGAGGGATTCGAACCCTCGGTGGCTATTAACCACACTTGATTTCGAGTCAAGCACCTTCAACCGCTCGGACACCCGTCCACGAATTATGATTATATCATAACTAGCGCTTTCCGTTCAAAAAATCTTTCAAAACTTGTGCGCATTCCGCTTCCAAAATCCCTGCCGTTACTTCTGCCCGGTGATTAAGATACTTGTTTTGCACAACATTGAACAAAGACCCACAAGCTCCTGCTTTGCTGTCAGGAGCTCCGTACACCACCCGTTTAATGCGGGAATTAAATACGGCTCCCGCACACATAGGGCACGGCTCTAGTGTCACATATAACACAGCGTCACTGAGACGCCACCGCTGCAATCTTTTACAAGCTTCCCTAATCACCAGCATTTCAGCATGAGCTGTGGCATCTTTATTAAGTTCTCGACGGTTATGGTCCCTGACAATAACCGCACCCTCCACCACAAGTACCGCGCCTACCGGAATCTCCCCCTCATCGGCAGCAAGTCGGGCTTCCCGCAAAGCCATTTGCATATATTCTTTATCTTTTTCCCTAGTCATTTTTCCACAACCTTTCTCTAATGCCAACCTGTTATTTTATATTTTAAGAGTATCTGCAAACTAAAGCAAGAAAACTATTGTGTACGATGTGTACATAATGTCCATAATTATAGTCCGTTTCTTAGTTATTAAACTATTTTTTATGAAATTAAGCATTCTAACATGTTGTTTAGTGCAGCATAGCCATGTTAAAATTAAGTCCGTAGAATGACGGCCTAATTCTCTTACACTATTTCACTCTATTTAAACTACCATACTACAACGAGGTGATATTTATGTCATTAAAAAAAATGGATCGTATTGATTGTCGCATTAATTTAAACGTCAAAATTTTATCCAAAGAAGTTTGCAAGGACTTAGGAATGTCCTTAACAGAGGCCATTAATCTATTTTTACATCAAATGATTATTCATCACGGCTTGCCCTTTGAGGTGAAAATGACCGCCGAAGACAGGGAATTATTTATTATTCCTGAAGAAGAACTGGAAGAAGCCTCCCTTCTGCCAGAAGAAGAGGATCCTCTAGATTCGGAAGAATTCCTGCAATAATGCTGTAATATGGAAAAAGACGACCAAAAGGTCGTCTTTTTTTACTTTGTTAAGCCAATGGCACGGTGAAAATAAAGCTTACGCCCTGACCAGGTACACTTTCCGTACGTATAGTACCGCCTAGCATCTCTACAGCAAATTTCACAATGGAAAGACCTAGGCCACTACCTTGTATCTTATGATTGTGAGAAGCATCCGCTCTGTAGAATCTGGCGAATATTTTTTCTTTGTCTTCCTCCCCTAAACCTTCGCCGGAATTAAATACGGTAAAAACAGCCATATCTTTTCCCCTGCCTAAAGTAACTTTAATTTCTCCTCCCATTGGTGTGTACTTAAGAGCATTTTCCAAAAGGTTAATGAGAATTTGCTTCAGCCATTCCATATTAGTCTTTATCAGGGGCTTGTCCTCATATTGTACGGTCATGTGCAAGTTGCGGGTGATTACCTGTTGGGCGAACTCTGTCTGCAGCTCCTCCAAAAGACCTATGGTATTAATGTTCTCTATGACAACATTTTTCCTGTATTCGGCAGAATCAAGCTTAGCCAGCTGAAGCAGGTCTTTAAGCAATAGCTGCATTCTATTGCTTTCCGCTACAATAATTTGTAAAAACTTATTGCGTGTTTCTGTATCCATGTTTTTTTCGCCTGCCACGGTCTCGGCAAATCCTTTAATGGTAGTCAGAGGCGTGGCCAGCTCATGGGAAGCATTGGAAACGAAGGCTGTCTGACGTTCGTAAACTTTCTGCAGCAAAGTTATATCATGAAAAACCAGGAGTACTCTGCTGGGCTCATGACGAAAAGCCACCAGCAAAGGAACACCGAAAACCTGAAAGATTTTCTGTTCTCCCTTCTCTGCCTGGCGCAAAAGAAAATTACCTGCTTTATTTTTGACTAACAAATCTCGGAGAAACAGGCTGAAGGCGGCATTATGAAAAATAGTTTCTTCTTTAAGGTGTGTACCTTGTTCCAGTTCGAACATGGCAAAGAAACGCTTGTTCCCTTCCAGTAACGCCCCTTCTTCTTCAAACATTGCCACGCCATTGTCCATATTATCCATAATAAGGCTAAGTTTTCGCTGCTCTTGAGCTTTTTCCAAGCGGCATTGGCGCATAGTTCTGGCTAAATCATTAGCTTCAGCCGTTATGGCATCACTGCCCGGGAAAGACTCCTCCTCTGTCGGCCAATTTTTCTCTTCGGCAATTTTGCGTAAATATGCCGGTAATTGTTCCAGCGGTTTTAAAATATTGCTCAGCAAATAATGCAAGGCCACCCAAAACAATAGCAAAAAAATAATAAAGACAATCGTACCCTGCCAACGCAATCGGGCCAAATTCTCTAATTGTAAAGTCCCTCCGTCCACAACCAAGAGGGACCCTATAACAAAGGATCCCAAAAGTAGGGCTAGAATTAAAAATAAACCTTCTGATAAAAGACGAATTTTATTACTCAGCATAGTGTTTTCCTTAAAGTTTTTTATTTATTATAACACACTAGCTTTTTCTGCACAGCTACAAAGAGCAAATTAATAAGCAAAACAATAAGAAGCAATAGAGCGCTTATACCATTGGCAATGTTTACACGATCCGGGACAAGGCCAATCCCTAGTACATACCATAGGTGTACTGCTAAGGTCTCACCGCCGGCCATTAAATCGAAATCTCCTAGGTGACGGGAAACAGTCGTGCCTGCGGTAAAAAGCAAAATGGCGCTTTCCCCTATGGCCCTGCCACCGGCCAGCATTATGCCGGTAATAATACCACCCAGAGCTCCCGGTAAGACCACCTTATAAATTGTCTGCCATTTGGTGGCCCCCAGTGCCAGGCTGGCTTCCCGATAGCTTTGAGGCACACTGTGCAGGGCTTCCTCTATGACTCTGACCAAGAGAGGTAGATTCAACAGAGACAGAGCCAAGGCGCCTCCCAGGATACTGAAACCCATACCTAAAAAATCCACAAAAACAATCATGCCAAAAAGACCTAAGACAATAGACGGTACGGTGGACAGACTTTCTGTGGACAAACGGATGAGGCGAGTGAACCTGTTATTAGCTGCGTACTCAGACAGGTAAATTGCTGCCCCTAACGCCACTACAAGGGACACACTCATAGATAAAAACAAAATGTAAATGGTATTAAACAGTTGGGGCCCCACCCCACCGCCGGCTTCCGTGTCGCTGGGCATGCCGAAAAGAAAATGAGGTGTCAGAACAGGCAAGCCCTTATAAAGCAAATATCCAATAAAGACTATAAGAATGGTTATCAGCAAAAAGCCTACAGCCCATAAAACACTAATAGCCACTTTATTAACAGTCTTTGCACTCACGCTGTTCTCCCCTTTCCCAAACTACGGACTAATAAAATCAGTATCAATGAAATGCATAATAACACCAGTGCCATAAAAAACAAGGAATTGCCCCAAGTTGAACCAAAAGGCGTATTGCCCATTTCTACAACAATTTCACTGGGCAGTGTACTGGTAGGAGAAAATAATGACTTTGCTACCTGGGGCGTATTGCCAATAACCATTTGTACGGCCATGGTTTCCCCAATGGCCCTGGCCATGCCTAGAATAACCGCTGTCACAAGGCCTTGCCAAGCAGAAGGCAAAACAATATGCCATAAAGTCTGCCACCTGGTAGCCCCCAAGGCCAGAGAGCCTTCTTCTAAGGCCTGTGGCACTGTGCCTAAGGCATCTGTGGAAAGGCTCACAATAGTGGGCAAAATCATAATGGCCAAAATGCTGCCGGCAGTAAAAATACCGAAGCCTCCCGTCACACCAAAAGCCCTACGAACCAAGGGCACAATAACTGTAAGGCCAAAAAATCCATATACAACCGAAGGAATAGCCATATAAATATTTATGGCCGGTTGAAGAATGCTTTTCATCCCCGGTGAGGCAATTTTACTTAAAAACAAAGCCCCGGCAATACCTAAAGGTGCTCCCAGACAGAGGGCAAAAGCTGTAACCGCCAGAGAACCCAGCACGAAGCTTAAGGCCCCGTAATTTCCCGTATCCGGATTCCAGTGAGCAGAAAAGAAAAACTCCCAAGGGGTTACCTCTTTGAACATAGCCAATCCCTGCTGGCCCATAAATATGATGATGGCTGTAATTATAATAGTTAAAAGACAAGCGGCCAGCACAAAGACCAGCCGCATAATCCTCGCCTGCCGCATTCTGCTCAGGTTATATTCTGACATAAACTCAGCTCCTCTTATTGCTTCATTTTCGTGATAGGAACAAAGCCGTTTTTCTCTGCAAATTTCTCTTGGAATTCTTTGCCGGTAACATAATCAATAAACGCTTTTACAGCCCCTGTGGCATTGCCTTTGGTGAACATTCTGCCGAAGGTATAAACGGGATATTTGCCATCTATTACAGATTTAATAGAGTAGGCAGCCCCGTCAAATTTCAAGGCCTTTACCGTACCGTCTACATAGGCGGCATCTACGTAACCGATAGCGCCGGGAGTAGTAGCGATGGCACCCCGGACAGCACCGTTGGAATCTTGGACAACTGCATCATCGGTAAAATTGGCATTGTTCAAAACGGCCTTGGCAATGGTGGCTCGGGAGCCGGAAGATTTAGCTCTGTGAATGAGAGTAATCTTCTCATCCTTGCCCCCTACTGCCTTCCAATTCTGAATCTTCCCGGTAAGAATATCGATGTATTGTTGCTTGGTAAGATTATCAACATTAACATCTTTATTCACAATAAAAACAAAGGGAATTCCCACTAATCTGTGTTCAACAAGGCCTTTATCTTTTAAATCTGCTGCTACTTCTACGTCGGAATTGCCGATATTCACTGCTCCGGATGCTACCTGTTTTTGACCGGTGAAGGAACCTCCCCCGCTAATATTAATGGTTACTTTATCATTAAGCTTATAAAATTCTTCCTGTCCTGCCTTCAACAAAGGCAGTAAAGCAGTAGAACCGGAAGCGGTAACCTTTCCCGTGACTTTAGCCGGACTCTTTGCTGTCTGGGCAGCAGCATTTTGCTTTTGACTGCCGCAGCCTGCCATCATCCCTAACCCTAAAACAAACGCCATTCCTAACACACTTTTTTTGTTTAACAATTTCATCGTCAATCTTCCTCCATTTTTTGTATTCTTTTCCCTGTAATCAAATAGCCCAGCCATTCCGCCAGATTGGTAGCATGGTCACCGATTCGTTCCAGGCGATGAACAATTTTATTTAACTCAGTTCCCTGAGGAATATTTTGGGGATTACCCAGCATATAAGCCAGAATATCCTGTTTGCACTGCTTACAAATTTCATCTACCTTCCCATCCATGTCAATTACTTCCATGGCCAGGTTTAAATCCATATGAACATAGGCTACCAGAACCTTTGCCACCATATCGGCCCCTATTTTAGATGCCCTGGGGATATCAACAAGTGGCTTAATCAGTTCCTGGTGACTAAGTTTCAAGGCAATTTTAGCAATTTTCTTGGCATGGTCCCCAATGCGTTCCAAGTCCGTAGTCATTTTCAGGGCCGTGGAAAGAATGCGTAAATCCTTGGCAATAGGTTGTTGTAAAGCAATAAGCTCCAAGGTTTGGTCTTCAATAGCAATTTGCATTTCATCAATAGCTCTATCACCTTCCACTACTGACGCCGCAGCTTCTTCGCTTTTAGTTTCCAAAGCGCTGATCGATTTTTGCAAAGCTTCCGTTACCAGTTGCCCCATGGTCATTAATTGGCTTTGGACTTCTTTTAATTTTTTGTCATATTCTGTACGTACTTCCATCATCTTAGCCAAACCTCCCGGTAATATAGTCTTCGGTTTTTTTATTTCGTGGATTTGTAAACATTTCCTTGGTCGCTCGGCATTCCACCATTTCTCCCAAGAGGAAAAACGCTGTATAATCTGAGGCCCGGGCTGCCTGCTGCATATTGTGGGTTACCATGATAATGGTATATTGGTTTTTCAGTCCCCCCACCAGTTCTTCAATACGCATGGTGGAAATTGGATCTAGTGCTGAACAAGGCTCGTCCATAAGAAGTATTTCCGGTTCTACCGCCAAAAGCCTGGCTATACATAATCGCTGCTGCTGGCCACCAGATAAGCCCAAAGCCGAAGTGTGAAGTCTATCTTTCACTTCGTCCCACAGAGCCGAGCCTCGCAGGCTTTTCTCCACTCTTTCATCCAGGGCCTTTTTATTGCTTTCCCCGTGGAGTCTGGGGCCATAGGCCACATTGTCATAAATGCTCATTTGGAAAGGATTGGGCCGTTGAAAAACCATACCCACTCTTTTCCGCAAATTAACCACGTCCGTAGCCGGTGCGTATATATCCTGCCCTGTTACTTTGACCTTGCCTGTGATCCGTACTCCTTCTATCAGGTCATTCATCCGATTTAAGCTTCTGAGGAAAGTAGATTTTCCACAGCCGCTGGGGCCAATAAAAGCCATAGCTTTTTTTTCGGGCATGTTCAAGCTGATATTTTTCAAAGCTTCATATGCCCCGTAATAAAGGCACAAATTTTCAACTTCAATAGCGTTCTCCATATTGTCTCCTCTGTGACAAAAAGGCTGTTACTTTGCTGTACTCAGCCGGCGAGTAAAACTTTTTACGAATCTCACTATAGCAAGTAATTGTTATGGTTCCGTTGCGTTGATGTTAAGTTTTTGTTAAGAATGGAGAGAACCCTTGAATTTCTTCGTGATAATTAATAAAATAGAACATAACAAATGGATTCTGACACGAAATATAGTTTAAATCCACCTCGCCCCGGAGATGATCCCTCCTAGGTCCGCAACAAAAAACATTTCAGCAACTCAGCTATTATAGTCTGTATTTAAAGTTATACTATTTAAGGACGTGATTATTATTAATACCATTCTATTGGTAGATGACGAAGAAAATATAAGAATGCTGGTTAAGTACAATCTGGAAAAAGCGGGATTCACCGTGCGGGAAGCTGCAGACGGTGCTGCTGCCCTGGAGCAGGTGCACATTGCTCCTTTTCCCGATTTAGTACTCTTGGATTTAATGCTGCCTAAAATCGACGGTCTGGAAGTAGCCAGACAAATTAAAAGCAACAACAATTCTGCCGCCATTCCTATTATTATGCTGACGGCCAAAAGTACAGAAGTGGACAAAGTACTTGGGCTAGAGCTGGGAGCCGATGACTATATTACCAAGCCTTTTAGTCCCAAAGAATTGGTAGCCAGAGTCAAAGCCGTCCTCAGGCGTTGTCAAAGCGTCAGCGGTGCCAAGGATGTGCTAACTATTGAGTCTCTCACCATTGATCCCATAGATTACCGAGCCACACTCAAGGGCACACTCTTGGATTTAACGCCCAAAGAATTTGAGCTGCTCTACCTTTTTGCCTTGAATCCCAATCAGGCTTTAAGCCGTGAGACTTTACTGACAAAAATCTGGGGCTATGAATATTTGGGAGACACTCGCACCATAGATGTGCACATGCGGCACCTGCGATTCAAGCTGGCCGCCGCTCCTTCTGTGGCCGAAGCCTTTGAAACGGTCCGTGGCATAGGCTACCGGTTCAACACCAACAACGTATAAAAAGAGACTGTAACACAATGACTATTTTGTCATTATATTACAGTCTCTTAATTTTGCTATTACACGTTCCTGGTCTTGTACAACAGGTTCATTTTCATTTCGTAGTAGGCCGGGCTCATATCCATGTAATGGGTGTGAGGATTGGCGAATCGCTGCTCTTCCTGCCAGATTTCCTCTTTCAGTTGTCTGCTCACAAAACTTCTCGTCTGGGAAAGTTTTATGGTGGGCAGAACACGCTTGCCCTTGGCTATTACGGGAACCTGAAGTTCTTTGGCTGTACAATTTTCGAAGTATCTGGTTTTCCAAGGTTTTGCCGGATTGATATAGCGATAAGGCTTGCTTAAATCTATCTTTTCATCGGCCATGGCAATTAAGTCTGCTATGGCATCGCCTTTTTCACCATAAATACGATAAACTTTTTTGAGTCCCGGATTGGTAATTTTAGCCACAGTTTCGGAAACCTTTATCCGAGGCACCAGTGCCCCGTTTTCCTCTACTGCCGACAGTTTGTACACCGCACCAAAAACCGGGTCGCTCTTAGCTGTGATTAGTCGCTCACCAACACCAAAGCTATCGATTTTGCCGCCTTGATTCAATAGGGAGGCAATGGTGTATTCATCCAAACTATTGGAAACCACAATCTTGCAATCTTCCAAACCTGCTCCATCCAGCATCTTACGAACTTTTTTGGAGAAGTAGGCCAAATCCCCGGAATCCAGTCTCACGCCTTTAAGCCGCTTGCCCATTGGTTCCAGAATCTCTTTGGCCACTTTAATGGCATTGGGAATCCCGGAGCGGATAACATCATAGGTATCCACCAAAAGCACTGTGGCATCAGGATAGCATTCAGCATATTTGCGGAAGGCCTCAAACTCGTCTTTGTAATACATTACCCAGCTATGAGCCATTGTTCCATTAATAGGAATGCCAAACATTTGGCCGGCCAGAACTGTAGCCGTGCCTACCGCTCCGCCCAAATAGGATGCCCTGGCACCATATACCGCCGCATCCATATTATGAGCCCGTCTGGCCCCAAAATCGGAGAAAGCTCTGCCCTTGGCTGCTTTGGCAATACGGCTGGCCTTAGTAGCAATAAGAGATTGATGGTTGATTTGAGCCAGAATGGCCGTTTCCACCAATTGTGCATCAATTACCGGTGCCACTACCGTAAGAATCGGTTCGTAAGGGTACATAATCGTTCCCTCAGGGAAAGCGTAAATATCCCCCGTGAAACGGAACTTCTGCAAGTATTGCAAAAACTCTTCCGGAAACAAATTTAAGTTACGGAAATAAGTAATATCTTCTTCATCAAAATGTAAATTCTCAATGTACTCAATCACTTGCTCTAGTCCGGCAAAAACCGCATATCCGCCTTTATCCGGATTGTCCCTGTAAAAAACATCGAAGACGACTTTTTTAGGCTCCTTTTCGTTGGCAAAATACCCATTAGCCATGGACATTTCGTAGAAGTCCATCATCATGCTGAGATTACGCTTATCAAACTGATTCATTACTCTTCCTCCCGATATACATCTATCCGACTTTTGGAGTATGAAAAAATCAGCACCCCGAATATGTTGCTGCTTGTATGTAATTTTATATCTTATGACAAGAAAAAGCAAATCAGCAAAAAAAAGTCCATCCTGCAGCCTGCAGAATGGACTTGTAATAATTCTTTTAGATATCTGCTCCGGATTTTTTCAGTTGCAAGTATCTATCATACGAAATAATAACATTTTGTGGTTTACTGTTTTTTACTACAATAACGACTTTGTTTTCTGCTACAATTTCCTTGAAAATCTTAGGCGCTTTGCCTGTAGAAAATTCTGTGACCGTATGAGTTACAGGAATCAGAATTTCTTTATTCTCTTTCCTCATTTAATTATCCCCCCTTTATTACATAAATTAATCTTTAAATCTTTCTTTTAAATATTATACCATTTTTTCATATAATGCAATACCTTTTTACTTGGCAGCTTAGACTTTTTTAACTTTTTTCAATTTAGTTTATTTTAAAAAATATGACCGTCCATAAAGGCCGGTCATATAGGTATAAAAATCACTTTAAAACGCCCACTTCTTTATAGTATTTAATTGCTCCCGGGTGGAGAGGAACTCCGGCAATATCTTTCACTGCTGCGGCTGGAGTCAGCCCCTTTAAGTTCTTTTGGGATTTGCCTAACTCATCAATATTTTTCCAGAAAGACTTGGTTAATTCGTAAACTACCTTCTCGGATAAATCTCCCCGGCAGAACATTACCATTTTAATGGCAGATGTAGTAACAGGATCTTTTTGGTTAGGATAGGTGCCGGCAGGAATAGTATATTTTACATACCAAGGATATTTTTCTTGTAATTTTTTGATAATTTCTTCGCTGATGTTCAATAAATGACACTGGGCAGTTAAGGCTTGAGAAACAGCAGAGGCAGGTGCGCCTGACATAATCCAGGCTCCGTCAATGGAACCATTTTGCAACATGTCGGCTGCATCTGTAAAGGTAATATATTCTGCTTTGACGTCATCAGGGAATTTTAAACCTGCCGCAATAAGGTGGTTAGAGCATTCATTATAAACACTGGATCCGGCAGAGGCTACAGCAAAGTGCTTACCCTTTAAACCAGCTATGTTTTTCACCCCGGATTTATCCGTAACCACTACCTGATTGGGGTTCATATATAAACCTGCAATAGCTTTTAATTCTTTATAAGCATGGCCTTTAAAGCTATCTGTACCTTTTAGGCATTGGAAAACATTGCTGCTGATAGCAATGGAAACCTGTGCTTCCCCATCGGAAACCATATTCAGATTAGCAATGCCGCCGGCACTAGCCTGGCTGGATGCTGTCACCGTTGGTACAGTCTTATTCCAGTTATTGGTAATAGCGGCACCAACTGCGTACAAAGCCCCGGAAGCCGAAGCTGTAGGAAAATTAATCTTTACTTTTTGGCCGCTGACCGGTTTAGCCGCAGGTGCTGCCGGTTTTTTCTCCCCTCCGCAGCCGGATAATGTCCCTACCAATAAAATTCCCATACACATTGAAGCCACAATTTTTTTCATGTTTTTTAATTCTTTCATCGAAAATGACGCCCCTTTCTTCTTCCTTTTATTTTATGCCTTGAGCGTAGGAACATTAACCCGACGCCGGCTTAAAAACTGGTAAACAATGACAATGATTAAACAAGATAGTCCTAGAAGATCCGTGGCGGAACCGGGATAAAGCATGGCCGGTGCTGCCAAAAGCAGGAACATTCGTTCCGGGATACTGCACTTGCCCAAAAGCCATCCTTCTAAAGCTGCTACCAAGGCTATAGTTCCCAAAGAAGCAGTCACGACTGCTAATAAAGTAGCAATGGTGGTAGCCTTAGGATCTACCCCCACCAGAAGAATGGGATTATCCAAAAAGAAAAACGGAATTATAAAACCGATCAAACCTAATCGTACCGCCCAAAGTCCGGTCTTGGTCTGATCCGAACCAGCGATACCTGCCGCCACATAGGCACTCATAGCCACTGGTGGTGTAATATTAGATAGACAGGCATAAATCAGGCAGAACATATGTGCCGTAATGGGAATAACCCCTGCTTTAATCAGCACCGGTACTGCTACCGCCTGGACAATAACGTAGGCCGCCACGCCGGGGACACCCATACCCAAAATCGTGGACATAATCATAACCAGCAATCCTGTCAAATAAATATTGTTATTATCTATCACGGACAAAATCAAATATCCCATATTAAGACCCATACTGGTCAAGGTAACAGTACCTATAATGATGCCTATAACAACGCAACACACTCCTACAGAAATAGCGCTTTTAGCACCTTCCACTGTAGCCTCTACAATCTTTTTAGGTGTCATGCGGGTTTCTTTGCGAAGCCAGCTGGCCAGCACTGTGGCAAAAATTGATACTACTGCCGCATATAACGGTGTGTATCCCATAAACATAAGCCCGATTAAAGAAAAGAGCGGGAGAACTAAATGCCCCTGTTTTTTCAATACTTCCTTGGCATTAGGAATATTTTCTTTAGACAGTCCAGATAGGCCCAAACGCTTGGCCTCAAAATGTACGGCAAAAAGCAGTCCCAAATAATAAAGTAAAGCAGGCACTATAGCCGCTAGCATAACCTTAGTATAACTTAAATTCAAAAACTCTGCCATGACAAAACCAACTGCTCCCATAATAGGCGGACAGAATTGGCCTCCGGTAGAGGCCACCGCCTCCACAGCTCCGGCGAATTCTTTCTTGTAACCGGTACGTTTCATCAGAGGAATGGTAATAGTTCCTGTTGTAGCCACATTGGCTATAGCAGAACCGTTAATCATACCCAAGAGAGCAGAAGCAACTACGGCAACTTTAGCCGGACCACCGGAGGTACGCCCTACCAAAGTCAAAGAAAAATCATTGATGAATTGGGAAAACCCGCTGTGTTTCAGGAAAGCGCCAAAAACCACAAACAAGAAAATATAAGTAGCAGACACGCCAATACCAGTACCTAGCACACCTTGGGTTCCCCAGAATTGGGTGATTAAAACTCTCTTTAGTGTAAACCCGTTATGTCCCAGTAACCCCGGCAAATATGCTCCTACCCAGTTGTAGGCAAGAAATATTAAGGCCAGAATAGCCAGGTTGCCGGAAGCCCGGCGTGCCGCTTCAAAAACCATAACAAGAGCCACCGCGGCAATGATTAACTCGTAGCTTTCCACTCGCCCACCGGTTTGGGCAATACGCGTATAATTTAAAATCAGATAGCCAAAAGTTCCTGCCGATAAAAACATACAGACAATGTCCCAGATAGGCGGAAAGTTGCGCACACGTTTTTCTTTTTTGTAAGTAGGAAATAAAATAAAAGTAAAAATCAACAAAAATATACAATGGAAAGCGCGAAAATTAATAGCACTGATAGCCCCCACTGTAGAATAGTATAATTGGAAAACTGCCCACAGACACAAAAGCACCACTAACACTTTGCCAAACATCCCCGGGTAAGTGCGCATTCTAGAGTCTGCTTCTTTTTCCTCCAAAAGTTCCTGTGCCTTTATGCTTTCTGCTTCCCCTGCCTGAATAGTAACTCCCTTGTTACCCATATGCCAATTTATCCCACTTTCTTCCTGATTTGTAATGATATTAGGCCTATTATAGCATATTTAGTAGGCCGAAACACCAAAAATATACTCTCCGGAAGGCTTTTCTTGCAACTTTTTCTGCACCAGGTAAAATGCATTAATTGCACAATTAGTGGCAGATACCTATGTCAAGCAAAAACAGAATGCCGTGTTGATCCGCATTCTGTTTTTGCTTTTTTGTGTGTTATTAACTATTCGGCCGGTACAATTGTACCTTTGAACGTGTCTTTAATATATGCCTTCACTCCATCGGCATGGAAAATATCCGCAATTTTCTTGTATTTTGGGTTATCCTTATCTTTTTCTCTGGCTGCCAAAATCATTACTGCCAACGGTTCATCGGCTTTCTCCCAGAAGAGGCCGGTTTTTTCTACATCTAGCTTAGCACTCATTACATAGTTCATGGTAATAACGGCCAAATCCACATCCGGAAGACTGCGAGGCAACTGTGCTGCTTCCAGTTCCTTGAATTGCAGATTTTTGGGATTGGCGGTAATATCCTTTAATGTTGCTTTAAAACCTACACCGGGTTTAATTTTAATCAATCCGGCTTTTTCCAGAAGCATTAAACCGCGGCCGCCGTTAGTAGGGTCATTGGGAATGGCTACTACAGCCTTGTCCGGAATTGCTTTTAAATCATGAAGCTTTTGGCTATAAATGCCCATTCTCATAAGAATCGTTTTCCCAATGGGAACTAATTTAGAATTGTTTTGTTTGCAGAAGTTGGCCAGAAATGGTGCATGCTGGTAACTGTTCAAATCTAATTCTCCGTCAGCTAAGGCTTTGTCCGGGGTAACATAATCACTGAATTCTACCACTTGTACATCAATGCCCTGTTTCTTGGCTTCTTTGGCTACCGCTTCCACAACCTGTGCGTGGGGACCCGCCGTAGCACCAATCTTAATAGGTTTTGCCTTTGCCGCTTCTTGCTTGCTGCCGCCGCAGCCGCCCGCCGCCAAAACAGCTATAAACAAAGCTAATATAATAAATGTAATTTTTTTCATATTGTTGTCTCCTTAAGTTTGCAAATTTTCTCATTGCATTGTTGCATTGCCAAAAACCTCAACAACACATTCGAAAATAAGCCTTAAGGTTGACACTCAAATAATATAAATGATTTTCTGTTGCCATTTTGTAAAGCCCCTCATTCTCTTTTAATCGCCTGTCCCGTTGTAATCTTTGCGCTTTTAGCGTCTATTTATCGGGAACATTGTAAATGATATTAACACAATTTGAGTAATTTGTAAAGATAAAATTGCTTTTTTGTACAAAAATATCTGTTCCCTTTGTAACAAAAAAATATAATTATCTAAAATGTGTGTTTAGTATAATCTACAAAAATATACGCCTAACTCACAACTGAAGTCACGAGTGTGCGGCGTATAAAAGCATCAACGAATAAGGCAGGACTTAATATCCGAGACCATGATAAAGCAAAATACGAAACACAAAAAAACTTAAAATCAGTAAAAATAGCGCCCTGCCGGGGGCGCTATTTTTAGGCGACTTTGTTGCAAAAGTACCCTTTTATACACTATTTTTTATACCCTGTGGTAAAGTCCACGATGTTACGCAATGGTTTATCGTTCATATAAGACTCAATATTTGCGGCAGCAATATTCACGATGTTGTCCAAAGTAGCCGGCAAATGGAAATTGCCGGAAATATGAGGAGTAATATACAGATTCGGCGTATGCCAGGCAGGATGGTCCTGAGGCAATGGTTCCGGCTCCGTCACATCCACAGCTGCTCCGGCTAAATGTCCGTCCTTTAAAGCAGCGCACAAATCATCGGTAACTACCGCGGAGCCTCTGCCAATGTTCAGGAAATAGGCTCCCTTTTTCATTGCCGCAAAACGATCTTTGTCAAATAAATGAAAAGTAGCCGATGTTCCCGGTAAGCTAGTAGCCACAATATCCGACTGCGCCAAATATTCATCCAAATGATCCATAGTTCCCATGGCATCAGCAAAAGGCGGCACGAGGGTGCTCCTCCGTTTGATACCGGTAACATGAGCTCCCAGGGCATGCGCCTTTTCTCCAAAGGTGCTGCCAATATCTCCCATACCTACTACCAAGACCTTCGCCCCATAGATAGAGGTAACATTACCTTCATCCGTCCAAAGGCCCTTTTTCTGATCGTCATAATACAGATAAAGTTTTTTCATCATAGCCAAAAGCATACCTAGCATATGCTCGGACAAGGCCAGACCATATGCCCCTGTGGCATTACAAAGGTAGGCATTGCCGGGAAACACCCCCGGCTTAATATAGCCGTCTGCTCCTGCGGAATTTAATTGCAACAGACGAAGATTTTGAGCATAGGGCAGCAACTCCGATGCTAGATTACCCACAATAATTTCCGCCTTTTGTACATCAGGCGCGGTCAGCTCCCGCAAAGGCTTATAGACTAGTTTGGCATTGCCTGCATGAGCAGCAAAGACCTTTTTATGTGCTTCATTTACCATTAAGCCAATTATTATTTCCATATTTATCACCTTTACTCATCGTAGTCCTGCCTTAAGCGGTGGCTTTTTTACCGCTTAGCGTCCAGGTCCTTCAACATTTTTTCTCTGATAACTCTATAGCATACTTCCACATAGTCTTTCCCTGCCGTTATAATCATCTGGTGTCCTACAAAAGCAGCGGAAGCTTGGCCTACCACAGGAACATATTTAAGAATTGATTTTGTGGCAAATTTTTTTCCCAATGTTTTGAATAAATATTTAATGCCTTCTTTACTCATACTCTTGATAATGAAAGCCTTATTGTTACCTGACAAACTGCTGGCCTCTACCATGTCAGCGGTAATCCCAAAAGACTTGCGAATACCCCGGCACATTCTATTGAGAATCATCATATCTACAGCCGCATCCAATCCCATCATAGGATTTAAGCCATTAAAAGCCGCATATGTGGCACAATTATTGACAAATTTCAGGGCAGCTTCCTTTTTTCGCTGGAGCTGTTCCCTGGTTTGAGCCTCTGCCGCCATAATATATTTTTCCCGGCGGGCTTCGTCCATTTTATCCATAATGGCATCATTCAGGGTTGCAATACCGTCCAGCTTGTCATCTCTGGCGGAAACAAAAAGCAAAACAAAATCAGCAGTACCGATTTGCTTGGTCACATCTTCCCGAATAATAGCCTCAGACTTTTCCAGAGTTAAATTTTCGTCATAAATTTCGTCAATTTTGTTCCGGACAAAAATACAGGGTTTCTTCATCCGTTGGAGTTTCTGGAAGAACTCTGTATCTGCCTTATGAAGCTTCCCGTCAAAAACACAGACGAACATGTCATATTGGAGAGGATCAAATTCCTCGAAAAAATCTGCCTGAGGAAATTTGCTGGTGCCGTACCCGGGCAAATCCACAAATACCACATCCCCATGCTCCACCACCAGAGCGTTGCTGGTAGTATCGGTACCAACACCAACCTCCACAACTTTCTGACCACAGATAGCATTAATGATGCTAGACTTGCCGCCACCGGGCTGACCGAAAAAAACAATGGTCACTTTGTCCTTATCTAATTTTGCAATTTTAACTTTCAACGCTTCGATTTCTGTATTCATGATTCCCTCATATGAATTTCATCTTCCAGCCGTTTAGCCGCATATTTATAGCAATTGTTCAAGTACGCCATGCCCAAATAATACATACTGCCTGCTCCCATGCCCATGGTAGCTACTTTCCCCACCAAAGGAATAACTCTGGCCACTTTTTTCTGCATTTTTTCGCTCATTACTTTGCGGATTGCCTCGGTGACGCTTTCCTTTTTCAAACCTAAAGCAATTTTTTCGACTATCGCATTTTTCATTACATTGCTTTTAATTTCTGCATCCGTAATAGCAAAAGCCTTACGAATTTTCTTGTACATATTACTAAGTATCTTTAGATCAATTCCTACATCAACCCCGATAATAGGGTTCAGTCCGTTAGCAGATGCAGCAACCATGGCCTTTTTAATGGCAGCTGCGGCCATAGCTTTTTTTGCCTCCAACGTTTTTTGGGTATAAGCTCTGACATTCCGCAAAAATTTGTCCTGCAAAGCGGCACTGAGATTATTAATAATGGCTTCCTGCAGGTCAGGAATGCCTCTTTCCCCGGCCGGCACAGTCTTTTTGCAGGAAGTGAAAATTACCTGTGCCTCTTCTCCCAACTGGTTGCGCACATCGTCAATTATTTCTCCCTGAAGAGTCTCCTTGCTCTTTTCCGGATCATATAGTCCGTCTGCCTTATTGCGGACAATAATACACTGACGTCCGCATTTTGCCAATTTGCTGAAGAGTTCTACATCTGCCGCCTGAATTTTTCCGCTGAAAACGCACACAAACAAATCATATTGCAATGGCTCAAACTGTGTAAAATAGGCATTAGCCGGATATTCGCTGGTATCATAGCCTGGCAAATCCACGAAAATTACGTCGTTGTATTCAATAACCTGAGTCTTTTTCGTCGTGTCCGTTTCGGCGCTGACCTGGGCGATTTTCTCCCCTACCAGTTCGTTAATAAGAGAACTTTTGCCGGCACCCGGTTGACCGAACATGGCGATTTTTACTTTTCCGTTATCTTCTCCGTTCCATTTCAGAAAAAACGCTTCTACTTGATCTTTAAGGTTCACAGCAAAGGCCTCCTAAATACCGCACATTTTTATAAATTTTTTATTTGTTCCCTAATTCCCACATAAGCTTCGTAACCGCTGCTTCCAGGGTCAGGCCTCCGCCTGATTCTACTCCCGCCTGAGCCGCCAAAATGCCCATTGGATATAGGGACAAATCCACCCCGTCAAACAGGCACTGAGTAATGCAAACTACCCGCACACCCTTTTCCACAGCCCGACGCAAGGCTGGCAGGAAATTCTCTGTTTCCGTATTCACTCCACCTGCCCCATAACAAGCAAGCACAATACCCTTGTAACCCTTATCTACGGCATAGTCAATAATGTCAGGTTCCAGGCCTGGTGTCATAGTTATAGACATAACCTTAGACTCCATCTTATTCTCTACCCTAAAACCACCTACTACTTCACGGGACGGCAGGTTCTTTTTTACCCCTTTTTTTGAAAAATACAAAACCGGGCTTTCATTTACGCTTTCAAAAGCATTAAAATTTTTAGAAAAAATCTTTTTGGCTAAAACACCTTTGATAACTTTGTTCCCGAAAGCAATGTATACCCCTGGCAACCCGCTGGCTGCCACGGAAAAAGCCAGCTCCATGTTACTCCTGGCATCAGAATTGGCCAAGGTAAGAGGCACCTGAGACCCAGTTAGAACTACAGGCTTGCCCAGATTAATAAGCATGTGAGACAAAGCGCTGGCAGTAAAAGCCATAGTATCCGTACCATGGCTCATAACAAAAGCGTCATAGTCATTGTAATTATCACCGATTATTTCTGCCCATTTACTCCAATGAGCAGGAAGTAAATTGCTGCTGTCCAACCGGCAAATATCTTTAACCGTAATCTGACCTAAGGCCTTCAGTTCCGGCAATTCCTTTAATATCTCAGCCCCTTTTAAAATCGGCACTAGGCCATCTTCAGTGTCCTTGCAGGAAAGTGTGCCGCCGGTAGTGAGAAATAGTATTTTCTTCATCGTCCTGCCTCCCATTATTTCCGAATTATATTGTCATTATTCATTATAGCATAAATCCTGTTTTTGTATTATGATAATAGATAGAAATCCGGGGTATTAATTATAATTGGGGTGATATTATGAAAAAAAATTTAAACCGGAAATTAACAAGTTTGGTTTTAACCGGTGTCCTTGGTTTAGGAATTACCGCCACACCTGCCATACGCCAAGCCCAAGCCTTTGATATCGGCAGCGCTATTGGTGCTGTTATCGGTGTCTCTGCCCAGCAAGCCGCTTTAACCAAGCAGATTGATTATTACAATGGCAAGGGTCGCAATAAATTCTTTTCCGATATAAAAGGAAAAGAAGGGGTAAACTATGACCCCCGTGCCAACGCCATGCTGGATGATACAATGAGCAGGTTAAGTGCCACCGCCGCTAAAATCGATCCGACCATCAAAACTAAACCTTTTAACTATTTCGTTAATAACAAAACAAATTTCAATGCCTATTGTACCCTTGGTCACAACATGAGTGTTAATATCGGTTTGTTTAACACTATTAATTATAACGAAGATGAATTAGCTGTAGTTGTGGGCCATGAAATGGGTCATGCTGTCCATCATGATCCGGAATCCGGTGTGAAAAGACAGTTCCCCTTGTCCCTGCTTGCTGCTGTTGTAGGTTCTCAAGTTGGCGGGTTGGAAGCTGTAGGTACTAATATTTTGGCTAATTTAGGCAGTGCCAAACTGATTACCATGCCTATGGAAAAGAAAGCTGATGTTTTCGCCTTTGAAGTGACAACAGCTTCCGGATACAATCCCGGTGCCGGTGCCGCTATCTGGCAGAGAATTTTGGATAAGTCCAAAGGCGGCGAATCCCAAAGCTTTATTGGTTCTATTATTAACCCCTCAGACCATCCTACCAATGAAGGACGGCGAAATAAATATTTGGAAAGTCTCTATAAATACAGCAACAATAAGGTCCGCGTCAATGCCGATACCGGTGCGGTTTCTCTCAACAAACGCATAATCGGCACCCCTGCTGCCATTAGCTCTATGAGTTCTAAAGAAAGAGCCTGCCTGGTAGCCGGCAATATGGCCAGAGTGTATCACGACAAAACTATCACAAAACCTGTAGCTACCATTGACGGCGATATTCTTTATCTGAACAATACGGATATTATGACCATTACTGCCAATGACAATGGGCCCGCCTGGATGTCTAATATTAATGCCGTCCATGCCAAGAAATCTCTCAAAGACAAAACCACTACTGAAAAAGAAATGAAAAAAATAGCAAAGAAAGACGCAAAAAAAGAAACTACAGAAAAAAAGACAACGTCTACGGGAACTTTTAGAGAAAAAGTAGAAGCTGCCAGAAGAGCCAAAGCAGCAAAATAAGCTAAGACAAAACAGGCCGACTGCATAAATTTGCAGTCGGTCTTTGTGTTTTTAATTTTGTGCACGAAAGTCCTTGCTATATATCTCATTAATCCTACGTTTCACTTGTCTACAACCATTTTTCTTTTCTCAAAATGTACAATGTGGAGTCCACACTCGTCTGCCATGGCTTCGGCTACATCAAAGGCCCGTCCTATGTGCTCTGTATAGTGAGAATCGCTGCCAAGAGTGGCATACTTTCCGCCTAATTCTTTGAACCTCTTATAAAGTTTCAGCAGAGGGGGGCGGACACTGGCATCTTCCAATCTTCTGGTGTTAATTTCTATAGCTTTATTGCCGGCAATTAGAAGCTTGAAAACCTTGTCCCACAATTCTGCATGCTCTTCATAATACAAGTTGTTATCATCATAAGGCATATAGCGGCAGATATAATCCAAATGAGCGTAAGAATCAAAATTGTGATAGAGTTCCAGACAGCGCACAGATTCTTCCAGATATTTATCCACGGCCTCTTCCTTGGTGAGACCTGTATAAGTGGCCGGCTCATATATATCCTTGCCATACATGCAGTGCATGGCGCCCACTACTTCGTCAAAGGGATATTTGCCTACCATTTCTGTATCAGCAACCACGCAATGAGGCTGCATGCCTACTTCGATGCCCAGCAATACCCTGTCAGAGCGATACTTACTATTCTTGGCAAAATAGTCGTCAATGTCAAATTCAAACATTTCCGGATTGGTAGGATAATCCCTATCCCAATGCTCGGTGAGAATCATGCCCACTCCTACTTTAGCCGCTGTGGCTATAGCCTGGACAATTGTCATGTGTGAATCGCAGGAATACTCTGCATGCATATGTGTATCAAATATCATTTTTTTATCCTCTTCATTAAAAATAATATCTATCTCGTCGCGTCTCCGAAGGAAGCGATTTGGCGCATTTTACCTTGCTAGCCGAAGACCAGAGGGATGAAGGGTAGCATTTGGTAAATGCCCTATGATAGTCGTCCTTGAAGCAAGCCAATATGGCGTAGCTGAATGGAAACGACGAACCATTGTGCACGATTCTTCACTTCGCCTGTCGGCTCGTGAGCGAATCGGCAATCTGCTGCTTCTCACCGCTCCTATCTCGTCGCGTCTCCGAAGGAAGCGATTTGGCGCATTTTACCTTGCTAGCCGAAGACCAGAGGGATGAAGGGTAGCATTTGGTAAATGCCCTATGATAGTCGTCCTTGAAGCAAGCCAATATGGCGTAGCTGAATGGAAACGACGAACCATTGTGCACGATTCTTCACTTCGCCTGTCGGCTCGTGAGCGAATCGGCAATCTGCTGCTTCTCACCGCTCCTATCTCGTCGCGTCTCCGAAGGAAGCGATTTGTCACGATTCTTCACTTCGCCTGTCGGCTCGTGAGCGAATCGGCAATCTGCTTCATACATTGAATCTGAACTCTACTACATCCCCGTCCTGCATAACGTAGTCCTTGCCTTCCATGCGAACCAGGCCTTTTTCTTTGGCGGCCTGCTTAGAACCGCATTTGACCAAATCATCGTAGGAAACTATTTCTGCTTTGATAAAGCCACGCTCGAAATCTGTATGAATTTTTCCTGCTGCCTGGGGAGCGGTATAACCTTTTACAATGGTCCAGGCCCTTGATTCCATTTCTCCTGTGGTCAGGAAAGTCTGCAAGCCCAAAAGCTTAAATCCGGCTTTAATCAGACGGTCCAACCCTGCTTCAGTGAGTCCGGCCATTTCCAAATAGTCCTTTTGCTCTTCAGTGGGCAACTCGGCAATTTCTGCTTCAACCTTAGCAGAAATCACAATAGCTTCGGCTCCCTCTTTTTTAGCATATTCTTCCAAAGCCTGCACGAATTTATTCTGGGAGGCATCGGCAGCTTCTGCTTCTGCCACATTGGCAACATACAAAATAGGTTTATCTGTTAAAAGTTCCAGCTCTTTGATTGAAGCTCTTTCTTCTTTAGTCAGTGTCAAACTGCGGACCGGCTTTGCCTCTCCTAAGGCATCCGTAATTTTTTCCAGCACGGCCATTTTGACAGGAGCCTCTTTATCTCTTGCCTTAAGCAGCTTGCGAACTTTTTGCACCTGTTTGTCCACTGTTTCCATATCCGCCAGGCATAGTTCCGTATTAATAATTTCTATATCGCGAACCGGGTCAATACTGCCTTCTACGTGGGTAATATTGCCGTCTTCAAAGCAACGCACTACTTCGCAGACAGCATCTACCTCCCGAATATGTGCCAAAAATTTATTGCCCAGACCTTCACCTTTAGATGCACCCTTAACTAACCCGGCAATATCCACGAACTTCATTCCTGCCGGAACAATTCTCTTGGAATTGAACATTTTACTCAAAACATCTAGCCGGGCATCCGGCACGTCCACAATACCCACATTGGGTTCAATGGTACAAAAAGGATAATTAGCCGCTTCAGCGCCAGCCTTAGTTATAGCATTAAATAAAGTACTTTT
Organism: Acidaminococcaceae bacterium; assembly: GCA_036788835.1. Classification (GTDB taxonomy): domain Bacteria; phylum Bacillota; class Negativicutes; order Acidaminococcales; family Acidaminococcaceae; genus JALCSJ01. The sequence continues at coordinate 133,062 of DAIQMR010000001.1, forward strand.
GCCTACATTCGGCAATCCTACAATACCCATTTCCAAATTTGTTGAGCTCATTTGTTAATCTCTCCTTAAATAATGATATATTATTATATCACATCTTAGAGTAAAGCTGACGGATAATATTGGTCGGAACATAGAGCTGGTTATAACAAACAAAAAGGACGGTCCTATTGGGATCGTCCTGCTTTTTTTACTCTCCGGCCTTACTCAATACTTCTCTCACCATTTTCTCAAATTTAGTCCTAGGCAACATAACAAAGTGTCCACAGCCCCGGCATTTAATACCGAAGTCCATGCCCACCCTGGTAATTTCCCATTCATAAGAGCCACAGGGGTGAGCTTTCTTCATGCGCACAACATCGCCTATTGCGTAGGTGGCCTTTTTATCCATAGCTACTTCTGTACCTTAATCGTGGAAATATCAACGATGTTGAATCCAGCATCCCTGATTTCCTGAATTATATCCATAGCATTGGTCAAGTCGGCTCTAATCATGACCTGCTTACGCTGACCTTCTATCTCTCTGGTCAGTACAGAAATAATATTTACTCCTCTGTTTTTAAAGATTTCACCTAATTGGGCAAGTACTCCAACTTTATCCGTAACATCAATAGTTATCTTCGTAGAAGACGTTGCATAGCCTAAAAGATCAACGAATACTTTTAAAATGTCGCTATCTGCCACTATGCCACACAGCTTGTTGTCGGCATCAACCACCGGCAAAACCCCGAATTTGTTTTGATACATGAGATAAGCAGCCCGTTCCAATTCATCTTCTTGACTAACAGTAACAACATTTTTTGTCATCAAATCTTTGATTTTTAATTTTCCCAAAATATAATTGGCCTCATATTTGGAAAGGGTGCTGGCATCGCTAGGAGTAGCTCTTCCTACATCCCCAGCCGTCAAAATGCCTTTAATGCGTTTGATGTCATCAACAACGGGAAGACGACGATAATTGTGTTCAGCCATAATATTGCGGACCTCTAGCACAGACTGATCTTCGCCTACCGTCACCACGTTCTTACTCATAAACTCCTTAATTTGCATTTCTTTCCCTCCTTTGTCTTAACCGCCCAAATAAGCTTTCTGAACAGCCTCACTGGCAGCCAGTTCTGCTGCCGTCCCGCTCAGAACAACTCTGCCAGTTTCTAAAACATAGGCTTTATCCGCAATGGACAATGCCATATTGGCATTTTGTTCTACCAGCAAAATTGTGGTACCTTGTTGCTGAATTTCTTTGATTATATTAAAAATTTCTTTAACTAAAAGAGGCGCTAAGCCCATGGATGGTTCATCTAAAAGGAGCAGTTTGGGTTTGCTCATAAGAGCCCTGCCCATGACCAGCATCTGTTGTTCGCCCCCTGATAAGGTGCCGGCAATCTGATTGCGCCTTTCATATAGTCTGGGAAATTTTTTAAAAACATCTTCCTTTGCTTTAGCAATACCGTCCTTATCTTTACGAGTGTAAGCCCCTAAATCCAGATTCTCTAAAACACTCATATTAGAAAAAGCATGACGCCCCTCCGGCACTTGTATGAGTCCCATTTCCACAATCTTATGGGCACGGGTGTCGGTGATATCCTGTCCATCATATATTATTCTACCATTTTTCGGCTTAATTAATCCGGAAATAGTATGTAAGGTGGTAGATTTCCCCGCTCCGTTAGATCCTATGAGGGTTACGATTTCTCCGTCTCCCACTTCCAAGTTGATGTCCTTTACAGCGTGAATGGCACCATAAAACACATCCAAGTTTTTTACTTGCAGCATTATGATACCTCCTCGCCTAAATATGCCTCTATAACCCGTTTATTATGCTTGATTTGGTCCGGTGTGCCATTGGCAATGCAACAACCATATTCCAGCACATAAATTCTCTCACAAACCCCCATAACCAGACTCATATCATGTTCTATCAGCAAAATCGTTAATTTAAACTCATTCCTGATCCAGCGAATCATTTCCATCAGTTCATGGGTTTCCTGTGGATTCATTCCGGCTGCTGGTTCGTCTAAAAGCAATAGCTTGGGTCCTGTGGCCAAAGCTCTGGCAATTTCCAACCGTCGTTGCTCCCCATAAGGCAAGTTCTTGGCCATTTCGTCTTTCAGCCCATCCAGCTTGAAAATTTTCAGAAGCTCTATGGCCTTTTTTTCAATATCTTTTTCTTCACTGTAATAACGTCCTATCCGAAGCTCCGCCTCAAGTAAAGTATATTTCACATGCCTGTTAAAAGCAATCTTTACATTGTCCAATACGCTAAGTTCTGAGAACAAACGAATATTCTGGAAAGTTCTGGCAATCCCTATAGCCGTTACTTGATAAGGTTTTTTACCGTTAATCCTGGTTCCGTTAAAAGTTATTTCCCCTTCGCTGGGATTATACACACCGGTGAGCATATTAAATGCCGTGGTTTTGCCGGCGCCGTTAGGACCAATAAGACCGATAAGTTCTCCTTGGTCGATGTGCATACTGAAATTGGAAACAGCACGCAAGCCGCCAAATATCATAGACACATTATCAACCTTCAGCAGTTCCGCCATTAGCCTTACCTCCTGACTTTCCGAATTTAAACATCTGTCTGCTTAATTCCTTGCTGCCAAAAATACCCTGAGGTCTATTCAGCATCAAGACTATCAAAGTCACGGAATATATAACCATACGCCATTCAGGATAATCTGCCAACAAAGCACTGATACCCGTCAAAACGATGGCTCCCGTAATGGCCCCGCTCATGGACCCTAACCCTCCCAATACTACCATGGTTAGAATATCAAAACTGCGCATGAAAGTGAAAGAAGCAGGATGAGCAATGTAATAATAGTGAGAGAATAGGCAACCTGCCGTACCGGCAAAACCGGCACCAATAGTAAAGGCTAAAATTTTATATTTTGTGGTATCAATGCCCATGGTCTCAGCGGCGATTTCATTTTCTCTGATAGCCAGACAAGCTCTGCCTTTTGCCGAATTTTTGAAATTCTTGATAAAGAAAATAACGAAAATGGCAATCCAAAAAGCCCAAGGAAAATTTGTAATACGAGGAATGCCCATAAATCCTGAAGCACCGCCTACATACTCAATATTCAAAATACAGATACGAATAATCTCCCCTAATCCCAAAGTAGCAATAGCCAAATAATCACCATTTAACCGCAAGGTAGGAATGCCAATAAGAAAACCCAGGAATCCGGCACTGATAGTGCCGGCCAGCAGTGCCGCCACAAAAGGCAGCTCCATTTTCACTGTCATAATGGCACCCATATAGGCACCTACCGCCATAAATCCCGCATGACCAATGGAGAACTGTCCCGTGTAGCCATTAATCAGGTTCAAGCTCACTGACAGAATAATATTCACTAAAATTAAAATAATATTTGCTTCCCAATAGGGGTCAATGAATTCATAATAGAGCAGTGTTTGGAAGACAGCAAAAATAACTACGCAAACACCAAGAATACCCAAATCTTGTTTTTTTAAGTTATTCATAGCCATCACCTACACCTTCTCTTTAACATTCTTGCCCAAGAGGCCGCTTGGCTTGTAGAGCAGAATAATAATCAGAATGGCAAAGGCTGCCGCATCTCTGAAGGTAGAAGAAAAAAAGCCGCTGACCATAGCCTCAACCAGACCCATTATGAGGCCTCCCATCATAGCACCGGGCAGTATTCCAATGCCACCTACCACGGCTGCAATAAAGGCTTTCAGCCCCGGCATAGTACCCATCAAAGGGTCAATTGAATTGTAATAAATACCAACCAGCACACCGGCTGCCGCTGCCAGAGCAGAGCCTAAAGCAAAGGTCATAGAAATAATCCTGTCAATATTAATTCCCATAAGGCTTGCCGCATCCGGGTCAAAGCTTACCGCACGCATGGCCTGACCTGCTTTTGTATGATTAACTATGTAAGTCAGTCCTGCCATCAAAAGCAAGGCACTAACCAAAATTAAAATCTGCTGATTATTAACTACCAGCCCGCCCACGTGATACACCGTAGCACTAAAAATTGCCGGGAATGTCCTGGGCTGTGGAGTTGCAACCAAGATCATGGTATATTCCAAAAAGAAAGACACCCCAATAGCCGTAATCAGTACCGCGATTCTGGGAGCATTACGCATGGGCCGGTAAGCAATCCTCTCAATAATAATGCCGGCAATGGCAGCACCAATCATGGACAGAATCAGAGCCGGCAAAAAAGACATCTGGAATTTAGTTGTTGCCACAAAACCGATAAAAGCCCCCAGCATATAAATATCGCCGTGAGCAAAATTGATTAGCTTTATGATACCATAAATCATGGTATACCCTAGGGCAATCAATGAATAAATACTGCCCAAAGACAGGCCATTAATTATTTGCTGTAAAAATTGTTGGGTAAATGAACCCATGTCCATACAATCTCCCCCTATCCACGCAAAGCCTGTGGGCTGCCAGACAGCAGCCCACTCTTTGCCTATTTACTTATTTTGGTTCAATTTTAGTTTTGAAGCTTTGCTTGCCGTTTTTGTATTCAATAATAAAGGCGCTCTTCACAGGGTTATGCTGAGCATCGAAGGTAACTTTGCCGGAAACACCTTCCAAGCCTTTGATTTCCGCCATTGCTGCAGCAATCTTAGCAGGTGTTTCCCCTCCTGCCTTTTTAATAGCCTCAGCAATCAGCAAAGTAGAATCATAAGACAAAGCCGCAAACACATCCGGTTTTTCGCTATAAGCCTTTTCATAAGCTGCCACAAATTCCTTGTTCATAGCAGTATTGTCTTCCGGTGAGTACAAACTGGAAAAATACGTGTTGTTCAAGGCAGCGGCGCCTGCAATCTCCGGCATTTTTGCACTATCCCAGCCATCGCCGCCTGCCATGGGAACGGTAATGCCCAATTCTCTGGCTTGCTTAATGATGAGGCCGACTTCTTGATAATAGGCCGGTACGTAAATCATATCAGGATGGGTGGCTTGAATCTTTGTCAAAGTTGCTTTAAAATCTGTATCTTTTTGCAGGAAAGATTCTTTGGCTACAATAGTCCCACCGTTCTTCACAAAATTTTCTTCGAAATATTGGGCTAAACCCTTGGAATAATCCGAAGAATTATCAACAAGAATGGCAACCTTTTTTGCTTTAAGAGAATCTTTCACGAACTGGGCCATAACAGTTCCCTGAAAAGGATCAATAAAACAAGTCCTAAAATTGTATTGTCTGGTTTTACCGTTCTGATCTACGGTAACTTTAGGATTGGTACCCAAAGGCGAAATATCCAACACCTTAGACCCTGCATTTACCGCCGTTGTAGCAATAACACAGGAAGAAATATTCGGTCCGATAACAGCAACCACTTTGTCCTGGCTAAGCAGTTTCTGCATGGCATTGGTGGCTTCAGCAGCTTCTGATTTGTTATCTGCTACTGCCAAGGTTAATTTCTTGCCAAGAACACCACCCTGGCCGTTTATTTTTTCTAAGGCCAGTTTAATACCATTCTGAGAACTTTTACCATAACTAGCCCCTGTGCCTGTCATTTCCAGGTTGCCGCCTATCTTAATTTCTTTGGCATTCCCGCCTTTACCGCCACAGCCACTGACACCACTTACCAGCAAAGTCCCTAAACATAATACCGCTAATAATTTCTTTCCTGTTTGCATTTTTACTTCCCCCTCATTTGTCTTTTTCCAATCCCCCTTATATCGCCTTTGATAAAAAACGTCGGACAGAGTTTTCCCTATCCGACGTTGGATTGATACATAAATACTTGATTACAGATTAATCTTTTCCTTAAAGGTTTGTACACCATCTTTTAATTCAATGATGATACCGCCAGAAACAGGATTATGCTGAGGATCAACAGTGAACTTACCTGTAGCCACAGGGAAATCCTTCATTTTAGCGATTTCTTCTGCAATCTTCACACCATCAGTAGAACCGGCTCTCTTAATAGCTTCCAGAACAACCAATGCTCCGTCATATCCGTGAATACTGAAGTTATCAGGCTCAGCATTGAATTTCTTCTTATACGCCTTGATAAATTCCTGAATCTTAGGATCCTTGTCTTGAGCAGAGTAAGCACTGCAGAAGTAAGTGTTGTTCAGAGCAGCCTTGCCTGCGATTTCAGCTAGTTTCGGAGAATCCCAACCATCGCTGCCCAAAATGGGGCAATCAATACCAACCTCACGGGCTTGTTTAATAATCTTAGAAACTTCTTCGTAATAAGCAGGAACATACAAAGCTTCCGGATTGCTGGCCTTTAGTTTAGTCAAGGCAGCTTTAAAGTCTACGTCCTTAGCCAAGAAAGCTTCTTTGGCTACAATCTTGCCGCCGGCCCCTTCCACAGTTTTGCCAAATACATCTGCCAAACCTTTGGAATAGTCACTGGAAGAATCGAAGAATACGGCAATGTTCTTTACCTTCAAAGTCTTAGAAGCAAAGGTAGCCATAATCTTGCCTTGGAAAGGATCAATAAAGCAGGCTCTAAACACAAAGGGCTGGACCTTGCCATCCTTTTGCAACGTAATATTAGGTGCGGTAGCAACAGGAGCCATTAGAGGAACCTTGTTTCCTGTAGCGATAGGAATACTGGCGGCTACACAACCGCTGGTAGCCGGTCCAATCAACACCACTGCCTTGTCTTTGGTAATTAGCTTTGTAGCAGTATTGCCTGCCTCAGAAGGCTCGGATTTATTATCACCTGTTACCATCTTAAGCTTCTTGCCCAAGATACCGCCCTTAGCATTAGCCTCATCAATAGCCATTTGGACACCGCTCATTGTAGATTTACCATAATTGGCCACGTTACCGGTTAGTTCAAAATGTGCTCCTACTACGATTTCTTTTGCATCTGCTGCTTTTTTACTGCCTCCCCCGGCACCGCAGCCGGCAAAAAGAGAGGTCATCACTGCTGCGACACCGATGGCGCTTGCAGCTTTTTTCCACACTTTCATTTCATCACCCTTTTTCCTTTTTTTTATAAAACAAAAATCGCTTTTTGAATTTATTGGCACTATTATAAATAATCTATCCCCCTTTTGTCAATGATTTTTATACAAAAACCTCATCTTTTTTGAAAAAACTTTTTATATTTGGTAACTTTTTGCCTATTGTCCCTATAAAAAATACATAAGTACTAAAATATAAGTACTTATGTATTTTCTTGTTTTACAGTTTATTTCTTACTGCAAATCTTCCAAAAGCATGCGATGTTTCACTATATCTGCCAGCTGCTCCACAATAAGAGAATTGCATTGGCCGGCTAAAGCCGCTCTTCTAAGGGCCGTTACCGCATCTGACCTATTACCTTTGTGTTCTTTATAACATTCTGCATAAGTTTTTAGGGTCAAAAAAATTTCCGCTATTTCTCCCCAAAAATCGTCCGTCTCCTTACTGGCCTTTTCCCCTTCTCTAAAGGGTCCTTTACCCTTATAGGTCAAAATAGGTAAAAGCCATTTTCCCATTTCCAGCTCCCCTAAAGCCTTCTTTAGTTTGCCTTTTCCCTTTCCTTCTTGCAGGCAAACACTGACTCCCTGAACTCTGATGGCAATATCCAGATACTGAATGGCTTTGACTGGCATTTGCATGGCATGAATCAATTGTACACCATACTTTTGCTCCACGGCCAGGAACAATTCTCCAGGCACTTCCTGCTTCGCAGATGGTGGCAAGAAATCACTGAGAAAGTTTACCACTTTGTCTACCGGCTCCATTAAATCCGGTTCAGCTTTTTCTTGTAAAAATTTATTAATCATCGCCATAAGCTCCTGATAATTGACAGGTTTAGTCAAAAAGATATCAGCTCCTACATTATAGCCGTGGATTCTGTCTTCAACCTCACTTAAAGCCGTTAAAAGCACCACAGGCACGTGTCTGGTGGATGGGTTCTGCCGTAGTTTCCTACAAACCTCGTAGCCGGACAATCCCGGCATCATAACATCCAGCAAAATTATGTCAGGGTTCTCCTTTTGGGCCAAACTCAAGGCGGCATCACCGGAAGAAGCCAAGACAACCCTATAAGAAAAGCTCTCCAAAACATCCTGCAAAATGCCATTATTTTGCTCGTTATCATCAGCAATTAAAACTGTTTTCATAGTCTATTTTTCTCTCGCTCTCTTTCTGCCAGAAACTCCCCCATGTTAATAGGCAACAACACTGTAGCCTTACATCCCTTGTTAATTTCGCTTTCTAGGTAAACAGTGCCTCCCTGTTGCTCTACTAAATATTTAACAATTGCGAGACCTAAGCCGCTACCCGCGTATTTAGTCTTTGCAGCATTTGTCCCTTGTTCAAACTCTTGGAACACTTTAGCCAAGTCTTCCTTGCTCATGCCTACACCATTATCTTCCACTGTAATACGTACCATCATACCTTGGCGGGCAGTTTCCACTTCTATTTTACCGTTATCGGCGGTGAATTTTACGGCATTGGACATTAGATTATAAATAATCTGGCGCAGTTTCTGTATATCTGCTTCTACACAGAGCTCCGGCTCCTCAAAACTAGCCGTAATATTCAGTCTCTTTCCCGGATCATACTTTCTTACATTGAGTACTACTTCTTCCACTAGGTCTTTCAGGCAGAATTTGGTCAGTATTATTTTCTCCTTGCCAAATCCCAGTTTAGACAAACGGAGCAGATTATTAATCAAAGATAACAAGTGCTCTCCCGAACTGCAAATTCCCTTAGCATAGTTTTGTTGTTTAGGGTTAAGAGGCCCCAGCAACTGGTCTTGCAGAACTTCCGCAGAACTGATAATAATATTTAAAGGAGTGCGCAATTCGTGGCTCAGCCCAGCCATAAACCTGGTTTTCACCTCATCCGCACGCTGGAGTTTTTCTATAACCGTGGCCAGGTGCTGAGTACGTTCCTTAACCTGAACTTCTAATGTACTGTTTAGATGCCTGAGCTCACTGGTCAAATGCAATTGTCTATTATACTCTTCCTTGGCCTTGTGTTGATAACTCTCTTTTTCCTCTTCCAGCCCTTGTAAGTACTTTTGAGCATAGCACAGACTGAGTCCCAGAAGCACTAAGGCCAATAAACTGAATAAAATAAACAATTGGTCATTAACCGCGTTGAGTGTATAATAACTGGCTTCCGGCAAACCCACGCCAATAAAACCTATCGGTTCCTTAGCACTGTCATACAGAACCTCATTCAAAACTTTATAGGGAGTTCCAGCTACCTGCAAAGAGCTTAAATAGCAAGGAGCTTGTTTTTCGTTGCGTGAAATACTGGTAATCTGTTGGCTGGTAGCTGTACCAATGAAGTTCCTGCCTACTTCTTTGGCGAAGTTGGAAGCTACCCTAATCCCTCCCGTACTGGCTAGGACGAGAGCATCCGCAGAGTAGGTACTGACATTATTGGGGAAAACCGTGTCATTATTGAAAATATCTCCAACAGCAATAGCACCAATAACCTTATTTCCATTACCGTCAGCATAAATAGGCATAACAGCCAAAGATATCATAGCCTGACTGACAGTCTTTTGCTGAATATCGCCCCTCTCGCTTTTTACTTTAACCAAAAATTTATCATAATCTTTGCTTCCCACCTCGAATAATTCATCCAAAGGAATTAATTCTTCAGAAAAAACAACCCGTCGATGAGTCATGGCGGTTTGAACCAGCTTTCCCAGTTTTCCCGCAGAATCATAACGCATATCAGGACTTAATTTGGCTAAAGGAGCATTTTTCCCATCTACCACCATTACATAATCAACGTACTCAAAATGATGCTGTAAGTCTCCAATACGCAAGGACAAATATTCCGTATCTTTATTACTGACCGCTTTTTGCATCTCACGGGAAGATGCCAAAAAATTGCAGACTCGGCGCATGCCGTTTTTTCTTTCCTGCATTTCGCCCCGGACTATCTTCAGCCCGGTTTCTAATGTTGTTATCATTACTTTTTCTTGAGCTTCTTGTCCTGTCTTATTGGCTGAAATTGTTAGAAGTAGGATGGGTACGATTACTGCTACAACGAAGATAAGTAATATTTTTTTTCTTCCCATATCCATTCTCTCTTTCTTCTATAACATTGCAGAGGTTTTCCCTTTAAGGAAATAGAGAACAACCTGCATTCTATCCCTCATCCCTAGCTTATTGAGAATGTTGCTGATATGGGTTTTAACAGTTTTTTCGCTGATAATCATTTGTTCGGCAATCTGCTTATTAGTAAACCCTTTACACAAGAACCCCACCACCTGCTGTTCTCTGGCACTTAGTCGTTCATCATGAGTGACAGGAGCTTCAACATGTGGTTCTTCCGGTTCTGCCTGGTACGATTTTTGGTGATTTATGTTAAGTAATTCCAATATTTTTGTCAGTAAGTAACCGACATTCTTAATTTCCTGGGCTGTAAAAGTCGGTATGTTATAATCTTTTATATACTTTTCCGGCAAACTGCTGTTGCGAGAGATATAACACCCCACCACAGCATAGGCTACAACCTCTTCTTTCCAGAAAACAGGACAAACAAAGTAGGATACCCCCACACTGCAGGTAAAATACTGAATCTCTCTGCTGAGCGCCACCTCTTCCCTGGCACCGGCATGTTCTTCTTCACAATACTTAGCACTTTTCCCTTGCAACTTGTGACAAAGCAGAGAGACTTTGGCAGAAACAGTTAAGGGCTGTCCCTGCCCGTCTGCAAAGCTCATACCCAAATTGTATGTTTGTGCAAAGACATCCTGAAAGGTTTGTAGTTTCTCTTTTCCTACTATGTTCAACCAATTCCTACCGGCAGATTCTTTCATTACATACCTCGCTATCCTATCATCTGGTTCTATAACTAGATTATAAACTTCATTTAACTTTATCGCAATCGATGTTGAAAAAAGTTGACAAAGTTAACAAACTTGGCACATTTACTTATTTTTGTCACTTTTTTCCATTTTATCTTCATTTTAATTATAATTTTATGGTGGAACCTAGTGGAATGTCAAAATTGGGGAAATACGAAACCACACGAATGGACAGTAGGAGTAGCGACGTCTTTCCACTAGGTTCCCCCTAGAAATCTGCAGTTTTCACTGCTTTTCCGATTTCCTGTCTTTATTCTAGACTATTAGATGCTCAAAGTATTGAGTCTAGAGATGTAAATATTGAGTAATATATTTTCAACTAGTTCCAATGTCTTAGGCCGTAAGATTGGCAAAAGACAACTTTTAAAAGAAACCATGTAAAATTCTTGGTACTATGGTAAAATGAAAATATAAATATCCATAATCAGGGAGGGTTAAGACTATGAAGAAATTTGTTGCGATGCTGTTGGGGTTAGTTTTTCTGCTGACTATGCCTGTGAATGCTGAAAAGGTTAAATTCAAAGATAAGAACTATGTTTTTGGTAAATATACCAAAATTCAATTAATGGGTATTGCTCCCGTGCAAATTGACAGAACCGATTTTCAGGTAGATTCTTCTGCCGAAAGTAAAGTGAAAATGAATTTGCTTTCTGCCTTCAACAAAAAGAATGTCACCATTGAAGATAAAAATGAATTAAACCCAACAGCGCCTAAGCTAGGTTTTGATGTTAAAATTTATGTCTTCGGCAACGATAAAATCTGGCATGATGCTTGGGTAGAAACAGTTTATGCTACCAAAACCATCTGGATTGACGAGGAGCACAATGGGAGGAAATCAAGTAAATCAATTTCCATTCCTGTTACTGAATATGTTAATCACCCAGCTGGTTATTATTACACTGCCAGAGTGGATTTGGAGTTTAATGTTAAAGATTTACGGACGGACAAACTGGTTTATTCCATCCGGGATACCCGCAGCCGGGGTGGTGAGTCTGATACTTCTGGTATGTTAAAGCGTATTTGTGGCGACTTTGTGGATGACATCACCAATTAAGTTTTTCCTCTTCTGCTGGAAAAAATAATCATAGACAAAAAAGAGCTATAACAAGATGACAGTTTTGTCATTGTTGTTATAGCTCTTTTTCTTTATTTATTAGTTTATTTCACACTAATTCCCTGACTTTTCAGCCACTCTGTCAGTTTAGCGTTGGATTCGTTAGGGCTTAATTGCCCACCGGCTTGCCAGGTTCCCTTGGCATATTCCTTGGCCAGCTTGGTCCCGGAGGCACCCAGACCGCTGCCGCCGGAAGTACAGAAAGGAATAATTGTCTTGCCACTGAAATCATAGCTTTCCAGGAAAGTATTGATGATTCTAGGTGCCTCACCCCACCAAATAGGGTAACCCAAAAGAATTACATCATATTGTCCCATATTAGCCACAGATGTACCAATAGCAGGACGGGACTTGGGGTCACGTTCTTTGGAAGAACGGCTGTTGTCATTGCTATAGTTTAAATCTGCTTCGGTATATTTTTCTTTAGGGACAATATTGTAAACATCGGCTCCAATAAGGGATCCCATGTTCTTTGCTACTTTTTCCGTATTACCGGATGCAGAAAAATAAGCCACTAGAACTTTGTTTTGCTTTTGAAGAGGTTTTGCCATTTCTTTCGTATCTCCTTTTGTGCCCCCGCAGCCAGTTAAAACACAGGCCACAACCAAAATCGCCAATAAGCCTAAAATTTTTTTCATAATAATCCACCTCATTTTTTAGATTGCTTTAACTCCTTTGTTATTACCATAACACTCAGAGGTAACTATAAGTCAAATATTTTTTGCCAAACAAACCGGGTGCAAAAAAGCCGGCTGGTTCCGCCCGTATAATTGGGAAAGAGTCACCTCTTATTAACAATATAGTATCTAGAGTCCACTTTAAGTCAACAACATTTTTGTGAAAAAATCGTGACAAAAAAGCATATGTGGGATTTAACTAACCTCCCATGACTTTAATCCTAAGGGGTTTATTAATTCCCACATATGCACTTTAGTTTTGTTTGTTAATTTTTTTTATGGTATCTAACAGATAAGTAGTGAAGTCTTCGGTGCTGGCATCTTTAACTTGCGTGGTTACTATTAGCTTTCTTTCTGTAACTGTGCAGATATGCAAAGCTTTCTTCAACAATTCATTCCGGTCTCCATAGCCAATATGGGCCAACAGCTGCCCTACTGCGCGAATCAAGGAACAGGGATCTGCATAGTTACCTCGTCCGTGCGACATTAGAAAAGGCCCTACACCATGAATAGCCTCGAACATAGCGTACCGATTGCCTATATTAGACGAAGAGGCAGTTCCCAAGCCACCCTGATGCTCAGCAGCCACGTCCGTAACAATATCACCGTATAAATTCGGCAGGACAATAACATCGATTCCTTTGCAGAACTCAGGGTCCAGCATTTTGGCGGCCATAGCATCTACCAAACGCTCTTGAATTTCAATATCAGGATATTCCTCTCCAACTTTACGAACGCCTTTAATAAAGTTGCCGTCTACCAATTTAACAATATTGGCTTTAGTAACAATGGTAACATTTTTCTTGCGGTTTTTTCTGGCAAAATCAAAGGCTGCCCTAGCAATGCGCTCCACCCCTTGTTTAGTGGCAACCTTGAAATCAACCGCCAAATCTTCATCCACTTGGATCCCCTTATTACCCCAAATGTACTCCCCCTCAATATTTTCCCGGAAGAAGGTCCAATCTATACCTTTTTCCGGAATGGAAATAGGACGAACTGCAGCAAAAAGTTCTAAGTTCCTTCGAAGAATGCTATTGGCAGACAATAAATTGGGCCAAGGATCTCCGGCTCTAGGTGTTACCATGGGGCCCTTTAACAATACGTCGCATTTTTTTATTTCTTCCATGCATTCAGGAGGAACACTGTCGTTTTTAGCTGCCCTGTTCTCAATAGTCATACCTTCAATCATACGGACTGCTATTTTCCCATTAGCTAGTTCTTCCTTCATTAGCCCTTGCAGGACGCGAAGAGCCTGCTGTATAATGATTGGGCCAATACCGTCTCCCGGCATAATTCCTATGATAATTTTTTCTAGCTTACTAAAATCTTTTACTGCGCTGCCCTGCTTCATTTTTTCAATACGGACAAATTCGGATTTAATAAGCTCCGCAAATTTCTCCTGTGCCACCTTAATCTCTTCAGCCTGTGTCATTTTTACTCTCCTTTGTTTAGTATTCCTGCAGCTGTTAATTCTTTCTTCAAATATCTTAATTGCCCGCCGCTGAGAACAACTTCGATTTCATTATCGGTTAAATCCAGCTTAGTTTCAAAAGTGAAGTTTGTGGTTTTATCCTTTATAAATACGTTTCTGGTAGGAATCTGGTCAAGGAAGTTTTCAATTTCCAATTCATCTCTAAGACCGATTCTGTCATAGTCGGCTTTATTAGCAAAAAGCATAGGGACAATACCATGGTTAAGCAAATTTCCTTTATGAATTCTGGCAATGCTTTTAGCAATAACGCATTTGACACCCAAATACATGGGATTAATAGCGGCATGCTCTCTAGAAGAACCCTGTCCGTAATTTTCACCGGCCACAATAATACTTTTACCCATTTCTTGGGCTCGTGCCGAAAAGTTTTTATCATAACGACGGAAACAATATTGCGCCATCAGCGGAATATTGGACCTCATGCTGCTCAGTTCCGCACTGGCAGGAGTAATATCATCTGTGGATATATCGTCTGTGCCCTTTAAGCTAACAGGCACGCATAAATTCTGCGTAGGCAAATTCGGAACCGGCAACTGTTTGATATTTGGTCCCCTGACGATTTCCACCTTCTTTGCTTCTTCCAAAGACAAAGGGGGAATAAGCATGGTATCGTCAATGGGATAACTTAAAGGTTCTTTTATGGCAGAAAGGACACTAATCCCTTCTCCCATAATGTCCTTGGCTGTAGTGAAGGTACCGGTAACAGCCGTAGCCGCCGCTGTCTCAGGACTAGCTAAATAGACTTTGGCAGTGGGATTGCCGGCCCGCCCTTTGAAATTACGATTGGTAGTACGTACTGCCACCCCATTGGTAGCAGGGGTTTGGCCAATAGCGCAGCAGGGACCGCAGGCAAATTCCAAAAGTCTCACCCCTGCATCTATGAGCATATCTATATAACCGTCTTTTAAAAGTTGTTTATAAATTTGCTTAGTAGCAATAGCACAGGTACAGCTTACGTCTTCATTAACATGTTTGTCCTTAAACACTAACGCCGCTTTGGCAATATCAGCGTAGCTGGAATTAGTGCAGCTGCCAATCATAACTTGCTGAACCCTCTGCTTGGGAACATCCACAACCTTTTTCACATTATCCGGTAAGTCAGGACAAGCCATCAGCGGTTCCAATTTACTTAAGTCAATCTCTATTGTATCTTCATATTCGGCATCCGGATCAGGTAGTAATTCTTTATATTCTTGTTCTCTACCTTGGGCTATCATAAATTCTTTTACTCGTTCATCTGCCGGAAAAAGAGAAGTGGTAGCACCCATTTCCGCACCCATATTGGCAATAGTTGCCCTAGCCGGCACCTCTAGTGTTCTAACCCCCGGCCCCACATATTCATAGGCATTACCCAGGCCACCTTTTACAGTTACCCGTCTAAGCATTTCTAATATTACCTCTTTGGTATTGCAGCCCGGCTGCAAAGCTCCCATTAAATTCACCTTTACGACTCTTGGCATCGTAATCCGCATGGGCACTCCTGTCATGGCTGTAGCAATATCCATACCCCCTACACCAATGCAGAGCATACCAAGAGCCCCACCATGGGGCGTATGGCTGTCGCCGCCCAGGGCAAGCTTCCCAGGTACCCCAAATCTCGCCATGTGTACTGCGTGACAGATTCCATTGCCCGGTCTGGATACATATACGCCAAACTTTTTTGCTGCTGACTGCAAATAAATATGGTCATCGGGAGTTTTGTTGTCAATATATAATAAATTATGATCCAAATAGCTGACGCTGCATTCCGTTCTGATCCGATCCAGGCCTATGGCTTCAAAAGCCAAATAAGTCATAACGGCATTAATGTCATGGGTTAAGGTTTGGTCTACCTTAACAAAAAGCTCTTCTCCCGGCACCATACTTCCTTTGACATAATGCCCTTCCAAAATCTTTCTTGTTAAGGTTTTTCCCATGTTTCTCTCCTTACTGCTGTCTGCCATAATAGTTTATTAAAGAGCCTGCCAACAAGATATCTCTTTCACTCTTTGTCATATTGCCCATAGAGCAGATGATTTTTTCGCTATCCTCTAAAGAAGTATCCCTGATGCGTATTATTTCTATGTTTTCCGTTTGCTTCGCTAAAAGATTGGAAATATCTTTAATGAAAAGATACTCACCAATAGCAAATTCTACCTCCTGGTTAAGCACATCCTTTGTTGTTAAGGGCAAAATTCCCCAATTCAGCAAATTAGAACGATACCGCTTTGTAGCATATTCATTAGCGAGATTGGCAAAACCTCCCAACACTTTTTGACAACTGGCCGCTTGTTCCCTGGAGGAACCATCTCCTATCTGATTACTTGTGATAATGCTGCCTATAGTAATATTTTCTCTGGCACAATTTATTTTTTTGCAAATACTTGCAACCACTTTTTCACAAGACGAATCCACTATTGTCCTGCCTTCCCGCCTCTCTCTGTCTGCCTGACGAACTGCTTTTGCTCTCGCCACATAATCCGGGTCTTTATTTGTCAAAGTAAATTCTGCAAGCTTTTCCGGATTGGAACGATAAGAGGACGGTTCCCCGGAAGGAATCAACTCGTCAGTTGTAATTGAGCCTTTGTAACTTCCTACTATCTTTAACAATAAATGGTCCTGTAAAGGGTACATTATCGGCCAATCAGCAATATTCGGCCCCATCCTCAATATTTGAGAAGCATCTGCTTTATGCCAACAATTAACTACCTGATGTTCATAAATTCTGGCATTAAATTCATATTTAGGCCTACTGTACTGAATAGTCAAATCTGATGCTGCTGTTATAACCCCGCCGTTTTTCATGGTTGCCGCAATAGACCTGGCATCCAGCAAAATACTGGCTGCCATTTGATTTTGCTCAGGCTGGGACCCCTCTCTGTTTGGATAGTTGCGGGTTGTATGACGAATACTCAGCTGATTATCGGCAGGCACATCCGTTACCCCAAAACATGGTCCGCAAATAGCCGGCCTGATGCTGGCACCGGCTGTCATCAATTTGCCGATTACCCCATTATTTAATAAAGCATAATAGATAGGCTGACTGGCCGGATTAATGCCTAAGGCCGGGCCATTGCCCCTTATTGCCGTATCACCTAATATATCAGCCATCGCTGTAATGTTTTCGAACATACCACCACTGCAGCCACTGACTAAGGCTTGATCTATATGCAAAGCACCATTCCGCAAGTGTTCCATAATGTGAAAGGGTTTATGATTTTCACCTTTAATTTTTTTGCCTTCAGTTTCCACTTCTTGAAGATATTTTTCCGGTGCTTTTTGAAATTCGTGGATGCTAATTGCCTTGCTGGGATGGAAAGGTAA
Source organism: Acidaminococcaceae bacterium (assembly GCA_036788835.1). Lineage (GTDB taxonomy): Bacteria > Bacillota > Negativicutes > Acidaminococcales > Acidaminococcaceae > JALCSJ01. The sequence continues at coordinate 150,421 of DAIQMR010000001.1, forward strand.
AGCCATCATACATTCCACTGTAGATAAGTCTATGGCAATAAGACCATCGTAATAGGCTATACCTTGAGGATGCATTTCCTTATATTCCTCTTCCCGTCCGTGCAAAGCCAAATATTCCCTAACTTTATCGTCAGTACACCATATACTGGATAAGGCTGCACTTTCCGTAGTCATAACATCAATACCCATACGGTATTCTACGCTAAGGTTCTTAATCCCCTCACCAATAAATTCCAAGATTTTATTTTTATTGAACTTATTTTTAAAAGTTGCTCCCACTATTGCCAGTCCTACATCATGTGGCCCTACTCCCGGCTTGGTGGTTCCGGTTAAGGAAACTGCAATAACCTGCGGTCTTTGCACATCATAGGTTTTGCCTAGTAGTTGCTTAACAAGTTCACCACCGCCTTCACCGATACCCATTGTTCCCAGAGGACCATAACGGGTATGACTATCCGAACCTAAGATCATTTTACCCGGCCCGGCCATTTGCTCTCGCATATACTCATGAATAACAGCCAGATACGGCGGAACAAAAATCCCCCCGTATTTTTTTACATTATCCAACCCAAAGACGTGATCATCTTCGTTAATGGTTCCGCCTACGGCACAAAGAGTATTGTGACAATTAGACAGAACATAGGGAACCGGGAATTTCTCCAACCCCCCTGCTCTGGCCGTCTGTAAAATATTGACATAATTGTTGTCCGGAGAAACTAGGGCATCAAATTTTAGCTGCAAAAGCTCTCCTTCGGTGCCAATATTATGTGCCTCCATAATACGATAAGCCATGGTATTTTTCTGTCCCTGAGATTTATCCCAGACATCTTTTTCAACTCCAAAACTTTCATTAATAAATACTCCTTTGTTTGTAAGCGTCAGCATTTTTCCTCCTCTGGTTCTTTAAACGATATTTTTTCAGTCCACAGTCCGTCCTTTTCTAAAACTATTCTAACAATTATCTTATTATGTGTAAAATGCTATTTATTTTATTGTTTACATGTCTTTTTTCTCATGTTATTATTGTTATGATCAGCCTAAGGCTCAAATTCAGCTTAGCAAAAACCATAGAGATGTTTTTACCTTTTAGCTAAGTGCCATCACTGCTCTCAAGGAGGCAATATGGACTTTCGTCAATTACAATATGTGGCTAAAGTAGCTCAATGTCAAAACATAACAAAAGCGGCCAAAGAACTTTTTATTTCCCAGTCTGCCCTTAGCCATTATCTTCAAAACGTAGAAAAAGAAATGGGTATTCAGTTATTTGACCGTTCCACTTCCCCTTTATCCCTCACCTATGCAGGCAGCCGGTTTATGGAATATGCCCAAAAGATGCTCCTGCAAAACAAAGAATTAAAAAAAGAATTTAGTGATATTACCCACAACGTAAAAGGAATAATAAAAATAGGCATCCCTCCGGAAAGGGCTGCCTACATGCTACCTCGACTTATTCCGGCTTTTTCCGCCAAATATCCCAGTATTAGCCTGGACACCTACACCGGTACGGGAAAATTTTTATTGGCCAATCTTAAAGCCGGTATTATCGACCTTATATTTATCTCAGCTGTAGATAAAGACTGGCTTAAGGATTTTCAATGTCAGGAACTTTATAAGGAAGAATTGGTCGTTTGCGCCAAAAAAGGCATAGTTACAACTCAGCAACTGCTGCAAAATAATATTCACGCTTTGAATCTTCAGGCATTAAACGAAACCCGTCTTTATGTAGAGAGCAGAGAGCACATTTTGCGGATGTTCTGCGAAGATTTTTTCAAGAAAAAACATTTGCATCCAACCGAAAAAATAGAACTTCCCAGCAATATTGCCTGTTGTCGTATGGCTTCTACCGGTCTTGGTCTGGCCATAGTTCCTTATTTGACCACCCGGCTCACTCAATGCGAACATAGTATCGAATTATTTTCTCTGGGAAGGATACCTGTAATATGGACTCTCAATGCCCTCTACCGCAAAAATTCTTATCTAAGCCAGCCTGAACAATTTCTCCTGACACTTATTAAAGAAAAATTTAATCATGAATTACTTGCTTAATGCGCTACACGCCTGACTCGTGGTTTCAGTCATGAGTGAGGCGTGCTTTTTGTGGTTTTAGAATTGAAAAAATGAGTCCGGCAGAATACCGAACTCATTCCAACATAGTCGCTTAATAAAACTTCACAACATTTTGGGCGCAGAGCAAAATGTCTGACTCATTTTTGTTAATTACTGCTCATAAATTATTTCTTGCCGAAATAACGGGCTAACAGTCCATCGAAACCACGGCCATGACGGGCTTCGTCTTTAGCCATTTCATGAACGGTATCATGAATGGCATCTAAATTTAATTGCTTGGCCAAAGTTGCGATTTCTTTCTTGCCTTGGCAGGCGCCTTGTTCTGCTGCTGCTCTCAATTCCAAGTTTTTCTTGGTGCTGGGGGTAACAACTTCTCCTAACAGCTCAGCAAATCTGGAAGCATGGTCTGCTTCTTCGTAAGCATAACGTTTAAAAGCTTCGGCAATTTCAGGATAGCCTTCTCTGTCGGCTACACGACCCATGGCAATATACATACCAACTTCGGTGCATTCGCCGGTAAAGTTTTGGCGCAACCCTTCTAAAATACGAGGGTCAACATCTTTCGCCACGCCAACAACATGCTCATCGGCATAGTTTTTTTCTCCCTCTTGCATTTCCGTGAATTTCTCTTTGGGAGCTCCGCATTGAGGGCATTTAGCCGGTGGTTCGTCTCCTTCGTAAACATAACCGCAAACACTGCAAACATATTTTTTCATAATTTTCCTCCCGTTTGAGCTAATTTATAATAGCTCTTAATTAATAATTTTTACTACTTTTTAGTATAACATAATAGGAATTTATAATGCAAGGTTTTTTTTACTAATTTCACTAATTTTTTTGCTGATTTTTTTCTTGTCAAAAATCGATTGCATTCCTATTCTGAGGGGCGATCGATTTTTGCTTTAAGCAAAAACTCCACTAGGTGGATTGTAACCTTTACTGCCAATATTACTACTGAAATAATCCTTAGGACCACTGTTTCTGATTTGCATTCGAATTTATCTACTATGCTTGTCAGAAAACTTTCTGTTAGGTGTATTTTTTTGTGTGCTTAACTAGCTTCATTTGTGTGCAGCAGTATTCACCTGTAAAAAGTTGCGCAAAGCACCTAGGAGACCCACTTTGTCCCCTAAAGTGGTAAAAGTTACTTTGGTATGCTCGTAGACCACCGGCAGCAGCATGGCTGCCAAGGCTTTGTCCAGCAGGGGCTGAAGATAGGTTTTTTCTGCCGTAATGCCGCCCCCTATGACAACCATTTCAGGATTAACAATATAACAAATATTGGCTATGCCTACAGCCCAGGCAGCCACGGTTTTTTCTACTGCTGCACGGGCTATTTGGTCACCCTTTTTAGCTAGGGCAAAAACCTCTCTGCCGTTCATTTTTTTATTTTTTAGATTTTTGCCTTTCGCTACTGTTTGAATCAGGGCTTTTGTAGAGCATATTTCCTCCCATGGCTTTCCCCTACCAATGTTTTGATAGCCCACTTCTCCTGCACTGTAGGATGCTCCTCTCACCAGATTACCCTCAATAATCAGACTGCCACCTATACCAGTACCAATCATCAGACAAAACAAGGAATTAGCTCCCTTGCCGGCCCCCAGCCAGCTTTCTCCCACGCCTGCGGCATTAACGTCATTTTCTACAGTACAGGTCAGCCCGGTAGCCTCTTCCAGGGCTGCTTTTAACTTAAACCCCGTATACCCGGGGAAACTTGCCCCACTGTAGATAATGGTTCCGGTCTCAGGGTTCACAATTCCCGCTGTAGCTACGGCCAAGCCAAAAATATCTTTCTCCTGGTCATAGTCCTGCTTATAATTTTCTACAACCTTAGCTACTTTGGTTACTATCTGTTGTACACCCAGTTCTTTAACCTCATTGACCATCTGTCCTGTGTGTAGGAAGTCACCCTGCTCTGTGGCTAAGCCATATTTAATTATCGTGCCTCCAATATCCACACAAACATACTTAGGCATAACTTAAACTCCTTGTTAGTATCTCTATGCACAATCTTATACGTCCTAGGTGCAACATACATTATTCCGGATTCTTTCTAACGCATGCATACAACTCTGTATGTACGTCATTACAGATTACCTCTGTCTGTACACAATACTTCGGCATATGCTAGGTGTCTCACTTTCCACTTACATAACTTCTTTGCTTAACAGGGATTTTATTCCACTCCACCTGATTAAGCGCCATGCCCTTTTTCCAAGCCCAGGCTGCCGCCAAACCGGCAGCCTCCCCCATACTCATACAGGTAGGCTGGATTCTCAAAGATGCTTCCAAGATAAAACTGGCTGAGATACAGCGACCGGCTACTGCCAGATTGGCGATTTCCTCGGTTACCATAGCCCGATAGGGAATTTCGTAAAACTCTCCGGGCTTCAAATACTCTCCCACTTTTCCGCCATGGGCATCAATATAGTAGGCCGTCCGTACTACAGCATCGGCAAATATGTGCCGACCATAATAATCCTCTTCAGTTAAACAGTACTTACCCTTAATCCTATAAGATTCTCTGGCCCCTAGCATGGTCGCTTCCTTGCTAAGATAAGCATTGGCAAAACCGGGCAGATGTTTAATTAAATAGTTGCTAATACGTCTAATCATAGCCCGGCCATAGCACACACCTTCACTATAGGAAATGGCATCTGTAGCCCTAAAACCCACCGGCAATTCCGGACAATTCATAGACATGCAGCCCGGTTTCCCCGGAATGGTAAAAGCTTGAAAATATTCCGCATCTTCCTCTTGGAGCTCCCCACTGGCCACTCCTTTGAGAAAGAACTCCTCCAATTTGTATTTAATAGCTCTATGCCTGGCCGCTGCGATTTCAAAATAAGGCAGCTCACTCTTGCACCAATCATCATGAATACTGGCAATATACTTAGTCAGCTTTTTAAAATCAATGCCCCCCATTTCAAAGCGGAAACTCATAGGCTGATTGTACCCTGTCTCTGAATAGCCTGATTCTACCGGAACTCCGGCCAATCTTGCCAATAATGCATCTCCCGTGCAGTCAATAAACATCGCACTCTGAACCGCTACCAAGCCTTGCACTGTTTGTACAATTACTGCAGTGATTTTATCGCTTTTTTTCAGTACATCCACTAGAGCCGCCTGATACAAAACCTGTACCTTGGCTGCCTGTGCCAATTCATCGTAAAGACTCGCCAATACCTCTGGGTTTGTCCACATAGCTCCTGTCACTTTATCGCTATAGTCCACACCTTTTTTCAGTAGCTGGTTTTTGATTTCTTGTATGTAAGGAGTATCGCTCTTGTCAGCAAAAGTAGGCATTCCCGGCTCAACTAAGCCTAAAGTTTGCATCCCTCCCAAGGCAATGCTGCGCTCTATAATCATGGTGCGTAATCCTTGGCGGCCGGCGGTAATAGCTGCTGCTGTACCTGCTGTACCGCCACCGGCTACCAGACAATCTACTTGGGCAATAATTGGTATGGTTCTTGCCCCATAGGTTACTTTTATTTTCTCCACAGCCTTTGCAGCCGCTTTTTCCCGTAGCTCTTTAGCTTTTACCATTTTCCGCCTCATTTCGCCGTAACCAAAACACACCTAACTCACACCTAGAGACATGAACGTACCATGTGTGGCACTGCAATGTCTGTATCTTTATCATTTTGTCGCCACTAAAACCATATTTTCTGTTCCCGGTAACTCCCCTGTTTCCAATTCTAACAGTGAAACAATTTGTTCTTTACTGGTAAGACCGGATAAGTCTACCTGTTTTTCACCGTAATACAAATACATTTTAGGTAATTGTCCTCCGATGGTACCGTATTCCGTAGTGTTTTCCAATAAAGCAGTCAGATCCTCCTGCCACTTGTCCTTTGTCGTGACAATAACGCCCAAAGATTCTTTTCTGAGTCTAATTACACCATCTCTATCCAGTACTCTCAGCAGAAAATTTTCCTTTTGGCCAAAAAGCCAACGAGGGGTTACTTTTTTACCCTCGAAAATATGCCATTTACCACAGGCTGCTATTTCCTGTACATTTTCTAAGGGGAGACCCAAAGACTCAGCCGCAATTTTTTGTAGCTGTTCCGAATCATAGTTTTTTCCCCCTAAATTTTGCTGGTTTAGTTCTGTGGCGCCCATAGCTACCGCCCGCAAAATATTAGCCTGTTTATCAATTTCAATAGTGATTTCCACCGTGGCTTCCTGAGCCCCGGAACGGAGAATCTGGGTCATGGCTTCACGGCGGATAGCACGAATATCTGCGTCCGTGGGATTAACCACAGTACGTTCAACCACCTCACGAACCATAGCCAAAGCCACCCCAATGGTTGAAATTATTGGAGCATTCTTCACAATTTTCCACTTGCAGCCCATGGCTTCGCTTAAATAGGGAACCACCACGCCGCCGCTGCCGCCGCCCCCGGCTAAAAGCAGACTGTCAAGGGGCAGCCCATAATCACCGGCCAGTCCTTCTACAACTTTGCGTAGTTCTGCTACTGCCAAATCCATAGCCTCCTGGGCTGCTGCTTCTGCGGTTAGTCCTAAAGCGTCACCTAAAGCCTGCCAGCATATTCGGGCGGCTTCCACATCACCGGCGGCATAATCCCTCGCCGGCATTTTTCCTAAAATATTAGCGGCCCCTGCTAAAGTAAGTGCCACTTTTTTACCACTTTGTCCATCCACTACCGCCACGTAAACTGCTTCATCCCCGGCACAGGGGGCTACCAATTCCAAGGTCGGCTGTGTCATGCGTGGCGAAAAAACTTCATAGGTCAAACCGGCAATGTGAGCACTACGTGGCCCCACTCCTGCTATGTTGCTGCCAGTCAGGCCATTAGGAGTACTCGTTTCGCTCGTCTGCCCCTGCTCATGCTTCTGATTCTTGTGAGCATCCCACTCATTCTGCCCGGCAGATTCAACCCCCGTAATTTTTCCTTGACTCAGCCGGATCATGCTGCCGCCTGCCACGCCCAAAGTACGTACGTCCAAAGAACGGCAGTAGGTCTTATGCCCTCCTACCTGAGCATACTTAATCATAACTTTGCCACTGCAGATAGCAGAAATATCCGTAGAAGTTCCCCCTGCTTCCAGGAAAATACCATCGGACATTCTCTCGTACATTAATGCACCTGCCACCCCTGCTGCCAAACCGGAAAGCATGGTGAGGATTGGTCTATGCCTTACTTCATCTATTGTCATGACTCCGCCGTCACAACGCATAATCATCAGTTGTGACTGTATTCCTGACCTTTGTACACATCGCTCTGTCATATCAGCTGTTTCCATCATTTTGGGAATAAGGCTGCCATTAAGCACTGCCGTCCTAGTACGTACCCGCAGCCCATAAAGCTGGGATACTTCATGACCGCCGGTAGCGTACATGCCATATTTCCGAGCCAGCTCCATAACGTACAATTCATTAGCAGGATCGTCCACACTAAAAGCTTCTGAAGCCACAATTACTTCTGCCCCATATTTGTGTAGCTCCGCAATTTTATGCTCTATTTCTGTTTGAGCCGTTGCTGCATTTTCTGTCTCCACAAAAGCCTGAACAGTATGCAGAGATTTGTTTTGTGCCAAAGGAATATCTCCCAGGTCTGTGTCACCCTTAACCCGGCCCGCTTCCAGACCGCTGCCTATGGCCAGAATACCCACTTTGGCCACATCACCCTCCAAAAGGGCATTGGTAGCCTGCGTTGTGCCATGGGCGATGAACACAACTTCTGTCGGAGCAATATTATTTTTTCTCAGAATATCCTGCAAAATCTTAATAATTCCGTCTGCCACTCCCTCTTGTGCATCATGAGTGGTAGGGATTTTCTCCTGAGCAATTATCTCATATGTAGCATCGTCAATGGCCACTGCATCTGTAAAGGTGCCGCCCACATCAATGCCGATTCTCACCTTTCTCATAGTGACCTCCTACCATTGGGTAACTGCCACATAAAGCAGCATCAACAAACACATTAACCAAGTATATGGTAAAGTTTTTCTTAAAATTTCTGTAGTATCCGCTCCGGTAAAGCCACCAATCCAGGTATTATGCGAATTGGTAGGGTCCGAAGCTCCCTGAATATATCCCACTCCAAGGAAAGTTCCCATAACAACTGCCGGCGGCAAAATATGCAAAGAACTAATGAGCACGGCAATGCCTGCACCCATGCCGAACATATTCAATGGTCCCCTGTACAAGGCAGTAGGAGCCAATACCGCAAAAAAGCCAAACAAAGCCCACCTATTGGTAGGTACTAATTTGAGCAGCAGAGGATTTAAAATCGCAGAAACAGCCGGGTTCATAACCACTGCCACTAACATACCTATCCCCATAAATAGGAAAATTACGCCCGCCACATCTTTAATGCCTTCAATAATTGCACCGGCAAAAATATTAATCCCTTGTCCCGGCTTCGTAAGTACGATAGCATAAAGAGAAGCCAGAAAGAACCCTAATACGGAAGCAGCCACCGGATCCACATGACCATCAGCTGCCTGGCCGAAACCCACCGCCCATTTGAAAATATAAACCGTGGCCAAAGGAATAAGCGGTGCTAATAAGGCTGCTACCGGTACCTGTTGTTTCTTCGTCAAAAGACTGGTTTCCTTGGTTTGTCCAAGGGCTGCCAGTTTGTGATAAACAGTTGCACAAATATTCCTGGGTAACAAAATAATACCACGGCACAGTTGTAACAGGATTTGTCCTCGCCCGGGCCCTGATTCCTGTGTAGCAGTTTGCTGCACGTTTTTTAAAATACAGAAAACTGTAACAGCCAGAGAAATACCAAAAGCCGGAAAATAATAACCTGCCGCCACCTCCCCCCCAAATACCCCAATATAGGTACCATAGCTGGCGGCATTAGACAATAAGCCCGTTTGAATAGACAAAAGGAAAAAAGTCGAGGCCTGCAAAGGTGTCAGTCCTGCTGACATCATAATAGGCAGAGCAATAGATCCCACCATAACCACGGCGCCTAGACCGCTCATGCCCATGAACACGAAAATCGTAGCAAAAGAAAGCACCAAAGCAATAGAACGGGGTTTATCCCCGGCCAGCTCTGCTGCCTTCTTGATAATTGTAGTGGAAATGCCTGTTTTGACTATGACCTGAGCAAACATAGCACCAAAAACTACTACCGCCATAGCCGTCCCCAGCTTCATGGCTCCGCCCAGCAAAATCGTATTAAGATACACGATTAATGGCAGTCCCGTTACTAGGGCAATCCAACCAGCCAACAGGGGCAAGGCCAGAATTGTAGGTAAAAGCTTGGTAATCATCAGTCCTGCAAAAAGGAAAAATCCCCCCAGAATCAAAAATCCCGTCATGTTATTTCCCTTCTTTCGTCTCTAATGCGGCAGCAAATTTGGCCGTGATTAACTGAGGCCGTGTAATGGCTGAGCCCACAATGGGTGCATAAGCACCGGCTTCCATAACCAGTTTAATATCCTCCGGGGTATTAATTCTCCCTTCCCCGAAAACGGGAATATTTACCTCTGCTGCCAGCTCACGTATTAATTCTACATCCGGTCCTGACAATTGCCTGGAATAGGGTGTATATCCTGACATAGTTGTAGAAAGGGCATCTGCCCCTAAAGCAGCGGCCCCTATCCCTTCTGCCGCCGTAGAAATATCTGCCAGCACCAGGCGGCCATGCCCATGAGCCAATTTAATCAGTTCCCCAAGCTTTTCTCCTTGAGGGCGCCTCCTGTTGGTCATATCCAAAGCTATCATCGCACAGGTAGTGCTTAGCAGTTCTTCTACTTCCCGATGGGTAGCCGTAATGTAAATAGGCGAATCCGTATAAATACGTTTTACTAAACCAATAATGGGCAGCCCTACAACACTGGCGATTTCTTCTATATCTTCCATGCCCTGGGCCCTGATAGCCGCTGCGCCGCCTTCCTTGGCAGCCCGGGCCATCCTCCCCATGATAAAGGGACTATGCAGTGGTTCCTCTGGTAAGGCTTGACAGGAAACAATCAATTTTCCTTTCACTTCATTCAGCATATTTTCCACTTCCCTTTTTATTCCATCTTTCTTCTAAACATGACCCCGGCCATAGTAAGGGTTATCACCGCAATCAAGGCCATTGGCCACACATTGGCATAGACCGTAGCCGCAGACATCTGTTTCAGGAATAGTCCTTTGGCAATAACCACATAGTATTGCATGGGATTAAAATAATCAATTACCTGAAAAATATAAGGCATATCCTCAACGGGAGAAATAAAACCGCTTAACAGAATAGCCGGCATTTCATAGGCAAAAACCCCCAGAAGAGACTGTTGCTGAGTCCGGCATAGGGAGGAAATAAACAAACCAATCCCTGACAAAGACAATAATGCCACAGCCACAGCCACTCCCAAAAGTCCCAGTGAACCACGGAAGGGCAAGCCAAAGACCTCGGCCATTAGAATAAGCATAAAAAGAGACATGGTCAAGGAAATTAAAAAAGGCGGCAAGGTTTTCCCAATCAATATTTCTATGGGCTGCAAAGGACTGACGGTTAATTGCTCAAAAGTGCCGATTTCTTTTTCCCGGGAAATACTCATCGAGGTAAGCAATAGGCAGGATAAAGTAGACAGCACCGTAAAAACAGTGGCAAGAATAGTCCATTGGTAGTCTAAATTAGGGTTGAACCAATTGCGAACCGCAATATTAACGGGTAAGGACGTTCCTGTCAGCCTCTCAATATAGCCATTCATAATTAGGGCAGAATAACCGGCGATAATGGCAGAGGTATTTACCTGACGTCCATCCAGAATTAAATGCACATCAGACTGAGAACCACGGCGGATATTCCTGCTGAAATCTTCATTGATAATAAGGGCACAGTCTATATCTTGGTCTGCCATAGCCTCTTCCAAAGTTGGCATATCTGTATAATAAAAAATATCACGATACCAGCGGGAGTGTTGGAAACTCGCTATCAGCTCCCTTGATTCCACAGTCTGGCTCTTGTCCCATACTCCCATCTGAATGTTTTTGACTTCCATGGTAACGGCATAGCCGAACATGAACAACATAATAAGCGGTGGGAGCAGAATAACCACTTTACTCTGTGTGTTATTGAAAGTCAAAATAAACTCTTTTTTTAGCAAAGCCATTATGCGATCTAACATAGACAACACCATTTTCTTTGATAGACATTAAGACAAACGCTTAGGCGTACAAAAGTAAACTAAAATAAATAATAAAGCTGAAAGCAACAATAGGAAACAAGAATTATCTATAACCAAATCTTTGGCCGTACCTACCAAAAATTCATTCTGCAAAAGCAAAACCAAATAACTGGCAGGAATCATCCTGGTTAAATCCTGAAAAAGAGGCGGCATGGATTGAATGGGGAACATTAAGCCACAAAGCAGCAAGGATGGCAAAAAGCCCAGGTTAAAGGCAACCTGCCCTGCCAGCAGCTGGCTTTTCAGCTTTGTGGAAATGAAGAGTCCCACTCCCAGACAAGTTAGAAGGAAAAATGAGCCGAAAACAAAGAGATTAAAGAAACTGCCCCGAAAAGGGATTTTGAAAAAGACAATACAAACGAGTACGTTGGCAAACAAGGACAGCATCCCAAGCACATAATAGGGAATGTATTTCCCCAAGACCAGATTCAGGCGGCTGACCCCGGCCGACAGCAGGGTTTCCATGGTACCTCTTTCCCATTCCCTGGCCACTACTAATCCGGTAAGCAAAATCCCTATCAAAGTCATGGTAATAGCCAACGAACCCGGCAAAATGCTGTGATGGCTGTTTATTTCCTGATTATACCAATAAGAAATTTCCATACTAACAGGCAGGGCTGTTGCACTTTTACCGCTCCAATTCAAATACCAGGCGCTTACAATATTGTAGACATAGTTATAAACATAGTTTGCCGTATTGCTTTCCGACCCATCGGTAATCAATTGAATGGAACTGACCTGCCCCTGTCTAAGTTTACGCTCAAAATCCTGGGGTATTATGACTAACCCATGAAGTTTGGAATCTCTCAGTGCCAGATAGGCAGGTTTTCTTTCCCTATAGGTAACAACCTTTACATACTTGCTTTTATTAAACCCACCCACCAGCAGCTCTACCGCCGGCGTATCTGTCTCTTGGATAATCCCCAGTTTAACTTTGGTCGTATCCATATTAATCCCGTACATATAAATAAACAGCAGGGCAAAGGGCAGAATAAAAGCGATAATAATGCTGCTGGAGTCACGTATTATTTGATAAAACTCTTTTTTAATTAAGGACCAGAGTATCATGTTGTCCTCTTCTTTCTTTCAGGAACTTATTATTTTGTTGTCTCCGCTTCAAGCTTGGCATCCGTGGCCTCAATCAGACCAATGAAAGCCTCCTCCATACTATCCGTATGCATAGAAGCCTTTAACTCATCGGGTGTGCCAAGGGCCACAGATTCTCCCCGGTAAAAAAGACTGATTCTGTCACACCATTCGGCCTCATCCATAAAATGCGTAGTAATTAGCACGGTGACACCTTCTCCCGCCAGAGTTCTGATTTGCTGCCAAAAAAGATTTCTGGAAACCGGATCAACCCCTGAAGTTGGTTCATCCAAAAATAAAACTGCCGGCTGATGTAGAATCGCCGCCGCAAAAGATAAACACTGCTTATAGCCCAGAGGCAGCATTTCAGTCTTGGTTTTTTCATAAACCCGCAAACCGAATTGGTCCAAAACATCGGACAAACGCTTTTCCTTCAGTTCCCCTTCCAAGCCATAAATAGCCGCATAAAACTCCAGATTCTGCCGGACTGTTAAATCAGCATACAAAGAAAACTTCTGAGCCATGTAGCCAAGATAAGAACGGGCTCTTACCGGTTCCCTGATAATATCTGCTCCCATGATTCTAGCCGTGCCGGCGGTAGGTTTCGCCAGACCGCACATCATTTTAAAAGAAGTGGATTTCCCTGCCCCGTTAGGGCCTAGAAGGCCAAAAATCTCTCCTTTTTTAATATGAAAAGTATTATCTTTCACCGCATAGAAGGTCCCATATTTTTTAACCAGGTCAAGAGCTTCCACCGGATACTCTACCTTGGGTAAATCTTCCCTGATACTGTATTGAAGGGTATTTTTCTTGTATCCGCCCATTAATTCAATGATTTTTTCTCCAAAGGAAGCCAGGTCCTTCCCCAACTTATAAGGACTGCCCTGAAATATTTCCTCCCCTTTATTTAAAAAAATCACTTCGTCAAAATTAAAAGCCTCGTCCAAGTAAGCTGTTGACCAAAGAACGGTTGTACCACTCGTAGCAGCTCCCCGTACCAGCTTGAACAATTCACGCCGGGAAAGGGGGTCCACCCCTACAGATGGTTCATCCAAAATCAAAAGCTCCGGCGAACCTAATAGGGCGCAGGCCAAACCCAGCTTTTGCTTCATGCCGCCGCTTAATTTACCTGCCAGCCTCTTTCTGAACTGATTCATGTCCACCATGCTTAAATATTTAGTAAAGAGAGCCTCCCAGTCAGCTCTGGGCAATTCCTTAATCCCGGCAAAAAGCTCAAGATTTTCCTGGATCGTTAAGTCTTCATAAAGGCCGAATTTCTGGGGCATATAAGCCAGCTGTTTAGTCAGTTTATCCCGCTGGGTAGTGGTGTCCAAACCCAAAGTGACTATATCCCCTTCACTTGGTATCATGAGCCCGGCAATCAAACGCAAAAGGGTGGTTTTCCCGGCGCTGTCTGCACCAATCAGTCCATATATTTTGCCTTTGGGCAGGGAAATGTTAATATCGGTGAGAACTTGGGCAGAGCCAAACCGATGATTAAGATTTTTGATTTCTATGGCATATTTATTTACTGTGCCTGCTTGTTTTTCTTCTGTCATAATTACCTAGCCTGTTTTAAATCGATTTTTACCGTTACCGGCATACCTTGCCTTATAAAGGGATCATTGGAATCCACATAGACTCTGATACGATAAACCAAATCTGTGCGCAGGTTTTCTGTCTGAACAGTTTTGGGAGTAAACTCCGCCGTAGGAGAAATATAGCCAATATGCCCGGGAAATGTTTTCTTTTTCCCTGTAGCGGCCTCCACCGCATCCGTCTCCACAACGGCCTTGGTTCCGTAGGCAATGTCGCCCAAATGAGGCTCATCCACGTAGGCTCTCACCCAGACAGGTTCTGTCAAGGCCAAGGTATAGACTATGCTCCCTGCAGAAACAATAGAGCCTTCTTCTTTGGACCTGACCGTAAGAATCCCGTCACTGGGCGCCAAAAGCCTGGTATCATCCAAAGAATCCGTAGCCATAACCTGTACCTGTTTTGCCGCTTCCAATTGAGCTGCGGCATTTTCCCTAAGTTTCCGGTAGGTTTCCAGCTGCTCTTTGGCAATAGCTCCCTGGGCATACAGCGCACTGCGTCGTTCATAATTAGCATCGGCATTATCTTTAGTTGCCTGCAAATTGGCAATATCCGCCTCTGATCTTCTTTGCTCGGCTACATAAGATTTAGTATCCAAGGTAGCCAAAAGCTGGCCCTTCTTAACATGGTCTCCTTCTTTAAAGTACAGCTTGTTAATGCGCCCCGCTACTTTAAAGCCCAAATCAGCCTGACGTATTTCCACATTACCGTAAAGGGTCAAAGAAGTTGCCGCCGGTTTACGAGTGTCTTTATAATAAAAATAGCCTCCTGCTAACGCTCCCACAATAACTATGCCTGCTATAATCCTTTTTATCATATTAAAGACCCCTTTGTTTTTAATTCTTTAATTATTTATTATATTGTGCGTTTTTGAACCTCCCATGACTAAAGTCGTGGGATTCTTGCTTCGCTGACGACTGCGCATAGCACAAGCTCATGCGTCTGACACCGTCTCCACAAGCGTTACTTCCCGTAGTTCCTACGGTAGTTTAATCTTTTATAAACGCAAAAATGTTCTGTTTGCTTAAAGTTTAGCACAAATCATATTTTTCGTCTATGATTAAGCCTTTATTAAAATCTTGACAAAACAGGGCTCTCTCCCCTTGTCCCTCCTCTCCTTTTCCTCCCACAAAAAAACACTGCTGCTCTGTAAAGAGTAGCAGTGTTTTCTCAATTATAATTCCTTACGTAAAAGTAAATCTACGTTTTCTGTATCATATTCAATTTGTTCCGACCAACGGTGCAAAGCTTCCGGAAGGTTCCCGGTCACCAGACTGTCCAGCCAGACAAACTCTGTGTTTAGCTGAGCAAAGGCCAGTACCGCCGCCGTGGAAGTATTCACAATCTGTTCCAGCTGGCGATAAAGAATATATTGGTAAATCTTATCGAAAAGGCCCTTGGAAATATGGGGAGCAGCGGCCACCATTTTTTCGTATATAGTATCTGCCTGCTCCTGCAAATCCTCCATATGCTTTGTCCATTCATCGTCAATCGGCTCTGTCTTAGCCAACGCCTTCAAGACAAACTCTACATACTCTTTTTTCAGGTTAGGATGAAAGGCCAATTCTTTGGCCGGCAAGGTTACTGCTATTTTAGCCAGTACTTCCTGAAAATTAAAAAGCTTATTTTCATCCTCGTCAAAACAAAATTGCAGCGGCTTTTCATCTGCCAATAGCAGTTCGCAGGTCCTTTCACAGCAAAGACCCATACCCCCTAATTCAAAATCCCATTGAGACCCTGAAAGGAGCTCATAGAACCGCGGATGGAGAGCACAGATATCGCACAAATTATCCGGTCCCAGTTCCATGGCCAAGCGGCACAACCCGTCAGGCCGCAAAAGAGGACAGCTTCCTGCTTCGTTGGACCGAATATGATACCCTTCATTATCTTGCACAATACTCTCTTTCAAGGCTTTGCCCAAAGACCCGGTCATTTGAAAATATCTTTCTGCGGAATCCGGGTCCACATCGATTTCCCAGCTTTCCCGGCAGCAATTGTGCTGACAGGCACCGGCTTTGCAGGAAAACTCCATATAAAGTTTCGGAACTATCATTTCCATCATATAATCCTTACCTCAACACTTTTTTAATAAATAGTCATGTTTTTATCTTTGTATTCTTTGAAAACCTTTTGAGCTTCTTCTCTATCCTGCTCTCCCAAATGCAGCACTTTGGCATCCTTACAGCCGCCTTCTATAAACCTATAGATAAAGTCATCCCTAAAGCCAATGGCTTCTGCATCTTTAGCAGTGTTGCCATAGTAGACGGTTTTAATATTAGCCCAGATAATAGCCCCTAAACACATAGGGCAAGGATAGGCAGAAGTATAAAGTTCGCAGCCGGTTAAATCATAGGTGCCCAGATTACGGCAGGCATCTCTGATAGCCTGCATTTCTCCGTGGCAGGTGGGGTCATTGTTTTTGATTACTTCGTTATGTCCCCGTCCAACAATTTTCTTATCCTTAACTATTACCGTGCCAAAGGGTCCCCCGTCTCCGGTGGCAAGATTTTTTGCTGATTCTTTTATCGCTTCACACATGAAACACATTTGCAAGCCTCCTTCTGTCTTTTACTTTGTTTGTTCTTCTGCATCTTTAGGCATACAGAAATTCAAAAGTGCGGCCACCAAGAAAGTTACTGCCACACAATTATTGGCAAAGATATTTTGGATGATTTCCGGGAAAGATTTAAATAGGGCCGGTGTCTGAGTGAAACCTAATCCCATGGCCAAAGAGAGAGAAGCGATGGTAGCATTTCTCGTGGTTTCGCCACATTGGGCAATCATATGAACCCCGCTGACCATAATTGAGCCAAACATCATAATGGTGCAGCCCCCTAATACTGCTTCAGGCAAAGAAGATAGGAACACTGCCAAAGCCGGGAACATCCCTGCCAATATCATAATTACGCCACCGGCAGCTATGGCATGACGGTTTACAACCTTTGTCATGGCGATAAGTCCTACGTTTTGACTAAAAGAAGTAATAGGCATACAGCCAAACAAAGAAGCAAAACTGCTGATAAAACCATCCACACACAAAGAGCCGGAAATTTCCTTATCTGTTGCGTCTCTGTCCAAACCCATAGCCGTCATAGCAGAAGTGTCACCGATTGTTTCTGTGGCAGATACTAAAAAGATAAGAACTACGGAAATAATGGCACTGGGATGAAATTCATAATTAAAAGGCATAAAATGAGGCACGGAAAGCCAAGAAGCTGTAGCCAATCTGCTTAAATCCACCATACCGTAAAAATAAGCCACCACATAACCAACAATTAGGCCGAAAAGTACGGATAATTGCTTATAGAAAGACTTAGCCAGAACATTAAATACCAGACAGCTTATCAGAGTAATGGTACCCACTATAATATAAGAAGCATCGCCCAGATTAGGATTACCAAAACCACCTCCGAAAGAATTGGCGCCAACAGGCAAAAGGGAGGCACCGATAGAGGTAACTACAGAAGCAGAAACGATGGGAGGAATAAATTTGCGCCAGTGTTTGGCGAACAAACCCAAGGTTCCTTCCACACAGCCACCAATGAGAGACGCTCCCAACGCTGCTGGATAGCCGAATTTAGCCACGGTAGCAGCAAAGGTTCCAACAAAAGTAAAACTAATACCCATAACAATAGGTAAACGGCTACCCAAAGGACCTAGAGGAAAAATTTGCAGCAGGGTGCCTATGCCGGCAATAATCATGGCTGCCTGTACCAAATTGGCCATCTCTCCTGCAGACAGTTTGGCTATACCTCCTATAATTAAAATCGGGGTCACATTAGCCACAAACATGGCTAAAATATGTTGTAAACCAAAAGGTATCGCTTTTGCAATAGATATTTTCCCATCTAATTCATAAATAGGATCTTTTTCTGTAACCATATTTTTACTTCCTCCCTAATTCTCCAAAGAATAAATTATGTTTAATTATACCATTTTTGTACACACAAAAACCACACTTTTCTTACTTTTTTTTAGCCCAGCAAAAAAAAAGTTATAACAATAATGGTAAAGCCCATTTTGTTATAACTTTTTAATTATTTCTAGCTCTTTTACTATTGAATTATTGTTTGTCGCAGCTATTTTTTCTTGGGGTAGAAGGAACTATCTCTGAAATAATTTGTGCCTTTCAAATCCAATTCGGCCGTCAGCCCTTTGGTAGTCAGCTGGTAAGCCCAAATATACTTGTCAACCTGTGTTGCGTCCCTGAATTCATCTCCTACTACTCCATCAGTAGCAGATGCATGAATTTGCGCTCCGCATTTCCAGTTGCTGGTGGTAAATTTTTTAAAGGCATCGTCATTTAAAAAGATAAAAATTACAGCGTATTCTTTAGCTCCTAAGCCAAAACCCACAGTATATTCCTGCATCTTCATAAAAACTTCTTGTCCTGTGGTATTGCTGACAGCCATACCCCGGCCATGGCCGCTGCCCAGCAGGCCAAGCTTGTATCCTGAATTAACAAAAACCGCATATCCCGCATTGCCTTCCACAGCTTTTTTAGCCAAAGGTTCTTTCTTATAAAGTTTTTGCAGTGTAGCTGCTACTTTAGTCCGTACCTCTGTTTTTTTGGCTTCCAGATTGTCTGTTTTCTTTGCGGCAAAAGCGGTAACCGTCAGCAAACAAAACAAGGCCATTACACTAACCACCACTTTCAGCAATTTACTTCTCATTTTAACACTTACCCCCTTTTAATTGATAAACACGAACTACTACTATCCGTCTTTATTATAACACTTTCTCGGGGACATGTTTAGCTAATATCTGCCTGGGAGGGTAATAGGTATAATGGTTGTGAAAACAAAGACACTATTTTTAGTTTGCCCTTTTCTTAAAACCAAATACTGAGTATAATTAAATTGTACAGAGAAAGGATGAGGGTATGTTATATTTTAATATTTTCGCAGATAAACCGGCGGCGGCAACCGCCTTAATATTTAGGAATGTAAAAATGACCTATGGAGAACTTAGGGAGCTTATTCAGCAATGGGCTAATTTTCTCCAAGCCAAGGGGCTGCAGCCGGGAGACAAGGTTGGTCTCTTCAGTAAAAACTGTGCTGATTTTGTGGCAGCTTATTTTGCCGTAATCAAAGCAGGGGGAGTTGTGGTGCCTTTTAACTATCAATTGGTGCCCCGGGAAGTGGCCTATATTATTAAAGATTCCCACATGAAGCTTTTTATCACCCAGGAAAAAATGCCCCTGACAGATGTTTTGTCTGAATTGGATTATCCGGACGTTGAGCAGCTTACCTATGAAGATTTGCGGCAGCCTGTTGACCATGAATTTATTACTTATCCCCAACAGGAAAATGACAACTGCACTATTATCTATACTTCGGGAACCACAGGAAAACCTAAAGGTGCCATGCTCAGCCATAAAAATCTGGTGGCCAATACTATAGAATTTTTAGAAGTGGTAAAAATGTATCCTACCGATATTAATTTATGCGTGCTGCCCATGTACCATTGCTTTGCCTGGACGGTTTCCGTAAGTGGGCCTCTTTATAAAGGGAGTACTATTGTAGTGCATGCAAAATATATTTTCAAAGATGTTCTGCGGATTATTAAAGAACAAAAAATTAATGCCTTTGTTGGTGTTCCCACCATGATGCAGCTTTTTTATGAAGGCGCTACCGTGGAAGATTTGAAACGGATTCGCTATTTTATCAGCGGCGGAGCACCGCTTCCCCGGTCTTTGGCCGAGAATTTTTATCGGAAATTCGGCCTGCCTGTACAGGAGGGTTATGGTTTGTCGGAAGCTTCTCCCGTGGTGACGGTTAATCCTGCCAGCAAGATTAAAGTAGGCTCCATTGGCCCGGCGCTGCCTGCCTTAAAAATTAAAATCGTTGATGAAGAAGGTAACGCTTTGCCCCCCACCAAAGTGGGTGAGCTCTGTGTTCGTGGAGACAACGTAATGCTGGGATATTTGAATTTGCCCGAAGAAACCGTGCACGTTTTGCGTGATGGCTGGCTGCATACCGGAGATATGGTTTTTAGCGATGAAGAAGGTTATCTCTATATTGTGGATAGATTAAAAGATATGATTATTTCCAGCGGGGAAAATGTCTACCCACGGGAAGTAGAAGAAGTGCTATATTCCTATCCCGGCATAGAAGAAGTAGCAGTAATCGGCATTCCTGACAAATTGCGGGGACAGGCCATCTGTGCCTATATTGTACCTTCTCCGGGCGTCACCTTGGAGAAACCGGCTTTGAGAAAATTTTTGCTGGGGCATGTGGCTCCCTATAAGGTTCCCCGGGAATATTATTTCTGTTCCGAGCTGCCCAAAAGCGGCACCGGAAAGATTTTAAAACAAGCACTGCGGGAACAAGCTACGGTAAATAGGATTAGCCGTTAAGTGAGACCAGAATTAACGGCAAGACAAAATTATATGTTGTTAAAATAAAAGAAGTGGCAACACAATGACTGATACGTCATTATGCTGCCGCCTCTTTTTTACTTAACGGAAGGAATGCAATTTTTATTTATCCAAAGCATACCAAAAGGGTCTTAAGAAATGCAAATAGCAGGTTTCGTCTACTTCGTGAGCCGCGTCCCGACGTCCCAGTTGTACTCTGAGAATTTGGTCACCTACTTTGATCTGGTAATCGACGATTTCTCCCAAAAAGGCCTTTCTGGTCACCAATCCCTTAACCCCATTGGGGTCAGTGGAATTGGTAAACTCGATTTCCGAAGGACGACTGGCCAAAGAGAAAACACTTTCCTGACGCATCTCTTCCGAGGGCGTTAAAACAACAGGCAAAGGTTGGTCATCTCCCTGAATATAAGCTTTCCCGTCTTTCCAAATAGTATTGGTAAAACTGGACAGGCCTATGAAGCTAAAAACAAAACGATTGCCCGGTTTGTTGTAAATATTTAAAGGAGTATCTATCTGCTGCATTACCCCTAGCTTCATAACCATGATTTTATCCGATAAAGCCATGGCTTCTGACTGGTCATGGGTTACGTAAATAATGCTAAAGCCGTATTTACGTTGTAAATCCTTAATCTCAAAACGCATTTCCTCCCGCAAATGGGGATCCAGGCTGGACAAAGGCTCATCCAAAAGCATAACGTCAGGATTAATAGCCAAAGCCCTGGCCAAGGCTACTCTCTGCTTGCCGCCGCCGGATAAAGAATCCGGGCTTTCTTCAGCAGACTTTAACAGGTTGGTGGATTTTAATGCATCAGTAGTTCTTGTTTCTATTTCGCTCTCCGGCAGCCTGCGAATACGCAGCGGAAACGCTACATTTTCATACACGGACATGTGAGGCCAAACGGCAAAAGCCTGGAAAACCATACCGAAATTACGATTCTCAGGAGGTACGTAGTGATGTTTTTTGGGAGAAGACAAAAGCCTGTCCCCGACCCAGACTTCTCCGTCACTTAAATCTTCAAACCCTGACACCATCCGAAGAGTAGTAGTCTTGCCGCAACCGGAAGGTCCCAGCATAGAGAAGCACTCTCCCTTGCCGATTTCCAAATTCAAATTATCTACGGCGGTTACATTGCCGAATCTTTTTGTCACATTGACTAAGCGTATATAAGACATAATGCTTATTCACCCACCTTTTTTGTAAAATGATTAATCAGGGTCTGACCTGTAACAATAATCAACAGCGCAATACCGGCCAAGGCAGCAGACATAACTGTTTCACCATCTTCATTCAAGGTATAAATTGCCACACCGATAGTTCTGGTAGTAGGAGAATATAGCATAATAGATACGGTCAGTTCCCGGAGGGCAGGCAGGAAAATCAAGAAGAAAGAAGCAACCATGCCCGGACGCACCAAGGGAATAACTATATCCTTTAAAGACTGCCACATAGTAGCTCCGCAGGAACGAGACGCTTCCATCAGGGAATCATGTACCTGTTCCAAAGCGGCAGAATTGGCTTTTAAGGAGAAAGCCATGTAACGGGCAATATAGGCAACCAGAATAATCCAGACTGTATTATATAAGTTAATACCAAATTGACCGCTCCAGGCCAAGATAACACCTAGGGCAATAACGCTGCCCGGTACTGAGAAGGGCAGCATCCCTAAGAATTCCAGGATACCTTTGCCCCGTACTTTCATCTTGACAATAACGTAAGAAATCATTACGCCGGCAAACATGGTAATAACAGCAGCCACCAAACCTAAAGACACACTGTTAAAAATAGCATCCTTGGTAACCGTATATTCTGTCAGGATATATTTATAATTATCCAAGGACAGGTTTTCCGGTGTAAAAGGCAGGCCATATGTCTTAAGACCGCCTACCAGGAAGATCACTACTGTAGGCAGAATAATAGTGAAAGCAATGTAGAAAATACAGAAAGCTAAAAGAGGATAGCGGAGACCACGAAGCTTTAATTCCATGGGACGGAAGCTTTTGCCGCCGATAATCTGATAGTGGCCGCGGTTTAAAATCTTGTGTTGTCCCCAAATAATGATAGCTGCGGAAACAACCAGCACCGTAGCCAGAACCGTTCCGGTACGAATAGCTTCAAAACTACCGCCGCTCTGGTGGATACGTTCATAAATCAAGGTAGGAATATTATAAATACCATTTTCAATACCCAACACAGCTACGGTACCGAAATGTGCCATGGAATAAAGCATAATCAGCAAGGAGCCTGATAAAATACTGGGCAGTACCAGAGGAATGGTAATCTTTCTGGTAATGGTTAAAAGTCCGGCCCCGGAAATACGGGCGGATTCTTCCAATGTAGGGTCCATCCGTTCCAAAGCACCGCAAACCTGAATAAAAACAAAGGGAAACAAATACATTACTTCTACGGTGCTGATGCCTAGGTAACTGTAAATATTAAACACCGGTTCAGCAAGATGGAATGTACTCATTAAAAACTTATTAATAAATCCGGCATTGGGGGAAAGAAGCATCTTCCAAGCCAGGGCCCCGATAAAAGAAGGCAGCATGAACGGTACCAGGAAAACTCCCTTCATGAAATTCTTGTAGGGCAAATCGGTACGTGTTACCAGCCAGGCAAAAAATGTGCCTATTATAGTGCTGCCAATGGTAGTACAGCTGGCAATAATCAAAGAGTTTTTCAGGGCCGCATAGGTTTCCTGCTCCATGAGTACCATATAGAAATCCCGACTATTAAAATGTCCGTTAACAAAGAAGGCATTAAAAAGGATTAAAAGCACGGGCACTGCTACTACCACAACCAGAATAGCTATGGAAAAGAATAATATTATGTGGGCCACGCCAAAACCGCTGTCTTTTTTAATAGCACTCATGCTTTATTCACCTCCTTAAGATCTTGAGCATCAAACCAGAGTAAGTTCTTGAAACTGATGACGCACTCTTCTCCATCTTTAAACATTAAGTCCTTACTGATGGCATTGTGGGTTTCAATACTGGTCCGCAGATGATCTCCATCAATTTCAATAAGATAATCCATGGTAGCTCCCAAGAAGTTAGCTCTTTTAATTACACCTTTGAGCCCTTCTCCGCTGCGGGTGATTTTTACATCCGAAGGACGAAAACCTGCCACCCAATTTTCAGCTTCACCTTTAGGGCTTTCCCAGGGAATCGCCTGTTCTCCTTTTCCCACCAGATAAGCATTGCCTACTTTGCGCACAGGCAGGAAATTGGCAATGCCCATAAAGTTAAAGACAAAAGCATCGGCCGGTTTTTCAAAAATTTCATAGGGAGTGCCGATTTGGCGGATATGACCATTATCATCCATAATGGCAATATGATCAGACAGAGCCAAGGCCACTTCCTGGTCGTGAGTTACATACATAACCGTAATGCCGAATTTCCTCTGCAGGGCTTTTATCTCAAAACGCATTTCCTCACGAAGATTAGCATCCAGATTGGATAGAGGTTCGTCCAAAAGCATCAGGGAGGGATCTCCTACTAGGGCACGGGCCAGGGCTACGCGCTGCTGTTGTCCGCCGGACAGCTCAGAGGGAAGCCTATTTTCCAGGCCTGTCATTCCTACTATTTCCACCATATCCATAACTCTTTTTTTTATTTCATCTTTGGGTCTTTTATCCATTTTCAAGGGATAAGCAATATTCGCAAACACCGTCATGTGGGGCCAAACAGCATAATCCTGAAACACTACCCCTAAACCACGGCGTTCCGGATTAATATAAACACCGGTCGCACTATCTGCGACCACGGTATTATCAATGGTTATCTTCCCCTCATCAGGCGCCTCATGCCCTGCTATCATCCGCAAGAGCACTGTCTTCCCACAGCCTGATGGTCCCAAAAGGGTAAAGCATTCACCCTTTTTGACAGACAAATTCAGATTTTTATGTACCTGATGTTGGTCGTAGCTTTTTGCCACGCCTTCCACTTTAATAATATCTTCCATTACCTTGTCCTCCTGTTAACCAGGTTGGTTATTCTTGAAAAAACGGCAGAACGGAAAATCCGTTCCGCCGTTGCAGAGCTTTTCTGCCCCTAGGACAGAACTGTTTCTATTTATTTCTTAACTTGCATAATATCAGCAAATTTCTTAATAGTAGCTTCTTTAGAGCTTACTGCTTCGCTGAAATTAATCTTAATGGATTTAGCCCAAGCATCTTTCGGTGCAGGAAGCTTAAATTTTGCAGGCATCTTCACATCGCCACGAACGGGGATTGTTCCTTGTTCAGCAACTTTCTGTTGAGCTTCAGCACCTAACAGATAATCTACGAACTTTTTAGCCGCATCCAGTTTGGTCGTGCCCTTGAAAATAGCTACAGGGCTGGGAACCACGATTAATTCGGGAGGATAGCACATTTGCAGATGAGCGCCCTTACTAATCTTACCGTTGGTAATATAGTCTACGCCCAAGCTGGCAGTTAGTTCGCCGGAGGAAGTATCATCAATAACTTCTCCGCTGCCTTTACCGATACGGGCACCGTTTTGATGCAATTTTTCAAAATAGTCCCAACCGAATTTCTTTTCCAGGATAGCGATACTCATATAAGAAGTCCCAGACAATGCTGGGTTGGCAATGCCAAAGCCCTTATTGTATTCCGGTTTCAGCAAATCTGACCATTGGGTAGGAGGATTCTTTACCTTGTCTGTATTAATAACGATACCGAGAGTACCCAAACGGGCTGCGGTAAAGGAACCATCATAATCATTGAAAGGATTAACCAAATCTTTCAAAACAGGTGTCTTGTAAACTTCCAGCATGCCTTGTTTTTTCATGCTGTAAAAATCAGGAACTTCACTGGTCCAGATAACATCAGCCAGAATTTTACCGCTTTGCTTTTCGGCGGCAATCTTAGCCATCAGTTTTCCTGCACCGGCCGATTGGTAATCAACCTGAATATCCGGATATTTTTTCTTAAAGCCTTCCACAATGCCTTTAATCAGGTTTTCCTTCATGGACGTGTAAACAATTAATTTTTGGCTGGTTTTCCCTGCTGCCGGAGCACCTGTCTTAGGAGCACCGCCGCAGCCTGCCAATAACATACTGCCAGCCATAACACTTGCTAAAAAAAGCATACTTTTTTTCATTACAAATCCAACCTCCCTTACATTATTTGAAACTTGTTGACTAAATTATCTTATAATTCACGAAACTTTTGTAGCGGAAAAAAGCCGTAAGTTCGTGTCAGAAAATTTCTGACACGAACTTACGGCTGATTTAAGCCATTTTAAACTTTTACTTCTCCTTCTTTTAACAACCCATATTTTAAAGCATAATTTACCAATTCGCTTTTTTTCGTAATGTTTAGCTTTTCCATAACCCTGACCTTATAAGTGTCAACTGTTTTAATACTAAGATTAAGCTTTTCCCCTACCTCGCCCAGAGAATAACCATGTACCAGATAGCGCAGGACTTCCCTTTCTCGTGGACTGAGCAAAGTATAAGGCGCTCTGTCATCTTTAGCCTCCTGGTCTTTCTGCAGAAGATTCTGCAATAAAACATTAGAATCCTGGGGGCTCAGGTAAATTTTACCCTCCCGCACTCTATCAATAGCAGTAAAAAGCTCCACGTCAGCCGCACTCTTTTTTATATAACCATCGGCGCCGGCCTCCATGGCCAGACGGATGTGATTCTCATCCTCATGCATGGTTAAAATTAATACTTTGACTGTACTACGGCTTTTTATTTCCTTAAGGCAATCCAGACCGTTAAGCCCCGGCATGGATAAATCCAAAAGCACAATATCCGGCTTGAGATTTTCCACCAGCTGCAGGGTTTGCAGCCCGTTGGCCGCCTCGCCTACCACCTCTAGGTCTTTACGTCCCAAAAGCAATAATTTCAATCCCGCTCGTAAAAGCTTGTGGTCATCTGCCAAAAGTAATTTTAATTTACTTTTCATGGTTAGCCCCTTTTCTCCCCGTTTTTCCGGCAGTATTAGATAAGGGAATAACAATATAGAGCTCCGCTCCTCCGTAAACAGAATCCCTTATTGCCATTTTCCCCTGCAAAAGTTCTACCCGTTCCTGCATACCGTAAAGTCCCAAGCGACGCTTTCTTTTCGCTTCCAATAGGTCGTAGTCGGAAATTCCTTTACCATTATCAGCTAAAATTACCGTCACCTGCTCCCCTTGGAAAGCAACATGTAAATCCACTTTGGTAGCCCCGGAATGCTGGGCTATATTACTAAAACCTTCCTGTACAATGCGGTAAAGAGCCATGGCAATCTGCCCGTCTACCTTCTCTTCTTCTCCGGAAATCTGTAAAGTAAGCTGCAAAGCATGATCCGCCGCAAACTTATTGCCATACTGGGTAATAGCTGCCCCCAGGCCTAAATCGTCCAGCTCGGGGGGTCTAAGCTCTACAGCCATATTCCGCACCTTGCTAAGAATATCCGCAGCTACGTCCCGTCCCAAAAGCAGAGCTTTTTTCTGTTCTTCATCAGGGGCCTGAGCGGATAGTGCCCTCATAGTCAGCATCAAAGAAGTCAAAGCCTGGCTTGTTTCATCGTGGAATTCCCTGGAAATGCGCTTGCGCTCATCTTCCTGAGCCGTCATTAGCTTAGTAATCAAAATATCTCGCAAATGTTCCTTTTCCTGTAACTCTTTCAATAAATTTTCTTTTTCTTTATTGGCTTCCAACAAGCTGGTGGTCATATCGTTAAAACCTAAGGCTAGCTTATCTATTTCCTTATCTCCGCATAGGTCTGCCCTGATATCCTTGTCACCGGTTTTAATGGCATCGGCTATTCGGCAAAGCTGTCTTATAGGCTTGATGATGAGCCAAGAAATACGGCTGGATAAAAAGGCCCCTATAATACAAACCACCAAAATAGCCAGAAGTACCACCAGCACCTGACGAGACATGGCACTGCGCATGCGTTCTTCTGTCATACCTACCCGCACATAACCAATGGCACCCTTCTCAATAGGCGCCAAAAGATCATGGATGGGCCCTTCATTGGAGCTGAAAACCATTTTTTGCGGCTTAGTTAAACCCGTAACGTCCCACTGCAGGTTCTTTGGCAATCCATTATTAAATGTGTGAGCCAAAAGCTGGCCTTTATTGTCCAACACCATAATATAGCGCACATCTTCACTGCTCTGCTCGGCCTGGGAAATCAGCTCATAAAGATTATATACATCCTCCGTCAAAATATAGTTAGCACTGGCCATAGCTATGTGAGCGGAAATTTCCTCCCCACGCTTATCTAATTGCTGCAAAACCATGCCGTCATAGGATTTCCAAAACAAAAAACCGGCGGACAAGCTTGTAATGGCAATAAGGGCTAGCCCCATAGCCAGAATTCTATAGTACAGAGACCGCCAACGCTGGGGCTGTAATGGCGGAAACATAGCCTCTAATTTTTCCAGCAACTGCCCTCCCCCTGTTCTCATGGCTGTTCACCATTTTCTGTGAGCATCTTGCGAATGGGGTCGAACAATTCCGGTTGTGGTGCTACATAGCGGTCAATAGATAATCCTTGCAGAGCTTTTTGCATTTCCGGATCTTCATGAAGAACCAAAAGATTTTCCCGCAGGATTTTTTTCTCCTCCGTCTTCATATTCTTGCCTGCCACTACCGGACCAATGCCGGCGGGAGGAGAAACGGCAATAATCTTCAACTGATGGGCAACGGCAGCATTAGAAGCCATGGCCCGGTCATAAACAATCCGGCTGACCGGTGCCGCATCTACAACCCTATTGGCCACAGCCTTAAAGGAAGCATCGTGACTGCCTGTATACAAATATCGGCCCAGAAAATTTTCCGGCGTAAAACCTCTCTTATGAAGTTCCTGCACTAAAAAAACATGCCCGCTATAACTAAGTGGATCACTGAAGGCTACTGTCTTGCCTCGCAAATCTTCTATGGAATCGATTTTACTATCCTTATTTACCAACAAATATCCCTGATAATAAGGCATACCCATCCGCTGCTGAGAGGCCAAAAGCTCAATTTCCTTAAACCCGCTATAATTGGCATAACCCCCTGAAGAGAAAAACGCCATATCGGCCCCACCATTTAAAAGCAGCAGAGCGATTTCCGCATAGCTGTTTTTTTGTACCAGAATTACCTGCCGGCCCAGCTTTTTCCCCAGATAATCCGCTATAGCACGATAATATACGACCGTATCCTGTGGCAGCAAAACAGGAGCTATTGCTACCTTCATAGCGTTGTCATCCTTGGTTATAACAGCCGTAGTAGCCAAAGGCACTGTTTTCTTAAAATCTACATACTTAGAACTATTAACGGCTGAATTACAACCGGTACTAAACAGTAATAGGATTAAAAGAAAATATACATAAAACCTGTGTTTCATGGCTACCCCCTTAAACAATGCCGTTCTTGCTCTTTTCCTTAATTATAGTAATCCCTTATTCCTGTTGCAAGGGATTTTATTTTCCGTGCTCACAGTCCCTGAAAAAATAAGGTGACTACATTTTGCAGTCACCCTACACTAAATAAGCGCCCCTAAAACCCGCTGATAGGCCCTACAGCCTCAAAACCTTTGGCCGTTAACGCAGCGGCCATATCACCGCTGCTGCTGACACCGGAAATATCCGCGGTGTTTCCGCTGGTGGACTTGTACAAAGTACCGTTAACCACAACCAAAGCTGCTTTCCAACCACTAGCCGTATTATCCGTAGCAAAATATATTACCTTGGAAATATTCCAATCAGCATCTGTTTTCCAATGTAGGCTACCTGCATAGCTGTCGCCAAAAACTTCTTTGAGCAAACTAGCTTCCACAGCAGGAAAACCCTTATTCGTATCCAGAATACTCTGATTGATTGCGCCACCGCCGCCTTTTTTGACACCGCCAGCCAGAGCAGCCTGGGCCAAACGCACAATTTCATTATAGGAGGCCAGCCCATCTCCCAAGGCCAAATACTGCTCCACCCTGCCATTAGTAAGACGATTGCTGGTATAGGTAGCCCTGCCTTCCTCATCTAAAACATATACTGTAGCAGATGTCTCATATTTGACAGAAGCCCCGTCCTTATTAACAATAAGCATGGTACCATGAGGAGGCGCAACATTAGCCGCTAAATATTTTGCGTCCACTAGCTTTGCCATGTCAGGTATGGTGCCGGTTTGCGCCTGGTAAACAGCACTGGCACTGTCTATAGTACGCAAATCCGCCACAAGTTTGCTCCCTGATGCACTAGCCGTAGCATCAAGAAAACGAGGAATGGCAATACCGGCCAAAATCCCCAGTATTGCTATCACTATAACTAATTCAATTAATGTAAACCCCGGTCGCCGCACCAATCTCCCGGTTTGCATAATTCCTCTCTCCTTCTCCGGATGATAAACAACCTCTTTGAAGATATTTCCTCTTCCTGCGCCAAATTTTGTCCATATATTGCATATTGTAACATGTTTGACCAGATAAAGACAGTTTTTAGGTGAAAATCTTATAACTAAAATTGGTTAAGTTATGGTTTTTGTGTTAACCATTTTTTTGTTTTGGTTGACATAACTTGCAAACAAGATATAATTTTATAGTAAATCGTTAAAAAATCCAGGCTAATTTAAGGAGTCTCCATGCAAACAAAAGAGATGGTTTTCTGTGCATTATTCACTGTTTTAATAGCAATAGGAGCTTTTATTAAAATTCCTATTCCTGTTGTACCCTTTACACTGCAATTCCTCTTCACATTACTGGCCGGACTGCTTTTAGGCAGTCGCCTAGGGGCCATTAGTGTCGCCCTCTATGCGGCACTGGGACTCATTGGCTTGCCTGTTTTTGCGGAAGGAGGCGGCTTGTGGTATATTTTAAAACCCAGTTTTGGCTATATTCTTGGTTTTATCCTGGGCACTTATGTAACAGGCAGACTTACGGAGCAATTACAAGCCTTTTCCTTTAAGAAGGTTATGATTGCCAATTTTCTAGGTTTGCTTGCAGTCTACGGCTGCGGCATGGTTTATTTTTATTTAATTAGTAATTATGTAATTGGCGCTCCTATAGGTTTGTGGCCTCTTTTCCTCTATTGTTTTATTCTTGCGGTTCCGGGAGATATTTGTCTTTGCGTCCTAGGAACTGTTTTGGCAAAAAAATTATTGCCCATTATAAATCTTCAGAAAGCAAGGTATTAAGATGACCATTATAGCTAAACTAAAAGAAAAAGCCCTGCATAGGGAAAAAATCACCAAAGAAGAAGCTCTGCAGCTTATACCTGTTCCCCTGGAGGAACTAACCACTGCCGGGGACGAAATCAGGGAAAAAATCTGCGGCAAGGGTTTTGACCTGTGTACCATTGTCAACGGCAAATGCGGAAAATGTTCGGAAGACTGCAAATATTGTGCCCAAAGCGCTCATTACCATACGTCCTGCACGGAAACCTATCCTCTGCTGCCTACGGAAGAATTAGTAGCGGGAGCTCTCCATAATCAGGAGCAAGGCGTCCTGCGTTACTCCATTGTCACTTCCGGACGAGCCTTGACAGATCAAGAAGTTGACCGTATATGCACAAGCATTAAAGCCATTAAAGCACAGGTCGGTATTGAGGTCTGCGTTTCTTTCGGTCTCCTGAATAAAGCACAATTCCAAAAGATTAAAGCAGCCGGTGCCTCCCGTGTACATTGCAATCTGGAAAGCTCCAGACATTACTTCCCTGCCATCTGCACTACACATACTTATGACGAAAAAATAGCTACCCTTAAAGCAGCCAAAGCTGCCGGTCTCAGCATCTGCTCCGGCGGTATACTTGGTTTAGGCGAAACTATGGAGGATAGAATCGATATGGTTTTAACCGCCAGGGAATTGGGCGTAAAATCCATTCCCGTCAATGTCCTTAATCCCATTAAGGGAACTCCTTATGAGCATAACAAGGTTTTAACAAACGAGGAAGTATGCCGCACTGTTGCCATTTTCCGTTTTCTCATACCTGATGCTGCCATTCGTTTGGCAGGAGGACGGGGGCTGTTGGGCGACAAAGGGGAAAAGTGCTTTACTTCCGGCGCTAATGCAGCTATTTCCGGAGATATGCTTACTACCGCAGGAATTACTGTGGCCACCGATTTAGCTCTGTTACATAAATTGGGCATGGAGGTAAAACTTTCTCATGACTAAAGCACTGTTTGTTACAGGCACGGGCACTGATGTCGGCAAAACATATATTTCCGGACTGCTACTAAAAAAAATGCAAGAACTGAAAACTCGTAATGCTTATTACAAAGCAGCTATGAGTGGCAACAGGAAACTATCCGACGGCAACCTGCTCCCCGGCGATGCTTCCTTCGTACAAAAAACAGCCGCTCTGAAACAACCGTTGGGGACTATGTGTCCCTATGTATACGAAACGGCAGTATCACCGCATCTGGCTTCCAGACTGGAAGGACATCCAGTCCGGCTTAGTGTGGTGGAAGAAGGCTTTACCCACCTTTGCGACAATTTTGACTACATCCTTATGGAAGGAAGCGGTGGTATTTGTTGTCCCTTAGACTATGACACCCATCCCCTCTATTTAGAAAATGTTCTCAAAAAATTACGACTAACAAGCATTCTTGTTGCCGACACAGGACTTGGCACCATTAATAACGTGGTACTTACCGCCTTTTACATGCAAGCTAAAGCTCTTCCCTTAGCGGGAATAATTTTCAATAATTACCATTCTGATAACATCATGGAAAAAGACAATATAGCGATGTGTCAGAATTTAACAGGCTTGCCCATTCTTGCTACGGTAGAACCCCATGCTACCGATTTAGCTATGAGCACAACCGCTTTAGAACAATTATTTCAGGAGGTCAAATTATGATCTGGTATCCTTATGCGCAAATGAAAACCATGCCTCAGCCCTATAAAATCGTAGATGCCAAAGGTGTCTATCTCTATACCAAAGACAACAAAATGATAGACTCTATCTCTTCCTGGTGGTGCATGATTCATGGCTATAAACATCCTGTCCTGACAGAAGCAATTAAAACACAGGCAGACAAATTCTCTCATGTAATGCTGGCAGGTTTGACCCACGAGCCTGCAGAAAAACTTTCGGCAAAACTAGCAGAGACCTTGCCGGGCACTTTAAATTATTCTTTTTTTTCCGATTCCGGCAGTGTATCGGTAGAAGTCGCTTTGAAAATGGCTCTCCAGTACTATATAAATAAAGGAGAAAAAACCAGGACCAAGGTTCTAGCCCTGGAGCATGCCTATCATGGAGATACCTTTAAAACCATGGAAATCGGCGATAGCGCTGCCTTCCATTTTGTTTTAGATGTTTTTGGTCCCAAGAAAAATGTCTATCATATTCCCACAAAAATAAATGCTTTAGAAAAAGCTATGGCAGAACACGGCCAAGAATTGAACTGTCTTATCGTAGAGCCCCTACTGCAAGGCGCAGGCGGTATGCTTATGTACGATATGGCTTTCCTGCAACGGGCACGTGAATTGTGTGATAAACATAATGTGCTTTTAATCTTTGACGAAGTTGCTACAGGGTTTGGGCGCACCGGTTACCGTTTTGTTGCAGATGCTATAACCCCTGATATTATCTGTCTGGGCAAGGGATTAACGGGCGGCTATATAGGTCATGCAGTCACCGTGGCAAATCAAAAAGTCTACGAGGGATTCTATGGCGATAGCAGCAGGATGGCCCTCATGCACGGTCCCACCTTTATGGGCAATCCTTTAGCCTGCAGTGTGGCTCTGGCTTCTCTCGATGTTTTTGAGCAAGAAAATTACCTGGGAAAAATAAAAAAAATAGAAACCATCACTAAACGTGAATTAGCCGGTTTCTCTGATGAACGGATTAAAGATATTAGAATTATGGGCGCATGTGTTTGCATAGAAGTAAAAGACCCCAAATACCTTCAGGGTTATCAACAATATGCCTATAAAAACCAAGTCTTTGCCAGGCCCTTCCTCTCCTGTCTTTATGCCATGGTTCCCTATATTATTTCCGAAAGTGAACTGGTACATGTGTTAGACACAATGAAAAACTGGTTTAAGTGACATACTCCTACCACTGAATCACTGCGTTATGCGAAGCGGGGGCTGCCCGGTTTGACTTTCTCACATTTTTAAATTGCTTGCAGTCATATTTTAACATAGGTATTCTATTTTAGCAAGCAATTAAGCCAAGTTACTCGAATGTTTAATTTAACATATGCACACAAAAAGCACGCCTAACTCACGGCTGAAGTCACGAGTGCGGCGTGTAAGTGCATCAAAACCACATATAAAAAGACTCTCTTCTCAATAGATAAAATTTTTAATTCTTACAATTGCTTTACATGTTAAGTTATGTAATAATTTAATTAGAAGAGAAAGAACGGAATAAACATAACAAAGTTTTTTAGACGGAGGTGCTAAAAATGCAGTCACGTAAACAATTGGCCAGCCTTTTAATCCTAGCGGCAATAGGATTCCAGCCCAGGATAGGCGAAGTCAAATGTACCAGCCTTGTGGTTGGCAAAAACGCTTCAACAACCGGCCATGGTTTTTTTGGTCGAACCAACGATAGCTCTCCTTACGGAGCTATTAAAACCATTGTCTATCCGGCCGGCTCTTTTAAACAAGGACAAAGTTTGACTAATCCCTATCTTGCTCATAAATATCCCAAGGAAAAACCTTGGCAATACACATTTACCCACGACAGTTATAAATTCTTTGCCAATCCTTATATGCCCTACACCGGCGGCTTAAAACAAGGTGATGTTGATATTTATCATGCCGGCGGTGTGAATGACCAGGGCGTGTCTGTTAGTGCCACTAATACCACTCTTTTGCGAAAAGAAGCCAAGGTCAAAGGTAATGACTATGGCAAAACGGGTTTGGATGAAAGCTTTGCTGCCTTAATTGTCCTGGCGGAAGCCAACAGTGCACTGGACGGTGTGGAAAGATTGGGCCGTCTTGTGGAAACCGACGGTGTCGGCGATAAGTGCGGCTGTCTTATTATGATTGGTGACCGGAAAGAAAGCTGGATTTTTGAAACTGCCGGCCGCTTCCGTTGGGTGGCAACCAAAGTTCCCGATGATAAATTCCTGGTAATAGCCAATGACATGGTCACAGATTATGTAAACTTAGATGATACCTACAGTTATCGCGGTTCAGTTGATTTAAAAGATTTTGCCATTAAGAACGGTTTTGCTATCTATGGCCCCAAAAATAGTCCACATGCTCAGGACGTAAATATTGCAGCCTCCTATGGGGATCTTAATAACCAGATATTTAATTCTCATCGACGTTGGCGTGGCTATAAGCTTTTTGCCTCTTCACAAAATATCCCCATAAAAAAAGAACAAGCGGATGTTTATCCTATGTTCGTTAAGCCCGATAAAAAAATCAGCCCTCTAGATGAAATGAACTATCATAGAGACCGTTACGAAGGAACACCTTATGATATTTCCACTTTGCGCCGTTCCA
Source organism: Acidaminococcaceae bacterium (assembly GCA_036788835.1). GTDB lineage: Bacteria > Bacillota > Negativicutes > Acidaminococcales > Acidaminococcaceae > JALCSJ01. The sequence goes on from DAIQMR010000001.1 coordinate 185,089, forward strand.
AACTAGACTATAACGGCTATGAATTAAAGGAAAACAAACAGAACGTCAATGATCCCAAGTGGATACGTCCCATTGGCCACAATACGGCGCAGATGGGTCATATTCTTGAACTTCTGCCTCTGCCAAAGGAAATCGGTGGCAGGGTATGGGTGTGTCTGGCTCAACCGGAAGATTCGGTTTTTTTGCCCTACTATGGTAACATAACCGACACTCACCGTTATTGTCAAACATATGTGGATGGTAATAAGGTAACGAAAAACGGCAAGACTTATGTTTATCCCCATTATCAGGCAGACAGCGCATATTTCATCTTCCAAGATTTGGGCTTTAGAGGGCGCAGCAATAGAAAACTCTATGGCAATGAGATAAAAAAATACTGGCAGAAATATGAGGCCGCTCTTTGGGCAGAACAGGACGTTGTGGAAAAAAACATTTTGCGGCTATATCAGCAAAATCCTGCTGATGCAGCCCAGTACGCTACGGAATATTCTCTCCTTGCCACGCAAAAAGCTCTAAATCGGGCGGCCTTAATTCGTAAAGGCCTTTTAAACCATATAAGTACATCACCAAAGACCTTGTTCAAGATACCGGCAGATACAGTTCCCTATAAAGATTTAGTTTTACTTCCCAACAAATCGTCTTCTTTAGACGAGGCAGAATTATTAGCTAAAAGTTTAGGCCTGAAAAAAGAGGCTCTACGACAAGCAGACTACACAACCAAGTCTCAACCCGAAAAAATTGGAGTTTGTGCCCTAAATGCCAAGTTGACAAAAAATGCCAATTTTGCCCGGGTAAAATTTACCCAAGAACTTTTGGGTTCAGATTATGCAGCTTATAACCATAATCCCAATAACGTTTTATCTAATTATCAATTGTCAATTAACGACACTAAGGTAATCGGTCCCCAATGTCCTCTTACCTTGTACGATGCCATTAAAGCCGGTTCGGCCTGGCTGCTCAGCGATAAAACCAGTGCTACTGTCATAATAGATTTTTATCTCTATGACGGTAAAGGACAACCTCGCTATGCTGATAATAGGTTGATTTTGCCCGATGGCAAAAAAGACGGCTTGCTTCAAGCTCATGAAAGCGGCTTCCCGAATTGAAAAATAACAAGGTATGCACTCCATGGCTATGAACCATTTCCGGTCAGCCAGGACTAAGGATTTCATCATCTGTAATTAGGAAAAACGTTGGTCGGCTAATCTCATTAATCTAGTGGGCATTGGATCCCCCTGTTTAACTGCCTCCCCGGCAATTGCTGAATATGCCATTAAAAGCCTGAAATTATAAGAATTTCAGGCTTTTTTTATTGTTTCAATATGGGCTTTAAATTACTGTTATACCGTCAGCTATTTAACCATGAAATAAATTCCATAAAAGCAGCAGCCTGTCTTTCAAGATATTTTTGACTGTTGCCCAGTTCCAGCTTTCCATCTTTGAGCATTCCCAAACAATTTGGAATCGCCAATCTAGGTGCATTCATAACTTTCATGTTAAGAAAACTGATTAACGTAACTAAATGGTCTTGAGATAAGCCTGTCCCTGACATCCCAGGTGTAATACCGCTTATAGCTGCAGGTTTTCCTGCCAGCACTTGCATTTCTCCCCCATCTTGAGGACGGCTAAGCCA
>DAIQMR010000002.1:0-21088 GCA_036788835.1 Acidaminococcaceae bacterium
ACTGTGGTTATGGCCGTTCATGAATTGGGCTTGGCCTATAAATACTGCACGGAAATTTTATTATTGAGGAAGGGCGGTCTTTTAGCGCAGGGCAAACCTGAACAGGTTATGACTGAAGATAATTTGTCCGCCTCATATAATGCCAGCATATCTGTGGCAAACAATTTAGTTACAGGTGGACTGGACGTTTGTGCTAAATCCGCAAAAGAAACTGTAGAGCAAAAGGAATTGTTGGCTAAAATCTGCAAAAAGCAAAAGTAAGGAGAAAAGCAAAAAGAGAAGGCAGCGCAAAAGCTCAAGAGAGACGTATTTTTTTGCTAAAAATAATTGCAACTGTCAACGGAGAAAGTGTTATAATTATCATGTAGAAGACGAATATAATATGGGGGTGTTTCCAAATGAAATTGTCTAAAAAAGTTTTAACAGCCTGTGCGGCAGCTTTTATGGCCGTTACTATGTCTACAACAGCTTTTGCTGCTGCGATGAAGGTGCAGGATGTAGAAGTAAAAACCAAGGGAGTACAAATGCTGGTACCTCAGATTAGTGGGGCCAGAGGCGGTGCTAAGGTTGACGAAAAGGCGAACATGCTGCTGCTGGGTAATTCTTTTGTAGCGCTGGAAAGCTTTATCTCAGCTAAGATTCCTGCTACTTCCGTTAATGAGAAGGAATTTGTTAAGACCTTTAAAAACAGTCAAGAAGCCAAACAGGATGTTAAGCAATTGGCGGAATATTTGAATCGCCGGCTGGCCAAGGACAGAGTAGCCGTTGGACAAAAAGAACCATATTATGTTCATGTGTTTTACCAGATGAAGTCCGCTCCGGCTTTGAACAACATGTTCTTGTCGGTAGTACAGAAAGTTACTTATTATACAGGCGGAGCTCACAGCTATGAAATGAGTTATCCTGTTAATATGAATCTAACTACCGGTAAAGTCGCAACTTTGGCAGATATGTTTACTCAGGGTTCTGATTACAAGGGCCGCTTAATGACTCTTATGAAGATTCAGGCTAAGGGTGAGCAGCGCATTGTTAACGAAATTGAGAAGAATTCCAATCATCCGGAAAAAATGGAAGGGTATTATGTTCCAAAGAATATTACCGGCAATGAGAAATTCTACACCAACGCTAAAGTTGGTTCTATTACCGTATTTTATGATCCCGGTGAAATAGCTCCTATTTTTGCGGGGACAAGAAGTTTTGAACTTTCCTTGGCTGATATAGCCGATATTATTAATTTAAAGATTTAATGAGCAGTAAAAAGACAGTACAAAAAGTTAAGGCTGTGCCGGAAACAAGGCGCAGCCTTATTTTCAATTTCAAATAAAAAATACCAAAATATTAGCACTCACCTATTGACAGTGCTAACAAAGAGTGATATATTATAACCAGAACGAAGGAAAGACCTCAAATAGAAGAACTAAATGAAATCTCTTCGGTAGTTCAAAAAGCTGGCCCAACAGGTCAAGATGAATGGAGGAATGGCTTATGTTACTGCCTACTGTGTTTGGAGAAAATTTATTTAATGACGATTGGATGGATGATTTTGGTTTTGGTTATTCAGACCGTGATCCCCTTTATGGGAAAAAAGCCAAGAATTTGCTGAAAACGGATATCAAGGAAACGAAGGAAGGTTATGAGCTTTCCGTTGATATGCCGGGCTTTAAGAAAGAAGAAATCCAGGCTAAACTGGAAAACGGTTATTTGACTATCAGTGCTTCAAAAGGCGTTGAGAAAAATGACAAGGATAAAGAAGGCAGGTATATCCGCAAAGAGCGTTATACAGGCCAATGCGCAAGAAGTTTCTATGTGGGCGAGGGTTTACACCAGGAAGATGTAAAAGCTAAGTACGAAGACGGTATCCTGAAGTTGGCAATACCCAAGAAAGAGCCTGCTAAGGTAGAAGCAAAGAAATACATAGCTATTGAAGGCTAAAGAAAATCCCGGGAGCACAAAGCTTCCGGGATTTTTTTACTGATGCAAATATTATAGAGAAGGTATAGAATATTATAAGTTATAATGGTATGATACAAGTATAATACACAGATTTTAAAGAATGTTTCATAGAATGGTTTTACTTTTTAGATCGGGAGGAGAGAACAGATGAATGCGTTATTAGCGCAATATCCCTGGATGGATGAACTCTTAATGGGCTTTATAGGGCTTAGTTGGAAACATGTAGTTATGTGGCTTATAAGTGGGGTCTTGATTTATCTGGCCGTAAAAAAAGGCTATGAACCGAACCTATTGTTACCCATTGGGTTTGGCGCCTTGCTGGCAAATATTCCTGCGTCTTCCGCTGTTTCTCAGGTGGTAGGAGAGGAAGGCTTTTTATGGACCTTGTATAAAGCCGGTATAGCCAATGAGCTGTTTCCCGTTTTAATTTTTATTGCTATTGGGGCTATGTGTGATTTCACCCCACTGATTCAACGGCCTATTGTTATGCTTTTTGCCGCTGCGGCTCAGCTGGGGATTTTTGGCACGGCGGTAATAGCTGCCTTGCTGGGCTTTACTTTTCCTCAAGCGGCATCCATAGGTATTATTGGAGCTGCTGATGGTCCAACCACAATTTATGTGGCCAGTCGTTTTGCCCAGGATCTTTTGGCGCCTTTATCGGTGGCGGCGTATTCGTATATGTCCCTGGTTCCGGTTATTCAGCCCCCTGTAATCAGGGCTTTAACCAGCAAAAAAGAAAGACAGATTAGGATGGGCTATCAGGAAGAAAAACCTGTTTCTCAGACAACATTATTTATTTTCCCCATTATGGTAGTGATGATTGCCGGTATTGTGGCACCTATTTCTGTGGCTTTGATTGGCAGTTTGATGTTTGGTAATGTTATTAAGGTGTCAGGCGTTGTGGACAATTTATCCAAATGTGCCCAGGGTGAGCTGGCAAATCTAACAACTTTGCTTTTAGGCATTACTATTGGCGGTACTATGACAGCAGATAAGTTCTTAACTCCTCAAGTGGCTCTTATTATGGCTTTGGGTGCGGTTGCTTTCGTTTTCGATACAGCAGGCGGAGTGCTCTTCGCTAAATTACTGAACTTATTCTGCACAACAAAAATCAACCCTATGATTGGTGCCTGCGGTATTTCTGCTTTTCCTATGTCAGGAAGAGTAGTGGCTAAAATGGCTTTGGAAGAAGATAACAGCAATTTTATTATTCAGCATGCCATTGGTGTTAATGTAGCAGGGCAGATTGCTTCAGTAGTGGCAGGGGGCCTGGTTCTGGCTTTGATTCCTGCTTTGGGCAAATAAGGAGGCAGAGAGAAATGGATAGTGCAGTAACAAGCGCTTTGACTATGATGGCAGTAGCTTTGCCTACGATGTTTGTGGTGATTCTTTGCTTTATGGGGGCTACTATTATTCTGCGGAAAATTTTCGGCAGAAGCAATAACTAAGCTTAGTTAAAAATGCTGCGACACAATGATTTTCCTCATTATGACGCAGCATTTTTTATGTTTGCATAGGAGAAAAAGACGTTTTGCCAAGAGGCCTTCACCTTGAGGCTTAACTGTATTTGTGCTATAATACTATATTATTGTTTACAATTAAAAATAGGCGGTGAGAAAATGAAAGTTACAGCGAAAGATGTTAAACATATTGCAAATTTATCACGGTTGACTGTCTCCGACAGTGAAATGGATAAGTTCCTGGAACAATTCAATCAAATTTTAAATTATGCAGATATTTTGCAAAAAGTTGATACTACAGGTATCGAGCCATCTCCTTACGTTATCCCCATTAATAATGTCTTGCGGGAAGACGTAGCTGTGCCCGGCGTGTCCCATGAGGCGGCTTTGAAAAATGCACCTGAAGAACATAATGGCGGGTTTAAAGTGCCTAGAGTAATCGAATAACAAGGAGGAAGAAAAGTGGACTATAAAAAGAGCACAGTACATGAACTCCATGAGAGATTGGTTAAAAAGGAAATCAGTTCGGTGGAATTGACCAAGGCTGTATATAAACGTATTGAAGATGTTGATGACAAGGTCAAGGCTTATTTGACTTTGGACAAAGAAAATGCCATGGCTCAAGCAGCCAAGGTGGATGCTATGATAGCAAAGGGAGAGACAATTAAACCGTTAGCAGGTATCCCCGGAGCCATTAAAGACAATATTAGCATAGAAGGACTTAAGACAACATGCGCTTCCAAGATTTTGGAAAACTTTATTCCCATCTATGATGCCCATGTTATTGAAAACTTAAAAAAAGATGAGACTATTTTCTTGGGGAAAACTAATATGGATGAATTTGCCATGGGTTCCACCACGGAAACTTCTCATTTCCAAATTACCCACAATCCCTGGGATTTGTCCAGAGTACCGGGCGGTTCATCCGGCGGCAGTGCTGCTGCTATTGCAGCAGGTGAGGCTATCTGGAGCCTGGGGTCTGATACGGGCGGGTCTATTCGTCAGCCAGCTTCTTTCAATGGCTGTGTTGGTATTAAGCCTACTTACGGCAGAGTCTCCCGTTATGGCTGCGTGGCCTTCGCTTCTTCTCTAGATCAGATTGGGCCTATTACCAATGACGTTACCGATGCTGCAATTGTGCTGAACACTATTTGCGGCGTAGATGCTCACGATTCCACGTCTTTGCCCATGGACGTTCCTGATTTCACCAAGGCTTTGCGCCAAGATGTGAAGGGACTGAAAATAGGTCTTCCCCAAGAGTTTTACGGAGAAGGGATTGATACTGCTGTTAAAGAGCAGATTAAACTTGCTATTGAAAAATATAAGGAATTAGGCGCAGAAATAGTAGATATTTCCTTGCCTCATACCGAGTATGCGGTAATTACTTATTACATCATAGCCCCGGCCGAAGCTTCCGCCAACCTGGCCCGTTTTGACGGGGTAAGATATGGCTATAGGAACAGGCAGGCTACTTCTGCTCCGGAAATGACCACCGCCAGTCGCACCGAAGGTTTTGGCCCCGAAGTCAGACGCCGTATAATGCTGGGGACCTATGTATTGAGTTCTGGTTACTATGATGCATATTACAAGAAAGCTATGCAGGTTCGTACCTTGATTCGGGAAGACTTTACCAAGGCTTTCGAAAAATGCGATGTACTTTTGACTCCCACGTCTCCTGTGGTAGCTTATCCTATTGGGGGCAACATGTCTCCTTTGGAGATTTATATGCTGGATGTGACCACTATTCCTGTCAATATGGCAGGACTGCCGGGCATTTCCCTGCCTTGTGGTTTCGTGGATAACATGCCTGTAGGTATGCAGCTCATCGGCAAACCTTTGGATGAAGAAACCTTGCTGAGAGCAGCATATTCCTTTGAGCAAGCTACTCAGTTCCACAAAGCTGTCGCACCATTGGGAGGTAAATAATCATGACGGAATATACAACTGTAGTCGGTTTGGAAGTTCATGCGGAATTAAAAACTAAATCAAAAGCATTCTGTTCCTGCTCCACAGCTTTCGGCAGTGAACCTAATACCCATGTTTGCCCTGTGTGCCTTGGTATGCCCGGTGCTTTGCCTGTTATGAACAAAAGAGTGGTGGAGTTTGCTGTGCGTTTTGGTCTGGCTGTTAACTGCGACATTCAAAAGTACAGCAAATTTGACCGTAAAAATTATTTCTATCCTGATTTGTCCAAAAACTATCAGATTTCCCAATTTGCTCAACCTATTTGTTTGGGCGGTCATTTGGATATCCAGGTAGATGGCAAGACTAAGACCATTGGTATTACCCGTATTCACATGGAGGAAGATGCCGGGAAATTGGTACACTCCGGAGCAACCATCAGCACTTCGGATTCTTCTGCCGTTGATTACAACAGAGCCGGTGTGCCTTTGATTGAAATCGTTTCCGAGCCTGATATGCGCAGTGCCACAGAAGCCCGTGCTTATCTGGAAAAACTGAAGGCCTATTTGGAATATACGGATGTTTGCGACTGCAAAATGCAGGAGGGCAGCATGCGCTGTGATGCCAATATTTCCGTAATGCCGGAAGGGGCTAAGGAATTCGGAACACGTGCAGAAATCAAAAATTTAAACTCTTTCCGTGCTTTGGAAAAAGCCATAGATTATGAAGTGGCCAGACAAATCGACATTCTGGAAGATGGGGGACATATTGTTCAGGAAACCCGTACTTGGGACGATGCCCAGGGTGTGACTTTCTCCATGCGTTCCAAGGAAGAGGCTCACGATTATCGTTATTTCCCGGAACCGGATTTAGTCCCTATTGTGCTGGATGATGCTTATATTAACAAAGTTCGCAGTGAATTGCCGGAACTGCCGGACGCACGCAAAAACCGTTTAATTAAGGAGAAGGGTCTCCAGGAATATGATGCAGAATTAATCGTTTCCAACAAGAAAATGGCCGATTATTTTGCCAAGGCAGATAAGGTTGCCAGTGATGCCAAAGTTTTGGCTAACTGGATGTTGGGAGAAGTTTCCGCCTATTTGAACAATAATAACGTTGAAATGGATAAATTCCCCGTTAGCCCTGAACACTTGGGTGAATTGGTTAACCTAATCAAAAAAGGTGTGTTGTCCAATAAGCTTGCCAAGCAGGTTTTTGCAGAAATGTTAAAAGCGGACAAAGCTCCTGCTGATTTGGTTAAATCTCTGGGCCTGGAGCAGGTAAGCGATACCGGTGCTTTGCAGGCCATGGTAGATGAAGTGGTAGCGGCTAACCCTCAGTCTGTGGCCGATTTCAAGGCGGGTAAAGACAGAGCAGTAGGATTCTTAGTAGGTCAAATTATGAAAAAGTCTCACGGCAAAGCCAATCCGGCTATGGTCAATGAGATGATAGTTAAAAAGTTAAAGGAGTAGAACATGGACAAAAGATACGAAGAATTTGCCAAGAGCTTGATTAGTTATTCCGTGAGCCTGCAAAAGGGCGAGAAAATTTTAATCGAAGTAACAGATACCGGAATTGACTTGGCCAAGGCATTAATCAAAGCAACGTACGCAGCAGGCGGAGTACCCTTTCTGACAGTGAAGAACAGTGCTTTGCAAAGAGCTTTGCTCAGTGGCTGCAGCAAGGAACAAATGGAAGAAACAGGCGGCTACGAAGCGGCCAGAATGAAAGATATGCAGGCATATATTTCCATCAGAGGCGCAGAGAACAGCTCGGAAATGAGCGATGTGCCCAGTGAGAAAATGAGTCTATATCAAAAATATTGGACTGAGCCGGTACACAGTAAGCTTCGGGTTCCTCACACCAAGTGGTGCGTTATGAGATATCCTGACCCTGCCATGGCTCAAGCGGCAGGCATGAGTACAGAAGCTTTTGAGGATTTCTATTTTAATGTTTGTACCCTGGATTATGCTAAGATGGCTAAAGCTATGATACCATTGAAAAAACTGATGGAGCGTAGCGACAAAGTCCACTTGGCAGGCCCGGGAACGGATCTGCACTTTTCCATTAAGGGCATTCCGGCCATTGAATGCGCCGGGGCTTGCAATATTCCCGACGGAGAAGTATATACTGCCCCGGTGAAGAATAGCATTAACGGAACCTTAAGCTATAACTGTCCTTCTTTATACAGAGGTATTGTTTTCGAGAATGTTTGTCTCACTTTTAAAGACGGGAAAATTATTAAAGCAACTGCCAACCATACGAAAGAGCTAAATGATATTTTGGATACGGACGAAGGCTCACGTTATGTAGGCGAGTTCTCCTTTGGGATTAATCCTTATGTATTGAAGCCAATGAAAGATATCCTTTTTGATGAAAAGATTGCCGGCAGTTTCCACTTCACACCGGGTGCTTCTTATGATGAAGCTCCTAATGGTAATAAGAGTGCTATTCACTGGGATATGGTCTGCATTCAGAGACCGGAATACGGCGGCGGAGAAATTTATTTAGATGACGTGCTAGTCCGCAAAGACGGCAGATTCGTGTTGCCTGAACTGGCAGGGCTAAATCCTGAAAACCTGAAATAGCAAACGGAAGTGTTTACTTGGCACCCACTTCCTAAAAAATAAAATCAAGGGGTAATTTTATGACAAACTTAAAATTTATGCTTTCCAATGCAGTAATAGCCGCAGTATACGCTGTTTTAACCATTGGTCTGGCACCTATTAGCTACGGACCTATTCAAGTGAGAATTTCTGAATTCATGACACTTTTGGCCTTTGTTAACAAGAAATATGTGCCCGGTTTAGTTATAGGGTGTTTTTTGGCTAACCTAGGCAGTCCCTTTGGCATTACCGATATTGTTGTAGGGACTCTGGCAACCTTTTTGGCAGTTTATCCTATGCGTTATTGCTGTAATATGTTTACCGCGTCGTTGTTACCGGTTTTTGCCAATGGATTGATTATTGGAGCAGAGTTGTATTACCTGGCGGCCATACCGGCTAATGTACCTCTCTGGACTGCTATGGTCTATGTGGCGGCAGGGGAGCTATTGTCCGTGACAGTGTTGGGCGCTGCCATCATGAAAATTATTATGAAAAACGCAAGAGTAAAAGGTTGTTTGCTAGAAGAGTAACCGGAAAAAGACCGTGAGGAGCACGCTTCTCACGGTCTTTTTTGCTTATTTTGTTAAAAAATCAAAAGCAAATTGGGCAGCTACACAGGCACCTCGCTCCAAAGAGCGTTCATCAGGATTGAAGCATTGATGATGGTTACTCATTCCGGAACCCGGTACATTGTCACTGTGGGCTCCTATAAAACCAAAAATCGCGGGACATTTTTCCATGTAGTAGTAATAATCTTCTGAACAGGTCATCTTTTCCTGGACACCCAGTCCATCTTCACCGTAATTTTTTACTACTGCTTTTCTGGCCAGGTCAACCAGTTCATGGTTCTCGTTGACAATAGGACCGGGCAGAAAGTCATAGTTACAGGTTCCTTGGCAACCATAGGCGGCGGCAATTTCTCCAACAAGCTTTTGCATTTGCATAGGAAAGTTCTTGCGCACTTGCTTATTAAAGGTTCTGGTTGTGCCGGTCATATGAATACTAGTGGTAGCACCTGCAATTTTTGTTTCGGCAGTTCCTACGGTTAGCACGGCAGTGACAGAGGGGTCCTTTAAACGGCTTACTACTGTTTGCAGTCCCATAATGACGGCAGATGCGGCAACTACTACATCATTGCCCTCCTGAGGTCTGGCGGGATTAATGGTTTTACCGATAATATCGATAGAGAAAAGATCTGCTGAACACATACGCTCACCATATTGCATATCAATTTTGGGAGCATCTAAAGCGGACCAGATGTGAACGCCATACATGGCATCTACGCCATCGCAAACACCTTGGCTGACAAGTTCATGAGCACCTAAGCCATTTTCTTCGGAGGGTTGGAAAAGAACCTTTACGGTACCGGAGAATTTATCTTTGATGCTTTGCAAAATCTTGGCGGCACCTAATTGCATGGCAATATGAGTGTCATGACCGCAGGCATGCATGCAGCCAGGGTTCTCGGAAGCAAAGCCCAGACCGGTTGCTTCTTCCACGGGAAGGGCGTCAATATCAGCTCTCAGCATAACAGTTTTGCCGGGTTTAACTCCTTTAATATAGCCAATACAGCCTTGAACCTCGTTAGCGAAAGTCTTGACTTCGATGCCCATTGCCTCCAAATCTTTAATAATGGACTTAGTGGTTTCCACTTCCTGTCTGCTCAGTTCCGGATGACGGTGATAGAAACGGCGTCTGTCGATAATATAATCGTGATTTTGTTTAGCTAAATCTTTTAATAACAATATCCGTCATCTCCTTTTTATTCGAGGGTGGCACTGCAGCCATAAACATCTACAGAGTCCTTGACGATTTTTTCGATTAATTTCCTGGCTTCCGGGACGAACTCGGCAGACTCAGTGAGCAAGGAACCTTTCAGTTCCGCACGGTCAGGAATAATATTATAATTAGTGCCTCCGTTTAAAGTTTCCACAGTTAAGGAAAAAGGATTCAGGGGATTATTTATTCTGGAGGCAATAGCCTGCAGATTCATAATGACAGAAGAAGCAGCCGTCAAAGCATCGTGACCGGAATGGGGTGCACTGCCGTGGGCACTGAGCCCTTGAATAGTGATTTTAAAATATATTATTTTCAATGTTATCTTCTCCTTTTTCGGAAGGCATTACATAATTATTCTTGGTAATTGCACTACATTGTAACACATTAAGCCAGCGAAATAAAGCGTGATATGCAAGAACAGTACAAAAAGAAGAGAGCTTTGCACCAAAAAGGTAAACAATGTAATATCATGTAAAATTGCAAATAAGCTAAGAAAGTATGGTATAATATAGCGTACGTTTATTTAGGAGGTATTTTTTATGTCAGTTATAAAACCCTTTAGAGCATTACGGCCTGTGCCGGAATTAGCAAGTCAAATAGCAGAATTACCATATGATGTTATGAATACAGAAGAAGCAAGAGCTTTGCTCAAGGAAGATCCTTTGAGTTTTATTCAGGTTACCAGGGCAGAAGCGACTTTACCGGAGGGAACAAAAGACAATGACCCTAAGGTTTATGCTAAGGCCAAAGCAAATCTAGAAGCATATATCGCCAAAGGACAAATGAAACAGGATCCTACACCTTGTTACTATATATACAGACAACAAATGGGAGCCTATATTCAGATAGGTTTGGTAGCAGCCGCCTCTGTGCAGGAGTACAGAGAGAAAATCATAAAGAAGCACGAACTTACCCGTCCGGATAAAGAACAGGACAGGATTAATCATATTATGGCAACCAAGGCTCAAACAGGACCGGTATTTTTGGCATACAAGAGCAAAGGCTTGGTTAATGCTCTGCTTTTGAAATTCATGAGCAATCATCAGCCGGCCTATGACTTTACAGCCAAAGACGGCATCCAGCATACTCTTTATGTTGTCAGCGACCCGGTGAGAGTTACGGAGATAACCGAACTCTTCAAGCAGGTTCCCTGCATGTATATTGCCGACGGACACCACCGCTCTGCGGCAGCCATGCTGGTTGCAGATGAATTGGCCAAGCGGCCTAATCAAACAGGCAAAGAAGAGTATAATTATTTTCTGGCTGTTATTTTTCCGGAAAAAACTTTGCATGTGTTAGATTACAATAGAGTGGTAAAGGACCTTAACGGTCTGGATGTGGAGCAATTTCTGGCTCAAGTCAGCAATAAGTTTAATGTGGAGCTAGTGGAGAAGAACCCTAAACCCCAGGCTATGCATACTTTCGGTATGTATCTGGGAGGCAGATGGTACAAGCTGACGGCTAAAGCTGATTCTTTCTCAGAAGGAGACCCTATTAATTCTTTGGACGTTAGTATTTTACAAAATAATTTATTGGCACCGATTTTAAATATCGGGGAACCAAGAACGGATAAACGGATTGCTTTTGTAGGAGGCATCAGGGGTCTGAAAGAATTAGAACAAAAGGTTTCTACAGGAGAATTTGCCGTGGCCTTTGCTATGTATCCAACCACTATGGACCAGTTGATGAATGCAGCAGATAACGGGCTGACCTTACCGCCCAAATCCACATGGTTTGAGCCTAAGCTCCGTGATGCTATGGCTATTCATTTGATAGGAGATGAGCAGGATGAGTAGAGTATTTAATTTCAATGCAGGACCGGCCATGCTGCCCTTGGATGTTCTGAAACAAGTTCAGGCAGAGCTGCTGGATTGTCAAAAGAGCGGAGAATCTATTCTGGAAATGAGTCACAGAGATCCCGTTTACGATAAAATAAATGCTGAAGCTCAGCAAGATATTAAGGATTTGCTGGGAGTAGGGGATGACTGGTGTGTAATGTTTATGGGCGGCGGCGCCAGCCTGCAGTTTTCCATGGTTCCCATGAATTTTCTGGAATCAGGTAAAACCGGTGCTTACGCAGACACCAGTTCTTTTTCGGATAAAGCTATCAAAGAAGCAAAAAAAGAGGGTCGTGTAGAAGTAATTTTCAGCAGTAAAAATGAAAAATATAATAGAGTGCCTAAGACCAGCGAATTGGTCTTGCCGGATAATGCCGCTTATTTGCACATTACCGGAAATAATACCATTGAAGGTACCGAGTATCAGGAATATCCGGATACGGGTGCTGTACCACTTATTGCGGATCTGTCATCTGATATTTTAAGCAGACCCATTCCTATGGAAAAATTTTCTTTGATTTATGCCGGCGCCCAAAAAAACATCGGGCCTGCCGGAGTAGTTGTTATTATTGCCAAACGGGATTTTGTCAAGGGCAGAGAAAAGACACTGCCCTCCATGATGAATTATGAAATTCAAATGGAAAAAGAATCTATGTATAATACGCCGCCGGTTTTCGGTGTATATATTGTAGGGCTTGTGGCCAAATGGCTAAAAGCCCAGGGTGGTCTTGGCGCAATGCAAGAGATTAACGAAAGCAAGGCGGCAGTGGTTTACAATGCTTTGGACGCCCACCCGTATTTCTATAAAGCCTATGCGGAAAAAGCCAGCCGTTCTTTTATGAATGTGACTTTTGGTCTGCCCACTCCTGAATTGGAAAAGCTTTTTGTGAAAGAAGCCGCCAAGAAAAGTATGAAAGGGCTTAAAGGCCATCGCAGTGTGGGAGGAATTAGAGCCTCTATTTACAACGCCATGCCCAGAGAGGGCTGCGAGACTTTGGCAGCATTTATGGAAGAGTTTTACCAGGCTCATAAAGACGACCCCAAACCGGCAGAAACACCGGAAAAGTAAAAAAATAAAAACATAATAATGTCACAGAATCTGACATATTTTCGTCATAATCTGTTGCTACTATAACAATAGCAAAAGTGACTGACCAGTCACTCCTAGTAGCGAAAGGATGATAAATATGCTAAATTCTAAAAGAATACAAAAGGTGTTTGCCGTATTTGCATTAGTAGCTTTCTTAGGAACTTCTGCTCTGACGAGTACCAGCGAAGCAGCAACTCCCCCGCCGCCGGCTAAACAAAGCCAGGCACAAAGGCCTCAGGGCAATCCTGGAAACAAACCTTCTATGCAGCAAAGACCACAGCAGAATAATAGGCCTCAACAGAACAAAAAACCGCAAATGAGAAAGGATGATAGACGTCCTGCACCGGCCCCGGTATCTCATACCAGCTACAGAAGGCCGGCACCTCGTGATTATAGAGACCATGAATCTCACAGCGATACAGGAAATCTGGTAACAGGCTTAATTATTGGTGGTGTGTTGGGAGCTATCATTGCTAACAATAGCTAAAAATGCGGGGATATTTGGTTTATACTGCGTCAAAAGGAAGTGCCTGCGGTAAGGATGAACTAGTGTTGTTCTATCCTTACCGCAGGCACTTCCTTTTTCTTTGTCTAAACCCAATCTTCCTGGGTTTGAAAACTTGTTACAAAGGGACAGGTACTTTTCACTTTTTGTGACAAATGGACCTGTCCCTTTTGTCACAATTTACCAGCCTCGGCTGGAGCCTCCGCCCCCTCCGGAGCCACCCCCAAAGCCACCACCACCGGAGTAACCTCCACCTCCAAAGCCGCCGCCGTAACCACCGCCTCGCCCGCCGCCTCTAAAGAACAGCATATAGAAGATAAAGCGGAGGATGGCACCTCTGAAGAGGATTCTGTCCACGACTAATATAACAATAACAATCAACAAAAATAGGCCGTTGGAAAGTGAATCCGTATTTGCCCCGGCAGCGGGGTTATTCCGGGGCATCTGTCCCTTGACGTTTAGATCATTGGCGGAAAGCTTGTATTCCTTGAGAACGGTATTAATTATGGCACTGTAACCGTTGAGAATACCCTTGTCATAGTCACCTGAGCGGAAAGAGGGGAGCATGTACTGGTCCTGAATTCGTCCGGTCAGGCCATCAGGCAGGGCTCCCTCTAGACCATAGCCTACTTCAATACGCGACTTACGGTCTTTGATAGCTACCAAAAGCAGTACGCCGTTATTTTTTTCTTTGTCACCGATGCCCCAATCTCTGACAATACTCAGAGAATAGTCTTCCAAAGAGGCATTTCCTAGGGTGGGAACAGTGACTACAACAACTTGAGCCTTTGTTTTCGCTGCCAAGGCGGCGCTGTACGCATTTATAATGTTCTTGGTATTAGCAGAGAGCACCTTGGCTGTATCTTGCACATAAATGCTGGTAGTTGGTTTAGTTGGGATTTTAGCAGCGTCAACTGCTTTCCCTGGCAGGAAAAAGCAGAGCTGAAATATTGCTGTCAGGAGTATTAAAAAGTTTTTCATGCCGATCTCCTTACTGACTTAGTTAAAACTGTACTTTAGGTGCTGTTTTAGCACTTTCGTCGGCCTTGAAATAATCCCGGGCAGAAAAACCAAACATTCCGGCAATAATGTTAGTGGGGAAAGATTTTACTTTGGCATTAAAGGCTTGAGCCCCATTATTATAATCCCGGCGAGCTACTGCCAAACGATTTTCGGTTCCCGCCAATTCATCTTGCAACTGAGCAAAATTTTGGTTGGCTTTTAAATCCGGGTAATTTTCGGAAATAGCCAGCAATCTGGACAAAGCACCGTTTAGTTCTCCGTTGGCGGCAGCTTTATCAGCCACGGTAGTAGCTCCTGCCAATTTTGCCCTGGCATCGGAGACGTTCTTGAATACTTCTGTTTCATGAGAAGCATAGCCTTTCACTGTATTAACCAAATTGGGGATTAAATCACTCCGTCGTTGCAACTGATTTTCTACTTGACTCCATTTACCGTTAACATTTTCATTGGCAGTCACCAGACCATTATAGGTACTGAATAAAGAAACACAAATAAGGGCAATGACTACAATAATGCCTATAAGAACTTTTTTCATTTAAATTTCCTCCTAAAGGTAAATATCTTTTGTTACCAGTCTATTGTAGCCTAGTAGGTTTTATCGTGTCAAATGACAACTTTGTGAAACGGCAAAAATAAAGCCCTGTTCTGTGAACAGGGCTTTATTTTTGGGACTATTTCTTGTAATTCAATTCTCTGTAACCATAAGCACCGGTAGCAGGGTTCAACTTAGCCATACCAGTGAACTTAGGAGTTGTGAAAGTTGCTTCGTAAATGGTCAAAACCTTGTCGGTATCAACTTTCTTTTCAACTACAATGTTAGTAGCATCAGGATAGGTGCCCAAGATAATGGCTTTAACATCAGCAACTGTTTTGTTGATAGTAACGCTGCCGGGGAATCTGGAGCCACTAATAGTAATGTGGTCAATTTTAGCGGTAGTTTTGCTGACTAAAACATCGTAATAAGCCAAATCGGAAGGACTTTGATATTTAACATCATAAAAGCCAACCTCGTTTTTAGTTCCATAATAGTTGCAGTCAGCCGGAACTTCTTGTTTAGCAGCAGCAACAGCAGCGTTCTTTGCAGACAAAGAAGCTTTAATAGTTGCGCCTGTTGTGGTATCAGCAGCTAAACCGGTTGCGGATACGGCCAAAGCACACACTGCAATGGCAGTCATTAATAATTTTTTCAGTTTCATCCAAACCACTCCTTTAAAATTTGAAATATTTACACAACCATTATAGCACTTTTTAAGAAAAGTGGAGAAAGAAGATAAAATCTGCCCAAAAATTATTTTTTATCAGGATTTGCAGCCTTTTTATTTTTTATGGCCAAAATTTTCTTGGCTACATTGTCACATTTATAATAGTTTTTTAATTTGTATTCCAGCCTTTGCGAAACAGCCTCCATTTCCTCAATACGTTTCTCCAAATTGGCCTTTTCTTCCAAAAGTATTTCCTGCCGGGCCTTGCGAGTTTTATCACCGCCCTCGAAAAGCTTCATATATTCGATTAAGGCTTCAATGGAAATCCCGGCACTCCGCATGCATTGAGCAAATTCCACAGCGGCACAGTCTTTGTCAGTATAGTCTCTAATGCCGCTTTTATTCCTGGTAACAGGTGGAATAATACCGATTCTCTCATAGTATCTTAAAGTTGCCGTAGAAATATTAAATTTTTCGCTTACTTCATTTATTTTCATAATTGCGCCTCCTAAAGTTTCTCTCACCTGCATTGTATAACCTAGAGTCGACTTTAAGTCAAGAGGTAAAAAAAGACTTGATATTATCATTAGTTTTCGTGTACAACTTTAGCTACACAATTTTTGCTATTTAACTTAACAGGTTTAAAAATACTAAAAATGCTGTCCCATATTGGGGTAGCATTTTTGAACATCCCACGACTAAAGTAACGAGTGTGCGGCGTGTAAGGTCATCAATTGTAATAAAGTGGTATTAATGGTATCATAGTCCAAGGAAAATATTCTTAAGAATATGGATGTGGATATAGTGAAACAGATTATTGTAAACGCCGATGATTTCGGCCGTCATAAATTAATGAATGCTGCGGTAGAACAAGGCCTGACTACCGGATGTCTCCGTTCTGCTACCATCATGCCGGGAGGGATTGCCTTTGATGATGCTATTCGTATTGCCAAAGCCCATCCGGATTTAGGAGTAGGCATCCATTTAACCATGGTTAATGGCAATCCAATTTTGCCACCTGATAAAATACCTTCGTTGGTAACATCAGAAGGTGTGTTTTGGCCTGATCATACGACTTTTGTGAAAAAGTATTTTCTTGGTCAAATTAAATTAAGGGAACTTAAAATGGAACTGGCTGCTCAACTTCGTAAAGTCCGGGACACTGGGCTTAAAATCAGTCACGTGGATAGTCATCAACACTTGCACACTTTGCCACGAATTATTGATATCGTTTTAGACCTGGCACAGGAAGCGGGAATTAAAGCTATTCGTATTCCCAGAACGCCAATTAAAGCTGAAGAAGCAGAGCTGAACTCTGTCGGCCAGTTAATTGGCCGGGCCGGTTTGGCTACTTTGGCACAGATGGCTGCCAGCAAAGCTAAAAACAGATGTTTCGTTATGCCTGACCATTTTGCCGGATTAGTGGCCGGAGGTGCTGTTGACGCAGCTACCTTGCGGCAGATAGCCATGAATTTAGAGGAAGGTACCACGGAAGTCATGATGCATCCCGGGGTGGACAATAAAATTCTCTGCCAAGAAACTCAGTGGGACCATGACTACGAAGCAGAATTGCATGCCATAGTTTCAATGGAAGTAATGCTCGTGCTGCAAGAGCGCAAAGTCCAAATCGGCAATTTCAGTACGATAGGATAACAGACAGGTAACTGAGCCGCTGAGAAGTTTGTTTTATAAGAAACCGTTACTTGACAAAGACTTGTCTTCATGTATAAAATAAATGGGTAAAACATATCCATTAACATGGCTGTCGGGAGGGGAGCTCCTCAAGGCAGTAAACTATTGCGAGGGAGCCTATGGAATAGGCTGAGAGGGTATTGAAGCACTGCTTCCATTACCGACCGTATTGCGCAATAGGTGACCTTTGCGTAATATCAATTACGGGGAGGATGTTAAAATGGATAACAAAATGAAACTTTTAAAAATGACGACCACCGGTTTGCTTATTGCAATTGGTGTCGTCATTTCGCCGTTGTTGAGAGTAGAAGGCATGTGCCCTATGGCTCACTTGATTAACATTACGGCGGCAGTATTAATGGGGCCCTGGTACGCCCTTTTAATTGCTGCGATTATAGGTATTATTCGCATGACCACTATGGGCATTCCGCCTCTTGCCTTGACTGGGGCAGTCTTCGGAGCATTTTTGTCCGGTATGTTTTATAAATTATCTCACGGCAAATTAATAGCCGCATTTCTGGGAGAAGTTTTCGGCACGGGGATTATCGGTGCCATTGTTTCTTATCCGGTTATGTATTACCTTATCGGGAGAAGCGGGCTGACTTGGTTCTTCTACATTCCGTCCTTTATTGCAGGGACTTTAATAGGCGGTTCTTTGGCCTTTGTGTTTTTAAGGTCTCTGTCCAGAAATGGTCAGCTTAGCCGTATGCAGGAAGCTCTGGGCACTCATACTTATCCCGTCAGCAGCGACTTGCTCAGCAATTGCGTGGGCATTATGGCTTTCGGTTTTATTGCCTATCTAGTTTCGGTAGTGCTTTTCAAAATGCTTTTAAAAATCACGGCGCCTTGGGCAAATATTCTGCCCTTTGCCCTGCTGGGAATTTTCCTGATTATGGCGCTTGGCTATTTTGCCAAGGAACGCTTAGCAACAAAGTGATAGGCCACTGATGCTTAATTAATATGTGATCTTTTCGGAGGCAGTTCAGTAATGTTTTTCATAAAGAAAGGTGGTAAGACATGGATAATATAATTGACCTTAAAAACAAACTACAACAACAAAGACCGCTGATTCACTGCATAACCAATGCGATTTCCATTAACGACTGCGCCAATATTATCTTATGCCTGGGTGGGCGACCGATTATGGTGGAGCATCCGGAAGAGGTGGCTGCCGTGACGGCCAATGCCAAAGCCCTTATGTTGAACATAGGCAATTTGACAGAGGCCCACTTGCAGAGTATGCCCATAGCTTTAAAGACCGCTAAGGATAATCATATTCCCGCTATTTTAGATTTAGTGGGAGTAGGATGTTCTCCCCTTCGCCGGGAATTTGCCGGTCACCTGCTAAAGGATTTTCACATTTCCATAGTCAAGGGCAATTATAGTGAAATCAAGGCACTTTGCTGCAACATTACGACTGATGGGGTGGACACTCGCCCGGAAGACAAGAATCTGGATGATACTATCGAAAATGTCGGCATCTTGGCCAAAGAACTCCCAACAACAGTCCTGGCCAGCGGAGCAGTGGATGTCATTGGCAATAGTGAGCACATCTATACAGCATCCAATGGAACTCCCATGATGGGGAATTTAACCGGTACCGGCTGTATGCTAGGTGCTGTGGCGGCGACTTATTTGGCAGTGACGGATTCATTGACAGCAGGAGTAAGTGCTGCTGTGGCCATGGGTTTGGCAGGAGAGGCCGCTACAAAAATAGCCAAAGGACCGGGCACTTTTCACATGGCTTTCTTTGACAGTATTTGGCAATTGTCCCAGCAAGACTTACATCTGACGAAAGTTGAGAAAATAAAATGAAAAATCTTGATATGACTTTATATTTAGTGACCAATAGCACAGGACGCAGCGAAGAAGAATTCCTGAAAATTTTGGAGCGAGCTTGCCAGAGCGGCGTCACCATAGTCCAGCTCAGGGAAAAAGACAGAGGGGGCAGGGAATACCTGCATTTAGCTCAGGCTGCCAAAAAAATAACGGACAAATACAACATTCCTCTGGTCATCGATGACAGAGTGGACGTAGCTATTGCCTGTGGCTGCGCGGGAGTTCATGTAGGGCAAAGTGATATTCCTGTCAATGTAGCACGTAAACTTTTAGGGCCGGACAAAATAGTGGGAGCTACAGCTAAAACAGTTCCTCAAGCTATAGAGGCCTATGAACAGGGAGCAGACTATATCGGCTGCGGGGCCATCTATCCGACTAAGACCAAAGTCATAACAGTCATAACGTCTATAGAACATTTAAAAGACATTTGCAAAGCTGTACCAATTCCCGTTAACGCTATCGGCGGTCTCAAAAAGGACAATATAGACGTATTGAAGGGTACAGGTATCGCCGGCATCTGTGTGGTTTCCAACATCATGGAAGCTCAGGATCCGGCTCAAACCACGCGGGAACTAAAAGCAGCAGTTGAGAAAATCATAAAGTGAGATACAAAGCACTGGCAGCTTATGTTGGCATGCTTCTTCACTTTGCCTATGGCTCGTGAGTGAATCAGCAAGCTGCTCCACAACACGCAGAAAAGCGACTGACAAATTATCTGTCGGTTTTCTACACGACTTTTACCTATGGCATTAATAAACTTGCAATTTAGCGTTATAATGTGCTAAAATTAAATAGTTAAATAAGAACGATTATTATTTAAACTAGAAATTTAAGAAGAGAGGTAATTAACATGGAAAAATATGTATGCCAAATCTGCGGTTATGTTTATGACCCTGCCGTAGGCGACCCTGAGCACGGCGTTGCTCCCGGCACAGCATTTGAAGATTTGCCTGCTGACTGGACATGTCCCGGCTGCGGCGTAGAAAAAGAAAACTTTGCTAAAGAAGAATAGGATTAAATAAAAGGAGTGGTTTATTGTGAGTCTGTTAGTACAAATTAGAGAAAAAGCAAGAAAACTGCAAAAAACTATCGTTTTGCCGGAAGGCCACGATCAAAGAATTATTGAAGCCGCCGCTGAAATAGTGAAACAAGGTTTGGCAAAACCGGTTGTTATCGGTGACGCAGCAGAGATTAAGAGAGTTTCCGGAGATTTAGGCCTTTCCATGGATGGAGTTGAAATCCTGGAATTGGAAAAAACTGCTAATTTAGATGAATATGCTACCGAATTTGCTAAATTAAGAGCAAAGAAGGGCATGACTTTTGAGCAGGCTAAAGACACCATGCTGAAAGCACCTGTTTTCTATGCTGCCATGATGGTTCGCCAAGGCAAGGCTGACGGTGTTGTATCCGGCGCTGCTGCTCCTACTGCTCAAGTTATCAGAGCAGGCTTGCAGATTATCGGCACCAAACCTGGTATCAAAACCGTTTCTTCCGTATTCGTTATGGAATTAACTGAAAGACAAGACACCTATGGTGAAATTTTGCTCTTCGGTGATTGCTCCGTTATTCCTGAACCTACTTCCGAACAATTGGCTGATACCAGCGAATCTGCAGTGGAAACTGCCAAGAGTTTGCTAGGTATGGATGGTAAAGTAGCATTGTTATCCTTCTCTACCAAAGGCTCCGCTTCTCATCCCAGCATAGATGTAGTCAAAGAAGCAGGTAAGATTCTAAGAGACAGAAAAGTTACATTTGCTTTTGATGATGAAATCCAGGCTGATGCAGCCTTGGTTAAATCCGTAGCAGAAAAGAAATGCCCCGGTTCCAAAGTTGCCGGCCATGCTAATATCCTGATATTCCCGAACCTGGCAGCAGGCAACATAGCCTACAAACTGGTACAACGTTTGGCCGGAGCCAATGCCTACGGTCCAATTCTCCAAGGCTTAAATCATCCGATTAACGATTTGTCCAGAGGCTGCAGTGCTCCGGATATCGTAGATACTGTGGCTTTGACCGCGGTACAATCTACAACGAAATAAAAACGGCAATATTTGCCTTATACTTTGTCAAGAGGGACCGGATGCGACTGGGATGAACTGCTTTGTTCTATCCCATCCGCACCGCTCCCTCTTTTCTCGTCTAAGGCTAAATCTTGCCGTTTTGTAAATCTAAATATTTGCCTTATACTTTGTCAAGAGG
>DAIQMR010000002.1:21188-128662 GCA_036788835.1 Acidaminococcaceae bacterium
GCTAAATCTTGCCGTTTTGTAAATCTAAATATTTGCCTTATACTTTGTCAAGAGGGACCGGATGCGACTGGGATGAACTGCTTTGTTCTATCCCATCCGCACCGCTCCCTCTTTTCTCGTCTAAGGCTAAATCTTGCCGTTTTGTAAATCTAAATATTTGCCTTATACTTTGTCAAGAGGAATCGTGTCTGCGATCTCTCTTTTTTCTTGCCTAAACTGTGCTATAATTTAGGTATAATTGATGTTTGTGACTGCTTTCCTAAGGAGAACTATTATGGCGGAGAAAGAGATTACTTTGTTTGAATTGCTGGACAATGAATTGCGGGATGAACGTTATCTTGAACTCAGAGGCATAGATAAAAAAGAAACAGAGATTTTTATACGGGAAAATAATATTGAAATTATGTGTTCTGAGCTAGGGAAAATTCAAGATGAAGATGGCCGGTTTTTATCTACCAGGGCTTTGAAGATAATAAAGAAGTATTTGCCCGAGCTTTCCGAGGAACCTGCGGAAGGCTGGCTGCAGCACTGCTATAATTATATTCTGTGTCTCTTGTTTCCGGCAGAAGAAAACTTAACGGAAGAGACCAGAGAAATCATGACTCCGGAAGCAGAGGACAAATATCGCGCCGGCCGCACGGAGCTTTTGCAGGTGCTTAAGGGTTTGTACGACTACGAATCTATGACCTTGGCTTTTAATCCTACCAAAGAGATGACGCTGCTTAGTGACACGGAAGTTGTGAATAAAGGCTATACACGGGAATATCTGCACATGAAAAAGTGGCTCCGAGACCGCTACTTCCATGTGTTTATGCGCGTTGGTATTGATATTACACCATTTAATACCTTGGGACATGTAGGGGGAGTTCATTACGTTGCCATGTTTATGGCCAGACAATTAAGCAAGTTGAAAGTGCCGGTAGATTTAGCTCTGATTTCAGGGGCGGCTCTTTGTCATGATATAGGGAAATACGGTTGCAAGAAAAAAGAGGGCAAGCGGGTTCCTTATTTACACTATTATTATACGGGGATTTTTTGCCAGAGGGTGGGACTCAACGCCGTTGGACACATTGCTGCCAACCACTCTGTCTGGGATTTGGAACTGGAAAACTTATCAGTGGAATCTTTGCTTTTAATATATGCTGACTTTCGCGTGAAAAGCAGCAGGGATGCCAAGGGCTGGGAAGTTGTGCATTTCAATACTCTGGCGGAGGCGTTTAATGTTATTCTCAGCAAACTGGATAATGTGGACACAGCTAAGGTCCAGCGTTACCAGAAGGTTTATGCCAAACTGGCTGACTTTGAAAGATACATGGAAGAATTAGGCGTTACAACAGAGCTGCCCAAAGATTTCGCCCAGGAACCTAAGAATGCGCCTAAACCTATTCATAGGGACAAGGTCCTCTTGGAAGGCAACAAGGTAATTGATCAACTGAAATTTATGGCCATTAACCATAATATTAATTTAATGAGCACTTTCCTCAAGGACGATGATTTCAGTAATTTAATCGAAGCGGCCCGCAGTGAGCGCCTGTGGAAAAATATAAGAACATACATCGCTATCTTTAGCGAATATTCCACCTATATGACGGAGCACCAGGAAGCCTTGATACTTCAGTTCCTTTATGAATTGTTATCCAGCAAAGAGGGAGACATTAGGCGCAGTGCGGCAAGTCTCATGGGGCGCATTGTTGCCAATTTTGATGACAAGTACACAAAGGAATTGCCTGAGGGCGTAGCTTTGCCCAACAAGCATGTCAATAGTTTATCGGTTTTCGCCCAATATCTGGAAATGATAATGTATCCCAACCGGCATTACACAGAGCAGCATAAACTGTGGATTGGCTATTGTCTTAGCGACTTTATCAGTGCTGTGCTGAAGGGGTGCAATAAACCTAAGCTTGGTCAATATTTGGAAGCAATGGAGAAATATTACGCCAGAACAGACTATGCTCCTGAGCAGTATATTATTTTGTTCACGGCCTTGATTGACATGGGAACCACTTATAAAAGTGACGAAAAGTTTTTGTCTATCATTGGGGACTTTATTGCCGCCGGCTGCACGTCTACAGAGCAGAATATCAGGGTGGCGGCCCTGAACGCCCAAAGACAACTATTTAAAGATTACAATGACGAGACTTATTACAAAGAAATATTACAAGAGTTCCATATGCCCGACAAAAAAGATTTTTTCTCAGCTACAGAAGGGGGGCTCTT
Organism: Acidaminococcaceae bacterium; assembly: GCA_036788835.1. Classification (GTDB taxonomy): domain Bacteria; phylum Bacillota; class Negativicutes; order Acidaminococcales; family Acidaminococcaceae; genus JALCSJ01. The sequence goes on from DAIQMR010000002.1 coordinate 23,406, forward strand.
CCTTGTAGATTTGAAAATGAGTACCCACTGGGTCATCAAAGTTACCAATATTGAATTAATGCTCCACTATGTTGGTGAGCAAAGTGAACCGGGCAGTATTATGCATTTAGGCATGCACTTGATTAATCTGCTGAAAGGCAGTGAGTCCATCTATGTTCGTCGCCGGGCGGGCGAAGGGCTGCTGAAGATTTCTTCCGGCATGACATATGCCCAACGTAATGAGCTGGCAGTGGAGCTATTTAATGGCCTGAAAATAGGAGATCCTCAAATTGCCGAGTATGTACCGGAATATTTGGGTCAAATGATTCTTAAACTTCCCCCTCAGGAATTTGATGAATTCATTAATACCATGGCTGAGCAACTTCTGACGGCGAATATCCCTTTGGCTGCCTCAATGGTTAATACAGTAGGTGTGGTTCTGGAAAATTTTGCTCACTTCGAGCGGGAATTTGCTCAGAATGCAGGTGCAGATGAGGCTAGGCAGCTGCGGCTTTTGTACATTATGATCAGGGCCTATGCCCATTATGACAAAGAGCTGAGCAGAGATGCTTTTTGGGATATGGGCAGATTTATTTTCAATAGTACCCTTATGCCTGAGCAGCAAAAAGATTTTATTTTCCTGCACTGTTACAAGAAGCTTTTTATTATGCTTACGGAAAACAAGGAAGGAAATCTGGAATTCTACAGCAATGCGGCAGTATTGAATCATATCTACCGTTATATTGGCCAGCACCAATTTGCTCAGGGAGAGTTTCAATTTCCTCTTCGGGAAAAAGTCTGTTTCTATCCGGGTACCTTTGATCCATTTAGCTTAGGGCACAAGGCCGTAGCCCAGAAAATCAGGGACATGGGTTTTGATGTGTATCTGGCTCTGGACGAATTTTCTTGGTCCAAGCATACTCAGCCACGGCTCATGCGCCGTAAGATTATGAACATGTCCGTAGCCAATGAAGAGAATATTTATCCTTTCCCCGATGACATTCCCATTAATATTGCCAACCCACTGGATGTAAAAAGATTGAAAACAATTTTTGCCAATAAAGAATTATATCTGGGAGTAGGTATGGATGTTATTGAGAACGCCTCGGCTTACAAAGAACCATTAACACCTGATTCTATTCAAGGTGTTAATCACATTGCTTTTATACGTCCCGGTCAGGAAGAAACAGATACCAAGATGGCAGAGGCGGAAAAATGTGTTAAGGGCAAGCTGATAAAGTTGGCCCTGGACAAAGAATTTGAAGGTATTAGCTCCACAAAAATCAGAGATAATATTGACTTAAATCTGGACATTTCCAACTTAATTGATGCTGTGGCCCAGAATTTTATCTATGACCACAATCTTTATTTGCGTGAGCCTGCCTATAAGCAAGTCCTTGAATCTTTGGAAATTGATATCGGTGCCTTTAAACCACGCGGAGCAGAAAGCCTCTGGCCTTTTAGCGGCAAGCTGCTGGCCAAAGGTTATCAGCCGGGACTTTTGGATGACTATATCGAAAGGAAAAATGTCTGGACTCTCTACATTGACGATGCGGGAAAAAGAAAGGCCATGATTGGTTACGGCGCCGTCCACGGCGTGGGAACCAGACAACTCTTGGATGAATTTGAAGACCCATCTGTGGCGGCCCATATCCGGGATGCGGCAGACGGCAGTATTGCTTCCATTGGTTTTCTCTATGCGGCAGACGATTCGGAAATAGCCAATGTGAGCCAAATAGTTATAACGGAATTGCTGACGGAACTAATAGCCAGGGACTATAGCTATGCGGTCTACCATCCTGTAGATCCGGCGGGCTACAATGAGGAAATCCTTAGGTCCCTACAAAGACAGGGCTTTATTAATATTGCTCCCGCTAACGCACAGTATCCTTTGTATGCAGTGAATATGAAGTCGCCGGTAGTTATTTTCCGGGATGCGGAAACTGTTTTGAAGAATCCCTTCAATAAGGATTGGCGTGTGCAAAAAGCCTTTGCCAGAGCTCATAATAATTTATTGGCAGCGTTGAATAAAATTTATCCCGGCAAACTGATTCTCAGCTTTAATACCAGTGCCATTCACAATAAAATTATCCGTATGATGGGAGACATTAACGGCGTTTCTCTGGTCAGTGATACAGGAAGAGAGCGGGGACCTTACATGTGCGTGCCTTTCGGCAAAGCACTAAGTGATGTTTCTGTGCTGAATACGGTTACTAAAGCCCTCCATATTGACAAATATTTTAATAGGGCGGTTAAAGGCTTTAATATTTCCCAGTCCCATAATTATTCCACAGTGGAGAATCAGGTTAAAACCATTAAGTCCTTTAATATGCCGGTTATTTTAATCGACGATTTGCTTCACAAAGGTCACAGGATGCGGATTCTTATTCCTTATCTGGAAAAAAACAATGTGGAAATTAAAGAAGTTTTAGTAGGTGTAATGACCGGCCGGGCTTTAGATTTTCTGGCCGAAAAGAAGATTACCGCAGAGTGTGCTTATTTCCTGCCTACCTTGGAAGCTTGGATGAATGAGAGAGACTGCTATCCATTTATCGGCGGAGATGGTATTGATAACGCGGATAATTATAGCGGCTATGACAGCAACCCTACCATTAATTTTATCCTTCCCTATGTTAACCCTGCTTTTATCGGGAAAAATAACAATAAGGCAATTTTCTTATACTCCATGACTTGCTTGCAAAATGCCGCTTATATTATGCGGACTTTGCAGGATGTTTACCAGGAGATTTATGAAAAACGGCTTACTATTAAACGGTTGGGAGAAGTCTTTACATATCCCAGAATTCCAGATATAGATGTAGGTGTGAGGTTTGACGAGAATATGGACCCGGTGCGCTTTATCGAGAATGATATTGAGCGTTTGATTCGTCTCCAATGGGGAGAAGTAGAAAGCCACGTATAAAAATAGCAAAGGAGAACAGCCATGGAAAAACAATATACAATTAGTGCTCTGCCACAAAGTATAGGAGTAAGTACCAATGCTCCTTTAGACTATTGCCCTTTGCAAAAGGGTAAGCACAGAGTCAATATACTGGCTTTGGGAGATGTGGGGACCACTATGCTGATAGGGCTGCGGCTCTTAGGATGGGATGTTGTCAGCTCCATAGGAATTTGTGATTTGAACACAAAAAACTTAGAGAGACTGGAATTGGAAATAAACCAAATCAGATATCCCTTTGCCAATTGGCAGGAAAGCGGTATGCCCCAACTGCCTCCTGTGCATATAGTGCAGGAGAAGCAGCTGTTTGACTGCGATGTTTTTATCTTTTGTGCCAGCAAAGGAGTGCCTCCCCTAGGCACTCAAGGGGACGTGAGAATGGCCCAGCTGGCTGCCAACCGCAGCCTAGTGGCACACTTTGCTCAGTTGGCTAAGAAGGCTGCTTACCAGGGGTTGATTTGCGAGGTAGCAGACCCGGTGGATCCTTTGGCCAAGGCTTTCCTCATAGAGGCAGGTCTCAGGCCGTCGCAGATTCAGGGCTATGGCCTAGGCGTCATGAATGCCAGAGCCTGCTATTACGCTGAACAGAATCCTGCTTTTACCAGGTACTTAACCGAGGGAAGAGCTTTTGGCCCACATGGTGAAGACTTAGTTATTGCCGACAGTTTGACCGATTATAATGATGACCTCTCCAGGCAGCTGACGGAAAAGACAGTCCATGCCAACATTGCGGTAAGGAATTTAGGCTACAAACCTTATATTGCACCGGCTATGTCTTCTGCCGCCCTTTCTATTTTGCTGACCTTGCGAGGCAAGTGGCACTACGGTTCGGTTTATTTAGGGAATGGACACAAAGGTGCTTTTTTTGGTGTTAGAAACAGGCTGACAGAACGAGGCGTGGAATATGAAAATGGGCCGGTTTGTGAAGCCCTGTTCCGACGCTTGGAACAGGCTTATGTGAATTTAGGAAAACTCCTTTAAGAGGGTGTTTGTATGTTGATATTAGTGAAAATAGGATGGCATGGTAATAGTCCGGAGCGGATGAAAAGTGTATTGTCCAGGGCCTTGGGCCATCGTGAGTATCTGACTTTGGAGACAACAGAAGCTTTTCTTGCCTGGATGCAGCAATTTCGTTCCGGGGGAGAAATCCCAAAATTTATTTTTGCGGTAGCTTTGGGAACAGGGGCTTTGAATGCTGCCTATATAGAATGGCTTAATTGTTTTTTGCGTAATCCTGATTGTCTGGCCGGTTCCGGCGGAGTTGTAATAGTGGACGGAGGCGGTGAACTTTTCACCAAGAAAGTAGGACGGGAATTAGTGTTTATCGCTAATCAGGCAGGCTGTGCTTTTCCCGGACAGCCGCTCATTGAAGCCACCGGCTCATTGTACAATTTTACCATTAGAGCACAGATACAAGGACTGGACAATTTGTCGGCCTACCAAAAAGCAGTTGAGGATTTGCTGGAAAAACTCAGCCAATTTCCTTTGGGGGCCAAGCAAGGGACAGAGAAAAAGAAAATTGCCGTTATTCACGCCAGCATTCATAAAACTTCTAATACCATTCTCTTATGGAACTTAGTGAAAAAACATCTTGGTGATAGGGCGGAGATAGAAGAAATTTCCCTGCGCAACGGTGAAGTGGTTGATTGCCGTGGCTGCAACTACGAGACTTGTTTGCACTTTGGGGAACAGGGCAGCTGTTTTTACGGGGGAGTTATTGTGGAGAAAGTGTATCCTGCTATTTCCCATAGTGATGCCATTGTGCTTTTGTGCCCGAACTATAATGATGCAGTCAGTGCCAATCTCACGGCTTTTATCAATCGTCTGACGGCACTTTTCCGTAAGGATTTTGCCCTCTTTGCCCATAAAAAAATTTTCGCCCTGGTAGTTTCCGGTTATAGTGGTGGCGATATAGTAGCAGAGCAGGTTATCGATGCTATGAATTGCAATAAAAACTTTATTCTGCCGGGCAAGTTTGCTTTGATAGAAACAGCCAATGCTCCTCAAAGCATTCTGAAATGTCCCGGTATTGAGAAAAGAGCTTTACTTATGGCAGAAAGATTACTACAATGAAATTGAGCAGATTAGCAGGGGGAGGCAATGGGATGCTTTTAAAAGATGCGGCAATAGGTCAAACCTGTATTGTGGAAAACATAAAATTACCCTCTCAAATGGAACATCGTTTGCAGGCGTTGGGCATGACTAACAACACGCCTATTTCCGTTTTGAACAGAAAAGGCCAAGGTATTTTAATTATCAGACTAAGAGGAACCAGATTCGCTTTAGGCTATAACATTACAAAAAACATTGAAGTGAGGCTGGCAGAATGAGCACTGATTTAACAATAGGGTTTATAGGGAATCCCAATAGCGGGAAAACTACGTTATTTAATGCGTATACCGGTGCCAAATTAAAGGTGGCGAACTGGCCCGGGGTCACCGTAGAAAAAGTGGAAGGGGCTATAAGAGCCCATAATATGAATATTCATCTGGTAGATTTGCCGGGTAACTATAGCCTGACGTCATACACCATGGAGGAAACGGTTTCACGTAATTTCATTCTCAGCGATGAAGTGGATGTTATTATTAACGTGGTAGATGCATCTGCCTTGGAAAGAAGCCTGTATTTAACACTACAGCTGCTGGAACTAGGCAAGCCTGTTGTTATGGCTTTGAATATGATGGATATAGTGTACAAGCGTGGGATGGAGATAGACCTCCACCGTCTGCCGGAAATGCTGGGGATTCCGGTGGTGCCGGTTTCTGCCCGGAATCGGATGGGACTGGATATTCTGTTGCATACTGCCGAACACCATAAGGGCCATGTTACCCCGGATAGGCTGATTCATAATCACAGGCCTTCTACTCACCATATGCATAATCACCACTTAGAGTATGCTATGGTTTACTCGGATGAGATAGAAGATAAGATAGATATAATTACCAGCCAACTGGAAAAGAAATACCCGGGCATGGACAATTATCGCTGGCATGCCTTGAAAATATTGGAACAGGATCAGGAAATCATCAGAAAATATCCGGTGGATTTACCGGATGTTTTAAATAAAAATTATGAATCGGATATTATCAATCAGAAGTATGACTTTATTAGCGAAATAATCAATGAAGTTGTTATTCACAAAGACAGGCAGGATGTTTTCACTGAAAAGGTGGATAAAATACTGACCAGCAATATTTGGAGCATTCCCATTTTCCTAGGTATTATGGCGGTAATCTTCTTCCTAACCTTTACCTTGGGAGATTGGCTCAAGAGTTTTTTAGAGGTGGGCATAGGCTATTTGGCCGGGTTACTAAAGGGACTTTTGGTAGCGACCAATGCGGGGGAAATGCTGACCTCTCTGGTGGTAGATGGCCTGATTGGCGGCGTGGGCACGATTATTACTTTTTTGCCCAATATTTTAATCTTGTTTCTGTGTCTGGCTTTGCTGGAAGACAGTGGCTATATGGCCAGGGTAGCTTATATCATGGAAGGTATCATGAGCAGAATGGGCCTTTCGGGCAGAGCATTTATTCCCATGCTTCTGGGGTTTGGCTGTACAGTGCCTGCTGTTATGGCATCCAGGGCTCTGGAGAATCCTAAAGACAGGCTGAAGGTTATGTTGGTAACTCCTTTCATGAGTTGTAATGCCAGATTAACTATTTATATTTTGTTTTCGGAAATGTTTTTTGGGGATAATGCCATGCTGGTAGCTTATTCCATGTATTTAATCGGTCTTGTGGTGGCCATAGTAGTATCAGCTATTTTGCATTTGTTTGATAAAAAGACCAATCCTAATTATTTAATGATAGAATTGCCGGAATATAAAAGACCGGATTACAGTACCGTGGCAATTTACGTCTGGGAAAAAATCAAAGAATATCTGATTAGGGCCGGTACCACTATTTTCCTGGCTACATTGGTTATATGGATTTTATTGAATTTTGGTTCGCAGGGATATTCCAGCGATATTGCCAAGAGCTTTGGGGCAGATTTGGGCAAAGTATTTGTACCATTTTTTGCTCCTATAGGTTTAGGTTTCTGGCAGATTGTGGTGGCGTTAATTGCAGGTATTTCTGCTAAAGAAGTAGTGGTTTCCAGCTGTTCCGTGTTGTTTGGAGTGGTTAATTCCGGTTCACCTCAAGGCATGCAAAGTTTTGTGCAAGCATTGCAAAGCATAGGCTTTGGCCAATTAAATGCTTTTTGCCTTATGGTTTTCTGCCTGCTTTATATTCCTTGCGTGGCCGCCCTGGTTGTTATCCGCAAGGAGTCCAACAGCTGGAAATTTGCCGGTATTGTTGCGGCTTTTCAGCTAGGGGTAGCATGGCTGGTTACATTCTTCGTTTATCATTTAGGTACACTGCTTATATAAAAGCAGTGTATTTTTTCTAATAAAATTCTTAAGAAGTGCTTGCCAGACCTAAATTTATGGTATAATAACCAGAACAATATGTTTTTTCTAAAAAGCAGTAAAATATGAGGGGGAAGAGAAATGAAAAATAATAGGAAGTTTATATTGGGAGTTTTTTGTACAATTATGGCTTTGAGTGTATTGGCTCTTAGTGGCTGCGGAGGCAGCAAACCTGCTGCCAAAGCGAAGAAGGTCCTTAAGGTTGGCATGGAGTGCAGCTATGCTCCATACAACTGGACACAGACCAATGATGCCAACGGTGCCGTGAAGATTGCCGGGACTAACGAATATGCCTATGGTTATGATGTTATGATGGCGAAGGAAATGGCCAAAGCCTGCGGCGCTGATCTGGAAGTTTATAAAATAGAATGGGACGGGTTGCCTATTGCTGTTTCTTCCGGTAAAATTGACGCTGCAATTTGCGGTATGAGCATCACTTCTAAACGCAAACAAACGGTTGATTTCACAGCGCCTTATTACTATGCTTCCGTAGTGGGCCTTGTGAGAAAAGACTCTCCTCAAGCTAAAGCCAAAAGCGTAGCTGACTTAAAGGGAGCTACTGCAACTTCTCAGTTAAATACTATCTGGTATGACCTGATTGACCAAGTACCGGGAGTCAACAAATTACCGGGCATCGATAATGTCCCCGGCATGATTGTAGCTTTGACCAGCGGCAAATGCAACTTAATCGTTACCGATATTCCTACGGCCAGTGCCGCAGCCTTCGCCAACAAAGACCTTATGGTTCTGGATATGGGCAAAGACAAGGGCTTCAAGGCATCCAAGGAAGATGTAGAAATCGGTATCGCCGTAAAAAAAGGCAACAAAGAACTAACAGATGCAATGAACAAAAAATTAAAGACTATGACCGAAGCCGACTTCAAAAAAATGATGGACGAAGCTATCAAAGTTCAACCTCTGGCTAAAAAGGCCTAAATAGTATGACCATGGGGAACACTAAAAACGGAAAAGAGACCGACCTTTTAGTGTCCCCGTTGTTTGAGGTTTATAGCGAAGTGAAGAAGACTGAGCGGAGCACCAAAGCATTATAACGTAAAAGCGAGGGAGATTAATGGCGGTACCTGAAACGTTCGTAGGCTGGATAATATTTTTGCTGCAAAAATATGGAGCATTATTCCTTAAAGGGGCAGGGGTAACCCTGCTTTTGGCATTAGCCGGAACCTTTATCGGCTGCATTATAGGATTGGTAGTAGGCATAGTCCAAACCATTCCCGGAGACCGCAGAGACAGTGCTTTCAAAAAAACTTTAATGAAAGTCATCAAAGGACTGTTGTCTGCTTATGTAGAAGTATTCCGCGGCACGCCTATGATAGTTCAGGCTATGGTGGTGTACTATGGCTCCATGAGCATCTTTGGCCTTGACATGTCAGCTATGTTTGCCGGCTACTTGGTAGTGTCTGTTAATACCGGAGCCTATATGGCTGAATCGGTCAGAGGGGGAATTATTTCTGTGGATAATGGGCAGAAAGAGGCTGCCATTGCCGTAGGTATGACCCATTTTCAGGCCATGAAAAATGTTATTTTGCCTCAGGCCTTGCGTAATATTATGCCCCAAATCGGCAATAACCTGATTATTAATATAAAAGATACTTCTGTATTAAATGTAATTTCTGTTACAGAATTATATTTTTCTTCTAAGTCTGCAGCAGGGGTTTATTACAGATATTTTGAAGTGTTTTCCATTACCTGCGCAATTTACTTTGTCATGACCTTTACGGCTTCCCGCGTTTTGCGGAAGATTGAAAAGCACATGGATGGGTCAGGGGAATATCAATTGATTGACAATGATCCTTTGGCAGATCCTACCGGAGGCTATGCTCCTATGACCGTGAAAAAGGGAGGAAAATAGCAGTGGAAAATAATACTTCTCTCTTAGAAATAAAAAATTTGCATAAATCTTTCGGCAAACGGGAAATTTTGAAGGGCATAGATTTCTCTGTGGAAAAGGGGCAGGTAATCAGTATTATAGGCCAATCGGGAAGCGGGAAATCTACCCTGATACGCTGTATAAATTTTTTGGAAATGCCTACCTCCGGTGATATTTACTACGCAGGGAAAAATGTCTTAGAAACTTTTAAAAACTTGTCTTTATATCGTACCAATGTTGGCATGGTGTTTCAGTCTTTCAACTTGTTTAACAATATGAATGTATTGGACAACTGTACCGTAGGGCAAATCAAGGTTCAGAATAGAGACAGGAAAACTGCGGAAGACAAGGCCGTGAAATATTTGCAGGAAGTAGGTATGGCAGACTATGTTAATGCCCGTCCACAGCAACTGTCCGGTGGGCAAAAACAAAGAGTGGCTATTGCCAGGGCCTTAGCTTTGGAACCAAATGTCTTGCTTTTGGACGAGCCTACTTCTGCCTTGGATTCTGAAATGGTAGGGGAAGTGCTGGATATTATCAGTAAACTCGCTGAACAAGGCATGACCATGCTCATAGTTACTCATGAAATAGCTTTTGCCAGAGACGTATCCAATAAGATTATTTTCTTGGACAAAGGAGTCATAGCGGAAATGGACAATCCCGAAGTCATGTTCAATGCACCAAATAATCCGCGTACTGCTGAATTCTTGGCAAGATTTAACCGCGGACGTTAAAAGATGTTATAATATGTACATAAATGCAAAGAAGAGTGGGGGATACAAATGGACTTTAAAGATGTAATGGAAAACGCAAGAAAATGTATGGGCAAGTGCAAAGCTTGCCCGGTTTGCAACGGGTTAGCCTGCAAAAACATGATTCCCGGTCCGGGCGCTAAAGGAGTCGGCGACACGGCTATTCGTAACTATAATAAGTGGCAGGAAATCAGAGTCGTGATGGACACGCTGTGCAAGAAACAAGTGCCGGATACTTCTTTGGAACTTTTCGGAAGAAAGTTTAAATATCCTTTCTTTGCCGGCCCCGTAGGTGCGGTAGCTATGCATTATTCAGATAAATATAATGATATTACCTATAATGCTGATTTGGTTCCCGGTTGTCATGAGGCAGGGATAGTTGCTTTTACCGGTGACGGAAAAGACCCTGAGGTAGTCAAAGGCGCTACTGCCGCCATTAAAGCCAATGACGGCATAGGCATTCCTACCATCAAACCATGGAATAAAGCTATTATTGCTGAGAAAATGGCGCTGGCCAAAGAAGCAGGGGCTTTTGCTATTGCCATGGATATTGATGCAGCAGGATTACCATTTTTAAAGAATATGGTTCCACCTGCGGGCAGCAAATCAGTGGCTGAAATGCAAGAAATTATTAAAATGACTGATAAACCTTTTATCATTAAAGGTATTATGAGTGTCAATGGAGCTTTAAAAGCTCAAAAAGCCGGTGCTGCAGCTATTGTTGTTTCCAATCACGGTGGAAGAGTCCTGGACCAGTCACCGGCTACTGCTGAAATATTGGAAGAAATTGTAGAGGCAGTGGGTGGCGGCGACATGAAAATCTTCGTAGATGGTGGCATCCGCAGCGGCGTAGATGTCTTTAAAGCACTGGCCATTGGGGCAGATGCAGTGCTAATTGCCAGACCCTATGTTGTGGCAACCTATGGAGGCGGCAAAGAGGGCATTATAGCCTATACAGAAAAAATAGGCTCTGAGCTGGCAGACACAATGGCTATGTGCGGAGCAGGCAGCCTTAAGCAAATAACGGAGAAAATGATTAGCAGATAAAGGACCAATATCTGGGAAAGGGATTCAATCGTGAGGGGAGTGATATTAACATGCCAAAGCTAAAAAATATTCTTATTGTAGAAGACAGCGTCGTTACCAGACGTATGCTGGAGGCAATATTGCAAAAAGAATATAATATTCTGCAAGCAGCCAACGGGCAGGAAGCTTTAAAAGTTCTCAACGAACTAAAAAGTGATGTTTCTATCATACTCCTTGACTTAAATATGCCGGTTATGGATGGCTTTGCCTTTTTAGAGGCAAAGAAGACCAAAGCAGATTTGGTCAATATTCCCGTGCTGGTAGTTACTAGAGCCACGGATCAGGAAAGTGAGCTAAGAGCCCTAGCTGATGGGGCATTAGATTACATTCGCAAGCCTTATAATCCTCAGGCTTTAAAGTACAAAATAGATAATTTTATTAAAGCCAGAGAGAGTTCCGGTAACCTAAAGATATTGGAACATGATGTTTTGACAGATGTATACACAAACGATTTCTTCATCATGAATGTGGGAAAATATTTACAAGAGCATCCAGACGAAGACTTGGATTTGCTGGCCACAGATGTTCAGGATTTTAAGGTTATTAATGAAGTTTACAATTTTAGTTTGGGTGATAATTTACTGCGCTTTATGGCAGGGGTGTTCACCACCAGCAAGCTTTTGAATACAATAATGTGTGGCCGTGTTGGTGCTGACCGGTTTATTATGCTGGCAGAACACAAAAAATATACGGAAAGCATCTTTGCAGCGGTAAATCAGGAAATAAATAAATTCCCTATTGATATGCATATTGTGGTGCGCTTCGGCGTATATCATATTACCGACCGTTCCCTGCCCGTAGCAAGTATGGCAGATAGTGCCACAGTGGCCGTGGAAAGCCTCAAAGACAAATATTCGACTTTTTACGTTGCCTATGATGAGAAGATCAAAAAGAAACTGTTGCTAAAACAGCAAATTAGCAGTAATATGTGGAAGGCGTTGGAAGAAGGAGAGTTCAAGCTCTATCTTCAGCCGAAATTTAATCTCCGTACTAATAAAATAGTAGGGGCAGAGGCTTTGGTCCGGTGGTTGACTAAGGACAATGGTATTATGAGCCCTGCAGATTTTATCCCTATCTTTGAACAGAATGGTTTTATCACAACTATGGACCGTTATATTTGGGAAGAGGCTGTTAAGGCTTTGAAAAGATTTCGGGATATGGGGATTAAACCATTTGCAATTTCCATTAATTTGTCCCGGCGTGATTTGTACAATGATGATTTGGTACAGTTTTTTACCGACCTAGTACAAAGATATGGAGTGGACGAGCGGTATCTTCATCTGGAAATAACAGAATCAGCCTATACCGATAATCCCGATCAGATTATTAAAATGACCAGGGCTTTACGGGAAGCGGGATTTGTTATTGAGATGGATGATTTCGGCAAGGGAGCATCTTCCCTTACTATGCTGACTTCTTTGCCAATTGATATTTTGAAGATAGATATGGGCTTTGTTGATGAGAGCAACAGCAGCAGCCGCAGAATATTGGGCTTTGTTGTCAGCCTGGCAAAATGGCTGGGTGTGGGGATAATCGTCGAAGGTGTGGAAACCGAAGAACAGCGTATTGAATTAATGAGTCTGGACTGTAATTACGCCCAGGGTTATTTATACTCTAAACCTTTGCCTTTGCCCGAGTTTGATAAACTGTTGGAAAAGACGGAAATTGATGAAAGCAAAATTGAGGTTTCCAATAGTATTGATTTTCAGGTCAAGGTTTCCGTGGACGACAATGCTCCGGGCAAAAAAATTATGTTGTTGGTTGATGACCTGCAGCGTAACAGAATAGTGCTAAAAAGTATGTTCCGTGATGTTTATACTATAGCGGAAACCGATAACGGTAAATCTGCCTTAGATTTCTTGGAAGAGCATTCCGAGGATACGGCTATTGTGCTTTTGGATTTAATGATGCCTGTTATGGATGGATTTGAAGTCATCAGCAGGGTGAGGAATAATCCAAAGCTGGCCGGGCTGCCGATTATCGTAACCTCTCAGCACGATAGTTTTGCCGAAAGTAAAGTTCTCCGCTTGGGGGCTAATGATTTTATCACTAAGCCTTTCAATGTGGATGTTTGTAGAAAAAGGGTGGCAAATGTTATTGCTGCCAGCAACAAAGATAGTTAAAAGGGTGTCATTATCGATGCCCTTTTTCTAATCAAGTTAGGAAACTAAGGGGTAATCAGTAATGGATTCCATGGAGAGGCTCTTCAAGGGCTTATCTACTTATCAAATCATTGCACTTTCATTTATAATATTGATTTTCAGCGGGGCATTGCTTCTCATGCTGCCTTTCGCCAGCCAAGGGGAGACTCCTCTGGGCTTTATAGATGCACTGTTCACGGCTACTTCGGCCTCTTGTGTTACAGGTCTGGTAGTTGTTGACACAGGACATTTTTTTACGATTTTTGGTCAGCTGGTTATTATCACTATGATTCAGCTGGGTGGTTTGGGTATCATGACCTTTGCTACCTTGTTCAGCGTAGCTTTTGGCAAAAAAATAAATCTTCAAGAGCGGTTGCGTATTCAGGAATCTCTTAATCAGGCGGAAATTCACGGTATAGTGAAGTTCTGTCTGCGGCTTGTGCGTTTAACCGTGACCATAGAATTTTTCTTTGGCACCTTGTTAGCCATCAGGTTCTATCTCCTTTATGGGTTAAAGGGTGTTTATTTTGGCTACTGGCATGCTATTTCGGCGTTTTGTAATGCGGGGTTTGACCTATTGGGAGATTACAGCAGCCTTACCAATTTTGTGGGTGATATTCCGGTCAATCTTATTATCACATCTTTGATTATTCTTGGTTCTACAGGTTTTACGGTTATAGTGGATGTTGTTCACACGCCAAAGTTTTCTGCCTTACGGCTCCATAGCAAAATTGCTTTGCTGACGACCTTGGCTTTAATCATAGTAGGTACTTTTGGGGTTTACTCTATGGAAAATGCCAACAATTTGACCTTGGGCGGGTTGTCCACAGGACAAAAAATTCTGGCTAGTTATTTTCAGGCCGTTACACCCAGAACAGCAGGGTTTAATACCATTCCCATAGAAAACATGCGACAGTCAAGTCTTTTACTTTTAATTATGCTGATGTTTATAGGTGCGTCGCCTGCTTCTACCGGCGGTGGTATTAAAACTACAACTTTTGCGGTAGTAGTGCTTTCCGTAAGAAATATGCTCCACGGAGACAGCGATTTAGTCCTCTTTAACAGACGAATTGAGGAAACTTCTGTATATAGGGCTTTTGTCATCGTGGTGCTGGCCTTTATTTGGGTAGCAATTGCCACTTTGTTTATTGCTTATTTTGAAAAAGCGGCTTTTATTCATGTATTGTTTGAAGTGGTGTCTGCTTTCGCAACAGTGGGATTATCTACGGGACTGTCCAGACACTTGTGTACAGCAAGTAAAATAGTTCTGATTATGACCATGTTTGCCGGCAGAGTAGGAATTCTGACCTTTGCTCTGGCTTTGACCAGTAGGCATAAAACAGGACATGTCAGATATCCTAAAGAAAAGATTATGATTGGGTAGGAGGATATTATGTCTCAAAAGCAGTTTGTTGTATGGGGTTTAGGCAGGTTTGGCAGCAGTGTGGCCTTAACATTGGCCGATTTGGGTTATGAAGTTCTGGGGATTGATAATAATGAAGAAGTGGTTCAGGAGCTCAGTGATTCTTTGACTCATGTGGTTCTTAGTGAATCCATGGATGAAGGAACTGTGAAAGCTTTGGGTCTGAGGAATTTTGATGTAGGAATAGTAGGCATGGGGGATTTGGAAGCCAGTCTTATGTGCACTATGCTCCTCAAGGAAGCAGGCATTAACACTATTGTGGCTAAGGCATCTTCTCCCTTACATGGTAAAATGCTGGAAAAAATCGGTGCCAATATGATTATTTACCCGGAAAGAGATATGGGCAAGCGGGTTGGTCACAATTTGGCCTACAGCAACATTTTGGATTACATTGAGCTGAACGATGATTTGAGCCTGATGGAAATCAACGTAGGCACCAGCATTGTAGGCAAAAGCTTGGTAGAAATTGATATCCGTAAAAAATTTGGGGTTAACGTAGTTGGTATCAAACATCAGGATGGCTCCATAGAAATCAATATGGACCCTAATAAACCACTAGAGGCGGAAGATATTTTGGTAGTCATCGGCACTAAAGATGCGGTGCTTAAATTGGAGTCGGGACTGTGATACAGAAAATAACGTCTTTACAAAACACTGTGGTAAAAAAAACAGCAGAGCTAAAAAACAAGAAGACCAGAAATCTGGAGGGCACTTTTTTCCTAGAGGGGAAAAGAGCTGTTGAAGAAGCTTTGGCTAGCGGCTGGATAATGGAAGCCTTGTTTTTTACAGAGGAATATGAAAAGGAAAACCTCGCCTTGGCTGAAACCAAGGTTCCTTGCTATTTAGTGAACCGGCAGGTGATGGAAAAAATCGCAGCGACGGAGCATCCCCAGAGTGTTGGTGCTGTTTTACGCCAGAAGACCGGCAGCCTTGCGGATTTGGCCGGCCAAGACGGGTTGTTGTTAGTGCTGGACGGTGTTATGGACCCAGGTAATTTGGGTACTATTCTTCGAACTGCAGATGCTGCAGGAACCTTGGGTGTGGTTATTCTGGACAATTCCGTAGATTTGTTTAATCCCAAGGTTATTCGTTCTACTATGGGGTCAATCTTTCACCTGCCTGTTATTACCGGGGTATCGGAAGAAGAATTGCAAAAATTTTGTGTAAAAGACGGAAGAAGATTGTGGGCTACTTCTTTAGAAGGGGCAGAAGATTACCATCAAATCACCTGGCCGGACCGTCTAGCTTTGATTATGGGCAATGAAGCCAGAGGAGTATCTGAAACATTGCTCAGGCAGGCAGGACAAAAAATATTTATTCCCATGAAGGGTAAGGCAGAAAGCTTGAATGTGGCTATTGCGGCAGGTATTCTTTTATTCGCTTACGGAGAGACAACTTGCCAGAGCAAGTGAAAATGTGTTATAATATTTCCCGTCAAACGAATTTGTTACGATGAAAAAGAGAGTACTTTATAAAAGACATTACAGAAAAACGGCAGGCTGAGAACCGTTATGTTGGTTATGAAGGAAGTTCACTTTGGAGTAACCGGACTGAAATATGAGTAGGCCCGGCGTTGGTAACGTTACAGCCAAAGAGTAGAAAATAGGGTGGTACCGCGAAACTTTCGCCCCTTGTCGGGACGAAGGTTTTATTTTTTTTAGGAGGCGTAAACATGAATGACAAGCTGCAGGAACTAAGAGAAAAAGTCCTGGCGCAATTAAAGGATGTGAAATCCCTGGATGATGCTAAAGCCATTAAGGTGGAATATCTGGGGAAAAAGGGCGCATTAACGGAGATTTTGCGTGGTATGGGCTCTGTGGCCGCAGAAGAAAGACCGAAAATCGGCAAGATGGTTAATGAAGTAAGGACTGATTTGGAAGAAAAACTAAATGCCAGATTGGCAGAATTAGAGCAACGGAAACTGGCAGAAAAAATTGCCAAAGAAAAAGTTGATATTACTTTGCCGGGAAGAAAACCACAGGAAGGACATTTGCACCCTGTTATTTTAACTTTACGGGAAATGAAAAAAATATTTATGCGCATGGGATTTGAAGTGGAAGAAGGGCCGGAAATAGAAAATGATTATTTCAATTTTGAAGCTTTGAATCTTCCCAAGGACCATCCGGCCAGAGATATGCAGGATACTTTCTATATTACGGATGAGTATTTGCTCAGGACTCAGACTAGCGGTGTCCAGGCCAGAGCTATGCAGTCCAGAGAGCCTAATACTCCTATTCGGATGATTTGTCCGGGTACTGTTTATCGTAATGACTATGACGCTACCCATTCACCTATGTTTCATCAGGTGGAAGGTTTGGTAGTAGATAAAAATATCAGCCTGGCTGATTTAAAAGGTACTCTGGAAACTTTCTGCAAAGAAATGTTTGGCTCCAGCGTTAAGATCCGTCTCCGTCCCAGTTTCTTCCCCTTTACGGAACCTTCCGCGGAGGTAGATATCAGCTGTGTTATGTGCGGCGGCAAAGGCTGTAAGGTCTGCAAGAATTCCGGTTGGCTGGAAATATTAGGCAGCGGCATGGTTCATCCCAATGTGCTAAAAATGAGCGGCTATGACCCTGATAAAATGAGCGGCTTTGCCTTTGGTATGGGCGTGGAACGTATTGCTATGCTTAAATACGGCATTGATGATTTACGTTTATTCTTTGAAAACGACCTGCGGTTTATCCGTCAATTCAAATAAGGAGGAAAATTATGTTAGCATCTATAAATTGGCTGAAAGATTATGTTGATATTAATGTTACTCCGGAAGAATTGGCCGCAAAGCTGACAGGAGTAGGCTTGGAAATAGAAAGAGTTATTCATTTAGGTGAGGGCATCGAAGGAGTTATTACAGGCAAGGTAGAAACCATCGAGCGTCATCCCAATTCTGACCATTTGTGGATTTGTATGATGAATCTTGGTCAGGAAGAATTAGTGCAAATTTTGACAGGGGCCCAGAATGTTCATCAATACGATATGGTTCCTGTGGCGGTAGTAGGGTCTCAATTGCCTAACGGCATGAAACTGAAAAAAGCCAAAATGCGTGGGCTGGATTCCTTTGGAATGTTGTGCAGTGCCGAAGAACTGGGAATTGATGCCAAGCTTCTTTTGCCGGAACAAAGAAACGGTATTTATATTCTGCCTCCCGGTACTCCCATTGGCGTGGACATTAAACCGGTTTTGGGACTGGATGATGTGGTCCTGGATATAGACCTGACCTCTAACAGGGGTGATTGCTTTAATATGCTGGGATTAGCCAGGGAAGCGGCTGCTGTTTTGGATAAGACTCTGACTATGCCGGATTTAACAGTGAAAGAAAAAGCCGGTGGGAACGTGCAGACTATGGCTAACATTAAAGTCGAAGCCAAGGATCTGTGCAGTCGTTTTGCCATGAAACTTTTAAAGAATATTAAGATAGCACCTTCTCCTGCCTGGATGCAAAACCATCTGCGGGCAGCAGGTATGCGTCCTATTAATAATGTGGTAGATGTTACCAACTTTGTTATGCTGGAAGAAGGACAGCCTATGCATGCCTATGACTACGACAAGGTTGAAGACCATACCTGGATAGTACGCCGGGGAGGGGACGGAGAGAAACTGGTTACTTTGGATGAGCAAGAGAGAACCCTGAATCACAATATGATTACTATTGCCGATCCGGGAAAGGCTATTGGCCTAGGTGGGGTGATGGGCGGCTTGCTGACTGAGGTTACCAATGACACGGTTAATGTTATGCTGGAATCCGCTACCTTTAACGGGCCAAGTATCCGCCATACTTCTAAGGATTTGGGACTGCGCAGTGAGGCTTCCCAGCGTTTTGAAAGAGGTGTTGATACAGTGCTCAACCATGATTCCCTTAACAGATGTGCTAACCTGCTGGAGAAAATGGGAGCCTGTGAAACCGTCGGTGGCATAGTAGAAGACTATCCTGTAGAGGTAAAACCGATAATAATTACCGTAACTCCCGAAGCTATTAACAACCGTTTGGGAACTAAGGTCAGCAAAGAAGAAATGGTTGCCATTCTTAAAAAACTGGCTTTTGCTGTGAAGGAAACTTCTGCCGGAGCATTGTCTGTGACGGTGCCCAGCTGGCGTTTGGATGTAACCTGCGATGCAGATATTAGCGAAGAAATTGCCAGAATGCATGGCTTTGATAACTTGCCTTCTACTCTCCCGGCACTGGAAATTACCCAGGGCAAGGAGAAACCTATTGAAGATGTTAAGGAAGCAATCAGGGATTATCTCACAGGGGCAGGGCTCAATGAAGTTATGACCTATAGCTTTATCCATGCCAACAATTTCGATAAATTGCATTTGGCTCAGGATGATACAAGGCGTCAGGCCATCAACATCATGAACCCCATTAGCGATGAGTTTAAGACTATGCGTACAACTATGGCACCCAGTATTTTAAATACGGTTGCTTATAATCTGGCAAGACAAAATGATAGAGTTGATGTTTTTGAAATAGGCAGAATTTATGTTCCCAAGGCTTTGCCTTTGACGGAATTCCCTGAGGAAAAGCCTGTTCTGTGTCTGGCTTTAAGCGGGCGGCGGACTGCAGTTCAATGGAATGACAGCAAGGACAATGTTGACTTCTTCGATGTGAAGGGCGTATTTGAAGGACTGATGGATTTGGTTTCCACCAAGGATTATCAACTGGTGCCAAGCACAGAGCCTTTCCTGCATCCCGGTAAGAGCTGCGATGTTATTTTGGACGGGGTCAAGATTGGTTATTTAGGAGAAGTGCATCCCGATGTTCAGGAGAGCTTTGCTTTGGCGGGGGAAACCTATTTGCTGGAAATCGCTCTGGAACCTTTGCTGGCTCAGGCCCTGGTAATACCCCAATATCGGTCCATTCCTCAGTTCCCAAGCTCTTCTAGGGATATAGCGGTAGTTGTGCCTCAGGATATTCCGGAAGCAGATTTGGAAACGGTTCTTCGGAAGAATGCGGGCAAGCTTTTAACAAAGATTAAGCTGTTTGATGTTTACAATGGCCAGCAAGTAGCAGAAGGCTGCAAGTCTATGGCTTTTA
This sequence comes from Acidaminococcaceae bacterium, assembly GCA_036788835.1. Classification (GTDB taxonomy): domain Bacteria; phylum Bacillota; class Negativicutes; order Acidaminococcales; family Acidaminococcaceae; genus JALCSJ01. Next base: position 43,074 of record DAIQMR010000002.1, read on the forward strand.
ATCTGACTTTCCAGGACAAGGCTAAGACTTTGGTAGATGCTGATGTTGACGCTATTATCAAGAAAGTGCTGGCAGAAGTGGAGAGTGCTTTTAAAGCAAAATTAAGAGAGTAAAAATAACTTGCCAGAAATAACTTTTTATGATAATATATACAACTGTCAGACTACAAAAAGTGGCCCAGTAGTTCAGTTGGTTTAGAATGCCGCCCTGTCACGGCGGAGATCGTCGGTTCAAGTCCGTCCTGGGTCGCCAAGTGCGGAAATAGCTCAGTGGTAGAGCACAACCTTGCCAAGGTTGGGGTCGCGAGTTCGAGTCTCGTTTTCCGCTCCATAGGAGTATAGTTCAATTGGTAGAGCAGCGGTCTCCAAAACCGTAGATCTGGGTTCAAGTCCTAGTACTCCTGCCACAAAATGTTAGAGCTGTAGCACAATGATTAATTATCATTATGTTACAGCTCTTTTTATGTCTAAAATTTTAAAACCGTGGGATACATGGGGATAGCTTGTTTAGGCTTAGTCCGTTAGGACTATCGAGCAAGAAACCACCACTTCAAATCACGTAGTGATTAAGCGGTGGGAGCGCGTCACATTGCAGCCCTATGAATAATCTTGGCAGGCGCATAGAGTAAATTCACAACCTGCGACACAGCGACTTCCAAATTATCCATTAGCACAGTGGAGGTTCAAAAAATGGTACCGTACCTTTTTTGGCAACTTTACACTTGCCAAAAGTCAAAAAGTCAAATATAATATAAGGGTAAGGAGGTTTTATTATGCGTAATGTTGCAGATGACATAGAAAGATTTATTATCAGTGAATTATTTGGTGATGACACGGATTCCATTAATGTGAAAAGAAGCCAGCTGGCGGAAAAATTAAGCTGTGCTCCTTCTCAGATAACTTATACCCTGACTACCCGTTTCACGCCGGAAAAAGGTTTTGAAGTGGAGTCCAGGCGTGGCAATGGAGGCTTTATTCGCATTATCAGATTGCACAATGTGCCAAGAGTTACTCTAAGCACTGCCGCTGTGACTAATTTGACAGCAGAAGAACTGGTTCATGCCATGGAGGCTAATAGCATGGTAACAGATAGAGAAGCTGCTGTTTTTAATTATTTTCTCCATGTGTTTGGAGACACTGTTTCCGAAAATGATAAACTGACCATGGTAAAAAAGGCCTACGGGAAAATGAGCGGGGGCAAATAAAGTGGCCAAAAACAAAATACAATTTGTTTGTCAACAATGTGGTTATGCAACGGCAAAATGGCTGGGAAAGTGCCCGGAATGCGGGACTTGGGATTCTTTTGTGGAAGAGGCAGTGGTGCCCGTAAAGAGCAGGACCTTCCTTGACACAGAGGAAAAGGCTGTGCCTACAACTATTTCTAAAGTTGCCAAGACAAAAGTGGAAAGAATTCCCACTCATATAGGCGAATTTGACAGGGTACTAGGAGGGGGCATTGTTCCAGGTTCTCTGATTTTATTGGCCGGCGCCCCTGGCATTGGTAAATCTACCATCGCTTTGGATGTAGGTATGCAGGTAGCCAAAACAGGCGAAAAGGTTTTGTATGTGTCAGGAGAGGAATCCGAGGCACAGACTGCCATGCGGGCGGAAAGACTGGGAGAAGCTTCAGATAATCTTCTGATTATGACAGCCACAGAATTAATGGGAATTTTACTCCAGGCCAAAGCAGTAAAACCACGTCTGCTGGTGATAGACTCTATACAGACGATGTATGATAACAGGCTGGAAACGGCGGCGGGCAGCGTAGGTCAGGTGAGGGAATGTACCGCCGGCCTTTTACGCTTTGCCAAGGAAACCAATATAGCTGTGATTATTATTGGACATGTTACTAAAGATGGCAATATTGCCGGGCCTAGATTATTGGAGCACATGGTTGACGTGGTCCTCCAATTCGAAGGAGAAAGGTCCTATGCTTTCCGGGTGCTCCGAGCCATAAAGAATCGTTTTGGCTCTACCGAAGAAAGCGGTATTTTTTCCATGGAAGAAGCTGGCCTGAAAGAAATCGTTAATCCTTCCGGATTATTTCTGGAGAAGAAAGATAATGTATTGCCAGGTTCTGCCATTACGGCAATTATGGAAGGGAACAGGCCTATTCTGACGGAAGTACAGGCCCTGGTGTCCAGGACACCTTTTGGACTCCCCAGAAGAACTGCAGTGGGTATTGATTTTAATCGTATTAATATGTTTCTGGCAGTGCTGGAAAAACGTTTAAACATGAATTTTGGCATGGAGGACGCCTATGTTTGCGCCCTGGGAGGCATTAAGGTCAGTGAGCCGGCAGCAGATATGGCTATCGTGGCAGCACTGGTATCAAGCTTCCGCAACGCGTCATTGCCTAAAGGTTGTCTGTGTCTGGGAGAAGTAGGATTAACAGGAGAACTGCGACCTATAAATGCTACGGAACGGCGTATCAAAGAGGCCATGAAGCTGGGATTTAGTAAATTCATCGTTCCCCAAAACAGTCTGAGAAAGGTTTCTTCCGACCTAAAAGGAGTGTATCCGGCGGGAACGGTGGAAGAGGCTTTAAAGATAATTTTTCCCGACCGATAAAGAAAACAAAAAAGTTATATATTTATATTGACAGTGTAGAAACTAAAATGGTATAATCATTTCTTTTGACATGCCTATAAAATTGTGTTAAAATAAAATCAGATTGTTGGCAGGAGTGTTTCTTGCAGAAACTGATATGGGAGGTAGCAGGCATGTTCTCCATTGGTGACAAAGTGGTCTATCCTATGCACGGTGCCGGAATAATTACGGAAATAGAAAAGCGCAAAGTTCATGGGGCATCTGTAGACTATTTTGTGGTTGAGATGCTCTTGGGTAACATGAAGGTTATGATACCCATTGAGAATCTGGAGAAAGTCGGCGTCCGGCACATTGTCAACAAGAAGATTCTTACTAAAGTGGAGAAGGTTCTGAAAGATCGTCCGGAAAACAAGATGAAGCAGATTACCTGGAACAGACGATTTAATCTTTACATTGATAAGATGAAAACTGGGGATATTTATGCCGTAGCTGATGTGGTGAGAACTCTGGCAGTCCAGGGCGTAGAGAAAAAACTTTCCACCGGAGAGCGGCGGCTTTTAATTACGGCTAAGCATATTTTGCTCAGCGAGGTGATGCTGGTTCAATCTGTGGATGAAGAAAAAAGCGAAGCTTGGTTGGACAAGTTCGTATAATAGGTTAAAATAAGTAAAATACGTCGAAATTTGACGTATTTTATTTTTTTTCACTATATTTATGAGTCATTTTATAGTAAAATAATATAATAGCAGCTAAAACTGTTTTATGTAAGGAGGTGAGACAAATGCTAGAAAAAATAACAAAAATAATGGTAACTTTGATTTTTGCCGTAGTAGGTTTTTTCCTCATGAGATTTGTGACACCGCTTTTAGCAGAGTACCTTAATTGGGAAATCATTAAAGAGGGCGTCATTGGGTTTACGGTTTTGAACCTTGTCCTCGGTTTGCTAGGCTTGGCAATTTTTGGTATGCTGGGCTGGATGATGGCACCTTTTCTTCTGAGAAACACCCTAAAAGTTTCAGAAAGAATTGCCGATATGCTTTCTAATCTACCTGCTTTTGATATTGTGGTAGTGGCATCCGGAGTGATTATCGGCCTAATAGTAGCAACGCTCTTTGGTTCAGCGTTCTCCAGGTTGCCAATCGTAGGACCCTACATTCCCTTGCTGCTGAGTATTGTGGCTGCCATCGTAGGCGCTAAGGTTGCCTTAAGCAAGCGCACTGATATCGAAGTCTTTTTTGATAGGTCGGGCTTTTTTAAAACTGCTAAAGAAAAAAGTAAAAAAGCTGTTCCTAAAACCGTTTCCTGCAATTATAAAATTTTAGATACCAGTGTTTTGATTGATGGCCGGGTAGCTGATATTATCGGCACAGGTTTTTTGGAGGGTCCCATTGTTATAGCTCAATTTGTTCTGGAAGAACTCCAGAAGATTGCCGATTCCGCAGATACATTAAAGCGGAACAGAGGCAGACGGGGTTTGGATGTAGTCAAAGAAATTCAAGACAACACAGTGGCTAAAGTCATTATTGCCGATAAGGATTATGATGACATCACGGAAGTGGATGCCAAGCTTTTAAGGCTGGCCAAGGAAATGGGAGGCTCTGTGGCTACCAATGACTATAATTTAAGCAAGGTAGCCGATATTCAGGGAGTGCAAATCTTGAATATTAATGATTTGGCTAACGCCTTGAAACAGGCTGTTCTGCCCGGGGAAGAATTAAACGTGTTCCTGGCCAAAGAAGGCAAGGAACCGGGACAGGCCATAGGCTATCTGGATGATGGCACTATGATCGTCGTAGAAAGAGGCAGACGTTCTGTTAATTTTACAGTCCCTGTTACGGTTACTTCCGTTTTGCAGACTTCCGCAGGAAGAATGATTTTTGCTAAAATAAAATAAGGGTTGAGAGTTATGGAGAAATTGGATGTTATAATAGCTGCTGCAGGGAAAGCTCGCAGATTGGGGCTGGGCAGGAATAAGGCATTTGTGCCCTTGCTAGGAGTGCCTATTATTGCCCACAACCTTCGGCAGTTAAACAATCTGCCGAATTTAGGCACTGTCTGTATTGTGGTCGGTCCTGATGAATTGACTGAGGCAGAGGCTATTTTGCAGAAGTACAAGGCAGCATATTTTCCTTTGGTACGCTGGCAATTAGTAGCCGGCGGCAAGGAAAGGCAGGATTCGGTGGCCAACGCTCTAGTCACAATTTCAGGAAACATGGGCTGGGTGGCGGTACACGATGGAGCCAGGCCTTTTGCCACAAGAGAAATCTTCGTAAGAGTATGGGAGGCAGCTAGGAAAACAGGGGCAGCCATTGCTGCAGTACCCTGTAAAGATACCATTAAACAGGTAGCCTCAACGGAAGTGGTGGAGGCTACCCTGGACCGTTCCGGGTTGTGGGCGGTGCAGACACCGCAGATTTTTTCTTTAGAACTTTTGCGCCGGGCCTATGAGAATCTGCGTAAAACCGGCGGTCTGGTCACAGACGATGCCGGTGCTGTGGAACAAATCGGCGGGCAGGTCAGCGTGGCCATGGGCAGCTATAAAAATATTAAAATTACTACCCCGGATGATCTCATTGTGGGGGAGGCTTTTGTTCACGGAGAAGGAGCCGGAAAGATGGAAGATAATCTACATGTAGGCAGCGGTTTTGATGTGCACCGGTTGGTGCCGGGCCGCAACCTGATTCTGTGCGGTGTTACCATTCCCTATGAAAAGGGGCTTTTGGGACATTCCGATGCAGATGTGGCACTTCATGCCTTAATGGATGCTATGCTGGGGGCTGCAGGGATGGGAGATATCGGGAAACTGTTTCCCGACACAGACCAGGCCTTTAAGGATGCAGACAGCATGCTGTTGTTAAAAGATGTGATAAGTAAAATGCGGCAGGCAGGTTGGCAAGTCCATAATGCAGATGTGACCATTATTGCCCAGAAACCCAAACTGGCTCCCTACCGGGAAGCCATGGAAAAGAATCTGCAGGAAGTTCTGCATTTACCGGATGATGCTATTAATGTTAAAGCCACTACCACAGAACAGCTTGGTTTTGCCGGCCGGGGAGAAGGTATTGCTTCTCAGGCGGTAGTGACTATCAAGAAAATATAAAAATTTGGGAGGCATATATTGATGGATAATGAAATGCGAGTAAGATTTGCACCCAGTCCTACGGGACCTTTTCATATTGGAGGCGCACGGAGCGCTTTGTTCAACTGGCTTTTGGCAAGAAAATTGGGCGGCAAAATGGTACTTCGTATTGAGGACACAGATCGGGACCGTTCCAAACCGGAATACGAAGAAAACATTAAAAATGCGTTGCGGTGGCTGGGTATTAATTGGGATGAAGGAGTAGACGCAGGTGGTCCCTATGGCCCTTACCGTCAAATGGAGCGTCTGGATATTTACAAAAAGTATACGGACCAGTTGCTGGCAGAAGGCAAGGCTTACTATTGTTACTGTACACCGGAAGAGCTGGAAGCAGAGAGAGAGGCCCTGACGGCAGCAGGGAAAATGCCGCGCTATATGGGCAAGTGCAGGAATCTGACTGCGGAACAAAAAGCTGCCTATGAAGCAGAGGGCAGAAAGCCCAGCATTCGTTTCAGAGTGCCGGAAGGGGTGGACCTGACTTTTAAAGACCTGGTTCGTGGTGAAGTGCATTTTGATTCGGACGGTATCGGGGACTTTGTTATTGTGAAGGCCGATGGTATTCCTACCTACAATTATGCTGTTGTTATTGATGATTCCTTGATGCATATTACCCACGTTATCAGAGCCGAGGAGCATTTGTCCAATACTCCCAGACAACTGTTGGTTTATGATGCTTTGGGTTTCAAGCGTCCTGAGTTTGGCCATATTTCCTTAATTCTGGGTAAAGATAAAAAGAAAATGAGTAAACGTCATGGGGCTACTTCTTGCGACCAATACAGGCAATTAGGGTATCTGCCACATGCTTTAGTGAACTTCTTGGCTTTGTTAGGCTGGGCTCCTACCGATGAGCAGGAAATTTTCACTACAGAAGAATTGATTAAGGCTTTTAATATGAATCATGTAGCAAAGAATCCCGCTGTTTTTGATATTGAAAAATTAAACTGGATTAATGCTCATTACATTAAACAATTATCACCTGAAGAATTCTTTGCTTTAGCTAAACCTTTTATGGTGGAGGCAGGCTATATGACAGGGGAAGAGACCGGAGAGAAACTGGCTTGGCTGGAAAAGGTAGTGGCCACTGCTCAGATCCAGGTAGAATACGGCGCGCAAATTCCTCAGACGGTGGCCTTGTATTTCAAAGATGATTTTGCTTTTGAAACACAGGAAGCTGCCGATGTTTTAAAAGAAGAAACCGTTCCCACGGTTATGGATATGTTCTTCAAAGAATTGGCCGGGGCGGCAACATTGGATGGGACTACGGTGAAGGGAATATTTAAGACTATTCAGAAGACAACTAAATTAAAAGGTCAGTATGTATATATGCCGGTGCGGGTGGCTCTGACAGGTAATCAACACGGTCCTGAATTGGTAGAAATCATACCTCTGTTGGGAGCAGAACGTACGAAAAAGCGTATGGAGGCTAGCCTTACCAAAGCAGGCATAAAATAGAGAGGAGTTTACTATGACTATTCAAGTCTATAATACAATGAGCAGGAGAAAAGAGGAGTTCGTACCCAAAGAACCGGGGAAAGTGGGTATTTATGTCTGCGGCGTTACTCCTTATAACGACCCCCATGTGGGAAATGCCCGTCCGTTTGTTACATGGGACGTAATTAGACGTTTTCTGGAGCACGAAGGTTACGATGTAACCCATGTGCAAAACTTTACGGATATTGACGACAAAATTATTAATAAAGCTAACGAAGAGGGCGTAACCTGGGATGTTATCTGCAATAGGTATATTGATGCTTATTTTGAAGTCATGGATAAGCTGAATGTGAAAAGGGCCCATATTTATCCAAGAGTGTCCGATCACATTCCCGATATTATCAAAACAGTGGAAACATTGATTAACAATGGCTACGGTTATGTGGTAGACGGTGATGTGTATTATAGGGTAGAAAAGTTTAAATACTACGGAGCCTTAAGCGGTCGTAATTTGGATGATATGCTAGCCGGTGCCAGAGTAGACGTAGATGACAGAAAAGAAAATCCTATGGACTTTGCTTTGTGGAAAGCAGCTAAACCGGGAGAACCTTCCTGGGATAGCCCCTGGGGCAAAGGCCGTCCCGGCTGGCACATTGAATGCTCTACCATGAGCACCAAATATTTAGGCAATACTTTTGATTTTCATGGGGGTGGCAGTGACTTGATATTCCCCCATCACGAAAACGAAATAGCTCAATCGGAAGGCTGCACAGGATGCCATCCTTTTGTGAGATATTGGGTTCATAATGGGTTTATTACCATTAATGAAGAAAAGATGTCCAAGTCTCTGGGCAATTTCTTTACGGTAAAAGAAATTTTGGCTAAATACGAACCGGAAGTAGTACGTTTCTTCATCCTTAATACCCAGTACCGCAGTCCTTTGGACTTTAGCGATGCACGTCTGGAAGAGGATAAGAGAGGCTTAGAAAGACTGAGAACCGCTCAGAAAAATTTGGCGGAAATCAGCAAAGTGATTGCTGTGGGTCCCAGTGAAGCCAGTCTGGCTCAACGGGAAACAATTCAACAAATCAGAGAAGGATTTATGGCTGCCATGCAGGATGATTTTAACACTGCTTTGGCTATTAGTTTCATGTTCTCTTTAGCAAAAGAAATTAATGTGCTCCACAAAGCTGTTATGACGGATGGGGAAAAACCCGACGGAAAATTAGTGGACCAAATGGATAAGTTGTTCAAGGAAATGGCAGGCATTATCGGTATTCTGGAAAATACCGGCAAGGCTGAACCTAAAACTGCGGACGAAGCTAATGAGGAACAGGCTGTGGAAGCTAAAATTGCCGAACGTCAGACAGCCAGGAAAGCCAAAGATTTTGCCAAGGCTGATGCCATTCGTGATGAATTGGCAGCGAAAGGCATTATTCTGGAGGACACTCCTCAGGGAGTGCGTTGGAAAAAACAGTGAAATTTGCTCAATACCAACATTTAAAAGCACATGCTTTAGCTATGTGTGAAACTAAGCAAAACTTAAAAGAACCGGCACAGCTGAACCCTATATTACTGGCCTACATAGGTGACGTAGTTTTTTCTACCTATGTACGGCTGAGGGTTTTGCCCACTTCGGGACAGGTGCGTATTATTCATGACCTAGATGCCAAAATTGTATCTGCGGTGATGCAGGCTAAGGCCATGGATGCCCTGGAAGAAAAGCTCAATGATGAAGAAAAAAACGTGGCTAAAAGAGGACGGAATACCAAGTCTCAGGTGCCCAAAAGCGCTACAGTGCGTGAATATAGGCAAGGAACGGCTTTTGAGGCATTGGTGGGGTATTTATTCCTTTTGGACAGAGAAACACGGCTGGAAGAGATTTTGGACTTTTCTTTTGCCATAATACAAAAATCATTACAAGAAAATGGGGGGAAAAGAAAATGATGAAAGTTAAATTATTGCGGTATACTCCGGAACCGGATAAAACAGTTGCCATGAGTGCCAGACTGTGCTATTCGCCCATTGGTGCTGCGGAATTAGAGGAGAAACTATCAGAAGAACAGATAAAGAAGTTGGTAAAACAATTGGGGGCCATGGGGCACACTTCTACCTTTGAACATGTTTCCTTTACTTTTGCTATTGAAGGTGTATCCCGAGTGCTGACACATCAGCTGGTACGGCACCGCATTGCCTCCTATTCCCAGCAGTCACAGCGTTACGTGAAAGAGCATGACTTTGCCATGATTATTCCTCATACTATTGAGGAGAAACCTGAGGCTAAGAAAAAGTTTGAAGCTTTGTGCAAGGAGATTCAAAATCTTTATAATGAATTTACCGAAGAAGGAATTCCGGCAGAAGATGCCAGATATATTTTACCTAATGCGGCAGAAACCAAAATCGTGGTTACCATGAATGCCAGAGCTTTACTGCATTTTTTTGAATTGCGCTGCTGCAACAGAGCCCAATGGGAAATAAGGGAATTGGCTGAAAAAATGTTAGAAGAAGTTAGAGCAGTAGCTCCCATCCTCTTTGCTAAAGCCGGCCCTACCTGCGTGACCCAGCTAACCTGCCACGAAGGAAAAATGTCCTGCGGCAGACTGGCCAAAATTCTGGCAGAAAAGGCACAACAAGAAAAGTAATAATAGGAGAAGAACAAGATGGGATATGCTTCCATAGATGAAATAGCCAAAGCTGCCAAGGACTGGAGCTTTATTAAAGAATTACCGGCTCAGATGGGGACTTTCCAAAAAACTGAGCCATATACAAAAGACGGAAAGATTTTAACCATTTGTTCTTACTATGATACGGAGAGAAACTCCGGAGCTGATATTATCTATACTTCCGAAACATTCGATTATATATTAGTAAGAAAAATCGGTATGAATATTTATCGGGACGTGCGCTTCATTTACAAGGAAAAGGATGAGTTCGCCAAAAAGGTCAAGGAAGCTCTGCCGCAAATTCTGGCAGAAACCGCTGACCCAACCCTGGTAAACCTGGGAGAAATGGTGGCGGACAAGAAAATCCTTACCTGGGAATACGGCAATACCCTGCCGGAAACCTTGGGACAGTTTTCCCTTTACATTAAACCGGCCCATGCCATCGATTATCTTAATGGTTCCGTTATTATGCTGGACTATTCGGATTTTGCTCATCAGGACCAGTTTGTAATTTATTACAACAGATTTCGTGAGGAGTTTTTCGGAGAGCTAAAAATCGGTAGCGTATTCCATGCTACCAAGGCTTTTGACAGCAAATCGTTAGGCGCCTTGGAGAAGAAATTGAAGGCACGTTTGGCCTCTACCCTAGAGGAAATCAGCAAAGCGGACCATAATATTTAAATTTGGGAAAAAGCAAGTTACCACCTTGACATAAAAGTCAATTTACCATATAATATCTAAGTCGACACTTTGTGTGTCGCAATATGGCCCAGTAGTTCAGTTGGTTTAGAATGCCGCCCTGTCACGGCGGAGATCGTCGGTTCAAGTCCGTCCTGGGTCGCCATGTGCCTCGGTAGCTCAGTTGGTAGAGCAAGGGACTGAAAATCCCTGTGTCAGCAGTTCGATTCTGCTCTGAGGCACCATGTTTACGCGGAAATAGCTCAGTGGTAGAGCACAACCTTGCCAAGGTTGGGGTCGCGAGTTCGAGTCTCGTTTTCCGCTCCATCTATCTGTTATGTCTGGCGACATAGCCAAGCGGTAAGGCAGAGGTCTGCAAAACCTTTATCCCCAGTTCGATTCTGGGTGTCGCCTCCATTTTATATGCCGGGGTGGCGGAACTGGCAGACGCAAGGGACTTAAAATCCCTCGGAGAGAAATCCCCGTACCGGTTCGATTCCGGTCCTCGGCACCACACAACCAACAACTCTCATTTTTTTTGAGGGTTATTTTTTTAATCATATGCATTAGTGCTATTGTATTAGTGACGTACACATAAAAGCCTCTAGAGCAAGATAGCACTTTGCTTTAGAGGCTTTTTCATGTTAGAATAATCGAAAAGTGATGCTTTTACATGGCACACACCCGTGACTTTAGTCGTGAGGGTTCAACTTGAACTTTAAGGCATATTTATTATTCGAGGAGATGACAATTATGACCAATGGTTTTACTCAATTAAAAGTTTGTGATAGGACGGTAGAGTTGTTGCACAAAACAGGCAAGGATAAACCCACCCAGGTTCAGGAGAGGGCCATTCCCGCTCTCTTAAGCGGCAGGGACGTTATTGCCCGTGCTCAAACAGGTGTTGGCAAGACCTTGGCCTTTGTCATTCCCCTGATGGAAAAAATAGATGTAAGCAAAAAATACGTACAAGCATTGATTTTATCTCCCACCAGAGAACTGGCGGTTCAGACTGCAGGAGAAATTAAAAAGCTCATAGGCGATTCCGGTATTAGCGCTTTGGCTGTTACCGGGGGCAGAGATTTTGAAGAACAGAAAAAGAAATTAGCCGGCAAAGCTCATATTCTCATTGGTACACCGGGCAGACTATTGGATCATATTAAGAAAGGCAATACTAATTTAGGCGGTGTGATTTATCTGGTTCTGGATGAAGTTGATGAAATGCTGAAATACGGTTTCGGACAGGATATTGAGGCGCTCCTTGCACTGATGCCTCAGAAGCATCAGACCATGCTCTGTTCCGCTACAGTGAATGAAGAAGTAAGAAAGCTGGGCATAGCACTTACAACTAATGGCTTAGTGGTAGATATTAATCCGGAAAAGATTACCGCAGATAAAATTCAGCAAATTTGTATTAAGGTTAATCAGGAACACAAGGCAGAAGCACTTTTGGAGCTTATTCAGAGGTATAATCCTTATTTAATGCTGGTCTTTTGCGACAGTAAAGAAAGAGCTATTGAACTCAATGACTATCTCTACAGCCAAGGCTGTAACGTGGACGTGCTCCACGGAGATCTGTCCCAAGTGAAGCGTAGAAATGTTATGAAGAATTTTCGCACAGCCAAGCTCCAAGTGCTGGTAGCCAGCGATATTGCAGCCCGTGGTTTGGACGTAGAGGGAATTACTCATGTTATCAACTACGATATTCCTCACGATCCGGATTGGTATGTCCATAGGATTGGCCGGACGGCCAGAGCAGGACGAGATGGCATTGCGGTTACTTTCTATACGGTGGAAGATGGCAGGTGGCTGCTGAATATCGAAAGCAAATTAGGCGTAACAATGGAGCGTCAGAATTTGGAAGGCAAGACCGTAACCAGAACCAGAAAGCCTGCTGCTAAGAAGAAAGCTGTGCCTAGGCGAGGCAAGAGCGCCGTGGGGCCTAACAAGCGAGGTACTAAGTATGCAGAAGCTTCCAGAAAACGTGATAAGCTAAAGGGTAAAGCGAAGAAGCAAGACAGACGTGTTTCTGATGACGAAAATACCACGGAAGAAAAATTTAAAACACCCCGTGGTAAGCGGAGCAGCTTTACTAGAACCAACGATAGGAAAAAGAGTCCGGCTAAGAGAAGAAACAAATAAATTCAAGATAAGGACTATGTGTTATAATATAGAATGTAATAATTAAGGGAAGGCGTGAAATAGATGGAAGAAGTCAGAGTAAGATTTGCTCCCAGTCCTACAGGTTATTTGCACATTGGCGGGGCCAGAACGGCTCTGTTTAATTGGCTTTTTGCCAAAAGTCACAAGGGCAAACTGGTTTTGCGTATTGAAGATACGGACCAAGACAGGTTAAAAGAAGATTCCGTAAGTCAGATTCTCACCAGCTTAAAATGGCTGGGCCTTAATTGGGACGAAGGGCCGGAGGTAGGCGGGGACAAGGGTCCCTACTATCAGTCGGAACGTTTTGACTTGTACAAAAAATATTGTCAGCAGCTTGTGGATGAAGGCAAGGCTTATTACTGTTTCTGCACCCAGGAAGATTTGGAAGCTCAACGTGAAAAGCAGAGAGAACTGAAGCAGCCCTTCCGTTACGCCAGAACCTGCCGGGACATTCCGGTGGAAGAGGCTAAGAAGCGGGCTGCCGACGGGGAGAAGTATTCTGTCCGGATTAAGATACCTCTGGAAGGAACTGTTACTGTTCACGATTTGATTCATGGTGATGTTGATTTCAACATGGACCAATTTGATGATTTTGTTATTATGAAGAGCAACGGTATTCCTACATATAATTTTGCCGTAGTTATAGATGACCATTTTATGGGTATTACCCATGTGCTGAGAGCAGAAGAGCATTTGACCAATACTCCCAAGCAGATTTTAATTTATGAAGCATTGGGTTATGAAGTCCCCAAGTTCGGCCATATGCCCATGATTTTGGCTCCGGATCGCAGCAAGCTTTCCAAGCGCCATGGGGCAACCAGCGTAGAGGAATTCAGGGAACAGGGTTATTTACCGGAAGCTATTATTAACTACCTGACTTTGTTGGGCTGGGCTCCGGGCAGTAACGATGAAATTTTTAGCTTGGCTGATACGGTCAAGGTTTTTGATTTCAGCAAAATGTCCAGAAAGGCAGCTATTTATGATACTAAGAAGCTTACTTGGCTCAACGGTCAGTATCTGTCCACTCTGCCTTTGGATAATATTGTGGCGGCGGCTGTACCTTTCTTTAAAAATGCCGGTCTTGTGGATGAAGATTTCCTCAGTAGTCATAAAGAATATTTTGCCCATTTGATTGATGTGGTGAGAGTAAGGGTGAAGACTCTGGTGGAACTGGTTGATGCATCCACCTATTTCTTTAAAGATATTACCGAGTATGAAGCAAAAGGCGTGGAGAAACATTTCAACCCTGAAACTGTGGAATTGCTGCAAATCTGCCACGATAGATTGGCGGCTTTGCCGGAATTCAATTTAGCAACCACGGAACAGGCCTACAATGCTATTGCCGCAGAGCAGGGACTGTCTCTGGGCAAGGTTATTCATCCTAGCCGGTTGGCTTTAACAGGCAGGACTTTTAGCCCTGGGATGTTTGATGTTATGGTACTTTTAGGTAAAGAAAAAACACTGGCTAGACTAGAAAAGGCCATTGCTTTTATAAGAAACAAATAGGGGGAAATTATTATGAACAAGTATATTGCAGAGTTTGTCGGAACCGCGGTTTTGGTTATTTTCGGATGTGGCAGTGCAGTAGCGGCCAATACTTTATTGGCGAATGCAGGCCAACATGTTCAATTGGCTTTTTCCACATTGCTGATTGCTTTTGCTTTTGGCCTTTCCATTGTGGCTATGGCCTATTCTATTGGTAATATTTCCGGTTGCCATATTAATCCGGCTGTTTCTTTTGGCATGTTGGTAGCCAAACGTATGACTTTGCACGATTTCGTAGGCTATGTTATTGCTCAATTTTTGGGGGCTACAGCCGGTGCTGCTGTGCTGGTTGTAATGTTTGGCAGCAATGCTGCCTTGGGAACAAACGGCTTCGGTTCTGCCAGTGCGCTGGGGATTGGCATGTCTACAGCACTTTTGGTAGAAGCTGTCCTGACCTTTACCTTTGTTATTGCCATTTTGGGAGTTACGTCCAAACCGGAATTTTCTTCTGTGGCAGGTTTGGTGATTGGCTTAACATTGACTTTGGTACATATTCTGGGTATTCCTTTTACAGGAACTTCCGTGAACCCGGCCAGAAGTTTTGGACCGGCTCTTCTGAGTGGCGGCCTGGCTTTGCAACAGGTATGGGTATTCATTGTAGGTCCTTTGGTGGGGGCCTTCTTGGCAGCTTTTGTTTATGGTGCTTTAACTAATGACAAGAAATAAAATAAAGCTGTAACACAGTGACTACGAAGGCCGTCTAGTAGCGCGTTATCTTTTCTACGGACGAGGCACTAAAGTGCTTACGTTGTGTTTTACGCGTCCCGAAAAGACCGGCACGCCTCTCTCGGCCTTTTTTTGTTTTGCGTTATAGTTTTTTTGGAGGAATTATGGACTGGTATGTGTGCATTGATATAGGAGGGACTTCTGTAAAGCACGGGGTGGCAGACAGAGCCGGTAAGTTCGCGGTTACCGGTGTTACGCCTAACTGCATAGCCCTAAAAGGCGTGGATGCCTTTTTACAAAGCCTTTTGGCTATTGTGGCCGATTATCAGGAGCGGTATGAAATTGCCGGTGTTGCTTTTTGCAGTGCCGGTGTGATTAATACTGACACCGGTTGTATCCTACGGGCGCCTCTGTATTTTCCTGATTATGCAGGCGTAAATATTCCGGATATTATTCAGGAAAAACTACATCTTAGAGCGACAATCATCAATGATGTTAATGCTGCCTGTCTAGGGGAATATTGGCTGGGCGCAGGACGCAATGCTCACTCTCTTTTCTGTGTTACTTTTGGCACTGGCATTGGCGGTGCTCTTATGCTGAATGGGAAACTCTGGGAAGGAACTTCCTATTGTGCCGGTGAGGTAGGACTCATGCGGGCCGGTGCTCAAAATAACTGGGAAGATATTTCTTCCACTGCAGGATTAATCAGGGCTGTAGCTAAAGCCAAAGGCTATTCCCCACAAGAGTTGGACGGTAATAAAATATTTGCTATGGCCCAAAGCCAAGATGGAGACGCTATTGCTGCCATTGACCAAATGGTAGGCAGGTGGGCTCAGGGGCTGGCGAATATTTGCTATACAGTTAATCCCGGACTTCTGATTCTGGGAGGGGCGGTAATGGCCCAAGAGAAATATCTGCTGCCCAAAATTCGCAAGGCTTTTAAAGAACTAGTTCTAGAGTCTGTTTATGCTGGCACTACTATAGCTTGTGCTCAGTTGGGTAATAAGGCGGGAATGGTGGGAGCACTGTATAATTTTTTAGCAAGAAACAGTGCAAACTCTTGACATAATACGTAAAAATGTTTACAATATATGGGTATCGCTTTGAGGTGTGTCGTTAGCCCCGACTTCCGAAAAAGCTCATCACAGATACACTATTTGTTGATCAAATTATTGAGTTTAATAGGAGGAATAAGGATGAAGACATATATGGCCACACCGTCAACCATCGAACGCAAGTGGTATGTTGTTGACGCTGCTGACAAGACTTTAGGCCGTTTGGCCGCAGAAGTTGCTAAGGTTCTTCGTGGCAAGAATAAACCAACGTTTACTCCCCACATGGACACAGGCGATCATGTTATTATTATTAATGCCGAGAAGGTTAAACTTACCGGCAAGAAATTGATTCATAAAATTTATTTCCGTCATTCCGGTTATTTGGGTGGGGATACCTACACAAAAGCAGGGGATATGCTGAAAAAGGATCCCGTAAGAATGGTAGAAATGGCAGTGCGTGGCATGGTTCCCCGCAATCGCCTAGGCAGTCAGATTTTCACAAAATTACACGTCTATGCTGGTCCTGAACATCCTCATGCTGCACAAAAGCCTGAAGTTCTGACCATAGATATTCGTTAATCAGGAGAGGAGAACGTAAAAGATGGCAAAAGTTACTTATGATGCAACCGGTAGTCGTAAAAGTTCTGTTGCTCGTGTTCGCCTTGTTCCAGGTGACGGCAAAATTACGATTAATGGTCAAGAGTTAGATAAATACTTTGGTTTGAAGACATTGGAATTGATTGTTCGTCAACCATTGGAAGCTACTGAGACTTTGGGAAAATATGATGTTTTGGCAAATGTTGTGGGCGGGGGTATCTCCGGCCAGGCAGGGGCTGTACGTCATGGTATTGCCAGAGCTTTACTGAAAGTTGATTTAGAGTTCCGTCCTGTTTTGAAAAAAGCAGGTCTGCTCACCAGAAATCCTCGTGAGAAGGAACGTCGTAAATACGGCTTGAAGAAAGCCCGTAAAGCTTCACAGTACAGCAAAAGATAATTTTATATTATATGAAGAACCAACCGCAGGGACATTTGTCCTTGCGGTTTTCTTATACTCAAGGGAAATGACCGCCTAGGAGCTTCTTGACGAGGCACTAAAGTGCCTGCCGCTATACTTTACACGTCCCGAAAAAACAAGCAGGCTCCTCTCGGTCATTTTCTCGTTTTACTACAGACCTTTTCTTTTTGCCATTGGGTGACAAGTGTGCTAAAATAAAAACAGAGAATTCAGAAAGAAGGCGGCTAATAATGAGTGATACTGGGCATAGAATTACTTTAAAGTCAGGCTTTTATTTTGATTATGCCAATATGCTGGGGGAGGATAGAATTCAGCCTCAGGATTTCACAGATGCTAAAAAACAGTTGACTGATGCAGAAGATAATATAGCCAAAATGCGTGCCACAGGCATTTCCCCGGGTCATATGTCCAAGGACGGGACACCGGAGCATGTATATTTCCCTAGACTTCCCTATATCAAAGAAGGCAATCCCAATACGCCGGAATTGCTGAAAAAACTGGAAGAATTTGGCGAAAGCATCCGCAAGAACCGCGACGTGGTAATTCTTTGCGGCATTGGCGGCTCCTATTTGGGAGGCAAAGTTTTGTATGACTGCTATACCAATGCTTTTTGGCAAAGGACACCTGACCAGGAAGGAACCAGAATGTCAGGGCTTTATTTCAGCGGCAATAATGTGGACGCGGAGCAAATGGATGCACTGTGGCATCAATTAATTTATCAGGCCCAGCGCATGAACGTCACTCAGCACTACAAGCTGAGAGTGACATTGGTACCCATTTCCAAATCGGGAACTACTTTGGAAACCACAGCAGCTTTCTTGTATTTCTTTGACAAATTGGCTGGCCAGCCGGATATGTTCGAAGTCAATGCAGCGGTAGTTACTGATAAGGGCAACAGTCAGGGCCCTTTAAACATTCTGGCTAAAAAACACAATTGGCCTATGTTTGATATTGTGGAGGGCATCGGCGGACGCTTTAGCGTGTTGTCTACACCCGGTCTGATTGTGGCTGCGATTTTGGGCATGGACATGAAGAAATTGCTCAAGGGCGCAGAGGACATGGACCAAGCCTGCGTAGGGGCCGATCCGGAAAAGAATCCAGCCTTAATGAATGCCTTCCTTAAATATGTGGCAGGGGATAAATTCAACCGGAATATTGAGGTTATGATGCCATACGGCATGTGCCTTAAATCTCTATCAGAGTGGTACGTGCAGCTTTTGGCCGAATCTTTGGGAAAGAAAAAGAACCGGGCAGGGCAGGATGTTTTCTATGGTAGAACACCGGTAACAGCTATCGGTACAACGGATATGCACTCCCAGACACAGCTTCATCAAGAGGGGCGTAAGGACAAAGTGGTACAGTTTGTTACCGTAGGCGGGAACAGAAACAAGATAATTTTGCGGAAGCCTTTTCCGGAAATAGCTGTCTATGCCAAGTACGAAGGACTGGATGTAGATAAGGCCTTGTCTATTGCACAGGAAGCCAACGAAGAGGCCTTGACCGGTGAGCATAGATTTAATGCAAAATATTTTCTGCCCAAGCTGGACGAATATTTTTTGGGACAAATTTTCTTCTTCCTGATGCTGAGCATTGCCTATGAAGGAGAACTGGCTCAGGTGGATGCCTATGACCAGCCGGGCGTGGAAGTCTACAAAAAGATTATGAAAAACCATTTATGATTTATACAAAAAAGACGGCTCTTGCGAACCGTCTTTTTTGCTATTCATTTTGTCACTTTATGCTAAGTGGCTCAGCCTGAGCGGTTTCCACTTCGTCCTTGCGCAGGTAGCCGGCGTCGCCCATGGCTTTCAGTACCAGATTACGCCGCTTGAGACAACCTTCCGGATTTTCCTGAGGGTTCAAAGCACTTGGCGCATTGGGCAAGCCAGCCAGGGTCGCACATTCGCTGAGAGAGAGCCGGGAAGGTTCTACCCCGAAGAATGTTTTGGCTGCTGCCTTGATACCGATGGCGCCTCCACCGAAATATGTGGTATTAAAATACATTTCCAAAATATCTTCTTTGCTGTACCGGCTTTCAACAAGAAGAGCGAAGCTAGCCTCTTGGACCTTTCTTTCCATGGTTTGCTGATCAGAAAGGAGGTTGCTTTTTATGAGCTGCTGGGTGAGAGTGCTGCCGCCTTGGACGATGCTGCCTTCCTGGATATTGACCAGAATAGCTCGTAAGATACCGTCGGCATCAATACCATGATGCTCATAAAATCGTTTGTCTTCAATAGCCACAAGGGCGTGCTGGAGATTTTTGGGAGTCTTAGCCAAAGTCACCCAGTTTTTAGCACCAACTTGTTCCAGACAAAATTCCTTCATGTTGTAAGCGTGGTAGAAAGTCCCTACAGGTTTAGGCCATTGGTCAACACCGGGAATAAGCTTTCCGGGGTCAAAACCTTGCTGAGAGGGGGCTTTTTCTGTTGTTTGGGGAGTTTTGGATGGGGAAGGAACAGGATGTTTGACGGGTCTAGTGGCATAGTAGCATAAAAATGCAGACAAAATAAATAATATTGCGATTAATTTCTTCATAAATTCCTCCTAACCTTTTTACCTGTCTATTTTACTCGAAATTAAGGAAAAAAGCCACAGGCAACCCTTTTTTGCGAAAAAACTTTTGCTAAATAATGTTATACGTAGTAAAATATGTTTTATACAATGGCAGAGTTTGACATGTATAAAAAAATAAAAAAAAAGTAAAGAAAAGACTTGCATTATTATACACAATAGCTGTATAATAATGCAATATAAAAGGAGGAAACGAAATGGATGTTAAAGAAAATCAAATGAATATCCTAGTTGAGGCTTTGCCCTATCTTAGAGATTTCAAAGGTAAGACAGTGGTGGTAAAGTATGGTGGTAACGCCATGCTGAATGATGAAATTAAAACTAAGGTATTACAAGATATTGTTTTCCTGCAATGTGCCGGCATGCATCCCGTGGTTGTACACGGTGGCGGACCGGAAATTACCGATATGCTGAAAAAGGCCGGTAAGAAATCCGAGTTCGTCAGCGGCCTGCGAGTCACTGACGCTGAAACAGTTAGCATTGCCGAAATGGCTCTGGTGGGCAAAGTAAACACCGACCTGGTAGCCCGCTTGAACGTTTTAGGCGGCCGGGCCATTGGCTTAAACGGTAAGGATGCCAGCCTTATTGAGGCAAAAAAACATCTGGCCGATGTGTATGAAAACGGGGAAGTTAATTTGGTAGATATCGGTTACGTGGGCAATGTAGAACACGTTAATACCGATTTGATTAATCTGTTGTTGGATAATGGCTACATTCCTGTTATCGCTCCTATTGGCGTGGGCAATGCCGGGGAAACTTACAATATTAATGCGGATAGCGTAGCCGGTGAGGTGGCCGGTGCCCTGAAGGCGGAAAAACTTTTGGTGCTGACAGATGTTAAGGGTATTTACGAAGATTATCGTGACGAGAATTCTTTCATTTCCACACTGACCTTTGAAAAAGCCCAGGAGCTCATTGTCCGAGGCAGCATTGACGGCGGCATGATTCCTAAGGTTAAAGCTTGTATTGTGGCTTTATCCGGAGGCGCCGGAAAGACCCATATTATTGACGGACGCAAAGAGCACACCATTCTGGAGGAAATTTTCTCCGACAAGGGTGTAGGCACAGAAGTAGTTAAAGAATAAAAACTATTGAGGGGGAAATGCAATGCATACTAAAGAAATAATGGACATGACCGAACAGTATTATCTACCGGTCTTTATTAGAAATAAAATTGCCTTGGACCATGGCGTAGGAACGAAACTGTACGATGCGGAAGGCAAGGAATACACTGATTTCTTTGCAGGCATTGCCGTTAATGCTTTGGGTTATGCCCATCCTGCCGTAGTGAAGGCTATTTGCGATCAGGCAGCCAAGCTGATTCATTGCTCTAACTTATATTACACAGAAATTCAGGCTAAGTGCGTAGCTAAAATCAGCCAAGTGAGTACTTTTGACCGGGTGTTCCTCTGCAATAGCGGTGCAGAGGCCAATGAGGGCGCTATTAAGCTGGCATTGAAATATGGTACGGCCAAAAGTCCTAAGAAATTCAAATTTGTTACAGCCTTGGAATCTTTCCATGGGAGAACTATGGAAACCCTGACAGCCACAGGCCAAGAACATTATCACGAAGGACTGGGGCCGTTGCCTGTAGGTTTTACCTATGTACCTTATGGTGATATTGATGCTTTGACTAGGGCTATGGATGATGATGTTTGCGGCGTGCTTTTAGAGCCAATCCAAGGTGAGGGCGGGGTTCATGTTCCTCCTGCAGGTTATTTGGCCAAGACCAAAGAATTGTGTGCTAAGCATGATGCTCTTTTGATTATGGATGAAGTACAGACCGGTGTTTGCCGCAGCGGCAAATGGTTTGCCTGGATGCTATCGGGAGTGAAACCTGATATTATGACCATGGCTAAAGCGATTGGTGGCGGCATTCCTATGGGGGCTTTTGCTGTAGATGAAAAGCTGGCTCATGTTTTTAAACCAGGCGACCATGGTACTACATTCGGCGGCAATGTTTTAGCCTGCGCTGCTTCCTATGCAACTTTATGCACTTTGGAAGAACAGAATATTTTGGCAGCGGTGGCAGAGCAGGGTGCTTATTTTAAAGAAAAAATGCAAGAACTGCAAGCGAAATTCCCGGATAAAATTACTGATGTACGAGGAGCAGGTTTAATCCTGGGTATGGAATTGGCTAAACCCGGCGCTCCGGTAGTTGAGCAGTGCCTGGCCAAGAGCTTTATTATTAACTGTACGGTAGGCAATGTTCTGCGCTTTGTTCCTCCTCTTATTATCAGCAAAGCAGAAATCGACGGCTTGATAGCTGCCTTGGCAGAAATATTCCGGGAATTTTAAAAAAGGATGAGGTTGAAAAATGGGATTAAAGAATAAAGATTTGCTTTCCATCCATGATTTATCCGTGGGTGAAGTGGCAACGATACTAGATGTTTCTAAAAAATTGAAACGTAAACAAAAAGCAGGAGAACCACATGAGTACTTAAAGGGCAAAACCTTGGCCATGATTTTTTCCAAGGCTTCTACCCGTACGAGGGTCTCCTTTGAGACGGGTTTTCACCAATTAGGGGGACATCCGATTTACATGAGTGAATCCACTTCCCAGATCGGCAGAGGGGAACCGGTAAAAGATACTGCCAGAGTTTTGTCCAGGTTTGTGGACGGCATTATGATCAGGACTTTCTCACATGATTCTGTGAAAGAACTGGCTCACTATGCCTCCATTCCTGTTATTAACGGGCTGACGGATTTGCTTCACCCTTGCCAAGCCTTGACGGATATCTTCACTATTTTGGAATACAAAGAAATCCTCAAAGGCAGGAAATTAGTGTATGTGGGGGATGGGAACAATATGGCCCATTCTCTGATGTATGCCTGCGCCAAAGTAGGCATGAATATGATTTGCGCCAGCCCTAAAGGGTACCAGCCGAATCCTCAGATTTTGCAGGAGGCTCAGGAAGATGCCAAAGCAACCGGTGCTTCCATTACCGTAGAAGAGGATATGTTTAAAGCAGCTAAAGGTGCTGATGTGCTCTATACTGATGTATGGGCTTCCATGGGCGAAGAGGCTGAGCGAGAGGTGAGAATGAAGGCGCTGCACGAGTATCAGATTAATGCTGAGCTTTTAGCTACAGCCAGACCTGATGCCATGGTGCTCCATTGTCTGCCGGCCCATCGAGGGGAAGAAATTACCGAGGACGTTATCGAAGGCAAGCATTCTGCCGTTTTTGACGAAGCGGAAAACAGACTCCATGTGCAAAAGGCTATTATGGCTTTGCTCATGAGCGATGAAGTCCTATAAGCAATCAGTAAAATGAATTATTTCATTTGCTAAATACAGAGAAATTAAACGGGAGGCTTTTAAATGAAGAAGAAAGAAGACATTAAGAAAGTAGTATTGGCTTATTCAGGTGGATTGGATACATCTATTATTATTCCTTGGTTAAAGGAAAATTATAATAATTGTGAAGTTATTGCAGCCTGCGCTGACGTGGGACAAGGTGATGAACTGGATCCCATCCATGACAAGGCTATTAAATCCGGAGCCAGCAAATGCTATATTTTGGATTTAACCGAAGAGTTCATTAAAGATTATGTATGGCCTACCGTAAAAGCCGGCGCCGTTTACGAAAAGAAATATTTGCTGGGAACTTCTTTCGCCCGTCCCTGCATTGCCAAGCACTTAGTAGAGATTGCCCAAAAAGAAGGGGCAGACGCTATTTGCCATGGTGCTACCGGCAAAGGGAATGACCAGGTTCGTTTTGAATTGGGCATCAAAGCTTTGGCTCCGGAAATTCAGGTTATCGCTCCCTGGCGTGAATGGAATCTGAAATCCCGTGACGAAGAAATTGACTATGCAGAAGCTCATGGTATTCCAGTGCCTGTAACCAAGAAAAAGGATTACAGCATGGACCGCAACCTGTGGCATTTATCCCACGAAGGCAGCGATTTGGAAGATCCCTGGAATGAACCTAAATCCGAGATTTTTATAGTTACCACCACTCCGGAGAGTGCTCCTGACAAAGATGAATATGTAGAAATTGAGTTCAAGGAAGGTGTGCCCGTAGCCGTTAACGGCAAGGAATATTCTCCTGCGGGCATTGTTGCTGAATTAAATGCCATCGGTAAACGTAACGGTATCGGCATTGACGATATGGTGGAAAACCGTTTGGTTGGTATGAAGGACCGTGGTGTTTATGAAAACCCGGGGGGATCTATTATTTACTATGCTCATAATGAGCTGGAAAATATTACTCTTGATCGTGCTACCTATAACTATAAGGAACTTATTTCCGTAAGATATGCAGAATTGGTTTATGATGGTATGTGGTTCTCTCCTTTGCGTGAGGCATTGCAGGCTTTCGTAGACGAAACCCAAAAGGTTGTTACCGGTACAGTTCGCCTGAAGTTATACAAGGGTAATATTATTACCGCAGGCTCTAAGAGCCCCTATTCCTTGTATAGTAAGGAATATGTAACATTCGGGGCTGACGATGTTTATGACCAGACAGATGCTAAGGGCTTTATTACTTTGTTCGGACTGCCTTTGACAGTACGTGCTTTAATGAAACAAGGAAAATTGAAATAATGGCAAAACTTTGGGGTGGCAGATTCAGCAAAGACACCAATGCTTTGGTAGATGCTTTTAACGCATCCATAGAGTATGACCAGCGCCTGTATCAGGAAGATATCAGGGGCAGTATTGCTCATGCTCATATGTTGGCCAAAACCGGCATAATTTCCCAAAAGGACTGTGACAAAATCGTCAAGGGCCTAGAGAAAATCTTGGCTGATATTGAGACTGGCAAATTCAAGTTTGATGTGGCTTTGGAAGACGTTCATATGAATGTAGAGGCCAGGCTCACAGAAGCCATCGGTAAGCCGGGTGAGAGACTTCACACGGCTCGCAGCCGTAACGATCAGGTAGCTCTTGATATGCATATGTATATGAAGAAAACTGTGACGGAAGTTATGGAGCTCTTGATAGCTTTTGAAGAGGCTCTTTTAACCTTGGCTAAAAAACATCAGAAGACTTTGATGCCGGGCTACACCCATTTGCAAAGAGCCCAGCCCATTACTTTTGCTCATCATATGTTGGCATATTTCAATATGATGACCAGAGATTTCAAACGGTTGGAAGGGGTCTGGGCAGGCGCTGACATTATGCCCTTAGGGGCCGGTGCCATTGCCGGGACTACGTTGCCTATTGATAGATTTCAGGTTGCCAAAGAGCTGAAATTTGAACAGGTCTATGGGAATAGTATGGACGCAGTCAGTGATCGGGACTATGTGCTGGATTTTTTGTCTGCCGGTTCTCTGCTTATGATGCATTTATCCAGATTAAGTGAGGAATTGTGCCTGTGGTCTTCTACAGAATTTGGTTTCATTGAGTTGGACGATGGCTTTGCCACCGGTTCTTCTATGATGCCCCAAAAGAAAAACCCGGATATTTCCGAGTTGGTCAGAGGGAAAACAGGCAGGGTTTATGGACATTTAATGGCACTTCTTACTACTTTGAAAGGCTTACCTTTAGCCTACAACAAGGACCTTCAGGAAGACAAAGAAGGTTTCTTTGATGCAGTGGATACGGTAAAATTCTCCTTAACAGTATACAGGGATATGCTTTTGACCATGAGAGTCAATAAGGAGAAGCTGGCCGTAGCCGTTCATAAGGATTTTTCCAATGCTACGGATTTAGCTGATTACCTGGTCAAAAAAGGCTTTCCCTTTAGGGAAGCTCATGCCGTAGTTGGCAAGTGTGTGGCTTATGCCATTGAAAAGGGCAAGTTTCTGCCGGAACTAACCTTGGCTGAATACAAAAAGTTTTCGCCTTTATTCGAGACCGATTTATTAGAAGCCTTGAAACCGGAAAACTGTGTAGCTGCCCGGACTTCCTACGGCGGTCCTGCCTACAGTCAAAACGCCAGGCAATTAGAATTGGGCAAGCAAGTAATCGCCGCCCAGAAAAAAGTTCTCAAGGAAAAACTTAAAAAATTATAACAAAAAACATCCGGCTAATGGTCGGATGTTTTTTTAGCGTAAGAAGAAAACGCCTCAATTAATGCTAGTACTTCACCGGCGTTGTAAATTTTTGGAAAAGAGCTGGTGGATAATATTTTGGAAGAAACATTAAGCAGGCAGAGACTGACAATTCACTCGCCGATTTTTGTTGCCGGGCCCTTAACTTACACGTTCCTCGCAGCTAAGTGGGCGACGGGCTCGGTAGTGGGCCTGAAGTTGGTCTTGAAGTCAGTGTTGAGAAATTCCAGAGCGTAGCCTGTCGCCATGGTGATGCCGGCCTTCAGGCCTACTTCGTCTGCATCAAATTCCGGAGTGTGGTGGGGAGCACCGCAGCCCATAGCAGGATTGGCGATACCTGTGAAAGTATGAACACCGGGGAATAGCTGCATATAGCAGGAGAAGGTTTCCGAGGCCATCCAAGGGTCAACTTTAATATTGGCATCCGGCCCTAAATATTTAGCTACGGCCTTTTCGCACAACTTTTCACAGACCGGTTCGCAAGTGGTAGGAAAGAGTGGGTCAGGCATATATGTGATTTCGTATTTACATTTGTAAAGAGCGGTATTGTTTTCCAGGGACTTGAGCAGAAAGGCTTGGAACAGGGCCCCGGCTTTTTCCATACTGAAGAATCGGCAGGAGCCGCCAAAGGTCAGGGTTCCTTCGATGACGTTATAGGTATGTCCCCCTTCCAGTTGACCGATGGAGTAGGTAAGCCATTCTTTAGGGTCAACCTGGAGTCGGAAGGTTTTCAAATCCTCGTAAATAGCCACAAAACAATCAATGGGATTGATAGCCAGGTCCGGTCTGGCACCGTGCCCGAATTTACCAAGCAATTTAATGGTGAAACCAAAACCTCCGGCCATAGTAGCACCTGGCATGACTGCAACTTTACCGGCCGGTATGTCCCAACGGGTATGAGTAGCATAGCAACCGTCAATATGCAGCCCGGTTTTTTCCACTAAATAGGGCAGCAAATAGCGGAGATTGCCGCCGGTTTCTTCCCCACGTTCAAAACAAAATACTACAGTTCCTTGCCAGGCAGATTTGTGCTCAGCCAGTATTTTCGCTGTAATAAGGGCCATAGCCATATGACAGTCGTGGCCACAGGCATGGGAAAGACCCTTTACCTGAGAGCAGCAGACTTTCTTCTGCTTCAGATTCCGGGGATTTTCGGGAATGGGCAGGGCATCGATTTCAGAACGGAGCAGCAAGGTTTTGCCAGCTTTGCCGCTATCTAGAATACCAAGGATGCCGCCTTTTTCGACCACAATAGTTTTGATACCCAATTTTTGTAAATAAGCATCAATGTAGGCAACGGTTTCCAATTCTTCGCCGGTCATTTCCGGGTGTGTATGAAAATAACGGCGCAAGGCCACGGCTTCCTCAAAACTAGCCTCTGTCAGCTTGCCTATGTCCATGGTTCGCCCTCCTTATTATTTAGGATTATAGAGTGAGATATTTCTGCCGCCTTAGAGGCGGTCTTGTTATCTGCAACGTTTTAGGTAAATTTTATCACATCAGAAAATGTTGTCAATACTAAGGTATTTGTTAAGGATACTTGTGAAAATGCACTATGAATTACAAAATATACTGTTATGGGCAGCCGTGCAAAAGCAGGAGATTACGACAAAAAATGACATTTTTGTGACCGTTAGCAAAAGTTTTTGTTATATGCGTGACAAAGTGCCCCGAGATTTGTATAATTAAAGTTAGATATATTTTAAGAGGAGGTGGCTTTGGTGGCAGGACAGATTCAAGGGGTATTGCATACGATTACTATTTTAGACATATTTGATATTTTGCTTGTAGCCTTTTTTCTGAACAAGCTATACCAAATGCTGAAGGACACCAGAGCGGCATCGTTATTTAAAGGCTTATTGGTATTATTAGGCGTGATGTTAGTCAGCAAATGGCTTAATCTCTATGTTGTCAATTGGATTCTGGAAAAATTCATGTATGTGGTAATGATTGCCTTGCCGGTAGTTTTCCAGCCGGAATTGCGCCGTGCCTTGGAGCAAATCGGACGTGGCAAATTATTCAGGAAGAGTACGTTCCTCAATGAGTATCAGGTAGAGAATATGCTGGAAGCTGTGGCGACCACGGCGGACAATCTCAGCAGGCATAAAATCGGTGCCTTGATTGTTTTTGAGCGGGAAACCGGATTGGGAGATTATATCGAAACAGGTATTCAGATAGATGGCTTAATCAGTGCGGAATTGTTCGAAAACATTTTTATACCCAATACACCCCTGCACGATGGGGCTGTTATTGTCCGCGGGAATAGAATCGTGGCAGCCAGCTGTTTGCTGCCTTTAACGGAAGCCAGAAATCTCAGCCAGGAACTGGGAACCAGACACAGAGCGGCTATCGGCCTTTCCGAACAAACTGATGCATTGATTCTGGTAGTCAGCGAAGAAACAGGAACAATTTCCTTGGCCAGAGGCGGCGGCCTACAGCGTTATTTAACCCATCACGATTTGAAGGCTTTGCTGCGGCCTGTTATGAAGCAGCCTATGCTGAACTGGAGAGATTCGGTCCTGCAAAAATTAAAGAGCCTCACTTCTCACCATAGTGAAGAGAAGGAGGAGAAAAATGATACAGAAAAATAATCCTCGGGAAAACATATGGTTTATTAGGATTATGTCTTTAATCGTGGCCTGTGCATTGTGGGTTTACGTCATGAATGAGCAGAACCCCTTTATCAGCAGGACGTTTACTGTGCCGGTGAATACCAGTAATCTATCCTCTGCCATGGTGGTGAATTACCTGCCGGAGAATATTAAGGTACGGGTCAGAGGTCCACGGTCACAGATTTCTTCCTTAACAGATGATGCAGTCCAGGCCTATGTTGACTTTACCGATGCCAAACCGGGCAAAGGCTCCTATGCGGTACAGGCCAGAAGCGCCTTTGGTGAGGTATCAGAGGTAATTCCCGAGCGGATTGTGCTGGAAGTTGATGCCCTAAAGGAAAAGAAAGTGGAAATAGAGCCTCGTATTGTCGGTGTTCCCAATAGCGGCATTACCGTGAGCAAGATGGAACTTGAACCTCCCACAGTAACTATCAAAGGTGCCAGCGGCAGAGTAGATGCCGTGAGTAAAGTTGTGGTCCTGGTAGATATCAGTAATAAAGAGAAGAACTTTGAAGACGAAGCTACGGTGGTTGCCATTAATAAAGACGGCAGGGAAATGTATGACCTGCATCTTGAGCCCAACAGAGTAAAAGTCGCAGTAGTGGTAGTGAAGCAGCTGGGCACTAACGTGGTTCCGATTAAGACTGATCTGTCCGGCAGCTTGCCAATCGGTTTCAAGGTGGCTAGCATCAAGGTAACTCCCCAACAAGTGAAATTGACAGCTGAGCCTCGGCTATTGGGAAATATAAAGGAAATAAAAGTGGCACCCATAGTACTAGATAAAATTACCGGTGATGTGGAGCTGAAAATGCCCCTGCGGATACCGGACAATATTCTAGCTGATACTCATAATGTTCTGGTAGAAATAAAAATCAAAAAAGCGGAGTAATTCATGTTATTAAAAGTTAATAATTTACGGGTTGGTTTAGACACCAGCCGGTCTTTGGCAGAAGTGGCAACCGGGAAGTTGCACTTGGGCAAGGGAAATCTTAAAAGCATAAAAATTTTACGGCGTGCTATTGATGCACGCCGTAAAAATAATGTCTGTCTGGTTTATCATGTGCTGCTGGATGTAGATATACCGGTCACCAAGGGGAAATGTTTGCTGCACGACAGTAATGTGTCCCTTTGGGAAGAGAAAATTTTGCCGGAGGTGAAACTGGGCAAAGAAGAGCTTAAGGGCCGGCCTGTTATTATAGGCTCAGGACCGGCCGGCCTTGTGGCGGCACTGGAACTGGCGAAAAACGGCTATTGCCCATTAGTGCTGGAACGGGGCAAAGAACTGAATAAGCGGGTTAAAGACGTAGAGCGTTTTTGGCAGACAGGAAATTTCAATCCTACCAGCAATGTACAATTTGGCGCAGGAGGAGCAGGCACTTTTTCCGATGGAAAATTAACTACCAGAGTGAATGACCCGGTTCTCAGCAATATTCTTGCTGCTTTTGTGCAGGCGGGAGCACCGGAAGATATACTATACGAGCAAAAACCCCATGTAGGGACCGATAAGCTTCGAGCCATGGTAAGTGGTCTCATCAAAGAAATAATCGCCTTAGGAGGAGAAATACGCTACGAAACACAGGCTGTAGACTTTCTAACAGATACTGCAGGTCTCGTGGCTGTCCAAACCTCCGCAGGAGAAAAGCTGGAAACCAACGCAGTTGTTTTAGCCTGCGGCCACAGTGCCAGAGATACTTATGCGGCTCTTGTGAACAGGAAAGTGGCGGTAGAAGCCAAGGATTTTGCTATAGGAGTGCGGATAG
Organism: Acidaminococcaceae bacterium; assembly: GCA_036788835.1. Taxonomy (GTDB): domain Bacteria; phylum Bacillota; class Negativicutes; order Acidaminococcales; family Acidaminococcaceae; genus JALCSJ01. The sequence continues at coordinate 72,918 of DAIQMR010000002.1, forward strand.
AGCATGAACAGGAATTGATTAATAGGGCTCAGTATGGGACATCTTGGGATAATCCTAAGCTGGGTGCCGCAGATTATGCCTTGATTTATCACGAAAAAAACAGCGGGCGTACGGCCTATTCTTTCTGTATGTGCCCCGGTGGCAAAGTAGTGGCCTCTGCTTCGGAAGCAGGGGGAGTGGTAACCAATGGCATGAGTCTGTACAAACGTGATTCGGGACTGGCCAACAGCGCCTTGGTGGTTAATGTAGGACGGGGAGACTTCGGCACGAATCCTCTGGCCGGTATGGAATTTCAACGTAAATATGAAGCCTTGGCCTACCAAGCAGGGGGCTGTGATTATAAGGCACCTGCCCAAAACACCGTCAGCTTTTTGACTAACGGAGTGCCCAGTCTGAAAGTAGGTTTTCAGCCATCTTATTTGCCTGGCTTGGTGGCAGCCAGGTTAGACGATGTTTTGCCAGGCTTTGTTACGGCAGCTTTGCGAGCAGGCTTACAGAACTTTGACCGTCGCTTACCGGGTTTTGCCAAAGAAGGTCTTATGATAGGAGTGGAAACAAGAACTTCTGCACCCCTGAGGATGTTGCGGGGGCAGGATGGTCAGTCTATCAGCCACAAAGGCTTGTATCCTACGGGAGAAGGGGCAGGTTATGCCGGGGGCATCATGAGCGCTGCCTTGGACGGCTATCATCAGGCTTTAAATATTATGGAACGTTTTGCTCCGGTGAAATAAGGGGGCAGCATAGACAAGGAGGTCTAGGAGTGGAAAAACCTATTTTAGTTATTGGACATCGGAATCCTGACACTGATTCTATTTGTTCTGCCATTGGGTATGCATACCTGAAACAACAGCTGGGAGTGAATGCTATTGCAGCCAGAGCCGGTTCCCTGAATCCGGAAGCAAAATATGTTTTGAATTATTTTAAAGTTAAACCACCGGTTCTGGTGGATGATGTTTATCCGCGGATCGGTGACAGCAAATTGCTGGAAATACCGACGGTTCTGCCTACGGTGAATATTCACGATGTAGGTGAACTGTTTATTAAATATAGATTGAAAGCCGTGCCTGTGGTTGAGGACAATGGGAATTTGGCCGGGATGGTTACGGTTAACGATTTCGCAGAACGGTATTTTGAAGAATTTACAATAGATAAAAACGATACTAGGAAAATAGACTATGCCAGCATACTGCAGGTATTAAAGGGAAAATTATGGACAGGCAGTACTGAACAGGATTTTCATGGTATGGTCTACATTGTGGCCTGTACCCCGGCTAGTATGAATCATGTGCAAAGGGGCGATTTGGTCGTTAATGCGGATCGTGAGGATGCCCAGCTGGAGGCTCTGAACAAGGGCGTAGCCTGTTTGGTACTGAGCCGGAGTTTTGAACCCAGTCAAAAAATTCTGGAGCTGGGTCAAAAGCTGGGGACGATTATTATTACTACTCCTTACGATACTTATTCAACTGCTCGGCTCATTTTGCAGAGCGTGCAGATTCGCTATATTATGGGCAAAGAATGTACTACCTTTAAGACCGGTGCTTATGTTTCCGACGTGAAGGAAATTATGGAAAAGAGCAGGGAGAGTATTTTCCCGGTTTTACGTCATGGGAAATATGTGGGCGCAGTGGATAAAAGCAGCATGCTGAAGCCTTTTAAACAAGAGCTGATATTGGTGGATCACAATGAGCAGAGTCAGGCCGTGGAAGGTATAGAAGATGCCCATGTGCTGGAAATTATCGACCATCACAGATTGGGTGGATTAACTACGGCGGCACCGGTTTTTATTAGGCAGGACCCAGTGGGGTGTACGGCTACTATTGTAGCCAAGCTGGCAGACCACCGTGCTGTGCGGCTGCCCCCGGCTATAGCAGGACTGCTTTTAAGTGCTATTATTTCCGATACCCTGTATTTCAAATCGCCTACTTCCACGGAAGAGGACAAGGACATGGCAGAGTACCTTGCTGCAGTGGCAGGGATTAAAGATGTAAAAACTTTTGCCATGAATGTATTGCGGGAAGGCTCGGCATTGAACAGTTTGCCACCTAAAGCCATAGTCCACAGTGATGCCAAAGAATTTGACACACCTAAAGGGAAGGTTACCGTGGCACAGGTTACGGTAATGGAAGGGCAGGGGGCCAAGGCCAAATGGCCGGCTCTTCAAGAAGCATTGCAGGAAATGGTGGACAAGGGGGAAACAGATACGGCCTTGCTCATGGTTACAGATATTATGGCAGAGAAAACCAATCTGCTGTGGGCCGGCAAGAACAAGGAAAAGCTGGACGAAGCTTTTGGCAAGGAAGACTCAGGTGGCTCTTATGATTTGCCTGGTGTCCTTTCCCGCAAGAAACAAATCGTCCCACCCTTAACAGAAGCATTTAGATAAATATAATATAAAATGCGCTTAGTCGAGGAGGTGATTTTTCGGCTGGTCAATGTTTGAAGTCTTAATGTCGCCTGAAAAAAAGTCTCCCCTCCTTCGTTTCGATTACTTTATTTTTGTGCTAAAAAAGGACTGCATATAGCAGTCCTTTTTTCTATCCATTATTTGTCGTTTATATGGCATTTGCTGCAAAAGGGGCAGCTGCTGCAGCCGCCTTTATTACAATCATGAGGGTCAGCAGGATGATTTTTAAACATAAACTTCAGAATGCCAAAAACGGCTAAGCACAGAAGAGCAAAAACAATAAATGTAGCCATGATACCTCCTAACTGTTACTTACGCAGCGACGCTCCTAACGTTAGTAACCTTAACGTCTTTAGGAACAGGACGGAACAGATAATACATCATTATCACAAAAACAACTGCTGCTGCAGCAGTACCAAGTGTAAAGATTCTTGTGGTAGCAAATGTACCGAATTGATAAATTATCAGAGAAACGGCATAAGCAAAGGAACATTGATAGCCAATGGCGAAGGCAGTCCATTTACCATTGTTCATTTCTCTTTTGATGGCGCCCATTGCGGCAAAGCAGGGAGCACACAGTAAGTTGAAAACCAGAAAAGAATAAGCAGAGAGCACGGTGAATTCTTTGGCCAGGGTGCCCCAAATTTCTTGACCGTCTTCGGCTACCTCACTGAATCCATACAGGATTCCCAAGGTGCCAACTACGTTTTCTTTGGCAACCAGACCGGTAAAGGCTGCAACGGTAGCTTTCCAATTGCCCCAGCCCAGGGGAGTGAAAATCCAGGAAACAGTTTTGCCTATGGAGGAAAGAAATCCATCATTTAGATCTTCTACCATAGTAAATTCCCCATCTACATAACCGAAGCTGGAAGTAAACCAGACGAAAATCGTGGACAAAAGAATAACGGTACCTGCTTTTTTCACGAAGCTGGAACCACGCTCCCAGACACTGTGCCAGATATTGCTAAGAGTAGGCATATGGTAAGCGGGCAGCTCCATAACAAAGGGAGCAGGGTCACCCATGAACATAGTAGTTTTTTTCAGGATAATACCGGAAACAATAATGGCTGTGATGCCTACGAAATAAGCACTGGGAGCTACCCACCATTCACCGTTGAACAGAGCCCCGGCGATTAAAGCAATAATCGGCAGTTTGGCACTGCAAGGAATAAAGGTAGTGGTCATAATGGTCATCTTCCTGTCGTGGTCGTTCTCAATAGTACGAGAGGCCATTATGCCGGGAACACCGCAGCCTGTGCCAATCAGCATAGGAATAAAGGATTTGCCGGACAGACCGAATTTACGGAACACACGGTCCAGAATAAAGGCAATACGTGCCATATAACCACAGGCTTCCAGGAAAGCCAGGAAGGTAAACAAGACAAACATTTGAGGAACGAAACCTAATACTGCTCCTACACCGCTAATTATACCATCAACCAAAAGTCCTTTCAACCATTCGGCTACACCGATGTCCTCTAAAAAGCCACTGGCTGCCGGCACAATCATATCACCAAAGAGGGTATCATTAGTCCAGTCTGTGACGATGGTCCCAACTGTAGTAACGGAAATATAATAAACCAAAAACATAATAACGGCAAATATAGGCAAAGCCAGGAAACGATTGGTTACAACTCTGTCGATTTTATCGGAAAGGGACAGCTTGCCGAAATTTTTTCTTTCATTACAGCTGTTGATAATGGAAGAAATATAATTATAGCGTTCGTTGGTAACGATACTTTCTGCGTCGTCATCCATTTCTTTTTCTACTTCCCGACATTTCTCCTCAATGTTTTTCAAAGTGGCAGGTTGGAGATGAATTCTCCCTATTACTTTGCTGTCTCTTTCAAAGAGCTTAATTGCATACCAGCGTTCCTGAGATTCGGGCAGAAGGCCTTTAGTCAGGTCTTCGATATGAGCAAGGGCATGTTCCAAGGTCCCGCAGAAAGCATGGCGAGGGTAGGAGAATTCTTGATGTTTGGCAATCTTGGCTGCCAAGTCCGCTGCCTCAGCAATTCCCTCACCGGTTTTGGCAGAAAGCGCTACCACATGACACCCTGTTAATTCGGCTAACTTATCTTTGTGAATAATATCGCCATTGCTGCGCACCACATCAACCATGTTGATGGCAAGAACAACGGGGATACCTAATTCTGTGAGTTGGGTGGTTAAATACAGATTCCGTTCCAGATTGGTTCCGTCAATGATATTTAAAATTGCGTCAGGACGTTCGTTAACCAAGTAATTTCTGGCTACAACTTCCTCAAGTGTGTAAGGTGATAGAGAATAAATACCGGGCAAGTCCATGATAATCACATCATCATGACCTTTCAGAGAGCCTTCCTTCTTCTCTACGGTTACGCCCGGCCAGTTTCCCACAAACTGGTTAGACCCGGTCAAAGCATTAAAAAGGGTGGTTTTTCCTACATTAGGGTTGCCTGCCAGAGCAATTTTATATTTCATATTAGCTTCCTTCTTTCAATAAATTAGCAAAGCCTAACTTAAATACAAAAAAATAAGCGCAAGCTATTAAACAAGTTCAATCATTTCTGCATCTTCTTTGCGTAGGGATAATTCATAGCCCCGGGCGTTGATTTCCACGGGATCTCCCAGGGGAGCTACCTTACGGATGTACAGTTCCGTGCCTTTGGTAATACCCATATCCATAATACGTTTCTTTGTAGCACCGACACCATTCAAGCGGGCTACTTTGACCTTTTCGCCCACTTTAGCATCTTTTAAAGTTTTCATTATACTAATTACCTCCTAAACAATAATTTTATTAGCCATTTCCTGACTAATAGCCACGCGAGTTTCTCGGATATTGACAATAAGTCCGCTGGCTGTCGTAGATATAACAGTAATCGAGCTTCCCATGGTGATGCCCAGATTTTCTAAAAAGTGCCTGATTTTAGCGGTGCCGCCCACATGTGTAATGGTCTGTGGAACACCTAATTCTGCTAAGACTAAAGGCATAATGCCACCCCACTTTCCATAAGTTAGCAATATCTAACTCTTACTGAGTAATAATAGCACGTACTAAGGATGGTGTCAATAGTAAAAAAAGCGAAGACCAAGAATTTTGGCCTTCGCTGGAATAGTAACTATTATCGCCCTAATTTTAGTTGTAGTTTGCGCTCGGAATAATTTTTCAGCATGGTCAGGAGAGCTAGTATTACGCCTCCTAAGATGAAGGAGATGATACTGAAGGTTTCCCAGCTGACGGGAGCCAGTGGCTCTTTTAAGGTTGCGGGCCCCATAATAATGGCATAAATCGAGCCGATCATCAGGCCAAGAATGAAATAAACCATAGCAGAACGATGGTTGGTTAAAGCTGTTTTCACCAATTTAATGGTACTAAGTATGCCTGCCAACACTCCGAAGCTGAAAACACATAAAACAGGGACATAGGCAAAGTTGAAATGCAGAAATTCTTTAATGGCCGAAATAATGGGCACATAAAGACCGAAAATCAAAAGCAGGGTAGAACCGGAGATTCCCGGCAGGACCATGGCGCAAATGGCAATCATGGCAGCGACGAATACATAGCCTGCCAAGGGTAAACTCAGATTGGCTACATCTACGGTAGTTCCTTTACCGCCGGTAGGATTCAAATAGGTAATCAGGACTACTATAACAATTCCCAGGACAGCATAACCAATTTTGCCGTATTTGCCCTTTAATGCCTCTTTTTCCTCTACCACGATTAACGGCAGGGAAAAGATGGAAAGCCCGATAAACAAGGAGCTTAATTGATAAATATGACTTTGGAACAAGCTGGCCAGCACAAGGACGGAAGAACTCATGCCTATTACCCAGCCGATGCCTAAATTCCCCAGGAAAAGCAGGGCACGTTTTTTAGCTTCTAATCCCTCTGCGGCAATGGAATAGAGGGAGCCGATAAATTGGTCGTAAAACCCAAGAACAAAGGCAATGGTACCACCTGATACACCGGGTACGCTATCCGCTAGTGCCATGCAAAATCCTCTAATAATATTTAAAAACAACCCCATAAATAATCTCCTTTACCATAATAACGGTTAGTAATTTCTAACATTATCAACATTTTTGTGCTATAATAATTTAGTTACCAAGCAATTATAGCATAAAAGTATTAACAAAAGGTTAAATTGTATCTAAAAAGAATATAAAATACCTTGAAGGAGAACGAAATGACAGTTTTAAGCAGAGCAGAAATCAAGTTAAAACTTATGGAGTATGCAGCCAAAGGCTACATAGTACCTACCATGGACATGATAAAAACCCCGGAGCAAATTGCCGGAATAAGAGAAGCCAGCAAGATTAACACCGGAGTTCTGGACGCGGTAGCGGAAAAGATTAAAGTAGGTATGAGTACAGACGATATTAATACTATTGTTTACGATTATACTATGGCTCACGATGCCATTCCCGCCTGTTTGAATTACGAAGGCTTTCCCAAAAGTGTATGTACTTCCGTTAATGACGAGATTTGCCACGGGATTCCGGACCCTAACGTGATTTTAAAGAGCGGAGATATTGTAAACGTAGATGTAACAACGATTTATAAGGGGTATGTAGGGGATGCATCCCGGATGTTTATGCTGGGCAGGGTGCCTCAGGATAAGAAGGATTTGGTTAATGTTACCAAGGAATGCCTGAACCGGGGGATGGCTGCAGCCAAAGGCTGGAACCGCATTGGGGATATTGGGGCAGCTATTACTTCTTTTGCGCACAAGCACGGTTATTCGGTGGTAAAGGACTTCGGCGGACACGGAGTAGGATTGGCTATGCACGAGGAACCTTTTATCTGTCATGTGGGCAAGCGCAACACGGGCATGCTTTTGGTGCCGGGTATGGTTATTACCATTGAGCCTATGATTAATGCAGGTAAGGATGCTCTGTACATTGATGCAGCCAATAATTGGACAGTTTTGACAGAAGACGGGAAACCTTCTGCCCAATGGGAGCACACACTCCTAATCACTGAGGGCGAGCCTGAAATACTGACCTATTAAAAGGGACGATAATTTTGCATATACTTTGTCAAAAGGGAACACTTGAGACAAGGATGAACGTTCATGTTTCATCCTTTCCTCGCCTGTTCCCTTTTGCTTCTTAAAGAACAAACCGCGTGGGGCACATGGGGGTAGCTCGCTTACTGCAGCCAATAGGATGCTGCTGGAGAAGCCCCAACTTCAAATCACATAGGGATTGTGTGGTGGGAGTATGTCACAGGACTACCTGTTATTCTTTCCCCAAAACTCCCGAAAAAGTTCAATCATTTCCGTCTGAGCAGGTTTGGCCGGCCACAGTTCCTGAGTGGGAGCCAGACGCATGGCACCGGCCAGATGGTTGTAAATATCGCTGTCAGTTTTGCTTAAGGTTTCTATAAGGGATTTCATTTCCTGGCGTTCCGTATGCCCATCATAGGGGCAGGGATTTTTCAAGGGTTTCAGCCTCAAGGCTTTACCATAGGAGATAATTTCACTTTCTCGGTAATAGATCATAGGCCGGAGCACAGTTAAATCTGACCTGGTCAAATAAGTGCAGGGCAGAAAGGTTTTTAACTGTCCGGAATGAACCAAATTCAAAAGAAAAGTTCCCACCGCATCATCATTATGATGGGCCAGCGCGACTTTATTGCAGCCTAATTCACGGGCTTTCCGATTAGTGGCAGCCCGGCGGAAATAGGCACAGGAAAAGCAGGGGGTATTGCCCCTATGCTGCCAGACTTCTTCCACGTTGACCTGTTCGTGGTAATGTTCCAGTCCATAGCTATGGCAAAAGTCCGCCAATTCCCGGTCAGGGAAAGCCGTGCTAAACATGGTGTCCACGGTATAGCAAACCAGAGAAAAATGCACCGGAGCGTGACGTTGGACCTCTGCCAGAGCAGCAGTCAGGAACATACTGTCCTTGCCGCCGGACAAACCAATGAGGATTTTGTCGTTTTCTTTCAACATATGAAATTCTATGAGAGCCCGCCAGAGCTTCGTGAGAAATTCCGCGGGAACTAAGGGATTCTGAGCCATTGTACACATCCTTTCAAGGATAAATCTATTATAGCAAAAAACTCTCTAATCTGCTAAAATATTATAGGAAACTAACAAGGAAACGAGGCTCTTATGACTAATATTTTCACTTCACTAAATAAAGAACAGGCTGAGGCAGTTAAGCAAATTGCCGGGCCTATTTTAATTTTGGCAGGGGCAGGCAGCGGGAAAACCAAGGCCTTAACCTGTCGTATAGCTTACCTTTTGGAGCAAAAAGTCCGTCCTTACAACATTTTGGCCATTACTTTTACCAATAAAGCGGCCAAAGAAATGCGCCAGAGAGTAGATAAATTAGTCGGGGAAAATGCTAAAGACGTGTGGCTTTTTACCTTTCACGGCTTTTGCAGCAGGATTTTGCGCCGAGAGATTGGTAATTTGCCGGGTTACAGCAGTTCTTTTACTATTTATGACCCTACAGACTGCAAAAATGTTTTAAAAGATGTGCTGAAAAAATTAAATATGGACGAAAAATTTTATCCAATTAATATGCTTATCAGCACTATCTCCAATGCTAAAAACGCCATGGTGGATGCCGGAACTTTCGCTAAACGGGCAGATAACTTCCATGGGGAAAAAGTGGCGGAAATCTACGCTGAATACGAAAAGGCTTTGCTTCACAACAATGCTGTAGATTTTGATGACCTTTTGCTCTTAGTTCTGCAGGTTTTTGAAACTCATCCGGAAGTATTAGCCAAGTATCAGCAAAAGTTTACCTATGTGCTTATTGATGAATATCAGGATACTAATCATGTGCAATATATGCTGGCAAAATTATTGTGCGAGAAAAGCCACAATCTCTGCGTGGTAGGGGATATTGACCAGAGCATTTATGGCTGGCGAGGAGCGGATATCAGCAATATTCTGGATTTTGAGCAGGATTATCCTGAAGCAAAAATTGTTAAACTGGAACAGAATTATCGTTCCACTCAGGTAATTCTGGATGCGGCTAACGCCGTTATTGAAAACAACGTGGAGCGGAAACCGAAAAAATTGTGGACGGATAACGGCAATGGTACTCTCATCGAATATTATCACGCCAGGGATGACAGGGACGAAGCGGATTTCACTGTTCATCAAGTAATGGCTTTGCAAAATAGGGGGCAAAGTTTAGGAAATATTGCGATTCTCTATAGAACCAACGCCCAGTCCAGAATGTTTGAGGAAATGCTCATTAAGGCAGGTCTGCCCTATGTCATGGTAGGAGGGCTCAAGTTCTATGAGCGGAAAGAAATCAAAGATGTTTTGGGCTATTTACGGGCCCTTTTTAATAATCAGGACGACCAGGCTATCATGCGTATTATCAACGTTCCCAAGCGGGGCATTGGTACCGCCGGTTTTGCCAAGCTTCAACAGTTGGCTTTGGCGGCAAACTGCTCTGTTTTAGCACTTGCTAAGGATCCGGTGAAATTGGGAGCTTTGGGCAGAACTGCTGCCAAAATAGGTGTTTTCGGACAGGTTATGCAGGAACTGGCCGGACTTGTGGATACTGTCAGTGTGAAAGATTTAATTGATGCAGTAATTCGTAAAACAGGCTATCTGGAGGAACTGGAAGTTTCCCGGGACCCTCAAGCAGAAAGCCGCAAAGGGAATATTTATGAATTAATGCGTATTGCCGAGGAATTCGGACAGGATGAAACCGAAGAACACACTCTGGAAGCTTTTCTCAATCATGTTTCTCTGGTAGCAGATATTGATGATGCCAAGCTGGAAACGGAAAAGGTTACCTTGATGACACTGCATTCTTCTAAAGGATTGGAATTTCCCGTGGTGTTTTTGGCAGGGATGGAAGAAGGCATGTTCCCTAGTCAGAGGTCACTGGACAGCGAAGAGGGTATTGAAGAAGAGCGGCGTTTGTGCTACGTTGGTATTACCAGAGCCAAGGAAAAACTCTACCTGACTTCATGCGCCAGCAGAATGCTCTATGGACATATTGTGATGTTCCCGCCTTCCAGGTTTTTGCAGGAAATTCCCCGGAACCTGATTACGGCAGAAAGCTATCAGGACGCTCGAGGCAGTGCCGGGCAAAGTGCCGGATATGGCAGCGGAAATCAGACCGGCTACAACAGCGGCTATGATAACGGAAACAGAGCGGGCTCGGGCTACAACGGCAGACGCAGTACCGGGTATGACGATAGCTACAATAATAATGCCGGACGGGGAGCAAAACCCAGACATATCGGCAGTGTGTTTTCGGCCGCGGCGCAAAGCGGAAAATTTGTGCCTGAAGGGGACAGGCCCTTGACGGTGCTTAAACCGGGAGACAGAGTATCTCATAAGAAGTGGGGTATTGGTACCGTAGTCAGCGCCAAACCGGAAGAAGAGGGGCAGGAAGTTAAGGTGGCCTTTCCTAACCAAGGGATTCGCCTGCTTTTGACCAAATATAGAATTCTGGAAAAAATATGAAAGAGGCTTAACCATGGAATTAACCAAGGAAAAAGCAAAACAAAGAATTGACGAATTAAAGGAGATTTTAAGAAAAAATTCCTATTTGTACTATGTGCAGGATATGCCCACTATTGAGGATGCAGAATATGATGCTCTGCTGCGGGAACTGAAAAATCTGGAAGATGCTTTCCCTGATTTGCGGACGGCAGATTCTCCCACTCAGAAAGTGGGAGGCCACGTTAAGACCGGCTTTACCGAGGTTAAACATGTGACGCCCCTTCTGAGTCTAGGCAATGCTTTCTCTGCTCAGGAAATGGAAGAATTCGACCAAAGAGTAAGAGAGGGTTTGCCTGCTGATGCAGATATTGAATATGTAGTAGAGCCGAAGATTGACGGTTTGGCCTGCAGTATTATTTACGAGAACGGCCGCTTTGTCAGGGCTGCCACCCGGGGGGACGGCAACGTAGGTGAGAATGTCACGGATAATGTCCGCACTATTAAAAATGTGCCGAAGGTTTTAAAACCTATTCCCGGCATGGCAATTCCCGAATTATTGGACGTCAGGGGGGAAGTATATTTGCCCCGGCATGCCTTCTTTGAACTGAACGAAGAGAGACAGGAAGCAGGACTACAGGTCTTTGCCAATCCCCGTAATGCGGCAGCAGGTTCCCTGCGTCAGTTAGACCCTAAAGTTACAGCAAAACGTTCTTTGGCATTTTTTGCCTACGGAGTTGGACTGGGCGCTCTGGATAATCACTATGCCTCCATGGATATGCTCCAACAATTTGGTTTTACAACTACAGAAGGCAGAACTAAAGTTAAAACTATTCAGGAAGCTAACGAACTAATTGTGAAACACGGTGAGCACCGTGCCACTCTAGCCTATGACACAGATGGGGTGGTAGTGAAGGTTAACGCCGTCTGGCAGCAAAAACTTCTGGGCGCTACGGGCAAAGACCCTCGTTGGGCTATGGCCTTTAAATTTCCTCCGGAAACAGCGGAAACTACGCTGGAGGATATTGTTATCCAAGTGGGCAGGACGGGAGTACTGACGCCTACGGCAGTGCTGACGCCGGTCAGATTGTCCGGCTCTACCATTAGCCGCGCTACTCTTCATAACGAAGATTTCATCAAAGAAAAAGATATTCGCATCGGCGACAGAGTTATTATTAATAAAGCAGGGGAAATTATTCCGGAGGTTTTAAAAGTAGTCACGGAAAAACGCACCGGTAAAGAAGTGCCTTTTGCTATGCCTAATACCTGCCCGGAATGCGGTTGGCAGACAATACGCAAAGAAGGGGAGGCAGCCATCCGCTGCACCAATCCTAATTGCCCGGCTTTGGGACGGGAGGGACTGATTCATTTCACTTCTCGTGATGCCATGGATATTGACGGCTGCGGTCCTGCGGTTCTGAACCAATTAGGAGCGGCGCATTTAATTAAAGACCCCAGTGATTTGTATTTGCTGACGAAAGAACAATTAATAAACTTAGACAGAATGGGCAGTAAATCTGCCGACAATTTGTTGAATGCCATTGAGGCTAGTAAAAAAGTCAGCCTGGATAAGCTGCTCTTTGCTTTAGGCATAAGACACGTAGGTGCCAAAGGAGCCAGAATTCTGGCAGAAAAATATGGCACCATGGAAGCTCTGAAAAGTGCTAAGGAAGAAGAGCTCAGTGCCATTAAAGATATTGGGCCGGTGATTGCGGCCAGCGTTGTAACGTATTTTGCTAATCCTGCCAATCAGGATTTACTGGAAAGACTAAAAGAATTAGGACTTAATATGGTCATGACCACAGGTGTGGCTGCTGACGAGAGCCATCCATTCTACGGCAAGACCATGGTCTTTACCGGCACATTGCCGACATTGGATAGGCTTACAGCTCAGACTATGGCTCAGGACAAAGGTGCCAAAATCAGCAGCTCCGTAGGCAAGAGCACCGACTACGTAGTAGCCGGCGCCAATCCCGGCAGCAAATTTACCAAGGCTCAAACCTTGGGCATCGCCATCCTCACCGAAGCTGAGTTTTTAAACTTGTTGGGAGAGTAAAAAGGTTGCGGAAAAAGTCTTGGCAATCTAGAAAAAATATAATACTATTAATTATATAAAAGGTAAGAGGCCGAGGCCCATTCTAAAAAATCTAGAAGGAGCACTGACCCAATACCTGCATTAATCGTAACATAAACGCTGATAATTATCATTGACTTTAGTGTACAACTTTAGTCACACATTGTTGCTCACTAAAAAAGCTGTCCCATAGTAGGACAGCTTTTTTTTGTTGTCTTTACGCCTTCACAGATGCCACAAGCGCATCTGCCAGTTGTTCCAACTGTTCATCGGTAGCTTTAGCTACAGAAGAAGTTATGGCAGTCTTTGCTTCCAATAGTGTCATATTCTTCATTTCTCCCAGGAGCTTTTCCATCTTACCGGCAGCCATTGGAGCCCAGGAACCATTGCCAACAATGGCTACAGTGCGTTTTTGCACCGCTAGGGCCGCCATATCATGAATGTAGTTGAGCATAGGAGGATATACTCCCAGATTGTAGGTTACGGAAGCCAGTACTAAATGGCTGTATTTAAATGTTTCGGCAATCAAATAGGAGACATGGGTTTGGGAAACATCATACATTCTTACATTAGTTATGCCTTTTTCTACTAATTGGCCTGCCAGAATTTCTGCGGCATTTTCTGTATTGCCATACATGGAGCCATAGACGATGAGAACACCCTTTACCTCGGGAGTATAGGAACTCCATTTATCGTATTTATCAATAAAATATGCTAAGTTGCTGCGCCACACCGGACCGTGCAGGGGAGCTATCATTTTAATAGGCAGCTTGGCAGCTTTTTTCAAAAGCGCTTGCACCGGGGCACCGTATTTACCCACAATATTTGTGTAGTATCTTCTGGCCGGTACTAGCCAGTCCCGGTCAAAGTCAACCTCGTCATTGAAAAGGCGGCCGTTTAATGCACCAAAGGTACCGAAGGCATCAGCTGAGAAGAGCACGCCATTAGTGGTATCAAAACTGACAATAACCTCCGGCCAGTGTACCATAGGGGCGGTAACGAAAGCAAAAGTATGCTTGCCAAAGGAGTGCGTATCGCCTTCTTTAACAACAAGCTTTTTCTCGGGAGCTATGTTAAAACCAAATTGACCCATAAGAGTGAAAGCTTTTTCGGAAGCAATGAGGGTCACATTAGGATAGCGGAGGAGCAATTCTCCCACAGAAGAGGCATGATCGGGTTCCACATGGTTAATTATGCAGTAATCCAAGGGCCTGCCTTGGAGGGCAAAGGCTAAATTCTCAAAAAACTGTTTGCCGCAACCTAACTCTACCGTATCCACCAAAACGGTTTTTTCGTCTAAAAGAACATAGGAATTATACGATATACCTTCGGGAATGGGATGAATATTTTCAAAAAGCGTCAGACGCCTGTCGTCTACACCAATCCAGTACAAATCTTCGGTAATTTTTCTTACACGGTGCATATCAAATTCCTCGCTTTCTGCTTATAAAATAATTCCAAACAATTACTAACATGGAATAGTTCCACACCAAATAATTATACTATACATATATAAAAAAAACCACTCAAAATTCTGAAGGACTCCGCCCAATGTTATGTTTGTTTAACATGGGTGGTCACTTCATTTAGTGAGTGGTTTTAGGCAATTTGTTAAAAATCAAGCTTTTTGTTCTGCATTTTTTGTATCGGGCACTTTACCGCTAATGAGCTCGCTGCCACAGTGTTTAACAACCATGAGAGCCAGGAACATTAAAGCAAGAGCCACGACTAATTGCAAGCCGTCTACCATAGGCACAAAAGAACCGGCAGACATCTTGCCGAAAATACCTTTAATACTGAGAATCAAAGCGCTAAAGGTAACTACAAACATGAAAATCATTGGCCCGTAAAGCATCCAGCCTTTGCGATTGGTGGATTTCAAGAAGACAGCCAGACCGATTAATACTAAAGAAGATAACAATTGGTTGGCGGCACCAAACAACGGCCAAATATTCAAATACCCGCCTAGGCAGAGCAGATAGCTGGGAATCAAAGTAATAATAGTAGCAACATAAGTGTTGCTGCAGAATTTCTTCCAGCCGGTGAGCTCGCCACCATCTTCAGGCGCAAGAATTTCCTGCAAGGACATACGACCGATACGGGTTACCGCATCAATAGTAGTCATAGCCAAGGCGGATACGCACATGGTTACGATACAGGCGCTTACATTAGCGGGAATACCGAACATGGTGAAGTAGCCACCAATAGCAGTACCGAAGATAGCAAAGGGAGTAGCTTTAGGCAATACGCCGTTTACTGCAACAGAGCAGGCGATAACCAAAGAAACAACACCCAAAGTGGATTCAATCAACATAGAACCATAACCAACAGTCAGCATATCTTTTTCATTGGAAATACTCTTGGAAGAGGTTCCGGAGGATACCAAGCTATGGAAACCGGAAACGGCGCCGCAGGCAATGGTAATGAATAAGATAGGGAACAGAGGTCTGTTGGCAACAGTAAAGCCAACATAGGCAGGCATATTAATGGAGGGATTACCAACAATAATACCAAGTACGCCGGCCAAAATCATGCCTAACAGCAGGAAAACACTCAAATAGTCACGAGGCTGAATCAATAGCCACATAGGCATAATGGAAGCAGCGAAGCAATAAGCATAAGTCATATACAACCAGGCATTGCGTCCTGCAAACATAGGATTGGCAATACCTGCGGCAATCATGGCGACAATGCAAACAATGCCAATAGCTAATTCTTTCTTGCCGGTAATATGAAACTTTCTGGTTACGAAACCAAATATGATTGCAACAAAAATATACAAGACAGAAATAGAAGCAGCAGCTGCATTGGGAACCAATTGAGCACCGGTTTTGGAAAAACCGTTAAAGGTGCTGGCCATAATGTCTGAGAAAGCCGCAATAACCAACAAAGAGAACAACCAGCAGAAAATCAGGAACATTTTGCAGCCTGTTTTGCCAACATACTGCTCAATAATCTTACCCATAGATTTGCCGTCATTTTTCACGGAAGCATACAAAGCCGTGAAGTCTTGTACAGCACCGAAGAAAATACCGCCTATCATAATCCACAACAAGGCCGGCAACCAACCGTACATAGCTGCAATAATGGGGCCCGTGACAGGGCCTGCACCTGTGATGGATGAAAATTGATGAGCAAATACAGTAAATTTTGAAGCGGGGGCAAAATCTTTCCCGTCTTCAAAGCGATAAGCGGGGGTTCTTGCATCTGGCTGGATACCCCATGTCTTCACAAGCCATCTTCCATAAAATAGATAGGCACACGCAAAGACAACTACCGCCAGGCCAACGATTGTTAAACCATTCATAAAAATCACTCCTTTGATTAGATTGTAGACACCATTGTCCTAGAACAAGAGACACAGTGTCGTTAGCATGGTACTAATTGCCTAATGGGAAAACTTTAGCACTACCAAGGACACTTGTCAATAAAATTTTTTAAAAAATAACATAAAATTATAAAAAGCACACAAAAACAATGAAAAATGTTAGCAAGATTACAACTTTTGTACTAAGTTTTCCCTAATATTAGCCATACTTTAATACTGAGCCGTGACTTAAAGGAACAAGTACTTTTGTCACACTCCGGAAAACAACAGTGACGTTAAAAAGTCGCCAATCCTTTTTGCCGGAACCTAAAAAAGCTCACCTCTAAGCGAACAGTTTTATAATCTCAACTGTTTGCTTAGAGGTGAGCATACACTACTAATTTTGCTTACATTTTATATCCGTTCATAAATCTGTCCACCAGCAGATTAACTATGTCCTCCAATTTGGTTTTCTTATCGGTGTGCTGGAAAATCAGCATTATAAGTCCGAAATAGGTATTGGCTGTCATAGCCCGCACATTGGTGACAGGCTTAATAACCTTGGTTTGAACACCTTCAACTATGATATGATCCAAAACCAGAAGTTCGGAAAGGAAAATGTCATAATATTTTTGTATGGAGACGATTTCTTCTTCGGTAGGTGGATTACCCCAGCGCACCACAACGTCATATTCATCATCATTTTCATGACGCATTAATTTCCAACCGTTGGTTCCGGCGGTGATTTCAAAGAGCAGTACCTGCCAAATCACGTAATTGCGTTCTAGGAATCGTAATACTGTAGAATAGTAAGCACGTAATTTGTCCGTAAAACATATGTCTGTCTTTTCAATGGCTTGGAGTTCTTCTACAAAAGGAGCATTTTTTTCTTTAACCAAGGTATAGAACAGGTTTTCCTTGTTTTTATAATACTTATACACAGTGCCTTTTCCCGTATCAGCAATGCGTATTATTTCATCGAGAGTAGCCTGTCTGTAGCCCTTGCGGGAAAAGACTTGTTCCGCCGCAGCCATAATGCTTTGCTCTTTAGTTAAAGATTTTCTTCCCGTCATCTTTTTTCACCCCAGTTTAAACTTATTCCGACTTCCACTGTAACTTATATTATAACATACTTAATCTTGGATGGTACTAAAAAAAGAGGCTTGCGCCTCTTTTTTTAGCAGCTTAACAACGTATGCTTCGGTACAGGGGTGTTGTTTTGCCTTGTGTTATTATTTCACACTGAATAACAGCTTTCCATAAGTAGGATAGGATAAATATTGGTCATCCAATAAGGGTTCTAGTTCATCAGCTACTTTTCTGCAGGCTGTCATAGCTGCCAAAACATTGTCGTGGTAGGAAATAGCTTTTTTCTCCAGATCCGTGATTTTGTGGGTTTTGGCAATGGCTTTTTCCAGCAGGTCTGTCTTTTTGTATAATTCCGTGGACAGAGTGGCAATGTTTTTAACCATAGTGGCCTCAAAGGTGCCTGCTGTAGGTATACCGGCTACTTTCTTATTAGCCAATACTTTTGTCAAATCAGCCTCATAAGCGCTGGCAGAGGGCAGCAAATCTTTTTTCAGCATTTCCACCAAGGTTTTTGCTTCAATATTGATGGTTTTATTATATTCTTCAAAGTGAATAATTACTCTGGAACGAATTTCATTTTCCGTATAAATACCGTGTTTGGTGAAGAGATCGATATTCTTCTTTTTCAGCCAGTAAGGTAAAACTTCCGGTGTGGATTTTAGGTTCAGCAGGCCACGTTTTTTTGCTTCTTTAACCCAGGCATCGGTGTAACCGTCTCCATTGAAAATAATTCTCTTGTGAGCAATAACAGTATCCCGGATGATTTTCTTGATAGCAGCTTTTTTATCTTTAGCTTTCTCAACTTCATCCACAAAACTATCCAGAACATCGGCAATAGATGTATTCAAAACAACATTGGGACCGGCAATGGATTGGGCGCTGCCTACAGCTCTGAATTCGAACTTGTTGCCGGTAAAAGCCATGGGTGATGTTCTGTTTCTATCAGTATTATCCTGCAGGAAGTGAGGAATGAAGTTCCCGCTTAAAGCCATGATTTTCGCATCGGTTGGCACAAAAGGTTTGTCTTCTACTATAGAGGTCAGGATTTTTTCCAACTCAGTCCCCAGGAACATGGAGATAATAGCCGGTGGCGCTTCGTTAGCACCCAGACGGTGGTCATTACCGGGGGTAGCTACTACCAGTCTCAGCATATCTTGGTACTCATCTACAGCTTTAATTATTGCTGACAAAATAAACAGGAACTGGATATTCTTTTCAGGTGTGTCGCCCGGTTCCAACAGGTTTTCTCCCTCCATGGTTTGGAAGGAAATATTATTATGTTTGCCACTGCCGTTAATCCCATCGAAAGGTTTTTCGTGCAGCAGACACACTAGACCATGTTTCAAGGCGATTTTCCGCATGAATTCCATGGTTAATTGGTTGTGGTCGGAAGCTACATTGGTAACAGTATAAATAGGTGCCAATTCGTGCTGGGAAGGAGCGACTTCGTTATGCTCAGTCTTAGCAAAAACACCCAGCTTCCACAGGGTATCGTCTAATTCTTCCATGAAGGCTTTAACACGGGGTTTAATAATACCAAAGTAGTGGTCATCCATTTCCTGACCCTTAGGTGGCATGGCACCAAGCAAGGTACGACCCGTGAAACAAATATCACGGCGTTGATTTGCCAGTTCTTTGTCAATCAGGAAATATTCCTGTTCAGGTCCTACGGTAGGTACCACTTTATCAGTGTGCTTGCCAAACAAGGCCAAGGCTCTGCGGCAGGCCACGTCGATTTCGTGATTGGAACGAAGCAGAGGAGTTTTCTTATCCAGTATTTCGCCTGTATAAGAAACAAAGGCTGTAGGAATGCACAAGGTGGCATCTTTAAGAAAGGCAAAGGACGTAGGATCCCATGCTGTATAACCACGTGCTTCGAAAGTAGCACGAAGACCACCGGAAGGGAAACTGGAGGCATCGGGCTCTCCTTTAATCAGTTCTTTGCCGGAAAAGTCCATGATAACGCCCCCGTCTTCCGTGGGGGTAATAAAGCTTTCATGCTTTTCAGCAGTAATACCGGTCATTGGTTGGAACCAATGAGTAAAATGGGTAGCACCCTTCTCAATTGCCCAGTCTTTCATGGCATTGGCAATGATATTGGCAAAGGGCAAATCCAAGGGTTCACCTGTTAATACAGCATTTTTGTATGCCTTATAAGTTGCCGTGGGCAATTTTTCTTTCATGACTGCTTCGTTGAATACTAAACTTCCAAACATTTTTGCTACATCGTTCATGATACTACCTCCCGTTTGTTTATCCCAGTTGTTTTTCACACGCAAAAAAACAACAATGCGGACTGAGCCTTGGGCTCACAACAGCACTGTTGTTTTATGGAGGTATTATACAACTAAGATATAAATTTGTAAAGAAGGTTTTTGCAAGTATTTTGAATACTTATATTAAACATCCCACCATTGAAGTCACAAGTGTACGGCATGTAAGAATATTAAAAAAGACAGGCTTCTCCACAAAGGAAAAGCCTGTCTTTTTGACACGTTACTTATTTTGCCGGCAAGGTTAAAGTGAAAATCCCAATATCAATAAGTTTTGTTTTGGTATTTCTTTGAAAAGCCAGAATACCAAGAGTATTGTCATCTAAGGGAGTGAGCTTCTCACCATTAAAATTTTCGCCTAAAAGCTCTATATTGTCCAATTGGCCAAGATAGGTCCCATCTTTTTTCCAAAGCTTTAGAGTGAAACCATCGATAACACAGACATAGTTTTTCAGCACAGCCATATCAACAAGGCTGCTAATAGAATCTTTGGCAGTTTGTTTGTCGCCGCCGTATTTTTTCAATAGCTTTCCGTCTTTTGTGAAGCCAGCGATTTGATTGAGACCGTTGGGCTGAATACGTCCACCTGCGTAAATGGTACCGTCGTTGTTAATCTGCACACGAGTCAATCCTCCACGAAAAGGAGCAGCTCTGTTATCTAAAAAACCGGGACGTTTGTTTTCAAAGGCATTATCTATGACATCCGTAAAAGTAAAGTTATCATTACCGTACAGATAGGCTTGATGCTCACCGGGCAAGAGGGCAATTTTGGTGGCAGTGGTTTTATTCTTATAGCTGACTACATCATTGCCGTTTTTCAGGGCATGAACTCCGTGCCTGATGTAGTAAACAACGCCGTCTATACCTCTGGTCACACTCAGAAGCATTTTCGTAGGCAGGATCATGACCCCATCTTTTCCGAACTTTTTTTGGACCAGGAGCCCGTTGTCTTTCCTATCAAAGGCCAATAGCCTGGAACTATCATTGTCCTCGCTTCTAAGAGCAATATAGTGGGTATGGTTTTGGACAAAGAAATTTAAAATTTTATCTTGACTATAGGCGGTGATAGCCGGAGTAGTGAGTCTTTGCAGGGTCAGAACGTTTTTCCCCATATTTAGGGAACGGGTAGGAAAAGGTGTCTGTTTAAGCAAAGAATTTTTCAATACTGTTTTAGGCCAGCCCCAAAAGACTGCCGCCAAGACTACTATCAGAAAAACCATAATGAACAGTGGTTTGTGTTTCACGAAAAGGTTCCTTTCCACATGTTTGTTGCTAATTCATTTTACTTTTGTTTAATTTAGCGGAAATAATATTACCCAATGATTGTACTAATTGTACCATAGCAATTAAAACAACGACAGTAACAATCATAATATCCATGCGGAACCGTTGGTAGCCGTAGCGGATGGCTAAATCTCCCAGACCGCCTCCGCCCAGGGCACCGGCCATAGCAGAGTAACCAATCAAACTGATAATAGCCAGAGTGATACCAAGTACAATAGAGTGCATTGCTTCCGGCAGCAGCACTTTGGTAATAATTTGGAAGGGACTGGCACCCATTGACAAACTAGCCTCAATAATGCCTGGGTCAATTTCCAAAAGAGAAGATTCGATGATACGCGAAATAAAGGGAGCACAAGATATGGTCAGAGGAACAATTGCTGCAGTAGTGCCGATGGAAGAACCTACAATTAACCTTGTTAAGGGAATAATAGCTACCATCAAAATAACGAAAGGGGTAGAACGGGTAGCATTGACGATGGCTCCCAGAACGGAATTAATGGTTCTGTTTTCCAGAATCTGACCTTTATCAGTTACAGTCAAAATCACGCCTATAGGCAGTCCGATAAGGGTTGCCAATATAGTGGAAGCAATTACCATGTAGCAGGTTTCTCCCAAAGACTTCCAGATTAGTGTCACAATATCAGGCGACATAACCAATCACCTCAATTCGTAAATTCTTTTCTTGCAAATAATTCATAGCTGTATTAATTTTCTCTCCGGAACCGGTCAGTTCTATTAAAAGAGTCCCATAGGGAGTATCTTCGATGCTTTCCAGGTTAGCAATTAAAATGTTAACCTCTACATCATATTTTTTAATCAAAGTGGAAATTACCGGTTCACCGGCACTGGCACCAATGAAGAAGAGCCGGACCAGGGGATGAGAACCCTCTGTATATGTCTGAGCAAGATTCATTTTTTTAATCATATCGGGAAGCTCATTGTTCTGAATACTATTTACAAATTCCTTGGTGGTAGAAGTCTGGGGATTGGTGAAAATATCCAGCATAGTTCCCTGCTCAATAATTTCCCCGTTTTCTATAACGGCTACTTTGTCACAAATTTCTTTTACTACTTGCATTTGGTGAGTAATCATAACAATGGTAAGATGCAATCTTTTATTAATATCCCGGAGCAAAGTCAGAATGGATTCGGTAGTTTGCGGATCCAAGGCAGAAGTGGCTTCATCGCACAGAAGAACCTTAGGGTCAGAAGCCAGGGCTCTGGCTATGCCGACTCTTTGCTTTTGCCCGCCGGATAATTGGGCAGGGTAGTGGCTGCTTCTGTCTGTTAAGCCAACCAAATCCAAAAGAGGGTCTACTTTAGCCTTAATGGTGGCTTTGTCCAATCCTTGAATTTCCAAAGGGAAAGCAATATTGTCATAAACGGTGCGGCAATCCAGCAAATTAAAATGCTGAAAAATCATACCGATTTTCTGACGGGCTTTTCGTAGTTGGATGCTATCTAATGAAGTCATTTCTTTTTCATCTACGAAGACCTGCCCCGTTGAGGGAGTTTCCAGCATATTGATGCAGCGCACCAAGGTGCTCTTCCCGGCACCGGAAAGACCGATGATGCCGTAGATTTCCCCTTTATCAACATGCAGACTGATGTTTTTTAAGGCGTGAATATCCCCATTTTTGCTGTGGTAGGTTTTACCCACATTTACTAAATCAATCATATTACCCCTCCATTACACTCTCCGATATATTCTCCGAAAAAAGGTCCTCTTCTCAATGAAGAGGACCTAATATATTATTGGCTTCTTCATCTTTCAGGTTTTTGCCTGATGGACTTGGCACCGTTCACAATTGATGGTTGCCGTAGCGTCATTGGGCCATTCCCTCAGCTACTCTCGATGAAATACTCTATAAAGTTGATAGGAAAATAATACACTAGTGACATGGATTTGTCAACTAAAAAAAATCTTGCCTTTATCGCTTTAGTGTGATAGAGTAATAGAGTAATATCTCATAGAATCAGGTAACTGTTTAAGGAGGTTAGAAAAATGTCGTTGCGAAGCTGTTTAAATAAGAGCGATGTAAGCCAGCTTTTTAAAGCTATTTTGAGTTTAAAAAACGAGGATGAATGTGATGCCTTTTTGGAAGATATATGTACTTTAAGTGAAGTGAAGGATATGTGTCAAAGACTGGAAGTGGCAAGGCTGCTTGCCGCAGGAGAAAAGTACACTACCATAGCCAAAACAACAGGTGCCAGCAGCACAACTGTTTCCAGGGTTAACAGGTGCCTTAATTATGGGCCTGGGGGTTATAAAAAAGTTTTGAAAGCTATATGCAAAGGAGCAGGAAAGAATGAGCGAAAATAAAGTATTGCAAGTACCCTATGGCACCAAAGATTTATTGCCCGGAGAAGCAGGGGCCAAAAGAAAAATGGAAGATGGACTGGCTGCCAATTTTGCCCAATGGGGTTATGCGGAAGTACAGACACCGACTTTTGAATATTTGGATACTTTTGCCTTAGGAGGCAGCGGCATCACAGAGGAAAGCATGAAATTCCTGGATAGGAATAACAAGACTCTTGTACTGCGCAGCGACATGACGACTCCTTTAGCCAGAATGGTTGCCACTCGCATGAATGACCAGGAAAGTGTTAAACGTTTATTCTACATTTCCAATATTTTTCGTTATGAACAGACTCAAGCCGGCCGCCAATGTGAGTTCAGCCAGGCGGGAGTAGAGCTGATGGGGACAGCCAATCCTATGGCAGATGCAGAAGTTTTAGCCTTGGCTGTGGCTAGCCTGCAAACAGCTGGATTGGAAAAATTCAAAATCAGCGTAGGCCATATAGGTTTCCTGGCCGGACTTATGGAAGAAGTAAATCTTACGGCACAAGAACAGGATAAAATCAAGAAACTGGTTCTGGAGCACAATGCAGTAGATTTAGAAAATTATGTAGCCACTTTATCTATAGATGTTAAACTGAAAGACCTTTTGGGGAAGCTGCTTTTTTTACAGGATGGGCAGGATATGCTAAAGAAGCTCCAGAAAAGCATCAATAACGAGAAGAGCAGTAAGGCTCTGGAGAATCTTCTGGAAATATATGGCTTTGCCAAAGAATATGGTGTGTCCAAGTATTTATCTTTTGATCTAAGCTTAATCAGAAACTTTGACTATTATACAGGAATGGTTTTTGAGGCATATACACCGGAGATGGGCTTCAATATTTGCGGGGGAGGTCGTTATGACAGCATGATGAGTTCTTTCGGCAAAGATTCACCTGCCACCGGGTTTGCTATGGGTATCGACAGAATCATTCTGGCTCTCCAGAGGGAAGGTTCCTTTAAGAATGACTCAGGATGGGATGTGTTCGTAGCTTGGGAGGATGGTTACGCCAAGGAGGCAATTCAAAAAACTACGGAACTAAGGGCCCAAGGCAAGAAAGTGAAAATCGCATTTAACTCTATGAGCGAAACTCAGGCAGAGCAAGCCCCGGTAAAAAATAATTGCGCTTCACTGGTATATATAAGATAAGAAGGAGACAGACAAATGCCTTATTTAACAATTGCTTTACCTAAAGGCAAGCTTTTTGCCAAATCTGTGGACCTATTGGCAAAGGTAGGCTACAGTGCAGTTAATGTTGTAGAAGATTCCAGAAAATTGGTCATTACCAATGAAGAAAGTAAAGTAAAATTTATCATAGTGAAAACCATGGATTTACCTACTTATGTAGAATATGGGGCGGCAGACATAGGTATTATAGGGAAAGATGTGTTATTAGAAGAACAGAAAGATGTTTATGAATTGCTGGATATGAAATATGGTAAATGCCGACTAATGGTAGCAGTGCCCAGAGCCAAGAAAAGAGCTAAGCTCACCGATTACACTCATTTGCGGGTAGCTACCAAATATCCTCATTGTGCCGCAGAATTTTTTAATAAGGCAGGCATGCAAATGACCATAATAAAATTGAACGGTTCCATTGAACTGGCACCTATGGTTGGCCTTAGTGAAATGATTGTGGATATAGTGGAAACCGGTGCTACTTTAAAAGAAAATAATTTAGATGAAATTGTCGTAGTCCATCCGACTACTGCCAGGTTAATTGCCAATAAAGTTAGTTTTAAATTACAATTTAGTCGTATTAGCAAATTGATTGAAGATTTGCAAAAGGCTATGGCAGAGGAGAATATTAAATGAAAATTACCGACGGAAGAAAATTAACGGCACAGCAAATCAGTGATTTAATGCGCAAAAAAGCTTTTGACCAAGTAGTGCTTTCCCCCAAGGTGCAGGCCGGCGTTACGGAAATGTTCGGGGCTCCTTTAACCGCTGCCCAAGTTGTGGATAAAATTGTAGAAGACATTAAAACAGAAGGTGACAGAAAGCTTTTCTACTATACGAATCTGCTGGATAAGGCAGGCATTACAAAAGGTAATATTAGAGTGAGCAAAAAAGAGTTTGAGGCAGCAGAGAAATTTGTGAACAAGAAAACTATGGAAGCTATCAGACGGGCCATTGCCAATGTCTGGAAATTCCACAAAGAACAAATGCCCAAATCCTGGCTGACGAATAGGGCCTATGGTTCTATGCTGGGACAAAAGATTACCCCCTTGGATTCCGTGGGGCTTTACGTACCCGGGGGCACAGCAGCATATCCTTCCAGCGTTATTATGAATGCAGTGCCTGCTAAGGTAGCAGGAGTACCTAAAATAATTATGGCGGCACCAGCCGGTAAAGATGGCAAGATTAATCCTTATGTTTTGGTTACGGCCCGGGAAATCGGGGTAACGGAAATTTATAAGATGGGTGGAGCTCAGGCCGTTGCGGCTATGGCCTTTGGGACAGAGACTGTGCCGCAAGTCAACAAAATTACCGGGCCAGGCAATATTTTTGTTACCTTGGCCAAAAAGGCTGTTATCGGTCATTGCGATATTGATATGCTGGCCGGCCCCAGTGAAATATTGATCATTGCTGATAAAACCGCTAATTATAAATATCTGGCTGCAGATTTGCTCAGCCAGGCAGAACATGATCCTTTGGCTTCGGCTATTTTAATTACCGATGACCTGAAATTAGCCAAAGCTGTAGGCAAAGAAGTAGAAATACAGTTAGACCAATTGCCCAGAAAAGAAATAGCTGCTCAGGCCTTGGCCAAACAAGGGAAAATCATTGTGGCCAAGGATATGGATACCGTTATAGAGATGGCTAATTTATCTGCGCCGGAACATCTGGAAATTAATACTAAAGAACCCTTTGGTGTTTTACCCTATATTCGCAATGCCGGTTCTATTTTCCTTGGACAATACTCTCCGGAGCCTTTGGGTGACTATTATGCCGGCACTAATCACATTCTGCCCACAGGTGGTACCGCCCGTTTCTATTCTTGCCTGAATGTGGAAACTTTCTTAAAGAAAACAGGAATTATTGCCTATACCAAAGAAGCTTTGGACAATGTTTCCGATGATATAATTGCTATGGCAGAAACAGAAGGACTCAAAGCTCATGCTAATGCTATAAGGATCAGGAAGGGAGAGAAATAATATGGTAAAATTCAAACCTCGTTTCGGTCTGGAACAAATTGAAGAATACAAAGTGGAGACAGTCCCCGATGCAGATATTATTGTCAATGCCAATGAGACTAACTGGCCACTAGCTCCCAGCCTTGTGAGGAAAATTCAGGACAAAATGACCGCATTCCCTTTCAATCGCTATCCTCCCATGCATGCAGAAAGCATCCGTCAGGTATTGGGTGAAGGTCTCAGAGTAGATCCGGAGAATATTATTGTGGGCAATGGCTCCAGCGAACTGTTGGAAAAAGCCTGCTATGCTTTTGGAGGCATCGGGAAAAAGATTGCCTTTCCTTATCCTTCTTTTTCTATGTACAAGGAGTATGCCCAGTTATCCGACAGTATTCCCACACCTTATCCTTTGACTAAAGAAGGCTATATTGATGCCGATTCTGTTATCGAATTTTATATGAGGGAAAGACCATCGTTACTGATTATTTGCAACCCCAATAACCCTACCGGAAATTTTACTTCTCTGGTAGTTATCGAAAAAATTCTGCGTAATGTGGAGTGCCCGGTAATTATGGACGAAGCCTATATGGAATTTGTGGATCCTACTGATAAACTTGGCAGGCTTTCTTCTCTCAGTTTGTTAAATGACTGTGATAATTTTCTTTGCTTCAGGACATTTTCCAAAGCCTATGGCTTGGCTGGACTGCGTGTGGGGTATGGGACCGGGAGTTCTGAATTAATCAAAGTAATGCAGAAGGTCTTGCTGCCCTATCATGTGAATGGTTTTTCTCTTATGGTGGCCCAAATGGTGTACAAGGAGGGGGAATTACTCCGCAGCAGAGTGGGTATGGTTGTCAGGGCAAGGGACAAGATGCAGGCCTTGCTTAAGAATCTGGGTTTTAAGGTTTTCCCCAGTGCTACTAATTTTATTCTTTTTTTGCCCACGGAAGAATTGGCGTTCAGATTGTCCAGGTATGCCATTAAGCTGGGATACAAATTAGAAGGTAGTAATGAAGTCATGGCAGGCGAAGTTATTTTCTCTCAGTTATTGGGAGCTAAAATATTAGTCCGTGATTTCACTAAGCATCCTGCTTTGCCGGGAGCTATTCGTCTGACTTTGGGGACGGTGGAAGAAAATGAGAAAATAGCGGCACTGCTCCAAGAAGTTTGTGAAAGTGCCAGGGAGGCTTAAAATGCGCAAAGGACAAGTAATGCGTGAAACTTTAGAAACTAAGGTACAAGTGGAAATTAATCTGGATGGTTCCGGACAAGCAGATATTGCTACCGGCATAGGATTTTTTGACCATATGTTGATTCTCCTTGCCAAGCATAGTTTTATGGATTTGCAACTGAAAGCCCAAGGTGATCTGGAAGTGGATTCCCATCATACGGTGGAAGACTGCGGATTAGCTTTGGGACAGGTTTTGCGTCAGGCATTGGGGAAAAAGGAGGGCATCCATCGTTATGGCAGTTGCCTTTTGCCCATGGATGAAGCCTTGGCACAGGTTGCCCTGGACTTTAGCGGCAGACCTTTTTTAGCCTGGAAAGCCGTTATTCCTAAAGTGATGCTGGGCAATATGGAAGCGGAAATGGGGGAAGAATTTTTTCGGGCTGTAGCTATGGAAAGCGGTATGACCTTACATGTAAGATTGCTGGAAGGAAATAATACCCACCATATGCTGGAAGCAATTTTTAAAGCTTTTGCCAGAGCACTGGCCGAGGCTGTAGCTAATGACCCGCGAGTTAAAGGGGTTATGAGCAGCAAGGGGGCACTATGAGGGGAAAGACCGTTATCATTGACTATGGCATGGGCAATCTTCACAGCGTCAACAAAGCTCTGATTAAAGTAGGGGCAGATGTTGTTATTTCTTCGGAGAAAGCTGTCATTGCTGCTGCTGACAAGGTAATTCTGCCGGGTGTAGGGGCTTTTGGAGATTGTATGGTTAATCTGCAAAAGTATGACTTAGTAGATGCGATTCAAAAAGCTCTTCGCAGCGGTAAACCTTTTCTGGGTATTTGCCTGGGGGAGCAGTTATTGTTTGAAGGCAGTGAAGAAGCTCCGGGGGTAGCTGGATTAGGATTTTTTAAAGGTCAAGTGGAAAAAATTAAAACTAAGCTTAAAATCCCTCACATGGGTTGGAATAATTTGACCTTAAAAAATCCTTCACCTTTATTGACTCAGGCAGAGGGAAAGTATGTTTATTTCGTGCATAGCTATCATGCTATGCCGGAAGACAAAAGCATTATTACCTCTGTTTCCCAATACGGTTGTGAAATTACTGCGTCCGTGGGCAAAGATAATGTTCAGGCTTTCCAGTTCCATCCGGAGAAATCATCTTCCGTGGGCATGGGCATTTTAAAAGCATTTAAGGAGTGGCAGCCATGATTATTTTCCCGGCCATAGATATTAGAAAGGGACACTGTGTCCGTTTGGTTAAAGGGGATTTTAACCAAGAAACGATTTTTGCCGATGACCCATCTGCTATGGCAGAAAAGTGGACTAAGGCAGGAACGGAATTTATCCATGTAGTTGACTTAGACGGAGCCTTAGCCGGCAGCAGCCAAAACATGGCCCCTATCAGTAAAATACTGTCCAAGACGAAGGTGCCTATTCAGGTAGGGGGCGGCATCAGAACCATTGCCAATATGGAGAGGCTGTTTGACCTGGGTGTAAACCGGGTGATTTTAGGTTCTATAGCAGTAAAAAATCCTCAGTTGGTAAAAGAAGCCTGCGCAAAATTTCCCGGGAAAATAGTAGCGGGCATCGATGCCAAAAATGGCATTGTGGCCGTGGAAGGTTGGGGCATCAGCGGTGATATGCAGGCTTTGGACCTGGCAAAAGCCATGGGTCAGGCCGGAGTGGAACATATAGTTTTTACCGATATTGCCAGAGATGGAATGCTTCAGGGTGTGAACGTGGAAGCTACGGCAGAATTGGCTGAAAAATCGGGACTTAAGATTATTGCTTCAGGGGGAGTTGCCGGCCTTAGTGATATTGAGAAATTGAAATCTTATGAAAAGGCAGGAATAGAAGGCTGTATTATTGGAAAGGCTCTTTATACAGGAGCCGTTGATTTGGCAGCGGCCATTAAACTAGCCAAGGAGGTTTAACAAGATGCTGACAAAAAGAATAATTCCCTGCCTGGATGTGAAAGCAGGCAGAGTGGTAAAAGGCACAAATTTTGTAGGACTCCGGGACGCAGGTGATCCTGTGGAATTGGCTGCTACCTATGATAAAGAACAGGCAGACGAACTGGTATTTTTAGATATTACAGCTTCTGTGGAAAAACGTAAGTCCATGCTGGACGTTATCAACAGATGTGCCGGGGAAGTTTTCATGCCCTTGACAGTTGGGGGAGGAATAACTACAGTAGAAGATATAAGGAATGCTTTGAAAGCCGGTGCGGATAAAACTTCCGTTAATTCTGCAGCGGTAAAAAATCCCGACCTTATAAAAAAGGGCGCTGAATTCTTTGGTAACCAATGTATTGTTCTTGCCGTGGATGCCAGAAAATGCGGCGACAATAAATGGGAAGTGTATATTAACGGCGGCAGGACACCTACGGGGAAAGATGTTTTGGAATGGGTAAAGCTGGCTGTGAATCTGGGAGCAGGAGAAATTCTCTTGACCAGTATGGATGCAGACGGTACTAAAAACGGTTATGATATTCCTTTGACCAAAGCTGTGTCGGAGGCTGTCAATGTGCCGGTTATTGCTTCCGGAGGAGCGGGAACTTTGGAACATTTCTATGATGTTTTGACCCTAGGCAAAGCAGATGCAGTCCTGGCTGCCTCGGTATTTCACTATAAAGAATTTACCATTAAAGAAGTAAAAGAATATTTGCGTGGCAAAGGGTTGGAGGTAAGATTATGAAAATAGATGTTAGTAAACTAAAGTTTGATGAAAAGGGTTTGATTCCCGCTATTATCCAGGACAACAAAACCGACAAGGTTTTGATGTTGGCTTATATGAACGGAGAGTCTTTGGCTCGCACGGTGGAAACAGGCTATACTTGGTTTTGGAGCAGAAGCCGAAAACAGCTCTGGAATAAAGGCGAGACCAGCGGTAATACCCAAAAGGTTTTAAGTATTGTTTATGACTGCGATGGAGATACATTGCTCATAAAAGTTGAACAAAAGGGCAATGCCTGCCACTTGGGTAATTATTCCTGTTTTAGTTTCCCGCTGTGGAACAGCGGCTCAGGTGAGAACCTGCCGGTAGCGGATAATAAATTGCCGTTGGTACTGTCTGATTTGTACAAAGTAATCCAATATAAGAGAATTAACGGCGGTGAAAAATCCTATACAAAGTATTTATTTACAGCCGGTCAGGATAAAATTTTAAAGAAGGTAGGGGAAGAAGCGGCAGAAACCATTATAGCCTCTAAAAATAACAGTCAGGAAGAAGTTATTTACGAGATGAGCGACTTATGGTATCATTGTTTGGTGCTCTTGGCTTACCATAATATTACTCCCGGTCAGATGCTGGCAGAATTAGGCGGTAGGCGCAGCAAAGAGAACAATAGTAAATATTAAGCTGGAGGTAATTATGGCAAGACTATTTGGTACGGACGGAGTCAGAGGGGTAGCCAATTCACAATTAACACCGGAATTAGCATATAAATTAGGCAGAGCAGCTGCCCTGTATTTTGGCCGGGAAGAAAAGAATCCTAAGATAATCATCGGACGGGATACCAGACTATCAGGTACTATGCTGGAATCAGCATTGGCAGCAGGCATTTGCAGCGCCGGCGGCAACGTACATTTGCTGGGGGTTATTCCCACGCCTGCAGTTTCTTTTTTAACGGAAAAGATGCATGCCAGTGCAGGGGTGGTAATCTCTGCGTCACATAATCCTTTCGAGGATAACGGCATAAAGTTCTTTTCGCACACAGGATATAAGCTGCCTGACGCGGTGGAAGACGAAATTGCTGCCATTGTGGCACAACCTATAGATTATACCCAAAACCCCATAGGGTCTTCTTTGGGAAGAGTTATTGCAGAAAAAGACATGGACAAAGAGTATATCCAACATATAGTATCTTCCGCTGACCACCGGCTTAATGGTTTGAAAGTGGTCATGGACTGTGCCAACGGGGCCAATAGCCTTATTGCCCCGGAAATTCTGCGCCAGCTGGGGGCAGAAGTGGTGCCTATCTTCTGCAATCCTAACGGCATTAATATCAACAATGGCTGTGGTTCTACACATTTGGATGCTTTAAAGAAAAAGGTCCTGGAAGTTCATGCTAACGTAGGGGTGGCAAATGATGGTGACGCTGATCGTTGCCTGGTGGTAGACGAAAAGGGTCAGGCTCTGGACGGGGACCAGATTATGCTAATTTGTGCCATGGATTTAATGGCTAAAAAGAAACTCAAAGATAATGTGTTGGTTATTACCGTCATGAGCAATGTTGGCCTAACAAAAGCTATGAAGGAACAGGGCGGCAGCTGCGTAAAGACCGGTGTCGGTGACCGTTATGTTTTGGAAGAAATGCTGAAAAACGGTTATGACCTGGGCGGTGAACAATCCGGTCATATTATTTTCTCGGATTTCGCTAAAACAGGGGATGGCATGCTTACGGCGGTGAAATTATTGGGTTCCATGGTGGAAAAGAACAAAAAGCTATCTCAGCTAGGGGAATTGATGGTTAAATATCCCCAAATTTTAGTTAACGTAAGAGTCAAGGATAAAAATGGCTGGGAAGAAAACAAGGCGATTAGCGATGTAATAGCTAAATATCAGGAGGAATTAGGAGAAGATGGGCAGATTTTGGTCCGTGCTTCCGGGACAGAGCCCCTTATCCGCATTATGGCGGAAGGACCTGACCAGGCAGGACTGGAACATATAGCAGGAGCCATTGCTGAAGTAGTACATAAAGAGATGGCTTAGGAAACAAAAAGCGATGGTTTAGACAATAAAAAAGTTGACCTAGCACTGGAAAAATAGTATTATTACAGTGCACAAAGACGTGCCGCATGGGATTGCCTACCGTGCGGCATAATATATATGAAGGGAGGATAGGGTAAAAAGGTTCATAGCGCAAGTACCGTTTCGGCGGTAGACGAGGAAGAGGTTAATCGATTAGTCAGCGGGTGCCTCTCGGTAAACTGCAACCGTAATTAGAGAACAAAGCCCGGTGGTAACACCGGAGACAAATAATCTATGGCAGAGGGCAAAACAAACTATAGGAGGTACTACATTTATGTGCGGTATCGTTGGATATATTGGCAGGAATCAAGCCACACCATTTTTAATGGATGGCTTAAGCAAGTTGGAATACAGAGGCTATGACTCTGCAGGAATTGCTGTTTACAATAACGGGAAAATTGATATTGAAAAATGCGTAGGGCGTTTGGATTCCCTCCGCCAGAAGATTAAAGGCCATGAACCGGTTGGCACGGTAGGTATTGGCCATACCAGGTGGGCTACCCATGGTCGGCCCAGTGATGTGAATGCTCACCCTCAATGCGATGAAAGCGGCGAGTTTGTAGTGGTTCATAACGGCATCATTGAGAACTACATGACTTTAAAGCAGGATTTGATTAACAAAGGTCATAAATTTGTTTCGGAAACAGATACGGAAATTGTTGCTCATTTAATGGCAGACAATTATAATGGCAGTTTTGAAGATACGGTGAAAAAAGTTCTGGGCATGATTGAAGGTTCCTATTCGCTGGTGTTTATGTGCGCCAAAGAACCGGACAAGATTATCTGCTCAAAGAAAAACAATCCTTTGATTATTGGTCTGGGAGAAGGGGAGAACTTTATTGCCTCAGATATTCCGGCTATTATCAGCAAGACTCGTCGTACATTTATTATGAACGATGGAGAAATTGCCACCGTAACCAAAGACAAAGTATGGATTCAAGATATTAAGGGAACTCCTATCAGCAAAAAAGTATTTGAAGTCAACTGGAAGGCAGAAGCTGCGGAAAAAGGCGGCTTTGCCCATTTCATGCTGAAGGAAATTTATGACCAGCCTAAGGCTGTTCGTGATACTTTAACAGGTCGTCTGCTGAAAACCGAAGACGGTGTTAAGTTTGATGAACTGAATTGGACTGTCGATGAATTTAAGAATATCAGCAAGATTTTTATCGTGGCCTGCGGCACTGCTTACCATGCAGGTATTGTGGGAAAATATTATCTGGAAAAATTAGCCAGAATCCCTGTGGAAGTAGATATTGCCAGTGAGTTCCGTTATCGTGACCCGATTATTGACAGCAGTTGCCTGTGCATGGTTATCAGCCAGTCCGGTGAAACCAGCGATACCTTGGAGGCACTGAAAGAAGCTAAACGTCGCGGAGCAAGAACTGTAGCTGTTACAAATGTAGTAGGATCTTCTATTTCCCGAGCTGCTGATCAAGTAATATACACTTATGCCGGACCGGAAATTGCTGTAGCATCTACTAAAGCCTATACAACTCAGTTGGTTGTTATGGTACTCTTAGCTTTGTATGTAGCCAACTTACGTGGAAAGATTGCTCCTGACAGAATGCAGGAGTTGGTAAAAGGCCTGAAAGCCTTGCCGGAACAAATTCACCACGAAATGGAAAATGTAGAACAAATCAAAGTGTTTGCTACCCAATATGGCAGCTGCGAAGATGCTTTCTTCCTGGGCAGGAGCCTGGACTATGCAGTAGCCTTGGAAGGTGCCTTGAAACTGAAGGAAATTTCCTATATTCATGCGGAAGCCTATGCAGCAGGAGAACTGAAGCATGGTACTTTAGCCTTGATTGTAGAAGGTGTGCCGGTTATCGTCATTGCTACGCAGCCCCATGTTTATGACAAGACTATCAGCAACCTGCAGGAAGTTAAGGCCAGAGAGGCCATGGTTATCGGAATTGGCGTAGAAGGGGATAAAAAGCTGGCTCAGCATGCTGACAGCGTGATTTATATTCCTAAGGCAGATCCCGAACTGACACCTATCCTGTCCGTGGTACCTTTGCAGTTATTAGCTTATTATGCAGCATTGACTCGTGGCTGTGACGTGGATAAGCCTCGTAACTTAGCAAAATCCGTAACCGTGGAATAACCGTATAAAAGAGCTCAAGTGAAAAGCAGTAAAGGAAGAAATTTTCCTTTACTGCTTTTTTTACTTAAATTTCCACTGCATTATAACAACAATTATATTAAAATATAGATAGTAAGCTCGGATAATTCTGCAGGTTCAAAAGGAGGTCATTAATCATGAAACCACCAATAAAATAAGCCTTGGGGCCGAGAGGGGTTGGAGAAAAAGCTGCAAGACATTTAGCTTAATATGAACCAGTGTAAATCTATGGAGGTAGCAAATGCATATTCTAACGAATCCGGTACTTGTTTCAGTAGTTGTTCTTGTTGTTCTTTGCTTGAGAAAAATCAATGTGTTAATTGCTTTGCTAATTTCTGCTTTGGTGGCAGGGGTAATGTCGGGTATGGATTTAATCAAGGCTATGTCTATCTTGGTTAAAGGCATGGGCGGTAATTCCGAAACAGCCCTCAGCTATGTCCTGCTGGGAACTTTAGCATCAGCCATGGCTAACACCGGCATTACAGAACTGTTGTCCCACAAGATTGAAAAAATAGTCAGAGGCAAAAAAATTATCTTTTTGGTAATAATTGCTTTGGTAGCATGCTGCTCACAAAATCTTATCCCCGTGCACATTGCTTTTATTCCAATTTTAATTCCACCTCTTTTGGGGATGATGAATAGAATGAAATTGGATAGAAGATCAGTGGCTTGTTCTTTGACATTTGGCTTAAAAGCACCCTATATTTCTTTGCCTTTTGGGTTTGGTTTAATATTCCAAGGTCTCATTGCCAAACATATGGAATCCAATGGCTTGACCATTGCCACCAAAGAGGTTTGGCATGGCACATGGCCCTTGGGATTATCCATGGTTATCGGTTTGCTGATAGGGTGGTTCGTTTTTAGGAAAGAACGTATTTACGAAGACAGACCTATTCCCGGTCAAACCTTGGATCTTAGTAAAGAATTGAATATGGAAGCCAGTCACTGGGTAACATTAGTGGCGGCATTAATGGTACTGGGGATTAATCTGTATACTGGTTCCTTGCCTTTGGGGACCTTGGCAGGCATTATTGTCATGGTGCTGGGCAGGGCCATTAAAATAAGAGATTTTGATACAATCGTTGGCAACGGGATTCGCATTATGGGACTTATTGCTTTCGTAATGCTGGTGGCGGCAGGCTATTCCGAAGTCATCAAAGCTACCGGCGGTGTAACCCATCTGGTAGAAGCATCTGTGGCAGTAGTAGGCAATTCCAAGTTTGTTGCTGCCGTTATGATGATGATTATTGGTTTAATTGTTACCATTGGCATTGGTTCTTCTTTCAGCACAATTCCGGTTATTGCCACACTTTTCGTACCTGTTTGTATGAGAATGGGATTTTCTACTTTGGGCTGTGTTATGCTGATTGGGGCGGCGGCAGCACTGGGTGATGCAGGTTCTCCTGCTTCCGATACTACACTAGGACCTACATCAGGGCTGAATGCTGACGGACAGCACGACCACATTTGGGATACCTGCGTGCCCACAGGTATTTTGTATAATATTCCTCTGGCCGTCTGTGCTATAATCCTGTCACCGTTTGTTTAAAATGCAAAGCAGCAAAAGGAAGTTACTTCCCTTTGCTGCTTTTTTACTCGAAGTTTTGATCGCTTAAAGTCGGATTATTCAAATTGGTTTTAATCAGATTTAAAAACAAACGAACGCAGGCTGTCTGGTAGGTGTCTTTGTTATAAATCATATTAATGGGAACGGTAAGGTTCAGGCCATCAATGGGTTTGCCTATGACACTGTCATTACTTTGAATGGTATCAAGCAGCGGACGGGGCAGAAAGGCAATAGCCATGGAGTTTTGGACCAGCTGCATCATACTGGTGGTATCATTACATTCAAAAAGCACATTGGGTTTTATTTTTCGCTGACGGCATTCATCAAGCAGCAGCTCGCTGTATTTCCAGGTATCCGTAGGCATAAGCGTGCAAAATGGCATTTTCCTGAGTTCGGTGTAATTAATACTATTACGGTGGGGGCTAGGGTCTAAGGATTTGTGCATAAGCAGTTGCAAGGAATCTCTTGCTACCTCAATTTCGGTGAAAGTAGTCTTTTTTTGGATAAAACTGCGCAGAAAAATTACGCTCATATTCCCGCGTTCCAGCTCTTCCAGAAGTACGGCAGGGGTATCGGAACGCAGAACAAGTTCTACTTCGGGATAAAGCTGCCTGTAGGCTTTAATTATTTTGATGACAAAAGGCATGCAGGAGCGGAGAGCACCGATTTTTATAGTTCCGCGGTAGCTTTTTGCTTCCGCTTTTACGCTGGCCAAAATGTCGTCCAGGTTGCTAAAGAGCCCCTTGGATTGCTGATAGAGAATGAGACCGGGCTTGGTGAGCTCCAGTCCCTTATTTTTCCGGACGAAAAGCTGGACACCCAGCCTTTTTTCCAGAAGCATTATTTGTCTGCTGATTGGGGGCTGGGAAATAAATAATTTTCGGGCTGCCACAGAGATATTAAGAGTCTCTGCTACAGTGGAGAAGTAGAGTAGTTGCTTGAAGAGCATGTTGTCACGTCCTTGTCATACTATTTTTATATAGGAAAGATATTGATTTGATATTAGAATTATACCAAAGCTTATAATACAATGTAAACAGAAAGTTCAGAAACCGGTTTATACAATAAAGGGGGCACATATAATTATGAAACAATTTAATGTTGATGAGGCAATGAATGTCAAGCTGGACTACGAATTGCCGGAATACCCGGAATTTGTCAAAGGCATTAGAAGAGCACCCAGACGAGAATCAAAACTGACAGAGGCTGACAAAGAATTAGCTATAAAGAATGCTCTTCGTTATGTACATCCGGACCATCATAAACAAATGGCAGCAGAATTTGCCCAAGAATTGGAAGAACATGGCAGAATCTATGGTTATCGGTTCAGACCAGCGGGTAAATTATGGGGTAAACCCATTGACGAGTACAAGGGCAAATGCATCGAAGGCAAGGCTATGCAGGTTATGATTGACAACAATTTGGATTTTGATGTGGCCCTTTATCCCTATGAATGCGTAACCTATGGCGAAACCGGTTCTGTCTGCCAGAACTGGATGCAGTATCGTCTGATTAAAAAATATTTGGAAAATTTAACTGAAGGGCAAACTTTAGTTATGAT
The DNA here is from genome assembly GCA_036788835.1 of Acidaminococcaceae bacterium. Taxonomy (GTDB): domain Bacteria; phylum Bacillota; class Negativicutes; order Acidaminococcales; family Acidaminococcaceae; genus JALCSJ01. The sequence continues at coordinate 110,415 of DAIQMR010000002.1, forward strand.
GAGCGGCCATCCTATGGGCTTGTTCCATTCTCATAAAATGTCTCCCAGAGTTATCACCACAAACGCTTTAATGATTGGCATGTTCGATTCCAATGATAATTTCAACAGAGCTGCCGCTCTAGGTGTTGCTAATTACGGACAGATGACAGCAGGAGGTTGGATGTATATAGGGCCACAGGGTATCGTTCATGGTACATTCAATACCCTATTAAATGCCGGACGGCTTAAATTGAGTATTCCCAATGATAAAGATTTGACAGGACGTTTTTTCGTATCTTCCGGTTTAGGCGGCATGAGTGGTGCTCAAGGTAAGGCAGCTGTTATCGCCGGCGCCGTTTCCATTATCGCGGAGGTCGATATTTCCCGTATCCAAACCAGATATGAACAAGGCTGGGTTAGCTGCATTGCAGAATCCTGTGAAGAAGCAGTAAAGATTGCCCAAGAAAAATTGGCTGCTAAAAAACCTTGCGCCGTTGCTTATCATGGTAACATAGTTGACTTGTTGGAATACTTAATAGACAAGAATATCCATATTGATCTGTTAAGCGACCAGACATCCTGCCATGTACCCTATGATGGAGGCTATTGCCCACAAGGCCTGACTTTCGAACAAAGAACTGATATGCTGGCCAAGGACCCGGCAGGTTTTAGAAAATTAGTAGACAAGACATTACATGTTCACTATGAATGTATTTGTAAGCTTCATGAAAGAGGCACTTACTTTTTCGATTATGGTAACAGCTTCTTGGAAGCTGTCTATGAGAGTGGCGTTAAGAGCATTTGCAAAAATGGCAGAGATGACTTGGAAGGGTTTGTTTTCCCGTCTTATGTAGAAGATATTTTAGGGCCATGTCTCTTTGACTATGGCTATGGACCATTCAGATGGTGCTGCTTATCAAGAAATCCGGAGGATTTGGACAAAACGGATGCAGCGGCTATGGCGTGCATTGACCCTGACAGAAGATACCAGGACAGAGATAACTGGATTTGGGTAAGAGATGCCAAGAAAAATAAGATGGTAGTTGGTACTCAATGTCGTATTTTGTACCAGGATGCTTTAGGCAGACTGACTATCGCCCTCAAATTTAACGACATGGTTCGTAAAGGAGAAATCGGGCCTGTAATGCTGGGTAGAGACCATCATGATACAGGCGGAACTGATTCTCCCTTCAGAGAAACATCCAACATTAAAGATGGTTCCAACATTATGGCAGATATGGCCACTCAATGCTATGCAGGTAATTGTGCCCGCGGTATGAGCTTAGTAACGCTTCATAATGGCGGCGGCACCGGTATCGGCAAAGCCATTAACGGTGGATTTGGTATGGTATTGGATGGCTCAGACCGGGTAGATACTATTTTAAAAGCAGCCATTCCCTGGGATGTTATGATTGGCGTTTCTAGGCGGAGCTGGGCAAGAAACGAACACGCTATAGAAACTGCTATGGAATACAATAAGAAATTTAGAGGCACGGACCATATTACTTTGCCATATGTAGCAGATAGCGAACTTGTGAAAGAAGCACTGAAAAAGGCTGAACAAAAGAAATAGTTTAAGTAAGGAGGTCATATGAAAACACTTATCACTAATATCGGAATGCTGGCCACGGCTCAAGGGTCTGTCGCCAGGTCCGGTAAGGGCCAAGGTGCTATCAGCATCGTGAGCAATACGTGGATTACCCTTGAAAAAGGAAAAATCTCTGGAGTAGGAACTGCCGGACAGATAGTTCCCACTCAGGTTGATAAGGTCATTGATGCTAAGGGGCAACTGGTTACTGCGGGACTTGTGGATCCTCATACCCATTTGGTTTTTGGGGGCTGGCGGGAACACGAGCTCAGCATGAAGCTGAAAAAGGTAACCTATTTGGAAATCTTAGCTCAGGGCGGAGGAATTCTTTCCACCGTTAACAATACACGCCAAGCAACTAAGGAAGAACTGAAAAATAAAACCAAAAAACTTTTAAACAGAATGCTGCGTTTAGGTGTGACCACAGTAGAAGCTAAATCCGGTTATGGTTTAACTACGGAAACAGAATTGAAAATGTTGGAAGTAGTTAAAGAGCTGCAACAGGAAGAAAAGATATCTTTGGTTTCTACTTTTATGGGAGCACATGCTTTACCGGTAGAGTATAAAGACAATAGGGAAACTTATCTTGATTTGGTGATTAAGGACACCTTACCAAAGGTTGTGGAACAGCATTTGGCAGAATTTATTGATGTTTTTTGTGAACAGGGTGTTTTCACAACTGCCGAATCAAAGCAAATTTTGGCAGCAGGGAAAAAAGCCGGCTTAGGAATTAAATGTCACAGTGATGAAATTGTCCCTATCGGTGGGACACCTATGGCCGCAGAATTAGGGGCCGTTAGTTGTGAACATTTAATTAAGGCTGACCATACAGGCATTGCAGCTATGGCAAAAAGTGGTACCATAGCCTGTTTGCTGCCGGGCACGTCTTTTTACCTGAACTCTATCTATGCGCCGGCCAGAGCAATGATTGCCGCAGGAGTGCCGGTGGCTTTCGGCAGCGATTTCAATCCCGGTTCCTGTCCTTCTGCTTCCTTGCAGTTGGCTATGCATATTGGTTGTTATAAATATGAAATGACACCGGAAGAGTGCTTAACTGCTGTGACCTTAAACAGTGCTGCTGCCATTAACAGGGCAAAAGCTACAGGCACAGTAGAAGTGGGCAAACAGGCGGATCTAATTATCTGGGATGGACCTAATCTGGATTATTTGTTCTATAGATTCGGAGACAATTTAGTCGATAGAGTAATTAAAAATGGCGAAATTGTAGTAACCAATTAATTTTCAGCGCAAACAGTTATGAGGGGGTAAACAAAGTGGAAAAAACCTATGATGCAAAAACTATTGCAAAATTTCTGTTGTACAGTTTGTTTGGTGTGTTTATGTTCTTTTTTCCTTTAGACATTGGCAGCAAATCAACGATTCCCGTTGACCACATTATTACTTTCATTACAACCAGACTGGCTGTTTTTGCTAAATATTACATTTTAGTTGTAATGTACATTGGAGCAATATTACCTTTCTATCGTAAAACGTGGAAAAAAGACAGTCTCACAGTATTCTTTTCCTTTGCTAAAATTTGCGGTGGGGTTATAGGTACAGTTTTAGTTTTCAACCTGAATCCACCCTCTTGGCTTAGCCGTCCGGATTTTGGCCCTTTCCTTTTCACAAAATTATCAATACCTGTTGGATTAGTTATTCCTATTGGCTCGGTTTTCCTGGCTTTCTTAGCCAATTTCGGACTTATGGAGTTTACGGGAGTGCTGATGACACCTGTTATGAAGCCTGTTTTTAAGACTCCCGGCCGTTCGGCCATTGATGCAGTGGCATCCTTTGTAGGAAGCTATTCCATTGCTTTACTGATTACCAACGGGGTATATAGACAGGGCAGATATTCGGCCAGAGAAGCGGCAATTATCGCCACGGGTTTTTCTACGGTATCGGCAACATTTCTATTGATTGTGGCTAAAACCTTAAAGATAATGGATTATTGGGGAACCTATTTCTTCGTTTCCATGGTTGTGACTTTTATCGTTACTGCTCTTACCGCCAGACTTTGGCCGCTTACGGCCATTCCCGATACGTATTACGGAGGAGTGAAAACAGAGGACCCCGTATATACAGGGAACCGGCTATCTCAGGCTTGGCAGGCAGGTCTTGATACAGCCGCACAAACAGAATCTTTAGGGAAATTAGTCTGGGATAATCTTTCTGCCGGTTTAAACATGGCTTTTAATGTTATTCCATCTATTATGTCCGTTGGTCTTTTAGGTCTGGTCCTGGCTGAATTCACGCCACTCTTTGACTGGTTCGGTTATTTGTTTTTCCCGATTTTTAAAGTCTTTGGTATTGAGCAGGCAGCTCTGGCAGGAAAAGCAGCAGCCGTTTCTTTACCTGAAATGTTTTTGCCGGCAATATTGGTAGCGAAAACCGGCACTCCTTTGGTAAAATTTGTTATAGCAGTAGTTAGTATTTCTGAAATACTTTTCTTTTCGGCCAGCATTCCCTGTATAATGGGAACAGATATTCCCCTTACTTTGAAAGACATTGTAGTTATCTGGTTTGAAAGAGTTGTTCTCAGTATTGTTATTACAATACCCATAGCCATGGCACTAGGTTTCTAATCTCCCACCCTAAGCGATAAATTACTACTAATACGCAGAAAGGATGACGGTCAATGGTGACAATTACAGGAAATGATTTGACAATTGAGGACGTTATTAACGTAGCAAGACACAAGGAAAAAGTAATAGTATCGGAAGAGGCCAAAAAAGCAATTAACCAAGCAAGAGATTACGTAGAAAAAAAGATTGCGGCGGGAGCAGTTATTTACGGTTTAACTACAGGATTTGGCGAGTTTCAAAAAGTTTTTGTGCCTGCTGATGAGGCAAAAACTCTTCAGCATAATTTAATAATTTCTCACTCATGTGCAATGGGCGAGCCCGTGCCGCTTGAAGTGGCACGGGCTATGGTGCTTCTGCGCATTAATTCTGTGTCCAAAGGCAATAGTGGCCTCAAGTTCTCTACGGTGCAAACCATGGCAGACATGCTTAATAAAGGCGTGACTCCCTATATTCCGGGGAAAGGCTCTTTAGGTGCATCAGGCGATCTGGCTCTTTTGGCTCATATGGCTCAGCCCATGATAGGAGTGGGTGAGGCTTATTATGAAGGACACCTTATGAGCAGTAAAAAAGCCATGGATAAAGCAGGAATTCCGATTATCGAATTAGCTTCTAAAGAAGGATTGGCTCTGATTAATGGGACCCAGGCCATGTGTGCTTTTGGTGTATTGGCCCTCTATGACGGATGGCAAATGGCTAAAACAGGAGATGTTTTGGGAGCCATGGTTTGCGAGGCCCAAAAGGGTATTCGTAAAGCTTTCGACCCCAAAATCCAAAAAGCGCGTGGTCATCAGGGACAAATTGACAGTGCCGCCAATTTAATGAAGTTAACAGCAGGTTCAAAACTAACGTTGGATGAAAATCCGGACCCTGCTATGGTGAAGGTTCAGGATGCTTATACCGTCCGTTGCATCCCACAGATTCACGGTGGTATAAGAGAGGCATTGTCTTATGTGGAAAAAATACTCACAAAGGAAATAAATGCTTCCACGGATAATCCGTTGGTTTTCCCTGATGAAGACCAGGTTATTTCCGGCGGCAATTTTCACGGTGAACCGGTTGCTATTGCCCTAGATACTTTAGGTATGGCATTAGCAGAATTGGCTGATGTATCTGAAAGGCGTTTGGAAAGACTGGTTAATCCTGCTCTCAGTTATGGACTTCCGGCTTTCCTATGCAGAAAAGGCGGCCTAAACAACGGATTTATGATTGCTCAATATGCGGCTGCTTCCATGGTCTCCGAAAACAAGATTTATGCTCATCCGGCTTGTGTAGATTCCATTCCTTCTTCTGCTAATCAAGAAGATCATGTTTCTATGGGTACAACATCAGCCAGAACAGCGCGCATGATTGTGGACAATGTCAGAAGCGTACAAGCTATTGAGCTATTTGGCGTTTGCCAGGCTCTTTACCTGCGGGGAGAAGATAAAATGAGCCCTGCGGCCAAGAGCGTTTACGATTGTGTAAGAGCAGCGGGTGTCCCTGCTGTAGAAGAAGATATTCTGATGCATCCGGAACTGGCGAAGTGCGAAGACCTGATCAGAGAAGCATTGCCGGTCAAGGCTGCAGAAAAAGTAGTTGGTAAATTAGCTTAAGAAAGAAGCAAGAATCCCGCAACTTCAGTCGTGGGAGGTTCACTATTCATTACATTGGTGATATAATAGAAAAGCAAGAAAAGCAGCAGCTTTGCGTAGGGTAAAGATACATAACCATAAAGCGAGGGGGCGCAAAAATGCAATCTAACACCAGAATAATCGTCCACTTAAGTATTCTTATGGCGATAGAAATTGTCCTTTCCAGATTCTTTTCTATTAGCACACCCATTGTTAAAATCGGTTTTGCCTTTGTTCCCTTAGCCATATGCGGACTGCTCTATGGACCGGTTTGGGCAGGGGTAGTAGGGGCCTTGGCAGACATATTAGGAGCCAATTTATTTCCGGTGGGGATGTATTTTCCCGGATTTACCATTTCCAGTGCTTTAAGCGGAGTGGTCTATGGACTGTTTTTGCACAAGAAACATTGTTCCTGGCGGCATATAATCCTGCTGGTGCTTGTGCAAAGAATGATAATAGGTTTGTGCTTATCCACATACTGGTTGACATTTTTAACTAAGCTGCCTTTTATGGTTTTGTTTAGCACCAGAATTTTACAGGCACTGGTTCTTATTCCGATTCAGATAGTTATGCTCCGAGTTATTACTCAGAAGATACATGCTTCTTCTTTGTCGACAAACTGGTAAAAAATGCAGGTGGGAACTTAGTTCCGGCCTGCTTTTTTTAGGGGGGCTATAATATGAGAAAACTTAAAATTTTAGTGGCGAATCCCAGCGGTAATATTACTGTTTTTGTCCTAACACCTTGTGAGCGGAAAGATTATCTGGTCATTGCTCAAGCTTTATTGGCTCACAAGGAATTAAAGGGGGAACAGGTGGGATTCGTAAAATCCTGTGGTTTAAAAAATGTTTTAGAGATGGGGGCCATGGAGTTTTGTGGTAATGCAGGACGAGCCTTTGCTTTGTATTGTGCAAGGGAGCAAGGGTTAAAAGAACCATGTATTATGCACATTACAGAAACCGGGACAACAGAGATACTAAGGGTAGAGGTACATCCAGAAACCGGGTATACGAAAATTAAAATGCCGGCTCCTTTGGAAATTAAGTATTGGAAAATTCCGGAATTGTCCTTGGTCAATAAACCTATAATGGTTAATCTGGGAGGAATTGTTCATGTGGTTTTACGAGATGAGAAGCCATCTCAAGAAACTTTTGCTATAGTGAAGAAGTCGGTGTATACCATGTGTAACCCGGCTGCTTTGGGCACGGTATTTCTTAATACCCATGATTTCACCATGGTGCCGAGGGTTTATGCCTCAGGAGTTAACTCTACCTATTGGGAAGGCAGTTGTGGTTCAGGGTCTCAAGGGGCGGCAGTGGCTCTGGCCTGGCTGGAGCAAAGTCCTGACGGAGAATTTTGTTATAAACTAAAACAACCGGCGGGCACAATTACAGCCAGCGTAAAGAAAAAGAATGGAAAAATCTTTGCCAGCTATATCGAAGGGAACGTGGAATTAGGGACGGTCCAAGAAATAGTTCTGTAAATAGTTTAGCAACATATTCTTAAGGAGTAAGCCAATGACTTTATGTAATTTTTGTCCTCACAATTGTAATGCTGATAGACCACGGGAAGAAGGGGCTCCGGGGCAGTTAGGCCTGTGTCATAGTGCCTGGGCACCCAAAGTGGCCAGAGCGGGGCTGCACTTTTGGGAGGAACCGTGCATTAGCGGTACGAAAGGCAGCGGCACGGTGTTTTTTACCGGGTGTAATCTTCATTGTGTCTTTTGCCAGAATTATGCTATTAGCTTCCAAGAAACAGGTAAGGAAATCACAGTTCAACATTTGCGGGAAATCTATGAAAACCTGATTAAACAAGGAGCCAATAACATTAATCTTGTTACTCCCACCCACTTTATCCCGGCGATTTTGGCATCATTAAAAGAACCGCTGCCGGTGCCGGTAGTCTATAATTCCTCCGGCTACGAAAAGGTTGAAACCTTAAAAAGCCTGGCAGGAAAAGTACAGATTTACCTCCCTGATTTAAAGTATCATGATGATAAAATAGCCCGCAAGTATAGCCATGCTCCCCATTATTTTGCAATAGCAACGGAGGCCATCAGGGAAATGTACCGTCAAGTGGGGCCATACAAGCTGGGCAAGGATGGTCTTTTGGCAAAGGGCGTGATTATTAGGCACTTGATTTTGCCGGGTTGTACTGCTGACAGCAAAGCTGTTATTGATTGGGTTGCCAAGACATTTAAGCCGGGGCAGGTGATGTTCAGTTTAATGCACCAATATATTCCGTGTGGCCGAGCAGTAGATTTTCCTGAGATTAATCGTAAGTTAATGGCAGAAGAATATAAAGAAGTGGAAGAGTATCTGTTTAAGAGCTCTATTGAGGACGGTTTTGTTCAGGAAGAAGAGGCCGCAGATGGTGAATTCATACCGTCTTTTGATGGGACGGGTGTGTGACTTGCCCCGGGAAATGTCTGGATGTTACATTGACAAGGTACTTGGAGAATTATATAATATTTTCATACAGATCATGTGACTGACGGAAGTGGATAACCACGTGAAGCATGATTGCAAAAGCCGACCGTCTGGGCAGAATTGGCCTGGGGGCCGGTTCTTTTCTTGCCAAAAGGAGTGTGGGAAAATGAAAGAATTAAAATTGAAATATGGTTGCAATCCCAATCAGAAACCCGCCCGTTTGTTTATGAGAAACGGGGGAGAATTGCCCATTGAAGTATTAAATGGCAATCCCGGCTATATTAATTTTATGGATGCCTTGAATAACTGGCAGTTGGTTAAAGAATTGAAAGAAGCGACAGGACTGCCTGCAGCAGGCTCTTTTAAGCATGTAAGCCCGGCCGGTGCCGCAGTGGCTGTGCCTCTAAGCGATACTTTAAAGAAAATATATTTTGTTGATGACTTAAAATTGTCTCCTTTAGCTACTGCTTATGCCAGGGCCAGAGGTGCCGACCGTATGTCTTCCTATGGTGATTTTGTGGCATTGTCCGACACGTGTGACGCAGAAACTGCCACAATGTTACAAAGAGAAGTTTCTGATGGAGTTATTGCTCCCGGCTATACTCCCGAAGCTTTGGAAATCCTCAAAAGCAAGAGAAAAGGTTCCTATAATGTGATTAAAATCGACCCTAACTACGTGCCCGAAGATATAGAAAGAAAAGAAATTTTCGGCGTGACTTTTGAGCAATTGCGGAACAACGCTAAAATCACTGCGGAACTATTTAAAAATATTCCTACCAAGAATAAGAATTTTACTAAAGAGGCTCTTCGTGATCTGATTGTTTCTTTGATTGCCTTAAAGTATACTCAGTCAAACTCTGTCTGCTATGCTAAAGACGGTCAAACCATCGGGGTCGGTGCCGGTCAACAGTCCAGAGTACACTGCACAAGACTAGCCGGCGGCAAGGCCGATAACTGGTGGCTGAGACAATGCCCCAAAGTTTTAAATCTGCCTTTTAAAGCCGATATTCGCCGTCCTGATAGGGATAACACTATTGACGTTTATATTTCAGATGCCTATATGGATGTTTTGGCAGATGGAACTTGGCAGCAGTTCTTTACTAGCAAGCCTGAATCTTTTACCAGAGAAGAACGCGCTGAATGGATTCAAAAGAATACTGATGTAGCATTAGGTTCTGATGCTTTCTTCCCCTTTGGGGATAATATTGAGCGTGCCCACAAGAGCGGTGTGAAGTTTATTGCTCAGGCCGGTGGTTCCATCAGAGATGACAATGTTATTGAAACATGTGATAAATATGGCATTGCCATGGCTATGACCGGTATCAGATTGTTCCATCATTAATTCTAAAAAGTTATTTATAAGGAGCATTAAACATGGCAACAGAAGAACCAAACAAAAAAACATATTTTAAACCCATGAGAATATTTTTTGCACTATTATTCTTAGCAGTTGTCGGCAGTGGAGCTTTTTATTATTTTTATTGGTTAAGAAGCCCTCAGTATAGCTTGGATAAGATTCAGCAGGCCGTTCAACAACATGATGATACTTTTTTTGAAAGACATGTTGACGTAAGCCGCATTGCCGACGATATGGTAACCGCCATGATAGACACTACTGTTGCCACAGGGGAAGAAACAGGACCGTTTAAAGATACTTTTGTGAACATGATTAAGAATGCGGCTTTGCCGGCTTTCATTAGCCAAATCAGGACTTATGCGGAACAAGGCGTTTTCCAGCCCACAGACCCTAGTAATGATGGTTTTGCCATTGCCGGGGCAGCTATTGACCGCACCGGTTTTAAGACACTGGAATATAAAGGCGTTACTAATGTAGAAAGGAGAAATTCTGTTGCGATTGTAACTTGTAAAATCTACGATAGAGCTTTACAGCAGGAATTTCCCTTGCCAATCACCATGAATAGGCTCGAAGACAAAACTTGGCGCATAGTCAGTTTAAACGGGCTGACAGAATTTCTGAAAAAACGTGACGACCTTGTTTTACAGCGAGTGGCTGCACTTAATAAACCTATTAAGGAACAAATCAGCAAAAAGGTTCGAGCTATTAAAGACGGTTCTAAAAAATTCAACATTCAAAAGATTACGGAAAACGAAAGCGGTATTCCGGCCTATACGGTGCAGGCAACTTTTTCCTTTGAGCTTTTGGACCCAAAGGTACAACGAGTGAAAGGGGAAGTCCTGGTTTACGATGCTCAAGGCCGGCAAATTTTCTCCAGAGACTTTGATTCCAAGGCTTTGGACCTAGCGGCTAATCAGCAAAAAACCTGGGGATATAGCAATATTTGGCATTTAAATGGTCAAGACCCGGTGGACAAGGCGGTTATTACCGCTGATTGGAGAACCACGACTCAGGACGTATTATTCACAGAAGTAGACATGACAGACGGAACGAGCATAAAGTATTTAACGGAATTGCCTAGATGAACAAAAAGAACTGTAATATAGTGACGGAATAGTCTCAGCGCATTACTGCAAAAGAATTAGTAAATAATGAAGACAATAGGCTTTGAGACTGATGCGAAGGATTTACCTCTGATGTATGATAAAGCAAAAACATACAAAGAGGTTAAGAGTGCAGCAGGAATTGAACAGAGGCTTGTTTGCCTTGACTATAGCCGCTAGAGTTTTAGGCATTCCGGCGGAATATGAACAACTGATATTTAACTACCCTGGCGATGGCAGTGAACTGGGGATTTTGCGTGCAGCAAAAGAATTGGGCCTTAAAAGCAAAATAGTAAAAACAACTTTAAATCGCATTCAGAAAATAGCTTTGCCTTGCATCGCTATTTTGGCTGAATGCGATTTTTGCGTTATTCTCAAGGCAAAAAATAATAAAATAATTGTTTTTAAGACAGAGACACACCATCCCCTTACCTTATCTTATGAGGAATTTTCTGCCCAATGGACAGGCAGAGTTATTCTTTTAAGCAAGAAATTTAACCTTAAGGAATTGAGCAGGGAGTTTAATTCCCGTTGGTTTCTGCCGGTTATATATAAATTCCGGAATGTGTTTATTCAGGTTTTTGCGGCCTCTTTTTTATTGCAATGTTTCGGCCTGCTTACGCCGTTATTTTCTCAGGTTATCATAGATAAAGTCTTAGTACATCGAGGGGTGTCGACACTAGACATCCTTGTTTGCGGACTTTTCTTTATCAATATCTTTGAATATATACTGGGCATTCTGCGCAGCTATTTGTTTTCTCATACCACTAACAGAGTAGATGTTATTTTGGGCGCAAAACTATTTAAACATTTAATGGCGTTGCCCTTAAAATATTTTGAAGTGCGACGGATAGGGGATACGGTGGCTAGAGTAAGGGAACTGGAAAACATCAGGCAGTTCCTGACCAGTACTGCGTTAACAGTAGTGCTGGATGCATTTTTCACCATAGTATTTATCATTGCCATGCTTTTTTATAGCGTGAAATTGAGTTTAGTGGTTTTGGCCTCTTTGCCATTTTTCATTGTGCTATCAATTCTCGTTACGCCTATGCTGAGAGCGAGATTGGAAAGAAAGTTTCACTGCGGGGCAGAAGAACAGTCTTTTTTGGTGGAGGCAGTAGGCGGTATTCAGACCATTAAAAGCATGGCAGTGGAAGGACAGATGAATAAAAAGTGGGAAGGCTGTCTGGCTAATTATGCCCAAGCGTCTTTTAAGAGCAATTTACTGGGAACTATGGCCGGCAGCACAGCTCAGATTATTCAAAAGATGACCACGTTGGGCATTCTGTGGTTTGGAGCACATAATGTCATGGATGGAGAGATGACACTGGGAGAATTGATTGCCTTTCAGATGATAGCAGGAAAAGTCATCGAGCCTATTCTGCGTCTAGCTAATTTGTGGCAGTCTTTCCAGCAAGTAAGATTGTCAGTAGATAGGTTGGGAGATGTACTTAATTGTCCTACAGAACCATTATTTAATCCCAATAAAAGCCTTTTGCCACCTTTAAAGGGTAATGTGGTTGTGGAAGAAGTGTCTTTTCGCTATCGTATGGATGGCAATTTAGTCCTGGATAGATTTTCCATGCATATTCCGGCAGGAACATGTGTAGGAATCGTAGGGAGGTCGGGCAGCGGCAAAAGCACTTTGGCCAAACTGATACAAAAATTATATTTACCGGAAATGGGGAGAATTCTCATTGACGGCATTGACTTGAACCAAGTGGAACCGGCCTGGCTGCGCAGACAAATTGGTGTTGTCCTTCAGGAAAATTTTCTTTTTAGCGGTTCCATTCGAGAGAATATTGCCTTGTCCATGCCGGGCATTAACATTGACAAGATTGTGGATGCTGCCAAATTGGCTGGTGCTCACGAATTCATTGTGCAATTGCCGGAAGGGTATGATACGCCGGTAGGGGAACGGGGCACCACCTTGTCAGGGGGACAAAGGCAGAGAATCGCCATTGCGAGGACGCTTTTAACTAATCCCAGAATACTGATTTTTGACGAAGCTACCAGTGCCTTGGATAACCGGTCAGAACGCATTATACAAAAAAACATGCAACAGATAAGCAAGGGCAGAACAGTCTTTGTTATTGCGCACCGGCTGACAACCATTCAGAATGCAGATACTATTATTTATTTGGAACATGGACACATCGTGGAGCAAGGCAACCACAGGGAACTTATGGAGAAAAAAGGCTGCTACTATAATCTCTATTGTCAGCAAGGTGAAAAGTCATGAGATATTTAGAAAAGATAAAAGCTTTTTACCACAAATTAATAAACGAAAAAACAGGAGACCTTACAAGGGAAGAAAAAGAATTCCTGCCTAGTGCATTGGAAATAGTGGCAACACCGGCTTCCCCAAAGGCCTATTGGCTCATGTGGCTAGTTATAGGCATATTTGTGCTAGCCTTGCTCTGGACTATATTTGGGGCAGTAGATGAAGTGGCAGTGGCTATAGGGAAGATCGTACCTGCGGGATACACCAAGACAATTCAGACGGAAGACAAAGGCGTGGTAAAACATATTCTGGTGAAGGATGGGGACAAGGTCAAAGCTGGTGATGTTCTCATTAAATTAGATGCTACCATAACGGCCGCAGACATGGAGCAATACAAGAAAGAAAAAGCATACTATGAATTAGAATTGGCTAGGCTTACAGCAGAGCAGAACGATATTCATTTTGATTATGTGCCGAGGGAAGGAACTGTGCCGCCGGAAGATTTAGCCGCCCAGCAAAAACTCTACGGCAGCAGGCTGGCCGATTACCAAACTAAGCTGCGAAGAGTAGAGCAGTCTATTATGCAAACCAAAGCCAGCCTTGCCAAAGAAACTGCCACCAGAGAAAAATTGGCAGGACAGCTAGCCATAGTAGCTAAACAAACGGAAAAAATGGGAGAGCTGGTGAAACAAGGGGCCGTAGGAGTCTTTCAGCATCAGCAGTACCAACTACAAACTTTAGGCTATAGACAGGACCTAGTTGCCGAAGAAATGGAAATAGACAGACTAGAACATTTACTTATTCAGTACCAAGAGGAAAAAACGGGCATAGACAATGAGCGGCATAACGACATTATGACCAAAGCAGTGGAAGACAGACGACAGCTGGCTATCGTGAATGAGAATCTCAAAAAGGCGGAAGAGAAAAATAGGCTAAGCACCATTAAATCCCCTATAAGCGGAAAAGTGCAGCAATTGGCAGTGCATACAGTCGGAGCAGTAGTGACGGCAGCACAGGTAATAATGATTGTGGTTCCGGAGGACACACCTATGGAAGTGGAGGCCTGGCTGGATAATAAAGACATAGGATTCGTCTGCGAAGGGCAAAAGGCAGAAATAAAGGTGGAGACATTTAACTTCCAAAAATATGGCACACTGCCGGCAACGGTAGTGACCGTCGGTACAGACGCAGTAGAAAATAAAGAAGGAAAATTGTTATATAGAGTTTTGCTGAAACCGGAACAGACAGAATTCCGCTTAATTACAGGACGAGTGGTTCCTATTTCCGCCGGCATGTCAGCCACAGCAGAAATCAAAACCAAGAAAAAACGGATAATTGAATACTTCTTAGATCCATTTTTAAAATACAAAAGCGAAGGATTAAGAGAGAGGTAGTGACGGGAAACACTCCCATGTAAATAGAAGCATGGCTGGATAACAAAGGGGAAAAGAGATTTTTGTGAAATTGAAACAAGGAAAGTGAGAGGAGTTTTTATAACACCTCCTGTTGTTAATTTAAAAATGTTTTTATCTGTCTGTATATATGAAATTTGTTGCTATGCCAGAACACAAACATACAATAATTTGAAGAAAACATTAAATATGAAATTTTCATAGTGGTAATTATATTATATTGGCTGGCATTTTTTCTTGACGCATTTCAAATATACAATGTTTCCGGTTTTTACATTGGCACAGTTGCTATTGTTTTATTATGTAATATAGTAATCATAATGTGCCGCAAAAACAAAAATGAATATATATGTTTTCTTTCTTGCAGTTCAATATTCATCATCGTTTACGAAAAACAGAAGAGGCCGTAATCAAAATGGGGTTGAAAACCTCATTTTGTTACGGCTTTTTTTGCATGTTTCTAGTGATTTTTATTTAACGAGATTATTGGACTAAGTCATTGGGACTATTGTGAAAAACAGTAGTGAAATTTATAGGCCTTGGGCCTGAGTATATTTTGTGGTAAGAATAGTAAAATCAAAAATAAACTTATTGTGTTTTGTATGACGACGGAGGAACATGAACATCGAAATGGATGTTAGCGGCATAGTCAAGCGGCTAGACAAAAGCTTACATCTGAAAACAAAAAAGAAATGGAAGGGATGTAAAAAAGTGGATGGATAAAATCATTGCTTTAAAAGAAATATTAAAGAAGCTGTTTACAGGTAGGATGAACAGAAGAGATTATTTCTTAAGGATGTTTTGGATATATTATGTGTTTATGGTAGGCGTTTATTTAGCTAAAGAAGAGCTCTCTTTCCTTGGAATAAAAGGTTATATAATGATTTGCTTGTTAATAGAAATTTGCGTAATCCCATTTAAAGTCAGACGTCTTCATGATATTAATTTAAGCGGATGGTATTTAATTTTATTGTCACCACTAGCAGAGTACCTTTTAACTTTTCTCAGTAAACATATTGTCTTTGGAGCATATTTGTTAATTTATATAACTAAGATACCGGATGTATTTCTGCTTATAGCAAAGGGAACATCTGGACAAAATAAATATGGAGATGTCCCTTCGGATGACAAGAAAAAAGACGGCATAGTTGATACAGAGAAAACATCGCAGTCTAGAAAAATAAAATTAATTTTCTGCAGAGTGCTTTCAGGAATATGCTTGGGGTTGCTTCTAATTATGCTGTATCAGGATATGAGAACTACGGGTGCATTGTGTTATCATTACATTCCTTTCACATATCATTTGGCGGAATATTTTAGCCAACCGTGGCCATTTTCAATTACGCTGATTTTCCCGATAATTTTATGCAGCATTCTTAATCTGGCATTATGGTTCCCCTGTAGATATGGCTACCTCTTTATCAAAAGCTTTCTAATTGCAATATTTGGCCTCATTGCGCAAGCAATAATTACTGTGATTCTTCAATTTTTACGGTTTTTCGTATCAATAGGCAATCCAAATGTACTGCCAAGCATTGGTAGAATTATAGCACCATTGTTTTTTGGCAGTGAAATAGCAGCTAAGTGGGGATTTTGTTATTTGCTGTACCACGCAATTAAAAAATGGTCAGGAAATAATATAAGAGAAGATTTCCAAGTCCCCAAAGGGATTATGAAGAAAGAGGGTATAGTAGGAGCTGGGATTATACTCATGTTGTTAGGCTGTACAATACCGCTGGAAAAGAGTATTTCAGGAAATTTCCTGATTCCTTCGCAGGTTAAGAAAGATAAATTCGAATTAACTTTTTATTTTAAAAGACAAGAGGATTGGCAGGAGAATCAGTTTGCAATATGGATGGAAGATTACCATGGAGCATATATAAAAACTCTGTATGTATCAAAAGAAGTTATGGATTGGAATGCGGAGAAAAAACTTTTACCAAAATGGAGCAAAACCGTAGAAACTGCCGGAGAAAAAAGGGAAGATTTAGAAAAAATAGCTAAACCGGTACCTCCATCTGGCCAATTCACATATTTATGGGATGGCACGGATAGATATGGCTCAACAGAATACGGACCCGATGAAGCAATGAGGAGCTACATAATCTGTTATATAGAAAGCTATGGCGCAAGCAGCAAGTATGCTTTATATAGTGGAATCTTTTCATGGGAGGATGGAACATCTGACGGATTTGTTGGAACTCCTGATGGAAAGATTTGTGAGAAAACAGAGAATAAAACTATTAAAAACATAGAAGGACATTTTCGAGGAGCTCATGTGAATGATTATGCGAGAAGAACTGCATGGATAAAAAAATATGGATTGTTTTTTAGATAAAATAAGGTGCTAGAAATAGGAGGATTATTATGACAAAAAAAATAAGCGATAAAGAACTAGCCAAACTTGCTGTAGCAGTTGGTGCCATAACAACAAAAGAGAAGGCAAGAATGGAAGGCGCTGTGGAGGGGTGGAGTTTTTTAGGAGATCCTAGTGTAAAAGATGAAACCGGTTTTAAAGCTGCCACATATAAAAACAATATAACAGGTGAAGTGGTTGTGGTATACGGAGGCACGGATGATGCAAAAGATTTGTTGTTTAATGATACTGTGATTGCACTGAATAAAACAGTTCCTCAAGCAACGGAAGCGATTGAGTATTATAATAAAGTTATAGCTAAAAATAAAGAAGTAACGGTCACCGGGCATTCTTTAGGAGGCGCTTTGACTGATTATGTTGCATACTACGCGGCTACAACCTTAGGAGATAACACAACTCAATTTACGACCTTTAATGCGCCAGGCGTGCTGGGAAATAAATTTAATTACGATGGACGTTCTTATACAGTGGAAACAAATGGTGGAATATTATCTAATGTTGATGAATTTAGGATTAATGGGGAGCCGATAGGAGGATATGGGGAAAAGCTTGGAAATGATATTTGCTTAGATAGAATAAGGGATTTAAGCGTAGAAGAAATAACAGCATTTGAGTTTATTGCAAAAAAATACCCCATGCTGTTTCAATCTGAATATGGACAAAATTTTTGGGCCAAATATTATGGGCATACTATGGAAGAGTATCTAGACGCAAATCGTTGGGGCAAAAATAATGAAATGTTAGGTGAATGTGTAAATCCTCAAGATGTTAACTATAAAAATGCGATTATATACTGGCTTGGGACAGGAACGGATTGGGGAATGGCTTGGGATGGGATGGATGTTTTACATCCTTTTGGCGATGCCTCAACATTACAACCCATAGATCCAATAGTTTTGGACCTAAACGGTGATGGCATTACATTTGGTTCTGCAACAGACGGCTACGCTCAGTTTGATATGGATAATAACGGTTTCAAAGAGAGAGTGGCCTGGCTTAATAATTCTGATGGCTTTCTGGCTAGAGATATTAATGGCAATAGTCTCATTGACAATGGCTCAGAAATGTTCGGAGACGGAACAGTCCTGAAGAACGGAAAAATTGCAGCCAGCGGCTATGAGGCATTAAGAGACTTGGACGATAACAAGGACGGGGTTTTAGATAAGCTGGATAAAGCTTTTGCATCACTGAAAATCTGGCGGGATAAGGATGGGGATGGAATCACAGATGACGGTGAACTAGGTCCATTGGCTGATTTGGGTATAACAGGAATTAATTTAAGTAACAAAGCGGTTAACAAGACGGATGAGAATAATAACACATTAAACAGTAAAGGAAGCTATACCAAGGGGGACGGCAGTGAAGGAACCATGGGAGAATATTCCCTTAGTAGGGATACGGTCCATAGTGAGGCTGCCAGCGCATCAAATGAAGAATATAGCAATGAGATAGAAGCCGCACCTAACTTAGCTGGACAGGGCAATGTTGTCGATTTACGTAGAGCCATGGCCGAAGATAAGACAGGGGTTCTGTATGACTATGTGCAGAAGTTTATAACAGCAACAACAGAGTCAGAGCGAATTAACT
>DAIQMR010000003.1:0-114058 GCA_036788835.1 Acidaminococcaceae bacterium
AGAAAAAAGGTGGATTAATAATCTTTGGTAGACAGTGAAACAAGGAGATAAAGGGATTAATGGGACCTAGACGTGCTAGAAAAATTAGTAATGGTAAAGCCTTCCGATGTTTTCGGAAGGTTTGTTTTTGTATCTAGCTAATTTTTCGTAAGTTGAATATAATATGAAGAAAAGAATGCATAAGGGGGAAAACTAAAATGTATAAATTATGGAATGCTTTAAATGAGGCAAAAAAATATAAATGGGTGGAGTTGTCTCATCCTCTGAATAATATACTGCCAAAAATCTAATCTTTCCTTTGTGCGTAATAGACATAACAGGGAAAGTTGCTGCAAATGATACCTATGGTGTTACTGTAGATGATATTAAATCCTACGAAGCTAGGTATGGAAACATTCCGGAGGGTGCTTTTGTTGCTTTGCGGACAGATTGGTCAAAAAAGTGGCCGGATATGGATGCCTTGTCAGGAATAAAAGAAGATGAATCAGAGAATTTTCCGGGATGGACCTTAGAGGCATTGAAATATATTTATGAAGAAAGAAAAGCTGCTGCCAATGGTCATGAAACAATGGATACTGATTCATCAGCCGGCGCAGCCAAAGCAGGGGATTTAGTATGCGAAAGATACGTTCTGTCTAATCATAAATTGCAGGTGGAAGTCTTAACCAATCTTGATAAAGTAAGCCCCGCAGGCGCAGTGGTTATAGTGTCGTATCCTAGAATAGAGGGGGCAACGGGGTTGCCTGCCAGAGTTTGGGCCATAACAGAATAGACGTGTTGCATTAAAAGTTACATAATTAGCGGAGGTACGATATATTAATTCCGAAATCTGATGAAAATACGAGGAGCGTGGTATTATGAAAAAAATACTAGTAATGTTGCTTACTGCAGTTGTTTTACTTAATTTGCATATTATGAAAGCTACCGCTAATCCAATAATAACCAAGAGTTGTGAAGGAACATATACGTATTCTTATGGTAAAGACAAGGGCTGTGGCACTCTTAACATTTTTTCCCAAGATGGAAAATTTATGTGTTCCATTGATTCAAATATCGGTGCACCATCTTACAATATGGCTATTGTTAAAAATAAGCCATGCATAATCGAAAATAATAATATGTATTGCCGACCAGATAAATCAGACCGTAAGTTTGAGATTATCTTTCATGACAATTATGCAGATGTAAAGTATGTTTCTGGTAACTGGCGTGGCTATTTTGGCTGGAATGCCACTATTGAAGGGCGTTATTGGAAAACTGTGAAACAAGAAAAATAGTTACAAAAAAAGCAGTGGGAAATATTAATCCCACTGCTTTATGTTTTTTGTGCCCCCAAAGATGCATAATTAGCAGAGATACGATATACCAATTCCGAAATCTAGTGCATAACAATAAATTTCGGAGGACAATTATGGAGATTGTAAAGCAAATTTAATGTTTATAATAAAAGAAAATCATCTCTAGTACAACTATTTTGTGCCAAAATCCCAAAAACATTATTTCGTGATAAAAAGCTAATATTATCCTATTAAAACGTGAAAAAATAGAAAAAACAGGCTATTTTTTCGTGATTAACATTAAAACTATGTATGCTGATATAAATCATGGCATAAAATTATCCGCCGGGAATATCGGAGCAACAGATACAATATATACATTTCCCTATTTCTGCAGTTTTCTAATAAAAAGGTATCTCAAAGAAAAGCAACGTATCTAGTTATGACAGCAGGAAGTGTAAATAAGGGAATTAAAAAAGTGTTCGATCCGAAAAACATCCTTAATCAGGGAAAGGTTTGCTATTTCAGGGTTTAAAAGTCTAGTGGGTTTCCCGTGCAGGTTCAACTCCTGTCATCCGCACCAATGAGTATCAGAGCCGTTGTAAAGGCTCTCAAAAAAGGGTGTCCACATAAACTCTAGTGGGAAATGTCCACCATTTGTCCACCCTACATAAAAAAATAAGAAGCAGCTTCTTATACAGGGGCTGCTTTTTCTTTGTCTTTTGTTTGTGGCATATTTAGAGCATATTGCGAAACACTTGCGTTTAGCAATATAATAGCATATACTTATGATAATAAGGAGGCGAGTAATATGACCAGAACAGCAAATATTTTTGTTAGAGTTGAGCCGGAAGTTAAAACTCAAGCTGAAAATGTGCTTAAAATATTGGGAATACCTATGTCCAATGCAGTAAGTATGTTCCTTAAACAAGTAGTTTTGCAAAAAGGCATTCCTTTTGAAATGAAGATCCCGGTTCAAAAGCCTCTGGCTCTTGGCTCAATGTCTAAGGAAGAACTAGATTCAGCTCTGCAAAAAGGTCTTGATGATATCAAAGAAGGTAGAGTGCATACATCTGCAGAAGTTAAGGCAGAGCTCAAAAGGAAATATGGCATATGAAATGGAAAATAATTTATGCCATCGAAGCGGAAACAGACATTGATAATATATATGACTATATCGTATCAACATGGAATGATTTTGATGCAGCGAAGAATCTGGCAAGAAAAATTATAACAGCGGCAGATTCGTTGGAACAATTGCCGTTAAGGCACCAGATTTGGAATGAAGAGCCTTGGCAATCACAAGGAATTAGGTATTTTCCTGTGGAAAATTATATTATATTCTACATGGTAGATGAGAAGAAGTGCGTAGTCGATATTTTGCGCATTATATATGGTGGACAGGATATAAGCAAACAGGATGTAAGAACGGGACTTTGACCGAAATGGTGGTCATGGTTCAACTCCTGTCATCCGCACCATAAGCAGATTGCCGATTCGCTCACAAGCGATAGCGCAGTGAAGAATCGTGCCAAATCGCTTATGTCTAAGCCACGACGTGATAGGAGTGGCGTGACGAACTCAACATAAGCTTGATACAATGCCCAAACCCAGTGCTACTGTGGTTTGGGTGTTTTGTTATGTGGAAAAATACAGCTGCGAAGGAAAAATGGGAGAAAATTGGGAAATTCCAACACCCCCTTTGAGGAAAATGTGATAAAAAGCAAAGGTGTGGGAAAGTTACACCCCTAGGGGAAAACGGCTTGGTTAAGCCATTCTTTAAAGGCAGTAATTTGGTGCTATGTCTAACAAGGCAATAGTATTTTTCTTAAGGCTGTACAGATTTTTGTATATATTGGTATGCTATTCTCTTGCTATTGAATGAAATGAAAAAATATAAGATAATGTAAATAAATAGCTAGGGAGGAAAGTATAAATGGACAATGTTTTTCTTGAAAGTGTGCCTGCTGAATATAAGGCTAAATATGTTAATGTTTTTCTTGAAAGTGTACTTGCTGAATATAAGGCTAAATATGTTAGTGTATTTCGTAACTTTTATCCTGCCATGGGCAGTACCGGATTTCCGGAACGAAATCTGTCAGTGAATTTTTCTAAGGCTTTTGAAACAGTAGCAGCAAGTCGTGGCTACGATGTTTATAGCTGGTTTGAATTGCAAATGCGCGGGAACGGTAAAAAAGATGAAAATGGTAATAAGCATTGTGATGCACTGATTGTAGACAATGGTTCTTGCTCATGGGTTATGAAAGACGTGAAGATTATGTTGCGGTTAAAGCAGTAACCTACGGAAGTTATGAATGGCTGTCTCTTGAGGAAATCTGGGACAGCGGCTATAAGAAAAAAGGTGGATTAATAATCTTTGGTAGACAGTGAAACAAGGAGATAAAGGGGTTAATGGGACCCAGACGTGCTAGAAAAATTAGGAATGATAAAGCCTTCCGATGTTTTCGGAAGGCTTGTTTATTAATATCTAACTTATTCATAATATCATCGTTTTTATGGCATATTCAGCAATTGCCAGGGAAGCAGTTAGACCGGGAGACTCAATGCCAACCAGATTAATTAGATTAGTCAATCCTCGGTTTTCTTCATTGCGGATGATGAAATCTTTCCATGGCGCTCCGGGAGCCTGAATTTTAGGCCTAATCCCAGCCATATCATCATTCAAATCATCTTTTTCTACAAAAGGCAAATAACTGTGTGCTGCCTGATAAAATTCTTCCAGATGGTCATGGTTGACGCTGTAGTCTTCTTTAGAATTCACGTAGAAAGCATTAGGACCTAGTTTGCATAGACCATCTAGACTTTTGGTAATGTGGATTCCTAATCCTTTAAGATTGTGCAGTGGTGGTGGATAGACTAAGTGATTCATAAGTCTTGATTTTCCTGGGCGTAGAGAAAAATATTCTCCTTTTACCGGGTAAATACGATAACTCTCTTTGTCAATGTCTATGCCTAATTGCTGAGGAATAATGTCGCTATATAAACCAAGACAGTTAAATAAAACACTGCATTCTATGATATCCTCACCAATGGGGTTGGCATAATGGATAATATATCCACGTTCAGATTTTTCCACCTGTTGAATTTTATGGGCATAGGCTATCATGACACCATTATTTGTGGCTTCTCGTTCCAAGGACTGCATTAGTTCGTGAGCAGAAATAATACCGGTAGTTGCGGAGAACAAGGCCCCTGTGGCAAAAACATTGGGCTCCATAGTATTAACTTCTTCTTGTGTTAAATATTTTAGGCTGGGGACACCATTTCTTTTGCCTTGCTCATAGATGTTTTTTACAGCAGCTTCCTCTTCTTTATTTCGTGTAATAATGATTTTACCTAATTTCTGGTGGGAAATATGGTGCTTTGCACAGTAGGCGTAAAGCATACTATTACCTTTTACACAAAGTTTGGCTTTAAGAGAGTCTGTGGGGTAATACATGCCACCATGAATAACTTCACTGTTACGGCCGGAAACTTCTTGTCCAAACTTCTCATGCTTTTCCATAAGAATGATTCCTTTATCAGGATACTGTCTGATGAGAGCTTCGGCTATGGCTAGACCTATTACTCCGCCACCGGCAATTACTACATCAATCTTATCCATCTAAACACCCCTTTAAATTCTATGTCTATACCAATGTACATAAACAAATGAGTAAGACCATCAGCTTTATGAGACAAGTATATAACACTTTTGTTTGTATTCAAAGTGTAGATTTTGAAGTTAAGAAAGAAATGATCATATGGGAAGGTCACTTCTCAATATGGCTAGGTTTGAACTTCTAGGAGAAGAAAAAGTATGGAAAATTGGGCAAAGTACTCACACCCCACCTTAGGGAAAAAAGGCAATTAGCAAAGGTGTGGGTAAAATGACACACCACTAGAGAAAACGGCGTGGTTAAGCTATTATTTAAAGGCAGTAATGAAAGTTGCTTACGGCAATTATCATTGCTGCCTTATTTTAGTGCAACGAAGCAAGACGAGTCGTTTACGCATGAAAAAGCCGCTGGCGGGGAACCAGCGGCTTTCTCTAAAAGGAAGTTGTTTATGATGATTTGATGGGAAGTGTAATAAAGAGGGGTAATCTTTACTACATCTTTAGTATAGTCGTAAATAGTGAAAAACAAAGGGCAAAATGGTGAAGAAATAGTGAAATGATTGGGGGCAGGGTACGGTGGGATGGTAGTTGGGGATGGTGGTCAAATGGAAGTCAGTGTGTGGAGGAAATGCCACAAATATGGTATACTGAAATTGTAAAATCACAACACAGAGGCTAATTGCAATCACCACCATGAACATAGTGAAGGCCACAATTGTGGCGGTCATTGTCACGAATAATTAGAATCTTATTCGTTTGTCACAAAAACAAAATTAATAAAATAGCAAATACGCAATATGGGGGTGTACTTATGGCAGAAAAGAAGTACATGCAAGTAGACCTGGACAATTGTGTTGCTTGCGGGTCTTGTGAAAATGTATGCCCCAAGAAGGCAGCACAGGTATACAAAGGGTGTTATGCCAAAGTTGACAGGGAACTCTGTGTTGGCTGTGGTTTATGTGCCAAGGCATGCCCAACTGGATGCATTACTCTTGTAAAGAGAGGTGCATGATGGAGAAGCATTGGTATAATTATTTATGGATATGGGCCATTGTTTATTTCGCTCTGGGTTTTTTTAATATACTGTTTGCTTGGCTGGGTATGCTGGATTTTATGTTGCCATTGCTCTTTGCGATTTTTGGTGGGAATAAGTGGTTTTGCAATAATATGTGTGGGCGCGGACAACTCTACTGGAAAATGGGTCATGACAGGAAGCTATCTAGAAATATGCCGACTCCTAAATGGCTGTTCTCTAAATATTTTAGATATGGCTTTTTGCTTTTTTTCATGACGATGTTCGTCAATATGTGCTTTCAGACATATCTTGTTGCCATGGGAGCCCAATCTTTGAAAAAAACTATTACTTTGTTCTGGAGCATTAAAGTACCATGGAGCTGGACGTATACAGTAGACACTGTGCCTAGCTGGATAGCTCAATACAGTTTTGGGTTATATAGCATGATGTTGACATCTTTACTAATAGGATTCGTTGTTATGTTTTTGTATAAACCGAGAAGCTGGTGTACATTTTGCCCAATGGGAACCATGACTCAAGGGATATGCAAACTTAAAAATAATAGCAAATAAAATGTTTATACGAGGAGCGCAAAAAATGAAAATATTAATGATTACAGGCAGTGCTCATAAACAAGGCACATCGGCAACTTTAGCAGATGCTTTTATTAAAGGAGCCGAAGAGGCAGGCCATGAGGTATACCGTTTTAATGCAGCTTTTAAGAATGTTCATCCTTGTATAGCATGCGAAAAATGCCATACAGGGAATGATGGATGTGTTTTTAAGGATGACATGGAAGGTGTTATACCGAGGCTTTTAGCGGCAGATGGTATTGTGTTCGTTTCACCTATTTACTATTACAATATCAGCGCTCAATTAAAAGCAGTCATTGACAGATTTTATATTAAAAGCGAAGAAATACATGGACCAAAGAAAGCTGCTATGCTTTTGGCCATGGAAGACGATACTCCGGAATCAGCTGAAGGGGCTTTGGCATCCTTTAAAGGAATGGTTCAATATTTAGGCTGGAAGCAAGTCGGTACTGTTGCTGCTTTAGCATGCCCTACCCCAGAAGCTTTGCGCAAAACGGATTATTTGACAGATGCCTATAATCTGGGAAAGAGTATGTGAAATATGCAAATATCCGGGACCATCATGACGATGGTCTTTTTTGTGCCTCTTTGCGGGAAAAAACAAGGAGGTATTTTTTATGCCAGATCCAGAAGCTTTGGGAAAAGTGAAAAAAGGAGGTAATTGTTTTGTTGTATATGATGCAAAGTCGGTAAACCAAGTGGGTTGTATTCATACCTGCCAACTGAGGTAAGCCTCAGTACTGTTAGTCTTTTATACTGTTACAATTAAGCTGAGAAAGGAGTGTGTCCATGATGTTCAGAAAAATCGGCGGAATTATTTTGTTGGTAATCGGCATTGGACTGGGGTGTCACTTCTTCACTTCAGATGAATTTGATAAGCAGACGGATGGGTATCATAAAGCTCTTTATTTGACAGACAATAAATTAGTGCCTCAAAATGACGGAAAAATTGTTATTATAGCAGGTACGCCTGTGATTAAAAAAGGAGCAGCAGATCATAAATACAATATTAAATTTGACTCACCATTTGCTTTCAGAGTGGTAGAGGAATATTCCGCAGTTCCTTTAACTAGCCAAGAAGAAAAAGCCTTGCCCAAAGGCACTACCAGAACAACAAAAATGAAGTGGGAAAGAAGACCAATTGGTGAGGTGCAAGATGCAAAATAATGGAACAGAACATAAACGCAGAAATCCATCTGTGATTTATTGTACAGGCTGCGGAGCACCTACGGAATTTGATATTATACATCAGAATTATCATTGTGGTTTCTGCGGTGCCGATATGGCTATTGATACCCCCCTGCAGACTAAAAAACAATGGCGGCAGGCTAAACAGGAAGAGTTCCTTAAACATATGGATGCCATGAATACCGTTGTGTATGAATGTCCTAATTGTGGCTCCAAGGTAGCTGTGGAAACAAAAGAGGCTCTTGCCAAATGTTCTTTTTGCGGAACCCAGCTAGTGCGGAGAGAGTATCTTACCAGTGATGTTTTTCCGGAAATGGTGATTCCTTTCTACATTAACCTAAGTGAGGCAAAGGCTTCTCTAGAAAAATGGTGTTCGGAAAATCAAGACAAAAAAGAAGCGAATCTTATTAAGAACAATATTGAACAGCTGACAGGCTTTTATTTGCCCTACCAGTTGGTAAAAGGCCCTCTTATTTGTCAGGTATCTCGGGATAACGCGGATAGGGTCTATCACTGTGGTGGTTATGTAGATGGCATAGCCGTTAATACATCTAAGCAATTAAACAACTTAGTCCTGGATGCTATGGAACCCTTTGACTGGGAGCAGGTGGAGGATTTTGACTTTGCCTACATGGCAGGACAACGAGTGAAACTGCAAGATATTAATGTTAATGAGCTTAACAAAAGAGTTGCAGCGGAAGTCCAAAGCAATTATTTGCCCGTTGTAGAAAAGACCATGCAGACACAGGGTCTAGCGATGGACTCAGACACGAGCAATTTACTAGTGATGCCGGTGCTTTTGCCTGGTTATATTTTGCAGACCAAAAAACTAACTGTTGTTGTGAATGGGCAAACAGGCAGGGTGGCAGTATCCGCTCTAGAGATAAAAAAAGACAGGTTATATTTGCGGGAACCAACTATCATTACCTTGGCTTCCTGTTTAGGAATCTATGGTCTTACCCAATATTTGGGTGGGGAATCCCAAGCTATGTTTTTGGAATTGACTGGCATGGGGACTATTCTTGTGGGTATCATAGCCTTTGCAGCTCTGACTGATAGGCGAAGAGCTAAAATTATTAAGCCTGTTTTTCATAGTCAGGTACAGAAGCTTAGCCGACATTTAGAAAAATTAGTGTCGGAAAAATTTGTAGAACGGCTTCCCTTGGAGCCGGTTTTCTTTGAAAAAATTAAAGGTGCAGTGGAACCGGTCAATATTAGTTTTTATTCAACGAGTCGCTTTATGCAGTGGGGGGTAGCTTCAATTATACTTATCCTTTTGCCCCTAGTTTTGGGTTATGTATTTCGTGGCTTTACTGCTGAGAACATGGCTTACTACGGGGCGGTTCCTTGGTGGGTAATTGTAGCCTGCGCTTTGCCTATGTTCTATGTGCGCTTTGGCCGGGTGGTAGTCTATGATTATCCTATTTTCAAGAAGATTAAAGAGGATGGCTGCTTAGAAAATATACCTAGCAAGGAATATAGTACTTTTTCAATAGTAGCTTTGGTGAAGCTGTTCTTTAGGGGAGACTTTAGAACATTCACCTTGATGATGCTGGGCTTTTTACTTATCTGCTCTTTGGTTGTGGCAGTGGGAGATTAGGAACCAAGCGAACCAGCTTGTTTTTCAAAGGAGATTTAAAAGCGTAATTTTAAAATATTGGATGCAAATTTAGGCCGCTGGTATGTAATAAGCGGCCTTTTCTAATTGAAAGGAATTTCGGCAGACGTGCCCTTGGAGAAATTTATAACTGCTGCTATACAGCAACTAGACAAACAAATACCAATACCATGTTTGGTACTTAAACACAAAAATAAAAAGCTGAAAAATTATGTTTGGCATTGGTTCCTGCTCATGGGTTATGAAAGACGTGAAGATTGTGTTGCGGTTAAAGCAGTAACCTATGGAAGTTATGAATGGCTGTCTCTTGAGAAAATTTGGGTCAGCGGTTATGATAAAAAGGTGGATTAATAATCTTTGGGATTCAGTAAAATAAAGCATACGAGGAGAGAAAAAATGAAATACAAACTTATTGTATTAGCACTATCTGTACTGGCACTTTTTTCAGCTACGGCCTGTGGTACGGGGAAGAGCGAGCCGGCTGGTAAGGGAAAATATACTTCCATTACCCAAAAAGAAGCTAAGAAAAGAATGGATGAAAACAGCGAGGCTATTATCCTGGACGTAAGAACAAAGGATGAATATACCGAAGGACATATTAAGAATGCTATCCTTGTCCCTAACGAAACCATCAGTAATGTCCCGCCTAAAGAATTGCCGGACAAGAACGCAGAGATACTGGTATATTGTCGTTCCGGTCGCCGTAGCAAAGAGGCGGCAGGAAAATTAGCTGCTATGGGCTATAAAAAAGTTCTTGAATTTGGCGGCATAAATTCTTGGAAATATGGGATTGTGAAATAGTACGTGCCAGCCGGAACTCATGTCATGGTAGTCAAGAAAGAAGACAGAGAACAGGCAAATTGACGGAAGGCATCGTTAAAATTTTGCGAACAAAAGACAGGAACGGGTTCAGCCTAAAAAAGAAAGCTGTAGCCAAAATGAGGTTAAAAACCTCATTTTGGCTACAGCTTTCTTTTGTTACACAAGTACCTGTCCATTTTGTAACAATTATTCTCCGATTTTTTTGTTGATGTCGGCAATCAGAGCATCAACATCAAGACCATGAGCACTGGCGCCTTGACCGATGGTTTCAAAATTAGCAGCCATGCAGCCGATACATCCCAGTCCATATTGTTGGAAAACTTCAATGATTTCCGGATGTTCTTGAACTGCTTCAATAATTCCGGTATCTCTGGTAATTTTAGCCATGCGAATCCTCCTTACAAAAGTTAATTCTTACAAAAATAATTATACCACAGTTTGGCAAGTGAAAACAAGAATACATAGCACTTAACTAGGAAAGCTTACGAATTCAGAAAGAATGCGGAAAAACACAAAAAAAGCGGGTAAATATATTGCATTTTTGCGAATAAAGCATTATAATGGTGAAAAGTGGTGAAAAGTGGTGCGAAAGTCGGGTGAGTAAATAATGCTGATGGGAGAATTTGAACATAATATTGATGCCAAAGGCCGCTTATTTATGCCTGCAAAATTGCGCGAATCACTTGGTAAGCACTTCGTTGTAACCAAAGGCGTGGACGGGTGTTTGGACGTTTATCCTTTATCAGAATGGGAGAAATTGAAAAACAGTTTTGCCCAGAAGATGATGCCTAAGCAAAAAGAGAGAGATGTTTCCCGTTTTATTTTCGGTGGTGCCGTTGAGGCAGATCCGGATAAACAGGGGAGGATTCTTTTGCCGGTTAATTTACGTACTTATGCAAAATTAGCAACTACGGCTTTGATAGTTGGTGTGGGAGCTAAAGCAGAAATCTGGGATGCCAAGCGCTATGCTGATTACAATACTAAGGTGGAAAAAGATGTTGTGAAACTGGTAGAGGAATTAGATTTCGAATAAGCAAAGAATGGATGGAGCACATGGAATTCAAACATACAAGCGTGCTGCTTAAGGAAAGCGTTGATTGGCTGATTACGGATAAAGACGGTATCTATGTGGATTGTACCATGGGCGGTGCCGGACATTCTTTCCATTTTGCCCAGCTTCTTTCACCTCAGGGTCGTCTTGTAGGAATAGACCAGGATGCAGATGCCATTGCTGCAGCTACTGAGAAAATGCAGGGACTGAGTTGCCATGTGGATATAGTAAGGTCTAATTTCAAAAATTTCACTCAGGTTTTAAACGATTTAGAGATAGATAAGATTACGGGTATTTTCTTTGATTTGGGTGTGTCCAGTTATCAGCTGGATGATCCGGAGCGTGGGTTTTCCTACATGCACGACGGCCCTTTGGACATGCGCATGGACACAAGACAAAAGCTTACTGCGGCAAACGTGGTTAATACCTATACAGAGCAGCAGCTGGACGACGTTATTCATAATTATGGAGAAGAGCGTTGGGCCAGGCGGATTGCCAAGTTTATTGTGGCAGAGCGCAAAAACAAACAGTTTGCTACTACCGGGGAACTGGTAGAAGTAATAAAACAAGCAATACCAAAAGGCGCTAGACAGGATGGTCCTCATCCTGCTAAGCGTACATTTCAGGCAATCCGTATTGAGGTCAACAACGAATTGGGAATATTAGCTAGAGTTATAACCGATGCAGTGGATCGCCTGGCACCGGGTGGACGGATAGGGGTCATTACTTTTCACTCCCTCGAGGATAGGATTGTGAAACACACCTTGAAGCAATTGGCCAAAGGCTGTACCTGTCCACCTGAATTACCGGTGTGCGTGTGCGGGAAAAAACCGGAGATACAAAAATTAAAGGAATTTGTGCCCAGTGAGGAAGAATTAGCAGCAAATCCCAGAGCGCGCAGCGCGAGACTGCGAGGCGCGGTCAAAATATAAACAGGGGGATTCCCAGAATGCTTGCGAGAAAATACAATTACGCTAATTACGCATATGATAATTATGCTTATGATGATAGATATAGCGAAGAGCCACAAAAAAAGGCTCCTCGGAAGGCTGCCAAAAACCATGACTACCGGACTCTGAGACATCAGATTATTTTCCTGTTTATAGTGGGTATTATGTGTTATTTTGGTAATGTTGCCATTAGTGAATTATATGTAGTGAATACAGGGACATTGGTTAATCTGAAAAAGCAGGAAGCAGCACTACTAAGTGAAAACCAGACGCTGAAGCTTGACGTGGACAGATTAAGCAGCCCGGAACGTATTACTGCTATTGCCAGCAGCAAATTAGGTATGAGCACAGCTAGAAGTAATATATATGTACATATGAACAGCGACAAAATTGACTATGATGGTTATGCTTATGCTAAAAAATAAACTTTTTGTTTGCAGGAACCAGTTTGTTTAAAGCAGCCATTAAGGCTGCTTTTTGCATAATATTTAAAGGAGGCAGGATTCATGATAAAAAAATTGGAAGACCTTCTGGCCCTTTTGCCTAAAGCACAAGTATTAAGCGGTTCAACTGGAAAAGAAATCACGGATATTACTATAGATTCACGCACTGTGAGCCAGGGCAGTTTATTTGTTTGCATTAAAGGTGTTCATACAGATGGACATAAATATATTGATAAAGCAGCGGCAGCCGGAGCGGCAGCCGTTCTAGTGGAGGAAGATGTTGCTCCTAGGGAAGGCCTGACTATTATTAAAGTCTCCAGCAGCGAGGAAGCTATGACTGCGATTGCCCCTTTCTTTTACGATTATCCCGGCAGGAAACTGCGGATGATAGGCGTTACCGGTACTAACGGGAAAACAACTTCTACCAATATAATAAGGATGATTCTGCGTAAGGCCGGCTTCAAAGTGGGGCTAATAGGTACTATAAATATCATGATTGAAGATAAAATAGAAACCAGTCACAATACAACTCCGGATGTAGTGGATTTGCAGAGGAACCTATATAGAATGGTCCAGGCCGGATGTGACTATGTTGTTATGGAAGTTTCTTCCCATGCCTTGGCTTTGAACCGAGTAGCCGGCATTGAGTTTGATGTGGCGGCCCTTACTAATATTACTCAGGATCATTTGGATTTTCATGGCACCATGGAAAACTATCGGGAAGCTAAAGCACTGCTTTTCACTAATTTGCACAAAGGGGATAAACCCAATAAGACAGCTGTGTTTAACATGGATGACTCTAGTTCTAAGATTATTATGGAAAGGACAAAGACCAAGGTTATTACCTATGGCAAAGGTGCCACTAACGATATTTACCCGCTGAAATTTACAGTTGGGGCAAAGAATATGAAACTCGATCTTCATACTCCGGATGGAGATATGGACTTATTGCTGCATATTACAGGAGAATTTAATGTTTATAATATTATGACTGCAGTGGGCTGTGCTATTGCCGAGAAAATCGACCCTAAAATTATAATTAGCTGCCTGGACGGTTTTACCGGTGTACGGGGCCGGTTCCAGCTGGTGGAAGCCGGACAGCCCTTTACGGTAATCGTGGACTATGCCCATACTCCCGACGGGCTGGATAATGTTTTGCGTACTTCCAGACAGATAACTAAAGGAAAACTGTGGGTAGTATTTGGTTGTGGCGGCGATAGGGACAATAAAAAGCGTCCTATTATGGGACGCATTGCCTTGGAATTAGCTGATAAGTTAGTGGTTACCAGTGATAATCCACGCAGCGAGGATCCGGAGCTGATTATTGCAGATATTGAGAAGGGCTTGGCCGGAGCACCGGATACCAAGGAAATACACAAGATTACGGACCGCCGGGAAGGAATTTATTTTGCCCTCTCCCATGCTGCTCAGGATGATGTTATAATGATAGCCGGTAAAGGCCATGAAAATTATCAGATTCTGGGAGATAAGACTATTCATTTTGATGATTGTGAAGTGGTGAGGGATTATTTCAAAAAGGGGAACTAAAATGTTTAAGGCGCAAATGATTATAGAAGCAACAGGGGCGGTGACTACCGCCCTGCCTGTTACTGAATATGCCGGGATTACCACGGATTCCAGGGCTGTTAGCCTCGGTGAAATCTTCATAGCCCTCAAAGGGGAAAAGTTTGACGGGCACGCCTACTGCGCCAAGGCTTTGGAAATGGGAGCCGGGGCAGTAGTGGCAGAAAGAGATGTGGGAACTGATCCAGCCAAGACGTTTTTGGTGAAAGACACTCTGGCTGCTTATCAACAAATTGCTCAGGCCTATCGGCAGAGTAAGAAACATGTAAAAGTTATAGCCATTACAGGCTCTAACGGCAAAACATCTACGAAAGACCTGATTGCGGCCTGTTTGGCAGAAAAATATAATGTCATAAAGACACAGGCTAATTTTAATAATGAAATAGGTCTGCCCAAGACACTTTTGACCATAACCGACACTACGGACTTTGCCGTAGTGGAAATTGGCATGAGAGGTCTTGGGCAGATTCGTGCTATGAAGCCTTTGGCCAATCCGGAAACAGTGGTTATTACTAATGTGGGAGATACCCACATAGAGCTTTTAGGGAGTATTGAGAACATTGCCAAAGCAAAAAGCGAAATTTTGGAGGACTTAGGTCCTGAAAATCATGCCATTTTAAATAATGACGATGCCTATGTTTCACAAATGTCAACTGGCGCAACTATTACCACATATGGTATAATAAAAGATAGTGCTATTAGAGGGAGTAATGTGAGAATAAGCGGAACAGATACACATTTTTCCTACACAAGCACCTTGACTAAACAAACCCAAGATGTAGTAATGCCACTATTGGGAGAGCATAATGTAATGAACGCTTTGGCAGCTATTTCTGTGGCGGAAATTTATGACGTAGATGATAAAGCCATTGCCCATGCTTTACAAAATATTGTTATGACCGGCAAACGTCAGGAAATACTTCGTTTTGGTGATATTACTGTGATTAATGATGCCTATAATGCCAGTCCTGCTTCTATGGAAGCAGCCTGCAAAACTTTGGCTCATGTTGTTGAGTCCCAGAACAAAGGCAGAGCCTTGGCAGTGATGAGCGATATGCTGGAACTGGGGAAAATATCCCGGGAAGCCCATGCTAAAGTGGGCGGCTATGTTGCAGCTGCGGGAGTCAGCTATCTGATTACTTACGGCCAGGAAGCCAAAGCTATTAGTGAGGCAGCTGCCCAAAAGGGCGTAAAGGTCATTCATGTTGCCAATGGAGAAGCTGCGGCCGAGGCTTTGAAAAAAGTAATGAAACCCTATGATGTAATATTATTTAAGGGTAGCCATTCTATGGCTGTAGATAAAGTAATTGACTTGGTATTTAAGAAGGAAGAAGGAAAATAATGTATTTAACAGAGCTGGGGGCTTTCTTTACAAGCCTGATTATTTGTGCAGTAACGGGGCCGTTTATTATTAAGGGATTACGCAAATGGCACTGTGATCAAAGTGTAAGAGACTGTGGACCTAAAGCCCATCTAAAAAAGAATGGGACTCCCACCATGGGTGGAATAATTATTATTCTGGCAATTCTGGTTGCAACCTACCTATGGTGTCCAATGAGCTCCGGCTTGGCGGCGGGACTTTGGCTGGTAGCGGCTTACGGCCTGATTGGGTTTATTGACGATACTATTAAAATTGTACGCAAAAGAAATCTGGGCCTTACTTCCAAACAAAAATTCCTTCTGCAGATTCTGGCGGCGGTAGTTTTTCTACTGAGGCCGGGGGATGTGACTCCGGGGAATACCCTTATTTGGGTTCCTCTTTTAAATCAGTTGGTTGATTTGGGTATAGGTTATTATCTTTTTGCGATTATACTGATTGTGGGAACTACCAATGCCGTTAATTTAACAGACGGCCTGGATGGACTGGTTTCTCTGGTTACGGTTCCTGTGGCTTTGGCTTTTGCCTTCATAGCCTATATGGAACGGGATTTGGGTACAGGTAATTTTGCTATGACTATTGCCGCTGCTTGTTTAGGTTTTTTGCTTTTCAACCATTATCCTGCCAAAATTTTTATGGGTGATACAGGGTCTTTGGCTTTAGGAGGCGGCATTGCTGCCTTAGCGCTATTGACTCATACAGAAATTTTACTGATTATTATCGGTGGTATATATGTGGCAGAAACTTTATCCGTAATTATTCAAGTTGCCTATTTTAAACATACAGGAGGCAAGCGGATATTTCGCATGAGCCCTCTCCATCATCATTTTGAGCTGGGGGGTATGCCTGAACCTATTGTGGTTTTACGGTTTAGTATGGCAAGCTTTGTGTTTTCTTTGCTGGGAGCAATCATTTTTGTTCTGAGATAAAGAGGGGGGATTTAGCATGATAAAAGACAAATATGTATTTGTGTATGGGGCAGGTATCAGCGGCCAGGGAGTGGCGGAAATTCTTGCCAGCAAGGGAGAAAGAGTTATCCTTTACAATGATACGGCCAGAGATTTGCCGCAGGAAATTATCGCTGGCCTGGAAAAAAATGGCGGCAAGTTTATTTGTGGCGGTAATCCTCAAGAGTATTTAACTCAAACAAAATTGTTTATTATTTCTCCCGGGATTCCTCTGACTACCTCAGTTGTGGCCAAAGCCAAAGAATTGGGCCTAGAAATTATTGGGGAGGCAGAAGAAGCGGGACGTTTATATAAAGGGAAATGGGTGGGTATAACCGGTACAAACGGCAAAACCACCACAACTACTCTGGTAGGAGAAATGCTGAAAACTCTGCCGGTTAAAACTGCTACCGGAGGTAATATCGGTCTGGCTCTCTCTAAAGAGACAGAGCATTTAGACGCTGATTCTTATATTGCGGCAGAATTGTCCAGCTTCCAACTGGAAAGTATTACTACTCTCAGAGTGCATATTGCTTTGCTTCTTAATATTACACCGGATCATATTGAACGTCACAAAACCATGGAAAATTATATCCGTGCCAAAGCCAATATTTTTGCTCATCAGACTAAGGATGACGTTTTGATTTTAAATGACGATGATCCTATTGTCAGAGGTTTTGCCAAGGAAGCAAAAGGGCAGGTTTGTCTTATCAGCTGCAAACATATTTTGCGGTCAGGCGCTTATATGGAAAACGGTGATTTTGTTTTTGCCTGGAAGGGGGAAAAGCAAAATATTTGCGCAGTTAAAGATATGCAGATTTTCGGTGCCCATAACGAGCAGAACGCCTTGGGAGCAATTGCTTGTGCCTATTTTGCCGGGGTGACTTTTGCAAATATGGCTAAAGTCCTGAAAGAATTTAAAGGTGTGGAACATCGGCTGGAATATGTGGAGACCATCAAAGAAGTCCCGTACTATAATGATTCTAAGGCAACAAATACAGACTCGGCAATAAAGGCCTTGGAAGCATTCAAGAACGGTCATGTGGTTTTAATAGCCGGCGGCCATGACAAAATGACTGATTTGGCAGAGTTCATGGAGCTGGTAAGAACAAAAACCGATGCGCTGATTTTATTGGGAGAGGCCAAGGCGCGGTTCAATGAGGCGGCCATTAAGGCCGGGGTTAGACATATTTATTTGGTCAACACCTTTGCCGACGGGGTTAAAAAGGCCTATGATTTGGCTAAGGCACCGGAAGTTGTTCTGCTGTCACCGGCTTGTTCTTCCTATGATATGTTTGATAACTTTCCCCAAAGAGGAGAAGTATTTAAAGATTTAGTGCATAAATTGCCCCATTGATTTTGGGAGGTTAAATTGTGAAAATCATTGTTTCCGGCGGTGGTACAGGAGGACATATTTATCCTGCCATCACCATTGCTAATTGTATAAAAGAACTGCGGCCTGATGCGGACATTGTTTTTGTTGGCACAAAAAAAGGCCTGGAAAAAGATATTGTGCCCAGATATGGCTACCCATTGGAGTTTATTACAGTGGCCGGGTTTGAACGGCATCTTGGGTTTTCTACAGTGGTTTCCACGGAGAAACTTTTTGCCGGTTTATGGGAAGCCCGTCAACTTCTTAATAAACTGCAACCTGACCTAGTTATCGGTACAGGGGGATACGTGTGCGGGCCAATTCTTTGGCAGGCCGCCCTGAAAGGAATTCCCACCTGTGTTCAGGAACAGAATGCTATGCCGGGAGTTACCAATAAAATTCTTTCCCGCTTCGTAGATAGAATTTTTTTGGGGTATCAGGAAGGTGCAAAGGCTTTCGCCGGCAAAGCCGAAAAAATTTATTCCGGTAATCCAGTACGCAAAGAAGTTCTGACAGATAACAGGCAGGAAGGATTAAAATTTTTCGGACTGCATCCGGACAGGAAAACCATCCTGGCTTTCGGAGGATCAAGGGGAGCTAGGAGTATAAATAATGCCATGGTTACGGTAGAGAAAAGCTTGGCGGGACGCACTGATGTGCAAATTCTCCATGCTACCGGCACTTTAGACTATGATAAGCATATTGCCGTTCTTGGCGAAGCTGTTGTTAAGACAGACAATATTAAGGTTTTACCATACATTCATGAAATGCCTTTGGCTCTGTCAGTAGCTGACATGGCTGTCTCCAGGGCAGGGGCCATTGGCCTGGCAGAACTGATGGTTAAGGGAATTCCGGCTATTTTGATTCCCTATCCTTATGCTACAGCTAACCATCAGGAGTTTAATGCCAGGGCACTGGAAGCCAAGGGAGCGGCTCAAGTGATTCTGGATAAAGATTTACAGGGTGATAATCTTTTAAGTAAATTGGAGAAAATGTTGACTCAGCAGGATGTTTTAGAAAATATGCACCGGGCCGCTTTAACGGTGAGCAAACCAAATGCGGCCATGGATATTGCCAAAGGTGCTTTGGAACTTGTGAAGAACAATTAGGAGGAGATTGAAGTGCTTGATTTAGGGACTGTTAAAAATGTGCATTTCATAGGCATAGGCGGAGTAGGGATGAGTGCCTTAGCCTATGTGCTGATTAAGAGAGGCTATCATGTTTCCGGGTCTGACAGCAAGGCCAGCTATATTGCCACTCATTTGGCTAAAGAAGGAGCAGTGGTTTTCATTGGACACGCTGCCTGTCAAATTGAAGGAGCAGAGGCAGTGGTGATTTCTTCTGCCATTCATCCGGATAATCCTGAATTGCTGGAGGCTCGCAGAAGACAGATTCCTGTTTTGCACAGAAGTGATGTATTGGCTTATTTGATGAACAAACATAAGGGCGTGGCAGTGGCGGGGGCTCACGGAAAAACAACAACCAGCTCTATGCTTTCCTGCATTGCCAATGAAGCAGGTATTGATCCTACGGTAGTAATCGGCGGTATAGTAGCCAGCCTGGGAGGCAATGCTTTAAACGGTAAGAGCGATTATGTTATTGCCGAAGCTGACGAAAGCGATGGGTCTTTTCTTAAATTCCATCCTTGGTTAGAAGTAGTTACCAATATTGAAAATGACCATCTTGATCATTATGGCAGCGTAGAGAAAATTCAGGAGGCTTTTGCTCAGTTCCTGGACAATTTGAAACAGGGCGGCAAAGCAGTTCTGTGTTTTGACAACCCCAAAGTGAAAGCTTTGGCTTCTGCCACCGGGAAAAGTTTTATTTCTTATGCCATAGATGATAAGGATGCTGACTATACAGCAGAAAACATTAAATTTGGCACCGATGGCACCCATTTTGATGTGTGCTTGCACAAGAAAAAATTGGCTCAGGCTCACTTGGTTATTCCCGGTCGTCACAATGTTCTTAACGCTTTGGGTGCCATTGCCGCTGCTCGGGAAATCGGCATCACGGTAGAAACCGCCGTAGCTTCACTGGAGCATTTCCACGGTGCCAAGCGCCGTTTCGAAACAAAGGGCAGAATCAATGGAGTGTGGATTGTGGATGATTATGCTCACCATCCCACTGAGATAAAAGTAACTTTGCAGGCAGCCAAACAAACCAACCCCAAGAGGCTTATTTGTATTTTCCAACCTCACCGCTATACCAGGACTAAGTTGTTGTTGGAACAGTTCGCCACGGCCTTTGTTGCTTGCGACCAGTTGATCCTGACAGATATATATGCTGCCAGTGAGGAGCCCATCCCCGGTGTGAGCAGCGAAATGCTGGCAGAGAAAATAAAAGTAACTACCGGTCAGGAAGTTCTTTATATTCCAAGCCCTGAAAAGATTGAGGACTATTTGGAAAAAGAAATACAAGAAGGAGATTTAATTATGACAGTAGGTGCAGGTGATGGTTATAAAATTGCCGAAGCACTTGTCCAGCATTTGCAAAGGAGGACAAATAATGCATAAAACAGAAAAAGTCGCTGTAGTAATGGGTGGTCCGTCCAAAGAAAGGGAAGTATCTTTTCGTACCGGACAGGCAGTAATGGACGCATTAAAATCTAAAGGATATGATGTGGTTGCCATTGATTTAGATCCGGCAAATTTGGCTAAACAACTAAAAGAATGTGGTGCAACAGTGGTGTTTAACGCTGTCCACGGTCTCTACGGAGAAGACGGCAGAATGCAGGGCTGCCTGGAAATGTTGAAAATTCCCTATACAGGCCCCGGTGTTCTGGCCAGCGCTCTAGGCATGAATAAGTTTTATACAAAGCGAATTTTTGCTGCTACGAACATACCAACAGCAAAATGTTTATTCGTGACCAAAGATACGAAAAACACAGAAGACTGGGCTAAGGAAGTAATAGAAAAATTAGGCTTACCTGTGGTGGTAAAGCCTTCTTCTCAAGGCTCCAGCCTTGGTGTTACCATTGTTAAAGAAGCCAAAGACTTGACGAAAGCTTTGGATGCTGCTTTTGTTTACGATACAGATGTTTTGGTGGAAGCATTCTTTAAAGGTAAAGAATTGGCGGGAGCTATCTTAGAAACGGCTGATGGTTTTGTGCCAATGCCTTTGGTGCTCATTGAACCAAAGAGCGGTGAATATGATTATGATTCCAAGTATACAGCAGGTGCTACGGTAGAAACCTGTCCAGCCCCCTTTGACGAAGCGACTACGAAAAAACTTCAGGGGTATGCCCTTGCTGCCTACAAGGCTTTGGGCTGCCGGGGAGTGGCTAGAGCAGATTTGATGTTGGCTGATAATGGAGATGCTATTGTTTTGGAAATCAATACTGTACCAGGTATGACGGCAACAAGCCTGGTCCCCAAAATGGCGGCACCCATGGGCCTGACCTTCCCTGATTTATGTGAAATCATGCTTAAAACCGCAAGATATTAATTGGAGGTGGAAGCGGTGCAGACAACCAAAGAACGTATCAGTGCCCAGCGCCGCAATAACCGTCATTATAATAAATCCAAAGTGTTTTTGTTAGTGATTTGCGCTTTGTGTTGTTTTAGCGGTTTGTATTATCTCTTGCATAGGCCATGGCTGGCATTTGGCAAAATCATTGTAGATAACGGGCAGGTTATTACAGTAGAAGAAGTCAAGAAGTTAGCCAATATTCATGAGCCGGTTAATTTGTTTAATGTAAGCTGTAAAAATTTGGAATATATTCTTTCCCATGATTTACGGGTAGAAAAAGTCACCACAAGATATGCATGGCCTAATGAGCTACATGTGACAGTAAAGGAAAGAAAGCCTGCAGTCTATGTGGAATGTGCCTATAACGGTTTCGCCAAAATTTCCTACAGCGGTCACGTGCTGTCAGTGGGCAACGGTATCAAGGATGCTTCTGCACCATTTATTTCCGGCTACAAAGTTGGGAATGTCTATGCCGGAGACCAGATTCAGGATGAAGAAGTTAAAGGCTTACTGACTTTCTTAGGCAAGCTGGATACGGCAGTTACCAAAAGCATTGTGGAAATTTCTCTGAGTGAGGATGGCAAAATAAAAGTCTTTTTAAGAAATGGAGTCCCGGTTATTTTGGGAACTCCGGAGAATGCCGTAAAAAAAATAAATACGTTTATTGTTGTTTGCAAAGAACTGGAAACAAAACCTATTAAGGCAAGTTATATCGATCTTACCTATGATAAACCATACGTAAAATTGCAATAAAGGAGGGAATGCAGGGTATGCTAAAAGGTAAACAGGCAAAAATTTTATTGTTTCTTATTTGTATGATACTAGGGACCATGCTTTCCACCCAATTTCGTAGTGCGGAGCAGGCTAGAAACACTATCGCTCAAGAAAGAGCAGAGAATTTGGTAGAAAAATTAAAAGCGGCAGAAAAAGAAAATAAAATTATGGCCGAGAAAGTTAAAAAGCTGGAGGAAACATCCGGCAATGAAACACTGACCAAAGAAATTCAAGGCCTTAAAGCCAAGGCAGGAGAACTGCCCATGGTGGGGCCGGGAATTAAAGTAACTGTGGATGACAGCAAAGTAGTTCATAAGCCGGGAGAAAACCCCAATTTGTATATTATCCACGATGACGATTTGTTGCGTCTAATTAATGAACTGCGGGCTGCAGGCACCGAAGCTATTTCCATTAATAAAGAAAGATTGTTGGATGTTTCGGAAATCCGCTGCGCAGGACCGACGGTTTCTGTTAATAACAACAGGTTCTCGCCACCTTATATTATCGTGGCTATAGGCAAGCCGGATACTTTGGACAGCGCATTACGGCTCAGGGGAGGCGTTATTGAGACCCTGAAATTCTGGGGCATATCCGTAGAAGTGGAAAAGAGCGATAACCTTACGGTACCGGCCTATAAAGGCACCAGACACTATGAATTTGCTAAGCCTAAGCTTGAAAAGGAAGAAGGTGGGACCAAATGATTATCATTCCTGTTGTTGGTATAATTTTAGGAATTGTTTTGGGACTATATCTTCCCATTGTTCCCCAAGCCTATGTGAAGCTACTTTCTGTGGCTCTCATGGCTTCTTTGGACACTGTTTTCGGAGGCATACGGGCTGCCAAGGAAGGGTGCTACGATAGTCAGGTATTTATTTCCGGTTTTTTTGTAAATGGTATATTTGCTTCTTTTCTTTGTTACTGCGGCATTCGTTTAGGTATAGACCTTTATTATGTGGCAGTTTTGGCTTTTGGCCTACGTATTTTTGACAATATTGCTATAATCAGGCGCTTATATCTAAAAAAATAAAAAAAGTTACAATAAAGCGTGAAAATATCCCGTCTTAATGATATAATAACCTGTAGTATATTCTAATTGGAAGTTTGACATAAAAGTTTAAGGAGGAGCATAAAACATGTTCGATGTTGAAAGCAAAAAAGATCAGCCGTTAGCTAGAATTAAAGTTGTGGGTGTAGGCGGTGGCGGAAATAACGCCGTTAACCGTATGATTGAATCCGGTTTGCAGGGTGTGGAATTTATCGCAGTAAACTGTGATGCACAAGCACTACTTCTCTCTAAGGCTCCTACCAGAATTCAAATAGGTGAAGAAATTACCAGAGGTTTAGGTGCAGGTGCTAATCCGGAAGTTGGCGAAAAAGCCGCAGAAGAATCCAAGGACCAAGTATCAGAAGCATTGAAGGGCGCTGACATGGTCTTTATTACTGCCGGTATGGGCGGTGGCACAGGCACAGGCGGTGCGCATATTATTGCTGAATGTGCCAAAGCCGTAGGGGCACTCACAGTAGGTGTTGTAACCAAGCCGTTTACTTTTGAAGGCAGACGCCGTTACAATGCAGCAGAGCAGGGTATTAGCAATTTGAAGGCTAAAGTTGATGCCTTGATTACTATTCCCAACGATCGTTTATTGCAGGTTGTAGATAGAAGAACCACCATGTTGGAAGCCTTTAAAATTGCCGACGATGTACTTCGCCAGGGTGTTCAAGGCATCACTGATTTAATCAGTGTACCGGGTTTGATTAACGCTGACTTCAATGATGTTAAGACGATTATGACCAATGCGGGCAGTGCTATGATGGGTATTGGTTCCGCTAAAGCCGAAGGCGGTGCTACCAGCGCGGCCGAAGCTGCTATTAAGAGTCCTTTATTGGATAGCACTATTGACGGAGCTCATGGTGTGCTGCTGAATATTACCGGCGGTAAAGACCTGACCTTAGTTGACGTTAACGAAGCCTGCAAGATTATTACTGATGCTGTTGATCCTGATGCTACCATTATCTTTGGCGCTACCATTGATGAAACCCTGGATGACGAAATAAGAGTAACTGTTATTGCAACCGGTATTGATGGGAAGAAGAACGGTATGC
Organism: Acidaminococcaceae bacterium; assembly: GCA_036788835.1. Classification (GTDB taxonomy): domain Bacteria; phylum Bacillota; class Negativicutes; order Acidaminococcales; family Acidaminococcaceae; genus JALCSJ01. The sequence continues at coordinate 24,206 of DAIQMR010000003.1, forward strand.
CCGGTGCTCCTAAACCGGTTCCTTTCGTTAAACCTGCTTCGGCTAAGAATACCACTATTGGTGGCAAGAAAGAGAACAGTTCTCCTGTAGGCGGCTTTGCCGTTCCGTCCACGGAGATTCCACCTTGGATTCGCAGTAAATAATCGGGAAACGAGGTAAGTGAAGAATGAAGTGCCCATTTTGTTCCAGTGAGGATACCAGGGTAGTTGATTCCAGATCCATTGACGATGGCACGTCCATAAGGCGTCGCCGGGAATGTCCCAGCTGTGGCCGTCGTTTTACCACGTATGAGAAATATGAAGAGACCCCCCTCTATGTAATGAAAAAAGACGGAAGAAGGGAACTCTTTGACAATCAGAAACTTTTTTCCGGTCTGTTGAAGGCTTTTGAGAAACGCCCCTTCTCCTTTGAGCAAATCAAAGGATTCGCTGCTTCCATTGAGCAAGAATTGCGGAGCCGGGGAGAAAACGAAATAACTTCTTCCATTATCGGCGAAACAGTCATGAAGCATCTGGAAAAAATCGATCAGATTGCCTATGTGCGCTTTGCCTCTGTTTATCGGCAGTTTGCTGATGTGAACAATTTCATGCAGGAAATTCAAACAATGCTGAAACGGGACAAAGAAAAAGACAAAGGGAAAAAATAAAAAAAACCGACAACTAGATGTACCTGGTTGTCGGTTTTTTAGTGGGACAAAAGGAACAACACCTTTTGCCCCTTTTTCTTGTACGCATGTTGTGGAAAAGATGTCTGGAAGCCGTCTGTAGGGCGTGGGGATGAGAAAAAAATATGAAAAAAATTAAAGGAATCAAACTGGGAAAGTGGAAATAGACAATAGCCCCGAGATAAAAAAACGAAATTTCGTGTTAAAGAAGGCGAAACTTCCGTAGCATAAGGAGGCGAGTTTTGGTATTAAGGAGGTGAATGTTTGCATCTATACAGTTGGCGGGGCTGCAATAAAAAAGGCCGCATTTTCACAGGCAAACGGTGGGGAGAGAACCCGCAAGCAGTGGCGGAATTTGTCAGGAATAAACATGGTTATGTGCTGCGGATAACTAGAGACGGACACAGGACAGGTCGTTTCCACCCCCTGAGCAGCCATCTTACAGACAAGCAAAAAGGCCTTTTCTTTAGCCGCTTAAGTTCTTTATTAGCCAGCGGCATACCTCTTTTGCGCAGCCTGGAATTAATAGAAGAAAAAGCCTCACAAAATTTACAGCGGGTGTGCAGCTTATTACAGGCGGATTTGGAAAAAGGTTTGTCCTTTGCTGCCGCTTTGGGTAAACAGCCGCGAGAATTTAATTATTTGGCTATGCAGGTAACAGAGGCAGGGGAGACCAGCGGGGAATTGACCATGCTGTTGGGCGAGCTGTCAGCGTATTATCTGAAGGAACGGGAAACCAAACGATTCCTTTTTAATGCCTGCCTTTATCCGGCGGTAGTACTGATTTTGACTTTCTGTACCCTGGGCTATTTTGCTTTTGAGGTTTTGCCCATGTTTGGTCACGTATATTTGGCCTTGGGTATCCAGCCGGGAAGATTGCTTATGTTTATTATACACATGGTAGGGGCAGTAAAAACAGCACCGGGTTTCCTCGGTACATTAGGGGTATTATTTTTAGCAAGTGTACTGCTCTGCCGCCGCAAAATACCGGGAGTATTTCTGAGAATGCCTCTGATTAGAAATTATCATAAGGCTTTCTTGGAAATTCGCTGCTGCCGTCTATTGGGATTGCTGCTGACCAGTGGCATTACTTTGCCACAGGCTTTGCGGCTGGTAGAAGGAACCCTTTCTCAACCCGGCATGTCTTTAAGCATCCGACAAATCAGGGAAAACCTTTTGAGAGGTCATTCTCTGGAAGAGGCCGTAACCACCCGCAAGGGAATTTTCGGCCGGGTAAGCCGGGAATTTATTGCCATTGGTGAACAGGGAGGCAACCTGGATACCATGCTGGCAGAGGCTGCTAATATTTTAGACGGTGATTTGGCGGCCGGCCTTAAGGATTGCAAAGTATTGCTGGAACCTGCTATGCTGCTGATTTTAGCAGTTATTGTAGGCGGCGGGTTTAGTTTTTTGCTAGCGCCTGTTTACGAAATTTTGGATAAGTTTACGGAAATTTAAGAAAAGGAAGGCAATTTTATGTATCAAGTGAAAGAGAAACTATCTCACTCTAGTCACACCAAAGGATTCACACTAATCGAAGTCGTTGCCGTTTTGGCTATTATCGGGTCTTTGATAGTAGCTATTATTCCTTCTATAAAGGTGGCTATGAACCGTTCTTTGGACACACAGTTAAAGACTAAATTAACCATGATTGCAGGAGCCGGGCAGGTGTATAAATTAGATACCGGTCGTTATCCTGACAGTATAGATACCTTGGTAAAGAATGGTTATTTACCGGACAGGGACTATATAGGCATAGAGTATGATACGAAGAATGGCATAGCCAAGGGCAAGTCTGCTAGTGGAAAAGATTTTTCGTCCGCTAAGGACGGCTCATAATAAACAAAGGTCGGGGCAAAATGACAATCGGAAAAACCGAGGATTTGGTTTTGTAGAATTACTTATAATTCTGGGAATGATTGCCATTTTAGAATTACACATTGTCCCGTATTTTTTCAGGTTAGCTTATAAGAAAGAACAAGGCCAGGTTTTTGATACAGGGAAAATGGTTTCCCACCAGCTTGGCTTTATGCAAAGCCGGGCTCGGTATCAGGGAACCATGTTTTTGTCCATGGAATTGACTCCTTTAGGAGAAAAATACAATATAATGGAGGCTTTCAAGGTCAAGAAAAATATTAAATTGCAAGATATTTTGTTGCCTTGCATAAATCTGATTGGCCCATTAAAATTGGTTTTTCAACCATTGGGACGGAGCCACAGGGAAACAGCCTATACTATTGTTAGTGTCTTGCTGCCTCAATATAGCAGACGAATTGGTGTCCAACCTGTGACCGGAAGAGTGGTAACCTGTTATGAATAAAGTAAAGCCGGGGTTTTTGCTTGCACCGCTCCTTATGGGTATTCTGGTTGCATGTGTTACTTTAACAGGGATTATGGCTGGTTATGGTACAGGCATAAACTTATTCGTGAAAGAAAGAAAGTGGCGACAGGCCATGGAACTGGCACAGGAGACTATGGGAGAATTTCATTTGGGCAAGCCAATAGCCAACAAAGAAGTGGATGACTTGCGACTGGAAGTTTCTGAGCGCCTTCTCCCCGAGGCGGGTAATATTAAACAGATTGAAATTCAGGCTTTTCTTCTGGGTAAAAACGAGCCATTGCTAAGGGTGGTGACCTATGACTAAGAAAAGAGCCAGCCTTCTGCTGGAAATCAATTTTTTCTTGTTAATTGTAGCCATGCTATGTGCCGGGTTTTCTCAAGGGGTTATTACCCTTTGGAAAAATGTGGATAACGTTAAAGACCAGTTCTTTCTGGGACGTGTGAGCCGTGATGTTTTGGCTATTTTGGAATATCGTTTGACCTACCATACCACATTTGCCAGGCTGCAGGAAGGAGAAGCAGGCACCATCGTCCATTGTTCTACTTTGGGAGGTGCCAAAAGCGTCAGCTTTTTCTGCCAAAAATATCCTGGCACTAGTGATTACGGTTTCTACCAAAATGTACAAACCATGGGCAGACAACCTGGTATCAATCCCTTGAGTCCACCGGATATGGGAGTGACCAATTTTCGTATTCGGCGGCTTGCTTCTAATATGGTGAAGGTTAGTTTCACCCTTACGGTCCTGGCATCGGGCCGCAATAAAGATTTCCGGGGAATTTTGTACCTGCGGAACGGAGTTGTGGTATGAAGGGGAAAAGCAGAGGGTCTATTGCCCTTACTATGATGTTTGTTCTCATCTTGATAGGTGGGCTGTCCAGGGTTTTTATGGTTATGCTTATCGATGATATTAGCAATCACAGAGAGATTAATTTCTGTCGGGAATTCCTCCGTACCGGTGGAGATTTAATGGACACCGTCCTTAGCAAAAAAGCTTTTCTTTATCCCGGGAAAGTCACTCTGCCACCCTTTATTTTTACCGAGGACAGCGAGGCATTAACCCCTTCTGTAAAGGTCGATATTCTTCCCAAGGTTCCTTTACGGGTAGTGGACGTGACCATCAAGGGAGAAAGTATTAATTGGCGGTTGAGAAAAATGTTCTTAGAGCCGCCGGGGGGTAGGAACCACTCGATTTATTGTACTCAAGAGAAACTCCGAGGCAGCAAAAACAGCCCAGACTTTCAAGCAAGCCGAAACTACCAAGACACTAAAAATTCTTCTAACACCAAGACTGTTTTTCCGGTTTTGGCACAGAAAGATTATACTAAATATCAGGACTTCTTCCTGCCCGGGAAAGAAACGCTGCTGAAAGAAGGCCTATCAGGATTTGTATATGCAGAGCAGCAGGGAAGATATTTTAGCCCATATAGGCTGCCGGTGACCGGCGTCATTAGAGGCAGGGGAGTTTTTTATAATAATGACGATATTGTGATTGGAGCACATACTAGTTTTCCTGATAAAATCTGGCTTATATCTTCCCAAAATATTATTTTGGAAGATAATGTCCGGCTGGAGGAGGCTTTTCTGTATGCCAAAGGGAATATTTCCTTGGGACAGAAGGTCAGGATTTGTGGTATAATGATTGCTGCTAAAGGTGTGATAAAAGGGGCGGATGCTATTTTTCAGGAAAATCCCAAGGTATTGGATACTTTTGTCACGCCGAGTTATTTTTATTAGGAGGAGAAGCAGATGAAAAAGACACTGATTTTATGTGTAATGCTGCTGACCATGGTTGTATCAGTGGCAGATGCTTTTGGTCACACGACGATTATTACGGATAAAATAGGAAAAAATGGCAGTCAGGTACCGGTGGTAGACGGTATTGACAACAAGCTCCTGGAAAACAATATTAATCATATATTGCGGGGTAAGGTAGAAAACCTGGCTAAGGCAGCCGGAGGTAATGCTACGGTTACTTATAAGGTTACCATGAATAGGCCTACTCTTTTCAGTATATTGTTTGAAGGCCGGGGCAATAGAACGGTCTATGACGGAGTGAACATAGACACCACCACGGGAAAAGAAGCTGTAACCAAAGATTTTTTCTACACTAAGGATAATTTTCAAAATAATGTAGGTTCTCATGCTTATGTTTTTGAAGAAGATGGCCTCTTGCTTTCTGACGGTGGCTATAGCCCCTATGGAACGAAGGTCCCTTACAGTGCTCTTATGCCATCTATTAATGTGGCAGAAGGGGCACGTTTCCTGACCAGCTATAAGCTGACGGAAGCTTCCGAGGAAAAAACCTTGTATCTGCATCCGGGAGAAATTGTGGCCCTTTATCTCAAGGCTAATCCTACAACAGGGTATAATTGGGCTCTTTCTGATGGCTCAAAGGCGTCAGGTGTGGTTATGATTGGCAATTCTTTCTTCTTGCCTAATGATAGGGCCGGTATGACCGGGTCACCGGGCACTAATATTTCTTTCTTTGGTTTTTCTCAACAGGGCAATTATAGGCTAACTTTTAATTATGAACGCTCTTGGGTTAAAGATTCCATTCAAAGTAAAAACTATTATTTTGTGGTTAAATAAAAGGTAAACTGTGTACAAAGTTCCGGGGGCGTGGGCAACACGCCGACCGGGACTTTTTTACCGCAAATGCACACTAGGTAAAGCTTACTATGGTATAATAAAGAAAATAAACACAAGGAGGAGAATATGAGTAGGACAGCAATAGAATTACTGGCCCCTGCAGGAACATGGGAAGCATTGGAAGCAGCCATTAATGCAGGTGCCAATGCGGTGTATTTGGGCGGCACCAATTTCGGAGCCAGACAATTTGCCGAGAACTTTAATCGTGAGGTTATGGCCAAAGCTATAGTTTTGGCACATTTACATAGAGTAAAAATATATGTCACAGTGAATACCTTAGTTGATGACAGCGAAATGTCCCAGCTGGGGGATTATTTGGTTTTTCTTCATAACATAGGCATCGACGGCATTATTGTTCAGGACATGGGGGTAGTGAGAGTAGCCGGGAAAGTGGTGCCGGATCTGCCTCTGCATGCCAGTACTCAGATGACGGTCACTAATTCACAGGGGGCAATCTTTGCCTATCATCAGGGTATGCAGCAAGTTGTCATAGCCAGAGAAACTACCCTGGAAGACATGACTGCCATTTGCGACAAAATGCCCGGGCAAATTGAAGGCTTTATCCATGGAGCCCTCTGTGTATGTTATTCGGGACAGTGTTTAATGAGCAGTCTTATCGGAGGGCGCAGCGGCAATCGAGGCAAGTGTGCTCAGCCCTGCCGCTTGCCTTACACACTAGTGGATAAAGATGGCAATAACCTATTGGCTCACGTAGATGCAGGACAGTATCTTCTCAGCCCTAAAGATATGAATACTCTCGATGTTTTGCCTCAGCTCATTGAGGCCGGGGTAGCGTCTTATAAAATTGAAGGACGGATGAAGAGGCCGGAATATGTAGCCGTGGTCACGGATGTTTATCGCCGGGCTATGGACAGTTATCTGGCGGGTGATTATCATGTCTCCTCAGAAGATAAAAAGAACATTGAACAAATTTTCAACAGAGATTTTACTACGGCTTATTTAGAGAAAAAACCGGGCCGCACTATGATGAGTGACAGACGTCCCAATAACCGGGGTGTGCTGGTGGGCAGAGTGAGTCAGCTCTTGCCCAACGAGCACAAAGCCGTTATTAAATTGGACAAAGAGTTGAATATAGGTGACGGACTGGAATTTTGGGTAACGGTGGGGGGCCGGGTAGGCACTACCCTGAATCACTTAGAGGTGAACGGCCAGGAAATAGAGTCTGCGACTGCCGGCAGCAAAGCCACTATTGATGTGCCGGCAGGTATCCGCATGAACGATAGAGTGTTTAGAACCTTCGATGCTAAGCTTATGTCCTATGCAGGGAATTTTTTCGGGGAGCATAATAAAACCAGAATTCCTGTTGTAGCCAAAGCAATGGCTCATTTGGGTCAGCCTATGACCATTACCCTTACCGATGAGGAAGGTAATGCTGGTCAGGGTACTACGGATTTTATCGTAGAAAAAGCCAGAAAACATCCCCTGACAACGGCAACAGTCCAAAAGCAAATGGATCGTCTTGGTACCAGCGAGTATGTGCTCAAGGATTTAATCCTGGAAGCAGATCAGGATGTAATGGTGCCTATGAGCGAAATAAACGAGGCTAGGCGCTGTGCCACCGAAGAACTGAATAGAATTAGGCTGGAAAAATTCACCCCTGCCAGAAAGCAAATAAAGTGGCAGGAGAACATTATTCAAGAACAGAAAAATCATACTATGAATAGGCATCCCCTGCTCAGTGTTCAGGTAGATACACCTGATAAGGCTAAAGCTGTCCTCCAGACCGGGGCAGATGTACTTATTGTAGGAGGGGACAGTTACAATCTGCCTCTTTTTAAGGAGGAAGATTATAAGGCTGTGGGAGATTTAGTGCGCCGGGCCGGGAAAAAATGGTTCATTGCCACGTCTCGCATAGTTGGGGAAAAACAGTTGGAATATTACCGTCAGGCTTTTGCCATTTGGCGGAATCTGCATCCGGACTATTTTCTCATTGCCAATAATGGCCTGTGGGAAATGGCTAAGGCTACGGGCATTCCTCTATGGGCTGACTATGGTTTGAATACCTATAACGGTCAAAGTATTCTCTTCTGGCAGGAAGCGGGTGCAAGTGGCGTGACGCTATCCCCGGAACTGACTATGAAACAGGTAGAAAACTTGGCTGCGAAAACGCCTGTGCCAATAGAGTGCCTGGTAGAAGGCCCTTTGGAGATGATGGTTTCCGAATACTGTGTAGAAGGCAGTTTCCTGGGTAATCTTCAAAGAGGCAGCTGTGATTTTCACTGTCGGCAGGAAACATTCTTGGAAGATAGAAAACAAGAACGCTTTCCTTTAAAACACGATCAATTTGGCCGGACTCATATATTAAATGGTCACTCTCTTTCCATGGTGGCCAATCTGGACCAAATGACCAAAATAGGTGTTCATACTTTGCGTATTGACGGGCGTAGTTTTACAGTGGACAAACTAAGAGAAATCGTAATGCTGTATCGCAACGGTCTCCAGGGGGAAGAAAAGGTTGAGGATAATCTGCCTCACACCACGCGAGGACATTATTTCAGAGGAGTTTTATAATGGCGAAATTTGCAGTTAAAGTATTGGAATTTGATAAGATAAAAACGGCCTTGGGAGATCAAGCCGGCACTTCCCTGGGGAAACAGCTGGCTCAGGACCTGCATAGCTCTACGGATTTTGCCACCGTTAAAACTATGCAGGAAGAGACAGCAGATATTATGCGTCTGCAGGAAGAAGGCAAGCGACTGCCTTTAGGCGGGGCCAGAGATATTACGGAGGAAGTGAAAAGGGCCAAGGTAGGCGGCATTTTGGAACTGGAAGCTTTACAGGCAGTGGCTGGGACTGTTGTTGCCATTAGGCAAGTGAAGGGCTTTCTGGCAGAGGTGGCAGAGGAAGTTCCCACCTTGAGTGCCTACGAAAAGAAGATGGAGATATTCCCCAGGTTAGAGAAGCAGTTGAACAGTGCCATTGACGAAAAAGGGGAAATTAAAGACACTGCGTCCACTAAACTTGCGGGTTTGCGTACCGGCATTGTGGTGGCAAAGCAAAGAGTAAAAGAAAAATTGGACAGCATACTTCATTCTCCCGATTACCAGAAATATTTTCAGGACCAGCTGGTTACCATGCGTGAAGACCGCTATGTTATCCCGATTAAACAAGAGTACAAGTTCAACTTTCCCGGGGTGGTTCATGACCAGTCCGGCAGCGGTGCTACTCTCTTCATTGAGCCTATGGCCGTTGTTAATCTAAATAATGATATTAAGAAATACTTGTTGGAAGAAAAAGAGGAAATAGAAAGAATCCTGCGGGTTCTTTCCGAAAACGTGGGAGCAGAAGCCGATGGTATTACTGCATCCATGAAAATATTGGCTCAACTGGATTTGATTTCCGCCAAAGGCTATCTTGCGGCTAAGCAAAAGGCCGTAAGACCCATGCTGCTTACAAGCTGCAAGGTGGATATTGTGGCCGGCCGCCATCCTTTGCTGGATCAGGATAAAGCGGTTCCTTTGGATATTACTTTGGGAGATAAATTTTCTACCCTTTTAATTACCGGGCCAAACACAGGCGGTAAAACTGTTGCCCTAAAAACTGTGGGCCTTTTTGCTCTTATGGCTCAAGCAGGATTATGTGTACCGGCAAAAATGGCGAAATTGCCGGTGTTTACGGGTATCTATGCAGATATTGGAGATGAACAGAGTATCGAGCAAAGCTTGTCTACCTTTTCCGGGCACATGACTAATATGGTAGATATATTGTCCCAAGTCCGAGAGGGGGATTTGGTATTGGTAGATGAAATCTGTGTTGGTACGGATCCTACGGAAGGTGCCGCTTTGGCTATGTCTATGCTGGAATATTTGTTCAACAAGCATGTGCTGACCATTGTGACAACTCACTACAGCGAATTAAAGACTTTTGCTTTTGAACATCCGGGCATGGACAATGCCAGTGTGGAATTTGATCCTGTGTCACTACGTCCTACCTATCGGTTGCTGATGGGCGTACCAGGCAGCAGTAATGCTTTCTATATTAGTAAGCGTCTAGGCTTGGCACCGGAAATAATTTCCCAGGCCGAAGGACTTATCAGCAAGGAACACGCTAATATGGAAAATGTTTTACAAAACCTAGAGGGAGAGCGCAGAGAATATGAAATGCGCAACCGGGATATTGAAAATCTGCGGTTGGAAGCAGAACAGTTGAAAAATGAATTAAATAAACAGAAAACCGATCTAGCCAAACGGCGCAATGATATTTTGCGGAAAGCCAGAGAAGAGGCTGACGATATTTATCGCAGCGCTCGTCGGGAAAGTACGGAAATTTTAAAGGAATTGCGGGCCAATAAGAGTTTGGTAGATGATGCCAAGGTGGAGGAATTGGCTAGCCTTAGCCGTCAAGGTCTTAACAAGAGTTTTGCTTTGGAAGGTAAACCGGTGCCTGATGGTCAGGGACTGACTGCCGGTAATGCTGCTTTGGGTAAACATATTTATGTAAAGAGAATCGGGCAAAAAGGTGTTATCGAAGCTATTAAAGGCACTGAAGTGGTGGTATCCATCGGCAGCATGAAAATGACCTTGCCCATGAAGGACTGCCTGCTTATTAAGGCCCCGCCGGTTTTCAGCAATAAAAGGACCGTTAGAGCCGGTAAACCAAGTGAACGCCATACTATGTTTGTAAAAAAAGCTCAGGAAACCCTGAATGAAATCGATGTAAGAGGGAAGACCGTAGATGAAGCTATCCCTTATGTGGATAAGGAAATAGATAATGCCCTGCTCTCCGGCATGGAGTCTTTCCGCCTGATTCACGGCAAGGGAACAGGAATGCTTAGAGCCGGTCTCTTAGCTTATTTGCGTGAACATAGGGCGGTAAGCAAAGTCATAGAGGCACCGCAAAACGAAGGCGGTTCCGGTGCCAGCATTGTTTATGTGAAATAGGCAGCGGCAAGATAAAGCCAAAGAGAAAGGGGGGAAGATGGTTGACCACAATGGTAAATAATGCAATAATATAAACGTATGCTTATGACTTTATTAGAGAAAACGTTATAAGATGGACATTAAAGGAGGAGAACTTTTATGACAATGCACAGTGTTGCTCAACATGCTATTGGTAAGGCCGCGAAGGATAATATTTTTGGAGCTTCAGCAGCTGCGAAAGCGGCGGCGGCTAAGGTAGGCCCGGAAAATATTGTTAATGCCACTATTGGTGCCATTTTGGACGAAAATGAAAAATTGGTGATTTTACCTACGGTTGATAAGGCTTTTCGCAGTTTAACAGATGACATGTACTTTTCCTATGCACCGATTTCAGGACTGCCTGATTTCCTGAAATTAGTACAAGACGACTGCTTCGGTAATTCTAGACCGGAAGGGTATATTGCGGCTGTGGCAACATCTGGTGGCAGCGGTGCCATTCACCATGCTATTTGGAACTATTCGGAACCCGGTGATACTATTTTGACTTCTGATTGGTATTGGGGTCCCTACAAAGTATTCTGCCGGGATATGAACCGCAAGCTGGACACATACAAGATGCTGACTGAAGATAATCACTATAATCTTCCTGCCTTGGCAGCCAAGGTTACGGAAATTTTGGCTAAGCAGAACAGCCTGGTTGTCATTATTAATACTCCGGCCCACAATCCTACAGGTTATAGCCTGACATCTGAAGATGTTGCCAATGTTATTGCCATGCTGAAAAAAGCAACTGCCGGCAATGGCAAGAAGGCAATACTGGTTCTTGATGTGGCTTATATTGACTATGCGGGGGAGAGGGAAGAAGTTCGTAAAGTATTTAAGAATCTTTCTAACCTCCCGGAAAATATTATTGGCTTAGTAGCTTACAGTCTGTCTAAAGGCTATACCATGTACGGACAGCGTTGTGGCGCACTGCTGAATGTGACAGCCAGCAAAGAACAAAGCCAGGAATTTGCTGATGTTAACCAATACACAAGCCGTGCTACCTGGTCCAATATAAACCATGGGGCAATGCAGACCTTGGTTAGTATTTTAAGTGATCCTACTATGAAAGAGAATATCCGCAAGGAGAGAGCTCAATACTATAGTCTTATTCAAACCCGGGGCGATTTATTTGCCAAAGAAGCCAAGGAATGCGGTTTGAAGATAGTACCTTATATTGCCGGGTTCTTTATTTCCATTCCCTGCCAAGATTCCAAGGCTGTCTGCGACAAACTCCATGCTGACAATATCTTCGCCGTACCTTTGGCAGCAGGGGTGAGAGTGGCAGTCTGTGCTATCCCAACCAAGAAAGTCAAGGGCATGGCTGCTAAGATTAAGGCTGCTATTGACGCTGTAGAAAAATAAGACTGCGAGGAAAGCCAAAATGTTAAAAATCACTTGTCCAATGGGGAAAATAAAAGAATATCCTGAAGGGACGCCTCTTTTGACCTTGGCACAGGAATTTCAGCCACTGTACAAAGAGGTAATCGTAGAAGGAATTGTTGATGGCAAGGGAACTGATTTACAGGCAACGCTTGATCATGATTGCCAGGTTGGCTTCATTGATGTCACCATGGCCGAGGGAACCAGGGTGTACAGACGCAGCCTCCTTTATGCTTTTATTGTGGCCATGCATGCTGCCCGTCCGGAAATAGAAGTAGAAGTGAAAAATGCTTTTGGCAGTGCTCTATTCTGTTCCGTGAAAAATGATATTGAGCTTAGCAAATACGATTTAGCTGACGTAGAAAAATGCATGAGGGAAATGGTAGAAGCAAAAGAACCAATTATTTATAAAGTTACGACCAAGCGGGAATCTTCTAATTTTTTAAAACCGCAGCTGGCAGTAGATTCAGCACCTTTGCTGGATGTTCTGGCTTCTGAGACCAAGATTAAATACTATGGCCTGAAAAACGAATGGGTATATTTCTTCGGACCTATGGTACCCAATCTTGGCTATATAGATAAGTTTTCTTTGCAAAAGTACCGTAAAGGAATTTTGGTTTGCTGTCCAAATCAGCATGATTATAGCAAAGTGGAAACATTCGTGGATAATCCTAAATTGGCAGATGTTTACGAGGAAGCAGAAAACTGGGGACACAGGATTGGCTGTCCCACAGTTGCCACTCTGAATAAGTATATTGCAGAGGGGAACAGTCGTGGTATTATCCAGATTTGTGAAGCCAGGCACGAAAAGCGTATTGCGGAAATAGCTGATATGGGGGCGAAAAGCAATCATAAAATCAAGCTAGTATTAATTGCCGGGCCATCTTCTTCCGGCAAGACGACCTTTTCCCAAAGACTGGCAGTGCAGATGCGGGTTAGTGGTTTGAATCCACTGCCTGTTTCCTTGGACAATTATTTTAAGGAGCGAAAAGATAGTCCTAAATTACCGGATGGCAGCTATGACTTTGAATGTTTGGAAGCAGTTGATTTAGAATTATTCAATGACCATTTGAGACGAATGTTGGCAGGGGAGACAGTAAAAATACCCCGCTACAACTTCCAGGCAGGGACCAGAGAATATCGTGGTCAAGAAATCAACCTGGGAGATAATGGGGTTTTAGTTGTAGAAGGCATTCACGGATTGAACGAAAAATTGTCTGCGGTTGTGCCTAGGGAGCAAAAGGCGAAAATCTATATCAGTGCCCTGACACCACTGTCTTTTGACGATTACAATCGTATTCATACCAGTGATATGCGTCTTTTGCGCAGAATAGTCCGGGATTCCCAGTTCAGGTCTCATGACGCGGAAAAAACTCTGCTTAACTGGAGCAAAGTAAGAGACGGGGAAGAAAAGTATATTTTCCCCTTTAGTGAAGATGCCGATGTTATGTTCAACACCACGTTGGTTTACGAATTTGCCGTCTTCAAAAAATATGCTGAACCATTACTTGAGGCAATTCAACCTGCTTCACTAGCGTATCTTGAGGCTCAACGCTTACTTTCCATGCTCAAGCTGGTACTTTCAATTGACGAAAAGGCTGTACCAAACAACTCTATCATGCGGGAATTCATAGGCCACTCCATATTCGGGGACCTACTGTAGCTTATGACTAAAACGACGGTGGAGCACAGGAAGGAGAATTACCGACCTTTTAGTTTCCGCTGTAGACTTAATTTCTACATTACAAGTAAAAAATAGACTAGGAAAATTTTCCTAGTCTATTTTTGTTGCTGAAATTATCTGTTGTTCTTGAAGAAAGTTAATGCCACATCAGGGAAGGAAGCGTAGGACAACACATCTTCCTCACTGGCATTCGGATAACCTTTAGCTGCCAAATCACTCTTCATCTTCGCCATTTGGGGAGGGATATCATCAGCAGGACGGTGGGAAATAGGCTGCTCACCATTGGTCAAAATCAAGGACTTTAGCTCATCACTGATAGGCCCGGGAGTGCGGCCGTACTTACCGCGAACGATGTCTTTGACTTCCTTGGGAATCATCTTGTAGCGGCCAACCATAACGTTCAGGGCAGCCATGGAACCTACAATCTGACTGGAAGGAGTAACCAGAGGAGGATAGCCTAAATCGGCACGTACTTTAGGCATTTCCTTCAGTAAAGCCTCATATTTATCCGCCGCACCCTGTTCAGCCAATTGCTTTCTTAAGTTGGAGAGCATACCGCCGGGGATTTGGAAGGACAATACCTGAGGATTGATACCAATATTGGTATTAAGGTTAAAGTCTTTTTCCAAAGCGGCTTTAACTTTAGTGAAATATTCAGCCAAAGGATAAAGCTTGTTTATATCAATATGAGGATCCCTGGGACGGCCGGTTAAAGTGTCGACCAAAGATTCTGTGCAGGAATGAGAAGTACTCATGGAAAAAGGAGAGATAGCAGTATCAACCATATCTGCGCCGGCTTCAACAGACTTAAGCAGAGTCATGCTGCCCATACCGCTTGTGCAATGTGAATGTACGTCAATAGGCACGTTTACTGCTTCTTTTAAAGCTTTGACTAAGTCATAAGCGGCATAGGGGGCAAGCAAACCGGACATATCTTTGATACAGATAGAATCTGCGCCCATTTCTACCATTTCTTTGGCTAATTTAAGATAGTCGCTGTCTTTAGCATAGGGGCTGATGGTATAAACTATAGCACCCTGAGCATGCGCACCGGCTTCTTTAACGGCCTTCATAGAACATTCCAGATTGCGTGGGTCATTTAAAGCATCAAACACTCTGACAATATCAATACCGTTGGCAACGCTGCGTTTTACAAACTCTGTCACCACATCGTCTGCATAATGGTTATATCCTAAAATGTTTTGACCGCGGAGCAACATTTGCAGCTTAGTCTTTTTCACATGCTGTCTGATAGTACGTAATCTTTCCCAGGGGTCTTCGTTCAGGAAACGCATGCAGGAATCGAAAGTAGCACCGCCCCACATTTCCAGGGCATAGTAACCTACGTCATCCATTTGCTCCAGGACAGGCAGCATGTCACTAGTTCGCATGCGGGTTGCGCAGATGGATTGATGACCATCCCTTAATACTGTTTCAACAATCTTTACAGGGTTATTGTTTTCCATTTTTTTCCTCCTTAAATGGTTAATGCCAAAATTTTCACTCTATTCTCTATTGGCATAATTATAACATAGGAGTTAAAAGAATAGCCAATAGAATAAATCTAATGTTAGCTATAAGAAAAGATACCGAGAATAAAAACATAAAAAAACACAAAAATAGTTTTTAAGCTATTTTTGTGTTTTACGAATTACCTCAATATTTGACAGAAGAGTTTTTCAATATCTCTTTATCTGGTGCCTTTGGCAGGTGGCCTTACAGGTTTTGGCAAGTTTTTGCTCTCTGGGGAGCTGCCACCACCACCGGAACTGGGAGGCCTTGGTACGGAACCGCCGGAAGATCCCGGCAGCTTGCCTGAATTGATGCCCTCATTTGATTGTTTAGTATTTTGCTTGTTTTTTTCTTCGGCCGCTTTTTTCTTTTCAGCATCTTTTTTAGCTTTATCGTCAGAAGTTTTACCTTCGTCCTTTACAGGAGCGGGCATTTTAAAGTTAGCAGGTTTTTCAAAGTCTTCTGCAGGCAGTTCGTCTACTGCATTAACCATGAATGCATGCCACAAGGTAGCAGGCTCGCCGCCACCGGTCATACCGCCCAAAGGCTCATTATTATCGTCACCAATCCATACGGCTGCGGACAGGTTAGGAGTAAATCCCACAAACCAGGCATCCCTATATTCACTGGTGGTTCCGGTTTTCCCGGCGCAGGGACGACTGATGGCAGCACCGGTACCGGTACCGCGTCTCATATTGTCTCGCATCATGTCTATTAGCATATAGGCACTGGCAGGTTTGCAAACCTGGATAGGATTGGGTTTATGTTCGAAGATAACCTTACCATTTCTGTCTATTATTTTAGAAATAGCTACGGGTTTGTTAAACTGTCCCATATTGGCAAAGCCGCCAAAGGCTCCGGCCATTTCCAGAGGTGTGACACCATGAGTCAGACCGCCTAAGGCCATGGACGGGTTAGCGTCAGTCTGGGCACCACCTTCCACCAGAGTGGTAATACCCAGCTTTTTGGCTAAAGCTACGACTTTTTCATTACCATATTGGTTAGACATTTTAATAGCAGGAATATTGAAAGAATTAATAAGGGCTGTACGCATGGTAACTTTCCCATGGAAACGCCGGTCATAGTTCTGAGGATTCCAATCACCTTTAATAGGAGAGTCGTCAATCATGGTATTGGGAGTAGCTCCCTGTTCCAAGGCATTAAGATAAACAAAAGGCTTGAAAGCGGAGCCGGGTTGGCGTTCTGCTAAAACAGCTCTATTAAATTGATCAGTACCACGGCCGCCAATCATGGCCTTAATGAAGCCGGTCTTGGGATCTACAGCCACAATAGATGATTGAGGCTGTTTCAGTTTACTCTTGTCCGTGTAGTAGGTAGGGGTTAAGGCGGCGGCTTTTTCAGCTGCAGACTGCATTTGAGGATCTAAAGTGGTGTAAACTTTCATACCTTGCTTATAAACTGCGTCAGGACCATACTGGTCTATTAACAATTGAATACAATAATCAACAAAGTATTTCTTGGAACCAAGGGAGGAGGTCATCCTCTTGTACTCTAGTTTCGTATTTAGAGCCTTGGTCATTTGGTCCTTGGTAATAAAGTTATACTTATACATTTGCTCCAGAACAGTTTTCTGTCTGGCGGCACCGGCTTTGGGATTGGAAAGAGGCGAGTAGTAGTTTGGACTTTTGGGAATGCCTGCAATCATGGCACACTCTGCCAGATTCAAATCTTGAACGTGCTTGCCAAAGTAAGTGTTGGCGGCTGTTTCTACACCATAAGCACCTTGGCCGAAATAAATCTGATTCATGTACATCTCAAAAATTTCCTGCTTGCTATACTTCTGTTCCAACTGTAAGGCAATAAAAGCTTCGTGAATTTTTCTGGTAATGGTCCTTTCCTGAGTCAGGAAATAGTTCTTGGCCAACTGCTGGGTAATGGTGCTGCCACCCTGAACCTCACCATATAAAACATTGGTGTAAACAGCTCTGGCGATACCACGGAAATCAATACCCCCGTGTTCATAGAACCGAATATCTTCAGCAGCTAAAAAAGCATTCTGCAAATTTTTCGGGACTTTTGCAATAGATACAGGCAAACGATCTTCATCAGAGTCGACGGTGCACAGAAGGTTGCCTTTAGCATCGAAGAACTGGGAAGAAGCAGATTGAACCATGTCTTTGGACAACATGTTGGAGGTGGTGAATTTTGCCAAACCGAAGAAACCGGCTACAGACAGAAAACCTACCATAACAAGAGCCAGTAACGCGGAAAAAATAGTTCCCATAATTGACCTCTTTTTGTTTGGTTTAGTACCGGAAATCTCGTCCCGGTTTTTATTGTTATTAATACTGCTCATAAGTAAAACTCCTATTTGTTTACATAATTACCCATAAAGTCCCATATATTATATCACAAAATCCCAAGAACGAAGAAGAATATCCTGAAATTGCTGTTCAAAACACATTAAACATTACATTTTCCACTTGTTTTTATTTTAAGTACTTAAAAAACCGGTCGTTTGGAATATTATAGTAGAAAAATAGGTGTATTTAGTGCTATAATATACCAATATTTTAATATTTTTGCTTTTGAGGAGGCAACAAAATGTACGAAAATGATTTGCTTTATGTCATTAAACAGGAAGATCATACCCCGGAAAAAGTTAAGGCTATTCTGGAAGAACATCCTGAGATTATGTTTGTTTCTTTTATGGGAATTGATTTTGCCGGCAATGATACCGATGAAAAGGTACCTATAGCCAATTTTTTGGAAGATTTGGAAACAGTTTTGTATAAACACGCGGCTCAGACTGACGGTTCTTCCGTTGTGCTGCCGGGTATTGCTTCTTTAAATAATGCCAGGGTAGATATGATTGCCGATTTGAGCGTTAACTGGTATGTTGACTATAATTACGAGCATTTTGATTCCGTGACCGGTAAGATGGTAGGAACATTACGTATTCCCTGCTTCTTACTTCATGACGGAACTTTTGTAGATTCCAGACATATTCTGAAGGAAACCCTTTATTATGTTAAGGGACAATTAAAGCAGCTTCTCCAGGGCAAGAAAAATATTCCCGGCTTGGAAAATATCAATCAAGAAGACATTGAAGATATTGTATATACTTGTGCTACAGAGCTGGAGTTTTGGGTAAAATCTCCTACCGAAGATGTGCCCATTGAGGCCCTTTCTTCTTCCCAAATGCTTCAGGAACAATATTGGCAGAGAACCAGAGGTAATGTGCGCACTGCTTTGGAACAGGCAGTAACTACCTTGGGACAATATGGCCTGGAGCCGGAAATGGGTCACAAGGAATGCGGCGGTGTCCGCGGACAAATGGATACAGCAGGACATATGACACATGTTATGGAACAATTAGAGCTGGATTGGAAATTTTCCAGTGGACTGCAAACAGCCGATAACGAAATTCTGGCCAGGACCTTGGTTAAGGAAGTATTCAGAATGAACGGCCTCCAAGCAACATTCCTGGCTAAACCGATTTTGGGTGTAGCCGGCAGCGGTGAGCATGTCCATGTGGGCCTGGCAGCTAAAATGAAAGATGGCAAAATCATCAACTTGATGGCTCCTTCTAACATGAAAGAAGATTTCCTGTCAGCAGTTGGTTATGGAGCATTGATGGGTCTTTTGAAAAATTATGAGGTCCTCAATCCTTTTATTTCCGCCACTATAGATTCTTTTAAACGTTTAAAACCGGGTTTTGAAGCACCTATTTGTATAGTAACTTCTTTAGGCATTTCTCCGTCCATTCCTTCCCGGAATCGTACAGTGCTGGCCGGCTTGGTCAGAGATATAGACAATCCTAAGGCCACACGTATAGAAATGCGCTCTCCCAATCCTTTTACCAATACTTATTTGGCTATAGCGGTATTTTATCTAGCGGCTTTGGATGGTATTGAAGCAGCGGTAAATTCCGGCAAGAGCCTTAAGGATCTGGAAAAAGACATTTCCAAAAAGAGCGGAGAGAAGAGTTTCTATTTGGAAACAGACCGGGAATACCGGACAGAAGCAGATGTTTTTGAAGATTTTACAGAAGAAGCCAGAGCCAAGCTTTTCGGCAAACCGCCAGCAACTGTTTGGGAAAATCTTCAGGCCTTTAATAAATATCCGGCTAAAACAGCTATTCTAACTAAAGGCAATACCATGAAACCTATCTTCGTACATTCCTTCACAGAGGGTGCCTTAAGCAGATGGAAAACAGAATTGCTGAAACATTTAATTCCCGGGTATCTTGAAGATCTTTCCAAAATGAAAAAACTGCATTGTGATAATGATGCCAATAAAGAGTGGGACGATAAAATGTGGCAGCAGGTGGTAAAACTGCGCACAGAGATTGCTCAGGATACTATGAACAGTACCAGTTTGTTTACGCAAATCGCTCAGGCCATTAAGAACGAGGACTTTGAAAGGGCATCTGCGCTGCAGATTGATGTTATGGCCAAAATGGAAGCATTAGGAGAGCTGTACCATAGCTATGCCGTAAATATCTTTTAGTAGATATTTGACTATGGAGGTGAATCAATGAAGGCATTTAAGCAGGGAGCCATGGGTCTGCTAGTTGTTTTGCTAATTTGTTCCACGAGTATTTGCTATGGAGCAGGAAGTATTGCCAGGCTTGGTTCCAAGGAAAATAAAGTTGCAGAAGTCCAAGCCATGCTGTCCCAGGTGAGAATCTACAAGGGAACTGTGGATGGTCAATTTGGCCCTCAGACACTGGCTGCCGTAAAAAGCTTTCAAAGAAAATCACGCCGGCCACAGACCGGTATAGTTGATAAGAAATTATTCGATTTACTATGTCAAAAAAGCAATTTGAATTTTAACCATTACCGGAAAGTATGGGTAATGGAAGCATCTGCATATTCATCCAGGGATCCGGGGGTTAACGGCAGGACAGCCACAGGAGCTGCTTTGCGCAAAGGGATTATTGCTGTAGACCCGTTAATCATTCCTTTGGGAACCAGAGTTTATGTTATGGGATATGGTTATGGACTGGCCGCAGATACAGGAGGGGCCATTAAGGGCAATGTCATAGACGTAGCCTTTAATTCTCGCGGAGAAGCCCTGCGTTGGGGAAGAAAATATGTGAGGGTTTATTTCTTTTAGAGGAGGAGATCTTTTTTGCTAGAACCAAGTCAAGTGGAGCATTGGGTTGCACAACGAATGCGTGAGAATCCCTTTATGGAATTAATTGGGGCTAAAATGGATAAGGTAGCTTTTGGTTACGCTCAGCTTAGCATTAATATAGACCCCAAGAAACATGCTAACAGATATGGGGCAGTACACGGAGGCGTTATGTTCGCCATGGCTGATACGGCCATGGGAGCACTGTGCTATGGGCTCGGGAAACAGGTTGTGACCTTGTCCGCAACGATAAATTTCATAAAAAACACCATGCAGCAAGATCGTTTTATAGCGAAAGCTACTCCGATTCACGTAGGAAAATCTACTGTTATCGGCAAAGTTCAGGTTTTTAATCACGAAGATGTAATGATGGCTGACTTAATGGTTACCATGTTTGTTACGGGAAGTTTTGACGAAATACCGAAAAAGTGGTAAAATAATTAAGTATATTATCTAGGAATAAATATCTTTTAATAAATGGCAACGGCCTTAAATCGAGGAGGACCACATGGATTTCGCTTTAACAGAAGAGCAGTTGGAACTGCAAAAAATGGTGAAGGAATTTGTAGATAAGGAAATTGTTCCCTATACAGATGAAATGGATGTAGCTAACGAAACTAGACCTGAAATTTTTAAGATTGCCGGAGATATGGGCCTTTTGAATCTTATTGTTCCCGTTGAATTTGGTGGGCCCGGTTTGGACAGCATTACAATTGCCACGATTTACGAAGAACTGGCTAAAGGCTGCGCCGGGGTAGCTACCTCTTTGGCGGCCAATGCCTTGGCTTCTTATCCTGTGCTATTGGCAGGTAATGATGAGCAGAAGAAAATTTTATGTGATATCTTGAATGACGGCGGCTTGGCTGCTTTTGGCCTGACTGAACCCGGTGCAGGTTCTGATGCAGGCAGCGTAGCTACTAAGGCTGTTAAACAAGGTGATCATTATGTGTTAAATGGTACTAAGGTGTTTATCACCAATGGTGGTATTGCCGATATGTATGTGATTTATGCCAATACCCGTAAGAGCGGCGGTATTCGTGGTTTAACCGTGTTTATGGTTCCCAAGGGGACTCCCGGTTTCTCCGTAGGCAGAAAAGAAAATAAAATGGGCATTCGTCCTTCCAATACATGCGAATTAATCTTGGAAGATGTTATTGTTCCTGAAACTATGAGGGTAGGCAAGGAAGGAGAAGGCTTCCGTATTGCCATGAATACCTTGGATTCTGCCAGACCTTTCGTGGCTTCTGTTTCTTTGGGCTTAGCACAGTCGGCTTTGGATATTTCGGCTCACTATGCTAAAGAAAGAAGACAATTCGGTCAGCCTATTGCTTCTTTTGAGATGGTTCAGTCCATGATTGCTGATATGGCTATGAAGGTAGCTGCAGCCAGACTTTTGGTGCAAAGAGCCTGCTGGATGCGTGACCAGGGCATGGAATTCACCGGTGAGGCTGCCATGAGCAAGTGCTATGCCAGCGACACAGCTATGGAGGTAACTACCAATGCAGTGCAAATCATGGGTGGTTATGGCTATATGAAGGATTATCCTTTGGAGAAAAAGATGCGTGATGCTAAGATTATGCAAATCTACGAAGGAACCAATCAAATTCAAAGACTGGTTATTGCTAACAAGATTTTGTATTAATGTATTGATTGTAAAAGTTGACAAAAGGGGGGAAACGAACCACTTTTTGTCAACTTTTTTGTTTGTTCATTGGTTGAGTAAAACATATAAACTGCTAGTGTTTTGGAGAATTAAATGGGATATTTGCGAGATTTACAGCAAGATTTTAAGGGATTTATATTTATAAATTTAATATTGATGTTATACAGGGTATGTTTTATTTGTTTTTATGCGTCTCAATTGGCTGGGGTGCCTTATGAAGAGATAGGCATGGCTTTATGGTGCGGCCTGCGAATTAGCATGAAAACAGCCGGAATATGCGCTGCTGTTTCTTTTGTCTTTGCTACTTTGCCTCATATTATCTTCAAAAGATGGCCGGCAGAGAGTATTCGTAAAATTGCCTATGGGCTGGCCACGGCAATATTTACTTTCGGTTTTTTCGCGCGGATACCCTATTACAAAATTTTTAATTCCGGCTTTAATATGATGCTTATCAATGGTCTCAGAGACGATAAAAAAGCTATCTTTGCCACAGGAGTGCAAGAATATAACC
The DNA here is from genome assembly GCA_036788835.1 of Acidaminococcaceae bacterium. Classification (GTDB taxonomy): domain Bacteria; phylum Bacillota; class Negativicutes; order Acidaminococcales; family Acidaminococcaceae; genus JALCSJ01. Next base: position 46,636 of record DAIQMR010000003.1, read on the forward strand.
TTTGGCCTTTGGTCGTTGCTGTCATTGTGATAAGCTTTATTTTGTACAAGCTGCTTGCCAGAACGCTCAATACAGCAGTATGGGTTCCACGTAAGAATGTTAAAAAAATAATTATGGGCAGCATTCTGCTTTTACCGGTATTTTTTATTTTCGTAAGATTTGGGGGCGCTTTTAATTATGACAGCGGCATCCATTGGGAGAATGCGGGACGTACCAAATCGGATTTATTGAATGAAGCCATCTTGGATGATGGACAGGCTATCTATAGAGTATATGCGGAATATGACAGGATGAATCAAGTGGAAAAATTTGATTTAAACAAGGACAAGCTCCGGGAGGCCATTGGCATCTTAGGCGGCAATCAGGATGCTGCCACATTAGAGCAGGCCTTTCAGCATAAAGCGGCCGGTGGACGGCTGGCACATGAACCCCAAGAAATAGTATTGATTTTTGGCGAGAATAATGCCAAGTGGCCATTCTTGGAGCGGTACCAGGCATTAAACCTTGTGCCTTATGAGGGGAAAATGGAACACTCAGAGAATGCTATTAGTTTTAATGCTTTTTTGGCCGGGGGCGGGGGAACGATGCCCTCATTAAAGGTCCTTTTGACAGGACTGCCGGATAATGGTTTAGCTGATAATTACGAGCCGGAAACCTATAAAACGAAATTTGCTACCGGTGTTGGAAACACAATGAAAAAGCTGGGCTATAAGACTGTCTTTTGGTATGGTGGACTAGGCAGTTGGCAGTCAGTGAAAAAATTTGCTTTAGCCCAAGGCTTTGATGAATTCCATGGGGGAGAAGATATTACTAACTTGAAAGACGGTGCCTGGGGCATCCGGGATGAAGAACTTTTTGCCGCTATGCAGGCATATATTGCCAAGGAAAAGAGTCAAGACACCGGTACTAAGACGTTTCATTTTGTGCTAACCACCAGTAATCATCCACCTTATGGTATAGATGTGGATGGCAAGGGATTTCAGCGTGCTGCAGTCAGAACCAAGCTGCCTCAGTCTATTAGCAAGGATGAAAACATACTCACCCAAATAGGGCATATCTGGTATGCGGATTTGACCATGGGACAATTCGTGGAAAGTGTTAAGGCTGCCTATCCTGATGCATTGTTTATTATTACCGGCGATCATGCAGAACGTTTTAGCTTTGCCACTCAAGAAGATGCTCAGGCGCTATTTGGGGTTCCGGCTATTTTTTATGGGGAAGGAATTAAAAAGGCCTGGATTACGCCCCAAATGGTAGGTTCGCATATCCAAATTATACCCACTATAGTCGAATTGGTAGCACCTAAGGATTTTATATATAGTTCTATCAGGCCAAATTTATTTACCAAAGATGATATAGCATTTAATCAAAAGTTATGGGCCAGACAGGGGAAAATGGGGCTGCTGCCGGAACTTGCTAAAACAGATAAAATACATGATATGGTTCACGCCGGCGCTGTGGTCTCAGCCTGGCGATTGAAAAAGGGAAATGAAATTAGGTGAGAGACTGTTGTTAGCACTGCACACTACTGTTTTTCTGAGGAAGAAGTCCAGTAGTGTGTTTGCTTTTGTGCTACTTTAATACTGTTAAGTATGTTATAATTAAAAAACATAAAGAACAGGAGAAAGGTTGAGTGATCATGGTTCCTGTAAGCGTTTTGATTTTGGCGAAAAATGAAGAAAAAAATATAGAAGATTGCATTAACAGCGTTAAATTTGCTTCAGAAATAATTATAATAGATGATTTTAGTACTGATAAAACCAAGAAAATAGCAGAAAATCTAGGTGCCAGGGTTATTCAACGTGCTATGAATGGGGACTGGGGCGGTCAACAAACTTTTGCTATTCAACAGGCTAAATATCCGTGGATATTTTTTATTGATGCCGATGAACGCTGTACTGAACCTCTGGCAGAAGAAATAGCGGCTACAGTCAATAAGAACGATAAGGCAGGTTTTTGGGTTAAACGTATAAACCATTTTAAACGCAAAATAGTAAAGCATGGACCTTTAAGCCCTGACTGGGTATGTCGATTAATGCCAACGGAAGGCAGTCGTGTAGAAGGCTTTGTTCATCCTAAAATTATTCATCAATTTACGGATAAGAGACTTAAAAATGTTATGCTGCACTATACCTATGAAACTTGGCACCAATACATTGCCAAAATGAACCAATATTCCACTTTGGCTGCGGAGAAGAATAAGCTGGCCGGCAAGCATTGTAATTTTGTTTTAGATGTTATTTTCAGACCTGCTTTTGCTTTTTTTAAAATGTATATTCTTAAGCTTGGCTGCTTAGATGGCCAAATTGGTTATATGCTTTGCAAAAACTATGCAAATTATACTATGAATAAATATATTAAGCTAAAATATTTAGAGAAATGATATGTTTGTCCTATAATAAAGGAACCATTTTCGGGGGTGCTTGCATGAAAGATAATATTTATCTAGTAGTGGCCAGTGATGATAACTATGCTCAGCATGCCGCTATTACACTTCTTTCAGCGTATGCTAAATGCAGTGTACCAGAGTGTTTACAATGTTTTATCCTTGATGGTGGAATATCACCAGCGAAGAAAGATAAAATAACACTGACTATCACATCCTGTGGAGGGAAGGTTAGTTTTCTTCAGGTAGATACTAATAAATATAAAAACTTATACACATCGTTTCAATATACACCAGCTGTATATTATCGTTTAGATTTAGCCAACGTGTTAAATGAAAATATTAGTAAGTGTATCTATGTGGATTGTGATTTGATTTTCATGGATGATATAAGAAAAATATGGGATATTGATTTAGAAGGGCATCCCATTGGTGCAATCGAAGATGTAGGGCTAATGACCTCCAAAAAAGGGTTGGCAGAAAAGGCGCAGACATTGGGATTGCAGCCAAAACAAAAATATTTTAATTCCGGTGTTGTGGTCATGGATTTAAAGCTGTGGCGGGCAAACAGGTTGGCAGAAGCAGCTATCAAATTGGCTAATAGCAGTCATTTCGCAAGTCACGACCAGGATGTTTTAAATAAATTGTTTTTAGGAAATTGGAAGGAAATAGATTTGCGGTGGAATGTTACGCCGCCCATTACTTATTTATATCCTAAAATACTCTTTTCTACGCAATATCGTGTTAAATCATTAGCCGCACGGAGAAATCCCGGGATTCTTCACTACGCTGGACGCTATAAAGCGTGGGAATTTGCTGAACATAAAGGCTTCAATGAGGAATATTACGCTCTTTTAAAGCAATCTGCTTTTAGTGATGCTAATATGCCTCAACTCAGTAAGCAAAATATAGACAGAAATTTCACCAAAGAATTACTGCGGCTACGCATGGCAGATATGCTCTCCAACACACTATGATTTTTGAATAGAAGGGTTACATAATATGAATATTAATACGGCTAAACTTAATGCTTGGAAATTATATTCTCTCTGTGGGTTCGCCTTGTTTTCCTGCGTTTCCACCGCTATTTCCAATATATTTCTGGGACTTGCCAGTTTATTCTTTTTTTTAACTCTTAGCAAATCACTAATACACGACATTTGGCAGGAACATAAGACACTATTAAAATTGTTGGGATGTTTTTTTCTGACATTATTAATTTCCACCGGCACAAGCAGCAATATTGCTTACAGTATTAAGGAATTTTTTGTAGTATATTTTTATAGAGCATGGCCATTTTATATTGCACTCACTTTAATAGAATTCCCGAAGCCTAAAGAATTTCAATATATAAAGTACTGTCTTATAGCATCTGTTGTAGTTGTGTCATGTGTTGTTATTTATCAAAATTTTCTAGGCACATTAAGGGCAAAAGGTTTTAATAATAATGTGATGTATGTAGCAAGCTACTATTGTTCTTTAGTTCCTTTATTAATTATTACCATGCTTGATAATGTTACAAAGAAAAAGCGTGGAGCTACTGTTTTGGTAATCGCGAATATTATCTGTTACTGCGGCATTCTCTTTAATGCAACAAGAGGCGCTTGGCTGGCTATTGCCGTTGCGGCATTGCTGTGTTTTTTTGCTTATTATAAACAAAGCAAAATGGTCGTTTTGTTGGGGCTTGTTATTTGTTTAGGATTTTGTATCATTGTCCAGACTAATGACTACTATAAACAAAGATTATTTTCTATAACTAGTGCTGATGCTGGAGGAGATAGATTGTTAATATGGCAAAGCAGTATGCATATGATTGAAGATTATCCCATTACGGGAGTCGGGCCGGGTATGTTCACAGAGCAATATCAGCACAAGTATATTTTGCCACAAGCTAAAGAACCAGGTCTGCGGCATGCTCATAATATTTATTTGCAAATATGTTCCGAGAATGGCTTAATTGGCCTCATGAGTTATCTTTCGCTGTTTGGTTATTTACTTATCAATAATTTCAGAAAGTATTTGTATACAAAAAATTGCTATCACTTGCTTATTTTCACCACCACTCTCTGTATTTTAATTCAGGGAATAACAGAATTTAATGGTTCTACTTTTAAAACTTACTGGCTTATAGTGGGATGGAGTTGTTTAATGTTGCACAAGAGAAAGGAAAGTTACTAAAAATGGAACCACTAATTTCTATAATAATGCCGGTGTACAATGCAGAAAAGTTTCTAGACAGGAGCATTTCCAGTGTTCTTACGCAAACATACAAAAACATTCAGCTCATTTTAGTAGAGGACGGCTCTCCTGATAATTGCCCAACTCTATGCGATAAATATGCTGCCCAAGATAAACGCATTAAAGTTATTCATCAGAAAAATCAAGGAGTAAGCGCTGCCCGTAATACCGGACTGGATAATGTTGCTGGCGACTATATTATGTTTGTGGATAGTGATGACAAGATAGACGAAGATATGTGCGCTGAGCTCATGAAATATATGCTTACTAAGGATGTTGATATTGTTAGTTCTCCTTCCTACACAGTTAGAAACGGTATGGTAAAGCACAGCAAGAGAACCGGGAATTTTTCTATTAAAACCCATCCGGCAATTATTGAATACTATCTAAGCGATAATGATGGGGTAGTTTGGAATAAACTATATAAAAAAACGGTAATAGGACAAGTACGTTTTCCGGTGGGAAGATTGTTTGAGGATTGTGCTGCCCTCTATAAAATTGTTGAACAGGCGCATAGCATTGGTTATTTGGATAAGGAAATGTACTGCTACTATAAGAACCCTAATTCCATATCTCATACTTCTTTTGATTTACAAAAACGCTACGAATACTATTTAGCCTATAAAGAAAGATATGAATATGCTGTAGCACATAATCTTAAATGCTCTCTTTTTTGTGAAGGATTATATGTTAAAGCGGCTCTCTCTGCCATGACAGCCGGGTATGCTAACAATGTCCCAAAAACCAATCCCCATATGCAGGAAATGATTAACTGTGTCTTAAAGCATCGGGATGAGTCAATCCTCCAATTCATGAACTTAAAGTATCGTATTTTTGCCAGAACATGCGGTAAATGTGACTTTATTCATAAAGTGGGAGCTAAATTTTCTCTATTAGCAAAAACCATAAAAAAGTAAAAACAAGAACAAAAAGTCTTCTTCCCGATGATTAGGAAGAAGACTTTCCTTTCAATGCCTCATCTATAGCACTAATGAACATTTGGGCATTAAGCTTAGTAATACACTTTGGATGAGGGCAATTCAAAGCGGTATCTTTGGGGCAAGGGGAACATGGCACGCCAACGAAAACTGGGTAAGAATATTTCCAAGGAGCCCACCTATATGGTGTAGAATTTGCAAACATAGCTACGGTAGGGACTTTCTTCGCACAGGCTATGTGCATGGGGCCACTATTTGTTGCTAATAATAATTTTGCCCCTGCCAAAAGAGCTACCAGCTCACGCAAGGTTAGTTGCTCGGATAAATCGTATACTCTTTTTCCTTTCAGCTGATGGCAAAGCTTTGCAAAAATTGGCTGTTTTTGAGAATCAGAAAAAATGCAATTATAGTCGTATTTTGCCAGAACATAATTCAATGTTTCTAACAACAAATGTTCCGGGATACTTTTGGATGATTTGCCAAAGGGAGAAACCACAATATACTTTTCAGAAGGACTAATATTATTACTTAGTAGTTTCTCTTTCAAACTTTTTGCCTCATCCATGGCTATGGAGGAAACCTCACAGCCCAAGTCAATGGATAAATTAACATCTAAAGCACTGCTTATTTGCTGGGCGAATATTTTGGCTTTTAGTAATGGCTGTTTTCCATCATCCTCAGCTAAGCATTTTGTGAAAAGAGGAGAATGTTCATATTTGGGGCGACAGATACCGTAACGCTGCTTAACACCGCTTATTGCTGCCATAAGAGCCAACTGTGGCTGCCAGCTGGTAAAAATAATAATATCTTGTTTGGCAATAACAGGCAGAGTTTTAAGCCTAAAGAAGCGTTTATTTTTATCTAAGCCGCATACTGCATCTACATAAGGCAATCTGTCTATCATCGGCAAATTGTGAGTATATGACATTACCGTAAGAATACAATCGGGATATAACTCTTTGATTTTTCTTAAACTTGGTGTGAGCATAATCAAATCGCCTAAGCCAGGGCAATTTTCCAATAAAATTCTTTTCCCCATATGTCTCTCTTCTTTCTTGTTTTTCAACTATGCATATTTCCTTTTAAGCTAAACTTTTGTAGTTTCTTGCTGAAAAAACAGACAAATTGTGTAGCCATAGCATCATAGGCCTGGACAAATTTGAAGCGGAACAAAGCAAAAAAGGATTTACGGTGAATAAGGATTTGGTCACATATTCCGGGATGGAGTGAATCCGTCACTTTAATAATAGCTTCTTTAAAGCCTTTTTGCATATAAAGCATGCTGCCTTTTAATTTAAAATTTTTTCCCCCTACATAGGTGAAAACATAGTTGCTGGGAATTTTACCTTCATAGAAATGGGCACCTTTAGCGTCATAAGCATAAAGATTTGTGTACAAATCTGTTGTTTTACTGTTTACCCAATAGTCGTAAGCATAGGTGTCTTTCACCAATAACTTGATAAAGGTAAACAAAGTAGGGGAAGTCTTATGGTCATAGATTTCGATTTCGTTCAGACCGGCTTTAGGTCCCTGTGTGTTAAGGATTGTTAATTTTACGGAAACGATATTTTCCATGGCAGGGAAATCAATGATGGTGGGTTTAGCACCGGGCCGCAGAGAGCCAAATTCTAAATGTTTTCCGTTACTGAAAGTTAAAAAACCGGCCAGCACTCGGCTGTTAAAGTCCACGTTGCCATGGATGATGATTCTGGTAATCTTTTGTGGCCGCAGGAATTGAATAAACACTTCTTTATATTGATCTGTTTCAGCAGGAATCCAGGTGCCGGCATCAAGATCTGCCGGTGATTGAAGAATATCAGAGCAATCAGCCAGTTTGAAATCATTCAGGACTGTACCATTGCCTGAAGACACAAAAACTTTCGCCTGATAAGTCAGGGAGTCTGTTCTGCGGCGCCAGAAAATCTGGTCACTGTTAATGATTTGCCGGGTCTTATGGATAAGACCTTGTGACATATAAGCCTTAATAGCAGGGTAGAGACAGCTGCCCTTAATAGTACGGCTTAAATACTCAGGGGGGACAGGCAGACGCAAACGCTGGTCCCAATCGTAGGGAGGAAAGTCCGTATCATAGGCTGGATTGTTGCTGTATTCAGCAGAGGCTCTTTCTTCTCCCTCCAAATTCAAAGATGTATAAAAATCTTGTTTGCCAAGGTAGGAACCATTGTAGGCGAAACCTTTATAAACCTCAGGCTCATATGCGTTGCCGGGAGTTTGCAAAATTTCAGCCATAGCTTCTTCAAAGATAAAAGACACGGCTCTGTGGTCCGGATGCCTGTCGAAATCATTGATAAAAAGCACATCGGGTTTATATAGGGTGATAGTTTTTTTTATATCATTGCGAAGCTTTTGTTTTGTATCCTGGGTATGGTCATTATAAAAATGGGATTTCCCGCTAATTTGCGAAGCACCGCTACAATCAAGAAAAATAACGTCTTCATCAGCCAGACCAAGAGCTTGACAGGAAGTCAGGCCGTCTCTGACTTTCAAGCCTTCTTGGTCAGGACTGGCAGTCTTGATACAAAAAACCACCCGCACTTTAATTTTATTTTGCACTAGATGGCAAATCGTTGCACCGGCAAGATTTAATTCATCGCTTTCGTGAGGAACGATAATTAAAACGGATTTATCTTTCCATTGAGAACCGGCAAAAAGGCTATTCTCAAAGTAATTTGTTACAAAAGTTTTCATGGCAGTGAACCTTTCTGATACTGGTTTCCCATTGGATAATTTATTATCTTTGTAATAATTTATTATATAGTGTAATGGCAGGGTTTTCAACAAAAAAAATAACCGTCTCCCCTAGTTGGTCTGAACCCAGAGCTGACGGTTAATTACTAAGATTCTCGGAAGGAGCATCAGTCACTTGTTTTCTTGATAGCATTAAATTCTTCTAACAATTACCGGTATAAACATTAGCCAAGTATTTGTTGGCTGTTTCTGCTAGCTTATATACTGCGCTGACAGGTGTTGGGTCCTTATCCAACATTTTATAGCGTGGAAAGAAACGGGTTACATGCAGAGTAATATCAGCATTGACCTGAGCCAGCCATTTAGCTATAGACTCCATTTCTTCTATAGTGTCGTTTTCTCCGGGAATAACCAACGTAGTTATTTCTACATGACTTTTAGCCGCTGCTGTAGCGATAAATTGTTTGACTGTTTCTAAATCTCCGCCCATACGTTTGTAAAAATCAGGATTAAAGGACTTTAGGTCAACATTAAAAGCGTCTATGTAGGGCAAAACTTCTGCTAAAATAGGCTGATTGACGCAGCCATTAGTAACCACTACATTTACCATGCCTGCAGCTTTAATGATTTTTGCCGTATTCTGCACATATTCATAACCAATCATAGGCTCGTTATAGGTAAAAGCCACACCTACATTTCCTTGTTCTTTATTTCTTTTGGCTATGGTTAAAATATCTTCGGGACTATAGTAGTCGCTGTCTAAATCTGAGGCTCCCATTTGAGAAATGGCGTAATTCTGACAGAAGCTGCAGTGCATATTGCAGCCAAAGGTACCTAGTGACAAGATAAAGCTCCCGGGCATAAATCTAGCCAGCGGTTTTTTCTCGATAGGGTCCATAGCCAGGGAAACAAGGCGTCCATAATTCAAAGCTATGTTTTTGCCATCCTTATTCATTCTGGCTCTACAGGCACCGATTTGTCCTTCTTGTAGTTCACAATGATGAAAGCATACCTGACACTGCATTTATTTCACCTCATGTCTTACTACTTCGAAACGTGCTAAATCTACATTGTCTTCGCCCACTGCTATGCCGGCTTTTTGCTCTGCAATGGCAATTTGGTTTTCTATAGTATCAACGCCATCCAAATTAGGCAAAAGCAGACCACGGCGACCGCCCTTGGTGACAATAACACCGTAACGTTTCACATCTAAATCTTGGGCGGTAATATGTTCTTCAATAGGTCCTAAAACGTCTACGCTGATTTCCAGATAAGGCAGTTCGTCAGCCTGAACAGGAGCGAAACGCGGGTCCCGAGTGGCAGCACTGACGCCATTGCTGATTATTTCCTGGGCAATATTGCTCCTCACCGGACTAATGGTACCAATACAACCCCGCAGCTGGCCATCCTTGTGCAGGGAAACAAATATTCCTGCCTTGTTGTCCAGCATTTCTTGAGGTAAATTCTCCGGAACAGGAATAACTTTGCCTGTTTTAACATAATCATTAATTGTTTTTCTGGCTAAAGCAATATAAGAATCTTCTTTGCTGATTCTTTCCTGCTGCTTTTTACTTGCCCCTGTTTTGTAGCCGGTCAAAAAATGCCGTCCTTCATTTTCTCCTTGAGGATAAAATGTGCAAATACCATAGCCAACACCAAAATCTCCTTGGTGAGACAGAGCTTTAGCCTTAACATCCTTGCCATCTAAGGCTCCGGCCATAATTGTAAAGCTCCGATGGCCGCACTCGGCAGCAGCTTCATTCAAAGCGGCAGGGAAAGTTAACAGCTTGCCGAAATCCCCGCTGCCCATTACGGTCATTATTTTGTCGTCGTATTCCGGCCCGGCCGGGTCGAAACCATAAGGCCCATCCTCTTTTAACTTATGGGATAAATCCCCGCTGGCAATAATAACAACCTTCCTGCCTGATTTTTCAATAACATCGGCAAGAAGCATGCCTACTTTGTAATGGACGGGCAAAGACAGTCCGGAAAATCCCATCCGTACCAATTTATAATCTTTGTAGAATTTATTGACGAAAAATAAGGGTACCATCACACCGTGGTCCAGGTTTTTATCCCGTTCTCCCATGGTTCCCACAGGCAGATTTTCCTCCTGGGCTTCTCTGCTGATAGCATCTACCAGCTCTGTATCATAATTCACTTTAAAGGCTGTTTCCGATGCCCTAAACTGACCGAAATCTCCAACCGCGCCGGCACCTGGCGCGATATGGAAGTAATCGGCATAAGCCACTGTATGGGGCGAAATAACTAAGATTGTCTCCGGAGCCAAGGCTGCTATCTCTTTGCCCACTTCGTCGTAGGCATTTATTGTGGGAGCGATTTGTTTTTCTGCTCCCTTGCCAACTGCAGGAATAATAATAGGTGGATGTGGAACCATAAAAGCTCCAATTATTGTCATAAAAATCATTCCTTTCTATGTTTGACTACTTATATTGTACAACACTTTACCGTTTTTGTACCGTCTCCATTTTATCTAAACGACGGTGGAGCACTGAAGGGTGAGACCATACTCAACCAGGACGCGGCGGAATGCCGTCCGGGAGAGTAACCGACCTTTTAGTGTCCGCAGGCGACGAGAACTTAGTTGACAAACCTGTACCCATAGTATATAATTCATTACGTTAAAACTACATATGCTCATCAAGAGTGGCGGAGGGAAGGGCCCTATGAAACCACAGCAACCATGGAATCGTCCAACGGTGCTAAGTCCTGCAATCTTTTGTTGCAAGATGGGAGAATTTAAAGATTAACGCTCTCATACTTGAGAGCGCTTTTTATTTTCACTTGAGCGAGCTTTTTATTTCCTAAAGGAGGAAAATCATGAAAAAATTATTTACCTCAGAATCAGTGACCGAAGGCCATCCTGACAAGATTGCCGACCAAATTTCTGACGCAGTTTTGGATGCCATTATTGCCAAAGACCCCTATGCCAGAGTTGCCTGCGAAACCCTGATAGCTACCGGTCAAATTCACATTGCCGGTGAAATAAGCACGGAATGTTATGTTGATATAGCGAAAATTGCCAGACAAACTGTTCTGGGCATTGGCTATGACAGGGCTAAATACGGCTTCGACGGTTCTACCTGCGGTGTGCTTCTGTCCATTGACGAACAATCTTCCGATATTGCTTTGGGTGTTGATGAGTCAGCTGAGGCCAAAGGCGGCAACAAGGACGATGATGAAACTTTGGGGGCCGGGGATCAAGGCATGATGTTTGGCTATGCCACAGATGAAACTCCCGAATATATGCCCATGCCTATTTCTTTGGCACACAAGCTGGTAAGACAATTGACTAAGGTGCGCAAGGACAAGACTTTGAGCTATCTGCGTCCCGATGGGAAATCCCAGGTAACTGTTGAATATGATGACGGTGTTCCCACTCGTATCGACACAGTAGTTATTTCCACGCAGCACAAAGATGTGGATATGGAAATTTTGCGCAAAGATGTTATGAAATATGTTATTGCGCCTATTCTGCCTAAAAAAATGGTAGATGCCAAGACCAAATATTATATTAATCCTACCGGCCGTTTTGTAATCGGTGGTCCTCAAGGGGACACAGGCCTTACGGGCAGAAAGATTATCGTGGATACATACGGTGGAATGGCCCGTCACGGCGGCGGCTGCTTCTCCGGCAAGGATCCAACAAAGGTAGACAGAAGTGCTTCCTATGCCGCTCGCTATGTTGCTAAAAATATTGTGGCAGCAGGGCTGGCGCATAAATGTGAAATCCAATTGGCCTATGCTATTGGGGTAGCTCAACCGGTTTCTATTTCCGTGGAAACATTTGGTACAGGAGCAATTCCCGATGAAAAAATCGTGAAACTGGTTAAGAAGAATTTCTCTCTGACACCGGCCGGCATTATTAAGAGCTTGGATTTAAGACGTCCGATTTACAAACAAACTGCTGCTTACGGTCACTTTGGCCGTACGGACATTGATTTGACCTGGGAACATTTGGACAAAGTAGATGCCCTGAAAGCAGCTTTAAAGAAATAACCAGTTGAACCGTGAGATGAATTTATGAAATATTTAAACGTAGCCATTAATTTGCCGGTAAAAAATATTTTTCAACAATTCACTTATAAGGTACCACCACAGCTAGACTTCCTGAAGGAGGGCTGGCGTGTTGTGGTACCTTTCGGTCATCAGCTGCTGGAAGGTTTCGTAGTAGAGCCGCCTGACAAAATAGATGAGAATTTGGAATATAAAGAAATAGCAGACGTGCTGGGCACGGAGCCTTGGTTCACAGAGGAAATGCTAGCTACGGCTCACTATTTAGCAAAGTACTATATGTGCTCATTGGCAGAAGCATTACGTCTATTTATTCCCGGTAAAGGTTCTATTGCCACAGTGGGCAGATATGCGCCCCGTGAAGAATTTAATGATAGTTTGAATCCAACGGAAGAACAGCTTTATACCTATTTACAAATGAAAGGGCCTCAGCTGCGGAAAGATATTGTGAAACTAAGCCAGGGTGCCGAAGCTTTGAAAGGTTTAATTACAAAGCAGGCCGTGGCTCTGGAATATGAAATAAAATATAAAATTAAAAACAGGACAGTGCGAACCTTTGCCATAACTTCCGAAGGGCAAAAGGTTTTAGCTGAAAATAATAAAAGGATTAAGGCCCAAAACGCTGCCTTGGCTTTTTTGCAGGAACGGGGAGAGATGACAGTCCCTGAATTAACAGAATACCACGTGTCTGCGCCTACCTTGCGAACCCTTGCGGCTAAGGGCTTCATTGAAGAAGGCACCAAGCGGGTTCTTCGGGATAGCTATAAAGATAAAGCCGCAATCAAAGAAGTTTTGCAGCTTACTACTGAACAACAAGAGGCTATTAGTTCAGTTACGGAATGCCTAAAGGGAAATAGCAGTAAGACGTTTCTGTTACAAGGCATTACCGGCAGCGGGAAAACCGAGGTTTATTTGCGGCTGGCGGATAAAGCCTTGCGGGAAGGGAAGCAGGTTCTGGTTTTAGTGCCGGAAATTGCTTTAACAGGCCAGATTGTCAAACGTTTTAAAGCCTGGTTCGGTAACAAGGTCGCCGTAGCTCACAGCAAACTATCGGCAGGGGAAAGAGCCGATGTTTGGCAGAAAATGCGCTCTGATTACGCATCTGTGTTAATCGGAGTGCGGTCTGCTGTTTTTTCTCCTTTTCATAATCTTGGCTTGATTATTATTGATGAAGAACATGAGTATACCTATAAACAGGATGAGCGGCCTAATTATCATGCCAGAAATATCGGGGCTTTTCGGGCCAAACTCAATGGGGCACCTTTGGTTCTGGGCAGTGCTACTCCTGATTTGGAATCTTATCATAAAGCACAGGAAGGTACCTATGTGCATTTACTTTTGACGAAGCGCCCTATGGCAGGGTCACACTTGCCTCAGGTAGAAGTAGTGGACATGCGCAAGGAATTGCAGGAAGGTAATAAATCTGTTCTTTCCTGGCAGCTTCGAGACGCTCTGCTGGAAACGGCCAAAGCAGGGGAACAGGCTATCGTTCTTTTGAACAGACGGGGTTTTTCTACTTTTGTGATGTGCCGGGACTGCGGAGCTACCTTAACCTGTCCCAATTGTGCCGTGTCTTTGGTTTATCATGCCAAGGAGCATGTGATGCAGTGCCACTACTGTGGTCATACAGAACCTATTCCCACGGTTTGTCCCCATTGTCACAGCAAAAGAATAAAATTTTTCGGGACGGGAACGGAAAGGGCCGAGGCGGAAATTGCTGCTTTAGGCAATGGTATTAGACCCATTCGTATGGACCAGGATTCTACCATGGCTAAATTTGCCCATGAAGAGATTCTGGACAGCTTTGTGCAGGGTGAATATAATGTGCTTTTAGGTACGCAAATGGTAGCTAAAGGACACGATATTCCCAATGTTACTTTAGTGGGGGTTTTGTCAGCCGATTCTCAGCTGAATTTGCCGGATTACAGGAGCGGGGAGCGAACCTTTGCCCTTTTGACGCAGGCAGCAGGGCGCGCCGGTCGGGGTGCAAAACCGGGAAGGGTTATTTTTCAGGCCTATGATGCGGGCAATCCTATTTTAGCTCAGGCTGCTTCCCAAGATTATGCGGGCTTTGCCCGGAACGAACTGACAGTGCGACAAGAATTGGGCTATCCGCCCTTCACCTCACTTTTAAAAGTCACGGTGCTTCACAAGGAACAGGAAAAGGCTTTAGAAACGGCTCAAAAATTGGTAAATTTTCTGGAAGCAGAGCAATTAGGAGGAAAACTCCTGAAATCTCAGATTATGGGACCATTTCCGGCTATAGTAGCTATGGTTAATCATATTTTCCGGATTAACGTTATAATTAAGACAACAGAAGCAGATAAAGTCAAAGATATGCTTTGGAATTCAGAATTTAAAGACAAGGCCAACGTTTACTTTGACGTGGACCCGGTTAATGTAGTGTGAGAAAAAGGGGCGAATCCTAGAGATTTGCCCCTTTTTCTCCTATTTATGGTATAATAAAGGGTAAAATTATATGAAGGAGATTAGACGAATGGCTTTAATGGAAATTTATGTGGCAGGTAATCCCATACTGAGAAAACCAACGGAAAAGGTCAAGATTTTTGATAAAAAATTAGGCAAGCTTTTAGATAATATGGCTTCAACTATGTATCATGCGGAAGGGTGCGGTTTGGCAGGACCGCAGGTGGGCATTGCCAAAAGACTTTTGGTTATTGATGCTTTTGACGATCAAGGCATCAGAGAGTTTATTAATCCGGAAATCATAGAGCATTCCGGAGAGATAATTTCCACAGAGGGCTGTCTCAGCGTTCCCGATTACGAAGGAGAGGTAAGGCGGGCCGGCGAAGTGGTCGTAGCCTTCCAAGACCGCAAGGGAGCAGAGAAAAAGCTAAAAGCCGATGGGCTTTTAGCTATAGCATTACAGCATGAGATAGACCATTTGAATGGTGTTTTGTTTATTGACAAGGCAATTTCTTTACAACCTAAAGCAAAGGACGAACCAAAATGAGAATAGTGTTTATGGGAACACCTGTTTTTGCCGTAGCTAGTTTAAATGCTTTGGTAGAGAGCCATTCTTGCGAAGTGGTAGGTGTAGTAACACAGCCGGATAGACCGAAAGGCCGTGGCAAAAAAATCATGGAGTCTCCCGTGAAAATTTTTGCCGGGGAACAAGGCTTGCCTGTGCTGCAGCCTGAAAAAGTCAGAGACCCGGGAGCTATTGCGGCAATTAAGGCATGGCAACCGGAGCTGATTGTGGTGGCAGCCTTCGGCCAGTTTCTCCCGGAAAGCATTTTAACTATGCCGCAATATGGCTGTATTAATGTACATGCCTCTCTTTTGCCAAAATACCGCGGTGCCGCGCCTATTCACTATGCTATTTTAAAGGGTGAAAAAACTGCCGGCGTAACTATAATGCAAATGGCTAAGGGTATGGACACCGGTGACATGTTAAAAGCCGCGGAAGTGCCTATTGCCCCCGAAATGACTCAGGGCGAGCTCCACGATATTTTGAAAGAAAAGGGAGCTCAGGTTTTGCTAGAAGTTATTGGGGATATAGCAGCAGGCAATGTTCATCCTGTTAAGCAAAATGAGGCTGAAGTTACTTTCGCTTCTTTAATTACCAGAGAAATGGAAAAGCTCCAATGGGAAAAAAGCGCTCAGGCTTTACACAATCAGATCAGGGCCTTTAATCCTTGGCCGGGTTCCTATACTGCTCTGCCTAATGGTAAAATTTTAAAAATCTGGTTAAGTAAAGTCGCAGCAGGCAACTGGCCCCGGAAAGCACCGGGTACGGTGGTGGCGGCGGACAAGCACAATCTGGTAATTGCCACAGGCAAGGGATTTTTGCAACTGGAAGAAGTTCAGCCGGAAGGCAAGAATCATATGGCCGCCAATGTGTTTGTTAATGGCAAGCATGTAAAGGCTGGGGATATATTAGGGTAAAAACTTAAAGCGAGAAAACGTATAGTATTGTACTAGAGCAGTGTTTCATACAAGAAGAGGAAACTAATTGGAAAATATAGTAGTGTTAAGACCGAAAAAAAGAATATTTATTGCCTTGGTTTCTGTGGCGATTTTTATGGCAGGAGTGGTTTGTTATGGACTGTGGCAGATTATGCGTCCGGGTCTGGCAGAAATCAGTCCTGTTTTGCCCAAGCTTTTAGGTGTGGGAATTGTTTTCCTGATTGCCGGGTTGGCGGCCGGGGTACTGGGTATAGTTTTGGCCATTTTGGGAATACCAACACTGCATTTCTTTTACCGGTGGGCTTGGCATGTGATTAATTTCTTGTGTCCTCCGGCAGTTTTCCTGGGGCGTATGGTTAATATTCCCAAAGAAAAAATAGAGCAGTCTTTCATTGAAGTAAACAATAATTTGGTTCTTAAGCAGCATATTAAAGTGCCCCCTGAGAGAATTTTAATTCTTACACCTCATTGCATTCAACTGGATACATGTGTCCATAAAGTAACCAGAAATATTAATAATTGTCATCAGTGTGGGGGCTGCGGTGTAGGTTCACTGCTGGGCTTGGCACATAAATACGGTCTCCATGTGGTTATTTCCACAGGGGGAACTCTGGCCAGGCAGGCGGTACGACAGGCTAGGCCAAAGGCTATCGTGGCCGTGGCCTGCGAAAATGATTTGACCAGCGGGATCCAAGATGTTTTCCCTTTGCCTGTTTTAGGAGTTTTAAATGAACGACCCAATGGACCATGTTTTAATACTAGGGCAGATATGGGTAAAGTGGAAGATGCCATTAAAACATTTTTAACCAATCCTGAGAGTTATGAGGGAAAACATGATCAGCCAAACCAATAATCCCCGTTTGGGGGCGTTATTAATTTTAAATAGTATATTTATAGAAGGGGCCTATGCCAATCTGGCTTTGAGTAAAGCTTTGAGTGGCAGTCCCATGGACAAAAGGGACAAGGCTCTGACCACAGAGCTGGTTTATGGAACCGTCAAAGCCAAAGGTACCATAGATTGGCTTCTGACAAAAAGCATCAATAGGCCCTTACGCAAAGTAGCACCTATTATGTTGAATATTTTGCGGATGTCTGTATATCAGATATTTTATTTAACGAAGATTCCTCCTTCTGCTGCCTGCAACGAAGCCGCGGAATTGGCCAAGAAATTCGGCCACGAAGGAATGGTTAAATTTGTTAATGGTGTATTACGGGGTATGCTTCGCAATAGGGAAAGTTTGAGCTTTCCTTCCATGGAAGAAAATGAGCCCCTGCATATTTCCTTAACCTATATGCACCCTGAATGGCTGGTGCAAAGATGGCGGTATCGTTTCGGTAGGGAAGATGCCATTAAGCTTTGTGAGTATGACAATAAGACGGCAAGTTTAACCATGCGAGTTAACACTTTACTGATTTCTCGGGAGGCCCTGTCTGCACAGCTTGCTAAGGCAGGAATAGAGGTGCACCCTTCCCTATGGAGTAAGGATGGGCTAATTTGTGATAAATTAACTTCTTTACAAGAACTTATGGAGAAATTTGGCCGGTATATTTATATCCAAGATGAAAGTTCTATGCTGGTAGCTGATGTTTTAAATCCCCAAGCAGGAGAAACTGTTTTTGATTTGTGCAGTGCTCCCGGCGGGAAAACAACTCATTTGGCTCAGAAAATGGGTAACAAGGGTAGGATTATTGCTACGGACATTTACGAACATAAATTGCAGCTTGTTCAGGAAAATGCCAAGCGACTGCATATTAATATTATTCAGACAGAATTGCAGGATGCTTCCCAACCCAGGTCTGAGTGGTTGGGTAAGGCAGATAAAGTGCTGGTTGATGCACCTTGCAGCGGATTAGGGGTTTTGGGGAGAAGAGCGGAAGCCAGATGGACGAAAAAGGAAAAAGACTTAAGCAAGTTTCCTTTTCTCCAAAAGAAAATTCTGGCAGTAGGAGCTTCCTATGTGAAAATAGGCGGCCGGCTGCTTTACAGTACCTGTACTTTGGAAAGAGATGAAAATACCAGAGTGGCAGCAGATTTTTTGAAAACCCATCCGGATTTTAAAGCCGTGGAATTTCTCCATCCCCTAACAGGAGAGAAAAGCACGGAACTGCAGCTTTTGCCGCAAAAAGATAATATTGATGGTTTTTATCTGGCATTGTTTGAACGAATAAAATAGAGGTATAAATGAGTAAAAAAGAAATTTTTGGTATGAATCTTGAAGAACTCCAAGAGGCTTTTTCAGAGTTTGGTATAAAAAAATACAGAGCTTTGCAGGTGTTTCGTTGGCTTTATGAACAGGGAGTCACTTCTTTTGCAGAAATGACCAATTTGTCCAAGGCTGACAGGGAACTGCTGGGAGAGCATTTCGACCTAGGTTCCGGGACAGTGCAGGTAGCCAGAGAACTGTCTTCCGGTGATGGGCTGACTAAGAAAGTCCTTCTGGAATTTTCCGACAAGGCCAGCGTGGAAACAGTTGTTATGCACCATGATTACGGTTATAGTGTGTGCTTGTCTTCTCAAGTGGGCTGCAATATGAACTGTGCTTTTTGTGCCAGCGGCATTTCCGGCTTTGAGAGAAATCTGACAGCAGGGGAAATCCTGGCTCAGGTTTATTATTTTCAGCGATTGTTACAGGTCAAAGGAGCCAGAGTTAGCAGAGTGGTTGTTATGGGCAGCGGGGAACCTATGCTGAACCTGGACAATGTGCTCCACGCTTTGGATATCCTGCACAGTGATTATGGGCAGTGTATAGGCTACCGCAACATGACGATTTCTACCTGTGGGATTATTCCCGGTATTTCCCAGCTGGCTGCAGCCGGACGCACCATTAATCTGGCTGTTTCCCTGCATGCTGCTTCTGATGGTCTGAGAACTAAGCTCATGCCCATTAATAAAACATATAATTATTTAAAAGTGATTGAGGCAGCGGATGCCTATGAACAGGTAAACGGCCGACAGGTAATGTATGAATATATTTTGCTGGCAGGCATCAATGACAGCAAAGCAGATGCCCAAACTTTGGCAGATACTTTACAACATAGGAATTGCGTGGTAAATTTAATTCCGGCCAATCCCGTGCCGGAAAAAGGCTTCGTCCGTCCTAAGCAGCAAGCCATAGATGATTTTTTTCAAACGCTGAAAGCACGTAAAATCAATGTGACATTGCGGAAAGAAATGGGTAAGGATATTAATGCGGCCTGCGGACAATTAAGAGCCAGTACACTAAAGGAGGAAGAACCTTGTTAGCGGTTAGTAGAACAAATCGAGGTTTGGTACGTAAAAATAATGAAGACAGTGTCTTGGTGAGAATACCGGACTTGTTTGCCATTGCGGATGGTATGGGAGGTTCAGAAGCCGGCGAAATAGCTAGCTTTGAAGCAGTGAGAAGGTTGCAGAAGCTATCACTGACTGACCAGCCGGATGAAGAAATTCTGCAAGACTTACGTAATAAAATAGAAAAAATCAATGGCGCAATTTGGAAGATGGCAGACCAGCAACCTGATAAAAAAGGCATGGGAACAACATTGACGGCAGTTTATATTAAAAATGGCGAAAAGGCTTTTGTGGCACATGTGGGTGACAGTCGTATTTATTTGCTCCAAGAAGGAACGTTAAAGCAGATGTCCAGCGACCATAGCTATGTGGCAGAAATGGTCAGACAAAAGCAACTGACACCACGGGAAGCAGAAGAAAGTGACCAAAAGCATATGATTCTGCGGGCAGTGGGAGCTGAACCGACTGTTCAGGTGGATACTTTTGAATTCCTTTTAACAGGAGTACAAAAACTTCTGCTCTGTTCTGATGGCCTATCCAATATGGTGTCTAAAGAAAAAATGGAGCCTCTCCTAAAGAATAATGATTTAAACAAGATAGCCGATGAATTAATGGATATGGCTCTTAAAGCCGGGGGAGAAGATAATATTTCCTTTATTATTATTGCTTTGGAGGAAACAAGATGAATGAAAGAATAGTTCTCAACAACCGCTATGAGATAATTGATAAGGTGGGCGGCGGCGGTATGGCTGAGGTGTTTCATGGCTATGATACATTGCTGCACAGGGATGTAGGCATTAAAATACTGCGTGATCAATATATACAGAACAGAAATTTTATCGAAAGATTCAAAAGGGAAGCTTGTTCTGCTGCAGGTCTGAACCATCCGAATATAGTCAATATTTTTGATGTAGGAACAGAACATGAGATTTACTATATTGTTATGGAATATGTGGTAGGAAAAACTTTAAAAGAAATTATTCGGGAAAATGGTCCTCTGGATTATAAGACTGCCGTTAAATACGCTTCAGGCATTGCTTCTGCTTTAAATCAGGCTCATTCTCATGGGCTGATTCACTGCGATGTAAAGAGTCAGAACATTCTTATCGATACAAAAGGTACCGCAAAGATTACCGATTTTGGCATTGCCAGAGCAGTGGACCAGCCTTATAACAGTACAGGCAAAGAAGACGTGATGGGTTCTGTGTATTATTTGTCCCCTGAGCAGGCAGCAGGGTATACTGTAACCCCGCAGTCTGATTTATATTCTTTAGGTGTGGTTTTCTATGAGATGCTTACAGGTATATTGCCTTTTGACGGTGATACTCCGGCAGAAGTTTTAAGCAAGCATGTTCAGTCTCCTACTCCCAGTGCTCGTAAAGTGGATCAGGACATACCGATATTTTTGGATGATATTATCACCAAGGCCCTGGCAAAAAATCCGGCCTTACGGTATAAGAGTGCTCAGGTGCTGCTAGAAGATTTGCGCCATGCTGAGGAATTGCTCTATAGCGGCGAAGATAATCAAATAGCTAATGGCAGCGCCCCTTTTGCCAACCAAGGAAATAATGAGGGCAACAGTGTTAGCGATGCAACCATGGTTATTAATAAAACGGATATGTTAGATAGTTTTGCTACTGCGAAAAAGCCGGAATATATGCAGGAGCAGGAGCTGCCTAAACATAAAGTCAGTAATAAAAAACTTTCGGCAGCTTTTGTGGCAGCGATTATTATTTTGGCGGGGGCTATTTATGCTATGCTGGGCTATTCCAGCAATCCCATTGTTGTACCAGACTTAACAGGCAAGACAATAGTCGAGGCAGAGGCCGTCCTCAAAAATGCAAAATTAACCTATACTCTGGCAGAGGAATACAATGCTAAAATCACTCCCGGTCAAGTATGTAAGCAGTCGCCTGTGGCCGGGTCCAGAGTTAAGGAAGGCCGGCAAATCCTCCTGGTTATCAGCAAGGGCGTAGAGCCGGGTATGGTACCGGATGTGCGTAAGCTAACTCTTGGGGAGGCTACGGCAAAAATCAAAGGGGCGAAGCTTGCGGTAGGGAATGTTAAGGTTAAATACAGTCAAGGGGCAGGAGAAGGAACCGTTCTGGAACAGAGCATAGCTCCTGATACAAAAGTTGACCTGGGAACAAAAGTTGATTTGATAGTCAATATCAGTTCAGGGCAAACGCCAATGCCAGATTTGGATGGATTAAGTTTGGAAGAAGGAAAACAAAAATTAGCAGCTGCAGGCTTGACATTAGGCAAAGTTAATAAGGTGACTGACAAGAAAAAAGCCGGAACTATTCTAAAATTCAGCCAGTATGCAGGAGAAATATTGGAAAAAGGCACAGCTGTTAATATTGATGTGTCATCAGGTGACAAACAGGAAACAGACAAGAAAAAGCCGGATACCAATTCTCCTTCCAATCCGGCAGGAACCGCAGCAAGCGGAACTGTACAAAAGACAGTTATGTTTGTAGTGCCCGGCAACAAACCGGGGAATAATGTTAAAATTATTTCTTCTAACGAAAATGCCACAGGCATTGTTTATGAAGGAACCCTGGCCGGAGGCACCGCCATCCGCCGCACGGTAGAAGTTAAAGGAAATACCAGTGTAGAGTTTTATGTGAATGGAAAATTAGTGGAGGAAAGAAAGCTTTGATAAATTCAGTAGGACGTATAATCAAAAACTATAACGGCTACTATTATGTCGAAACTAAAGAACAGGAAATTTTCACCTGCAAAGTAAAAGGCAAGCTCAAGCAGGAACGTTTTAGTCTGGTTACCGGTGATTTTGTGGAGTTTGCCGGATTCGGCACGGAAGGTATGATTACGGCTATTCTGCCTAGAAAAAACTTCCTGCAAAGACCTCTTATGGCTAATGTGGATGTGGCAGCAGTTACATTTGCCTTTGCTGATCCCGACTTTAATAACCTGCTTATGGACAAGCTTTTAGCTTTGACAGAGACTGCTAAAATTCCCGCTGTGATTGTTTTGAATAAAAAAGACTTGGCCTCGGCTCAGGCGGTGATTGATTTAGTCGGAATTTACGGGAATCTTGGTTATTTGGTTATACCTGTCAGCACAATCAGCCGGGATGGCATAGAAGCTTTGCACCGGGCCATTGAGGGGAAAGTTGCTGTTTTTGCCGGCCCCAGCGGGGTAGGAAAATCCACCTTGTTAAATTGTCTGGATGAGAGCCTGCATTTGGATACCGGCCATGTTAGCAAAAAAATAGGCAGAGGCAGACACACCACAAAATTTGCCCAGCTGTTGCCTTGGGGTAAAGGCTTTATTGCTGATACGCCGGGTTTTGGCAATATTAACCTTGAAGAAATGGAAATGTCTTCCCTGGATAGGGGATTTAGGGAGATAGCTGCTTTGGCAGGACAATGCAAATTTACAGGATGTACTCATATCCATGAACCGGGCTGTGCAGTGAAAGCAGCTTTGGAGATTGGAGAAATCGCACCTTCCCGGTATGCTTCTTATACAACTATGTTTAAAGAATTAGCCACGAAAAAGGAAAGGAACCTAAAAAAATGACTATTATTGCGCCGTCTATATTATCCGCAGATTTTTCTCAGTTAGGAGAGGAAGTTCAGAGAATAGAGAAAGCAGGTGCCGAATGGGTACATATTGACGTTATGGACGGAAATTTTGTGCCTAATCTAACTTTTGGGGCACCGGTTGTTCAATGTTTGCGACCGGCAACCAAGCTGTTTTTTGACTGTCATTTAATGGTAGAGCACCCTGAAACCTATATTGAGCCTTTTGCCAAGGCCGGAGCAGATATGATTGTGGTTCATGTAGAAGCCACTAAACATCTCCATAGAGTTATTGAACAGATTCACAGTCATGGTATTAAGGCCGGTGTTGCCTTGAATCCCGCTACCTCTTTATCGACCCTGGAAGAAATTTTGCCCTACGTCGACATGGTTCTGATTATGTCTGTTAATCCAGGCTTCAGCGGTCAGAAGTTCATTCCGACTTCCGTAGGGAAAATAGCCAAATTAAAGAAAATGGTTACAGATCAAAGCCACCCTATCCATATTCAGGTTGACGGGGGCATCAATGAAAAAACAGCCCAAGAAGTAGTGGCGGCCGGAGCTGATGTTTTGGTGGCGGGTTCTTATGTGTTTGGCGCGGCAGATATTAGTGATGCCGTTAAAACCTTGCATCGGGCCGGGGCAAAAAGTCTTTAGCAGGTAAGTGAAGAACAGAGGAATTAACATGTTTTCTTTTATTAAAAATATTTGGCACAATCATACCAAGAAAATTATATTTATTGCTTTTTTGCTGATTGCCGGGAGCATTATTTTTTGGTGGTTGGCTTATTTGGCTACCATCCATTGTGCGGAAATTTTCAATCGGACTATGGCAGACCAGAATTTTGTCAGAGGGACAGTAACTGTCGACCGTATCAGTGCCAATATAAAAGGTGCCGTTACCTTTGAAAATCTTAAATGGGTTGATCAAAGAGGCAAACCGGTTGCTGTTATTCCCAATGGTAGTTTTAAAGTAAGAATTTGGGATGTGGTTACCAATCATATGTCTATAGGAACTATTACCTATGCCGAACTTGATAATGCCGTCCTTGACCTAAAATTCAACGAAAAAATGCATATTGTGGGTATCAGAGCTGCAGAACGTGTCCCCGAGAAAAAACTTCCCACCAACAAAAAGAAAGATAAAACCAAAGAGCCGTTTAATGTACGGTTAAAAGATACCGACATGATTTTAAAACTGGTTGACTGTAAGCTGACGGCTACCAGTACCAAACATCAGAGGGAATTTATTCTTAATAATGTTAATACTACCATTCATTACGACAGCGACGATAAAATTGACATTGAATTTACCACAGGACGTTTTGGAGGTTCTCTTATCGGAGACGGGGTAGGTTTGCATGGCTCCATAGACTTAAAGCCGGTTATTGCTACCTATAACCTGAATCTGGGCATTAAAGAACTGAATCCTTCCAGCTTGGGTACAGGTTTAAATATTAAGGATAAAGTAACGGCAGGGGCTCATATTACGGGACAATTGCCGGATCCGTTGATTACCGGCAAGCTAGCTATGCATGAACTGAACATTCCGGCTTTGCATTTTACCAATCTTAAGGGAGATTTCCGTTATCAGGACGGTCTCATAACCGCCAATAATGTCTTCGCCGATGTTTATGGTGGCAATTGCGATGCCTACGGAAGTTTCAACCTGGACACCAAAGCATATGATGTCTATGTAAAAGGTCATGCTTTACGCAGTGAAATAGCTGCCAAGTCTGCTTTAATCAGATGCGCAATAGAACTGGATTTAGCCATGTCTTGTAACGGAGATAACAAATCTACTCTTACTTATGGAAGTTTCTATTCGGGACCGGGCAGTTATACGATTTTGAAATTTGATAAAATCAGTGCATCTTTCAGTAATCAATACAAAAAACTGGTATTTAGCGATGTACTTATTGAGTCCAAAGCAGGAGACATTACTACTCCTTTGTTTTCCATTGATAATGGGAAGCTTCAGCTGGGAAATATTTATTTAACAAATAAAGCAACAGGGACAAAAACCCAGATGTTCTAGCTCTTGAAGGATATTTTCCGATAACTTGCAATATGGCTCATATGTGCTATAATAAATCTTGTAAATTGAATATGAGAGTTTTAGTCTTTGGGGCAGGGTGCAATTCCCTACCGGCGGTAAAGTCCGCGAGCTGAAAAGCATGAACCGGTGTAATTCCGGCACCGACAGTATAGTCTGGATGAAAAAAGACATAATGGCGTATTGTTTATTTGCCGTGCCTTTCCCCTGGATTGGCACGGTTTTTTATATTACAAACGAGGTGATTGTTTTGACAGACAAAGAGTATATGCAAATGGCCTTAAACTTAGCAGAAGAAGGAAGAGGCTATACTAGCCCCAATCCCATCGTTGGCTGTGTTATTGTGGATGGAACCGGCCATGTGGTAGGCAAAGGTTATCATCATAAGGCAGGAGAAGCCCATGCAGAAGTTAACGCTTTGGCTCAGGCTCAGGAAAAAGCCAGGGATGCTACTGTCTATGTAACACTGGAACCCTGCGCTCATACGGGCAAAACAGGACCCTGCTGCGATGCGTTGATTTCCGCAGGAGTTAAAAGAGTAGTCATTGCTGCCAATGATCCCAATCCGAAAGTTTCCGGCAAGGGCGTTGCCCGCATGAGAGCAGCCGGCATCGAAGTAGAACAGGGACTGATGGCTGAAGAAGCCTATATGCAAAATGAAATTTTTATCCACTGGATGATTAGCGGATTGCCTTTTGTGGCAATGAAATACGCTATGACCTTGGACGGGAAACTGGCTACCTATACAGGCGATGCCAAATGGATTACCGGTGAGACAGCAAGGGCGTATGGGCATTTGCTGCGTCACGAATACGATGCCATCTTGGTGGGGAAACGGACAGTTTTGGTAGATGACCCTGAACTTACCTGTCGTTTGGTAGACGGCAATAACCCTATCAGAATCGTTTTGGACAGCAATTTAGAGATTCCCAGAACCTGCAAACTGGTTAATGATGGGAAAGCTCCTACTATTATTGTGGCAGGCAAGGATGTGTCCGCTAAGAAGGTGGCAGCCTTTACTTCCAAACCGGGTGTGAAGGTTATTCAGGTTCCTTTGCAGGAGGGGGAGCCTGATCTGAAATATCTTTTAAGTGCCCTAGGCAAACAAAATATTACCAGCGTCCTGGTAGAAGGCGGCAGTGCTGTACACGGTTCTTTCTTCGATGCAGGATTGGTACAAAGAGTTTATGCTTTTATTGCACCTAAGCTTATTGGGGGAAGCAACAATATTTCACCGGTGGGTGGCAAAGGCAAGAGCGTTATTTCCGCCGGCTATGTTCTGCATCATCAGGAGGTTAAGACTTTTGACAGAGATATTATGGTTACCGGCAGAATAGGGAAGGAGTTGCGGCCATGTTCACGGGATTGATTGCTGAACTTGGTAAAGTAGAGAGCCTGAAGAAAGAACAGGATTCCTACAGGCTGACCATAAGCGCTGAAAAAATCCCCCCACTTTTAAAAAGAGGGGAAAGCGTGGCAGTAAATGGCGCCTGCCTGACGGTGACGGCATTTTCCGCCCGGCAGTTTACGGTGGATGTTATGCCGGAAACAGGACGGAGAACTACCGTGGGAACCTTGCAAAAAGGTGACAGAGTTAATCTGGAGAGAACCTTGCGTTTAACAGATGGCTTGGACGGACATATTGTCAGTGGTCATGTAGACGGTGTAGGGACTATCAGCAAAGTTAGGCCGGAAGGTATTGCCAGAGTGATTACCATAAAGACGCCTGTTGAATTACTAAGATATATTATCGTCAAAGGTTCTATTGCCATTGATGGTATCAGCCTTACGGTTACGGAAGTTACACCCACAAGTTTTTCCGTGTCCTTGATACCGCTTACGGTAGAGGATACTACTTTGGGATTTAAGCATATTGGGGACAAGGTCAATTTGGAAACCGATATTATAGGCATGTATGTGGAAAAAATGCTGCAAAACCCGGGGAAAGTTACCAAGGACTCTTTGACTAAAAAAGCTCTTTTAGAAAATGGTTTTATATAGGAGGAAAGCATGGAAGATAAATTTAAATTTAGTACAGTGGAACAAGCCATTGCTGATATTAAGGCAGGGAAAATGGTGCTGGTGACAGATGATGAGGATAGGGAGAACGAAGGGGACCTGATTATGGCTGCCGAATTTGTTGACACAGAGGCCATTAACTTTATGGCAACTCATGCCAAAGGCTTAATCTGTATGCCCTGCGATGGTGAAATAGTGGACCGCCTGCAATTAGAACCTATGGTTGCCAATAATACGGACAATCATGAAACAGCTTTCACTGTGTCCATTGACCACAAAGATACTACTACAGGCATTTCTGCCGTAGAGAGAGCTTTTACTATTAAAAAGTGTACAGAAGCTGATGCCACGCCTACTGATTTCAGAAGACCGGGTCACGTATTTCCGTTGCGCAGCCGCAAAGGCGGTGTGCTCCGCAGAACAGGCCACACGGAGACAACTACCGATTTATGTAAATTAGCAGGACTGAAACCTGTGGGTATCTGCTGCGAAATCATGAGTGCCGACGGCACCATGATGCGTACTACGGAACTTATCGAATTTGCCAAGAAGTACAAACTGTCCTTCATTACTGTAGCTTCTTTGGTTGCTTATCGCAAGAAAACTGAGAAAATGGTACATAGAATAGCCAATGCCGCCCTGCCTTCCAAATATGGTAATTTTAGGGCTATTGGCTACACAAATGATTTGGATGACAAATGCCATGTGGCCTTGGTGAAGGGCGATGTGGACGGGAAGAAGAATGTCCTAGTCAGAGTTCACTCCGAGTGCCTGACAGGAGATGCTTTCGGTTCCCTTCGCTGCGACTGCGGTGATCAGCTGGCTACGGCCTTACGCATGATTGAAAAAGAAGGCTGCGGCGTAGTTCTTTATATGCGTCAGGAAGGCCGGGGCATAGGACTGGCTAATAAATTGAGAGCCTACGAGCTCCAAGACCAGGGACTGGATACTGTTGATGCCAATATTAAACTGGGCTTTGCCCCGGATTTGAGAGACTATGGTATTGGTGCTCAGATATTAGCGGACTTGGGATTAACCAGCATCCGCTTACTGACTAACAATCCGGCTAAACGAGCCGGTCTTTCCGGGTACGGCATTACTATTACTGACACTGTGCCGATTATCATTCAAGATAATTGCTACAATCATAAATATCTATTAACCAAAGAAAAACGTATGGGTCACAAACTAAACGAGAGCGAGGATTTAAAATGAGAATTTTAGAAGGCAAATTATTAGCTGAAGGTCTGAAAGTAGGCATTGTAGTGGCAAGATTCAATGAGTTCATTACTAGTAAACTGTTAAGCGGTGCTGAGGATACTTTGCTCAGACACGGAGCTAAAAGCGATGATATTACGGTGGCTTGGGTGCCGGGTGCGTTTGAGATTCCTACCGTGGCCAAGAAAATGGCTCTCAGCAAGGAATTTGATGCCATCATTTGCCTGGGGGCAGTGATTCGCGGTGCTACTTCTCACTATGATTATGTCTGCAGCGAGGTTTCCAAGGGAGTTGCTCTGGTTAATATGGAAACCGGAGTGCCTTGTGCTTTCGGCGTGGTTACCACGGAAAATATTGAACAGGCTGTGGAAAGAGCGGGAACTAAGGCGGGCAATAAAGGTTCCGATGCAGCAGCAACTGCCATTGAAATGGCAAACTTAAATAAAATGTTATAAAATTTCCTCTTGACTTCGCGAACAAATGTTTGTAAAATAAGAATGTAGTAAAAACACAAATAAAATACGGAGGAAATTAGCATGGACACAGATAAGACAAAGGCTCTCGACGCAGCAGTGCATCAAATTGAAAAAGATTTTGGCAAGGGTTCCATCATGCGCTTAGGGGAAGCCGGTGCCAAGATGAATGTAGAAACAATTCCCACAGGAGCGTTATCTTTGGATATTGCGTTAGGCGTAGGCGGTATTCCCCGTGGTCGTGTTATAGAAATATACGGACCTGAGTCTTCCGGTAAAACTACTGTTGCTTTGCATATGATTGCTCAAGCTCAGAAGGCCGGCGGCTATGCGGCATTTATTGATGCAGAGCATGCTTTGGACCCTGAATATGCTAAGCATTTAGGGGTGGACGTAGATGATTTGCTCATCTCCCAGCCTGACACAGGGGAGCAGGCCCTGGAAATTTGCGATGCTTTGGTGCGTAGCGGTGCCATTGATATTGTGGTTATCGACTCAGTGGCTGCTTTGGTACCCAAGGCAGAAATTGAAGGAGAAATGGGCGATTCGCACGTAGGCCTGCAGGCTCGCCTGATGAGCCAGGCTTTGCGTAAATTAACCGGTATTATTTCTAAATCAAAAACATCCACGGTTTTTATTAATCAGATTAGAGAAAAAGTTGGTATTATGTTCGGAAACCCGGAAGTTACTACCGGTGGCCGTGCCCTGAAGTTTTATTCCACTATCCGTCTGGATGTGCGCAGAATCGAAACCTTGAAAAACGGTAATGATATGATTGGTAACAGAACAAGGGTCAAAGTAGTAAAGAATAAGGTTGCGCCACCCTTTAAACAAGCAGAATTCGATATTATGTACGGGCAGGGAATTTCTAACGAAGGCTGCCTGGTTGATTTAGGCGCTGAGTATAATATCCTTGATAAAAGCGGTTCCTGGTATTCCTATAAGGATGAAAGAATCGGACAGGGTCGGGAGAATGCTAAGGCGTTTTTGAAAGAGCATCCGGATATTGCTGCCGAAGTAGAAGCCAAAATCAGAGAAATAGCTTTGCCTAAAGCTGACGCAGCCCAGGGAGAAGCTGCCCCGGCAATACCGGAACCGAAGAAAGGCACGACAGATGGTGAGAAAGAGTAAAAAGCTTTTAGAAGATTATGAGGAAGCTTATAATTTCGCCCTGGATAGATTATCCGTTCGTGAATACAGCGTACAGGAAATGGAGGGGAAGCTGCGTGAACGCAGCTGCCCCTCTACTATTATCCCACAAGTAATTGCCAAACTTCTGGAATTTAATTTTATTGATGAAGAAAGATACGGACAACGGGTATACGAATACTGGCTGAGCAAGAAATTTTACGGACGCCAACATTTACGCATGACTCTATTAAAGAAAAAAGTTAAGTCAGATCTTGTTGCCGGCCTGGTTCAACAATTATCTTATCAGGAAGAAGTAAAACGGGCAGAAGCGTATACAGAAAGTAGCATGCCGAAATTTAAAAAAAAATATGGAGCAGACAAGGAAAAAATTATTAGGGCTTTAGCCAGAGGGTTGGCAAGCCGTGGTTTTGGCACAGAAATCATTAGTTTCATGCTGGAAAAAGCACGATAAAACACGGATTTTGTACATATATTGTAGGAAAAGTTGACACATTGTTTAAAATACTATAAAATGTTCATATCCAATCGTGTTAATTGAAACGATGAGGCGACCCTAGGTTGCCTCATTTAGTATGAGATTGTAAATATTTAAACAAATTTTAAAAACTGAAAAAAATCATGTAAGCGGGAGGTGAGAAATTATAGATACAACAACAATTGGTATATGTATAGCCCTCTGTGCACTTGGTTGCATAGTTGGCTATTTAGTGCGCAAGCATATTGCTGAAGGAAAAATCGGTGCCGCCGAAGAAAGAGCGGTGCAGATTCTGCAAGAAGCCGAAAAAGCCGGTGTTGCTAAGGCCAAAGAAATGCAGGTTGAAGCCAAAGAAGATATTCACCGGCAGCGCAGTGAAATGGAGAAAGAAAACAGGGATAGACGAGCAGAGATTGCTAAAGCTGAGCGTCGTATAGTACAAAAAGAAGAAAACGTAGATAAAAAGCTGGATTCCTATGAGAAAAAAGAAGAAAAACTCATAGAACAAAGTAATAAACTACGGGAATCTCAAGAAAATATGGATGCCCTGTATGCAAAGCAAATGGTGGAATTGGAAAGAGTTTCCGGTTTAACCACGGATGAAGCAAAGAAAGAATTGTTGGATAATGTAAAAACAGAAGTAAAGCATGATACAGCCAAGCTAATAAAGGATTTAGAGCAAGAAGCAAGGGATACTGCCGATGCGAAGGCTAAGGAAATTATTTCCATAGCAATTCAAAGATGTGCAGCAGATCATGTGACTGAAACAACTGTTTCTGTTGTAGCGTTACCTAATGATGAAATGAAAGGGCGTATTATTGGCCGTGAAGGCCGTAATATTCGCACTTTAGAAACCTTAACAGGTATAGATTTGATTATTGATGATACTCCGGAGGCCGTTATTATTTCCGGCTTTGATCCGGTTCGCAGGGAAATAGCCCGCATGGCATTAGAAAAATTGATTAACGATGGTCGTATTCACCCGGCTCGTATTGAGGAAATGGTGGAAAAGGCTCAGAGAGAAATCGATTTGAAGATTAAAGAAGCCGGAGAACAAGCTATGTTTGAGACCGGTGTCCATGGGTTACCACCTGAGATAGTTAAGATTCTAGGGCGTTTGTGTTACAGAACCAGTTATGGTCAAAATGCTTTGAAGCATTCTGTGGAAGTAGCTCATTTGGCCGGTCTTATGGCTGCCGAATTAGGCGTGGATGTGGAAATGGCCAAGCGGGCAGGACTCTTGCACGATATTGGCAAAGCAGTTGATCACGAGGTGGAAGGCTCTCACGTTGATTTAGGCGCAGAAGTCGCCAAACGTTACCGTGAACCGGAAGTGGTTATTAACTCCATCATGTCCCATCATGGGGATGTGGAACCAAACAGTGTGGAAGCAGTGCTGGTAGCAGCAGCCGATGCAATTTCAGCTGCAAGGCCCGGTGCCCGTCGTGAAACACTGGAAACTTACTTAAAACGGTTAACTCGATTGGAAGAGATTGCCGAATCATTTGATGGCGTTGAGAAATGCTACGCAGTGCAAGCAGGTCGCGAAATCCGTATCATGGTTAAACCTGATAAGGTGGATGACGACACTTCAATTATCCTGGCTCACGATGTGGCTAAGAAAATCGAAGAAGAAATGGAATATCCCGGACAGATTAAAGTTGTCATCGTCCGTGAGACTAGAGCAATTGATTATGCTAAATAAAAAAAATAGTCGGGACCATGTGGTTCCGACTATTTTTTTTGTAAAAACAGGAATTTCCTACTGTCAAACCTTAATCTAAGTTAAATAAATATATTTGAAAGTTTGTATTGATTAGGAAAAATTAAAAGAGTAAAATAGGAGTGGAAAAATATAAGTTCAGCAATTAATATCTAAAAGTAAAAGTTATGTAAGTATTAGTTTAGGGGAGAATTGGGACGTGGGAAAAATGAGAAAACACAAACAGGAAATTTTAAAGAAGCAGGTTATACTGGCTATTTTGAGTGTGGCATTGTCAAGCACAGCTTTGGCTCTGCCTCAGAACGGACAGGTAACTGCAGGCAACGGCACCATTGCCCAAAATGGCAATACAATGAATATTAACCAGACCACCCAGAACATGGGCATGAACTGGAATTCCTATAATATTGCTAAAAACGAGACGGTGAATTATCATCAGCCTAATGCTGATTCTGTTGCCCTTAACAGAGTAACGGGAAACAATCCGTCGTCTATTTACGGTTCTCTGAACGCCAACGGCAAAGTCTTCCTGATTAACCCTAATGGTGTTATGTTTGCCCGGGGCGCTTCGGTCAACGTAGGCGGCATCGTCGCGTCTACCAAGAATATAACAGATGCTAATTTTATGGCCGGAAAATATAATTTCACCGGCAGCTCGGACGCGAAAGTTATTAACCAAGGAAACATTAATGTGACGGAGGGCGGCTATGTGGCCTTTTTAGCCAATAATGTTTCTAACGAGGGAAATATTGTTGCACCCAAGGGTTCCGTGGCTTTGGCAGGGGGCAACGCTTTTACCTTATCTACGGATGGTACCGGCAAGATTAATCTGTCCGTTGATGAAGCAGCCGTTAATGCTGCCGCAGTGAACAGCGGGAACATCAAAGCAGATGGCGGATATGTAGTATTGAAGGCTGCTGATGCGGCAACTGTTGTAAATACCGTAGTTGCCAATACAGGAATTATCCAGGCTCATTCCTTGAAAAACAATAAAGGCGAAATTGTTCTGGAGGGCGGCAGCCAGGGTATCGTTAATGCAGGCGGTACCATGGATGCCAGTGCAGCAGAAGCAAATACAACGGGGGGCAACATTACTGTCAAAGGCTTATATACCAATGTGAACAAGGGTGCTCAGCTCATGGCTAAGGCTACAGGCACAGCCACCGGCGGTACCATCGAAACATCCGGGGATTATCTCTACGTGGATAAAGATGCTACCATTAATGCATCTTCCGAACAGGGGCTGGGCGGTACCTGGTCATTGGATCCCCTGAATGTTAAAATTGGCACTACAGGGTCTGCTTGGACGGGGACTTATAACAATGCTGATAATGCTTCTACAACTAGTGAGGTGTTAGCCAGCAGTGTGGCGGCTTCTTTAAATAACGGTACCAGTGTTTCTATTGAAGCTACTGATAAGAACAAAGTAGCTGATATTACAGTGGCCTCCGCTATAGAAAAAACCGCCGGAGGAGAAGCGACTCTGACCCTTAAAGCTCAGAGAAATGTTACGGTTAATGCGCCTATTTCCAGTACGGCTGGTAAACTAAATATGACCTTTTGGTCGGATACGTCAGATACGGCCGGTGATGTAGCAGGAGCCGTAGTACTAAACGCTGACTTGAATAGTAATGGGGGAAACATCATCGCCGGCAGCGGCGCAACGCTGACAAACGGTACAGTGGGAGCTTACGTAGGACTCACAACTGACGAATTTAATACTCTGATTAGTGCAATTGGCAGCGGGGATATTAATGACCCGGCTAAGCCAAAGCGTACTTTTACCACCAATGGCGGCAATTTCAATGTTTACGGCGATTTGCTTTTGGCCACAGGCAGTGAAGTTACCATTGATACTATTAATAATACCGCAGGGCATACCGGTGAAGGCGGCAACGTTTCGGTAAGCGGCAAGATTGACTCCGGTAACTTTTACAAGATGTATACATTTTCTGCTGATGACATTCAAAATACTAAGTATTACTGGACTCATGCCAGAACTGATGCCTATACTAATAGTTTTGGTACCCATACAGAGGGTGGTTCTTTGCTATTGGATTCTTACCTTACCAATATCACTTCTGTTCTGGAAAATTCTATTGTCTTGTCCACTTTTACTAAAACAACACGATTAGATGCCTACTATATAGGTGCTCATGCGGATGATGTAAACAATGTGCTGGTAGCACAACCTGGTCACAATCGCACCTGGTATTGGACGGATGGCCCGGAAGCAGGGAAAACTTTCTTTAAAGAAACAGCTTCCGGAGTAGGCAGCAGTGTTGGCATGGACTATAGTTACAGTTCTTGGCATAGTGGCGAGCCCAATAACGCCCAGGGTACATGGGCTCAAGGACAAAATGTAGCAACTGTAGGTTACGATTGGAGTTCCAAGTGGGATGACAATGGTGCTACAAACAAACTAAATACAGACGGCTCGCTGGAAATAAAAGGTTATATTCAGGAGACCAATAATCTTCGTTCTGCTCTAGTTGTTAATGCTGCGGCCGGTAACGTGGAATTAGGCGGAGATATTGGCTCCCAAAGGACATTATGGGCTTTAAATGTAAATAATACAGGTAATGTTACCACAAAAGGGACAGTGCAATTAAGCGGCGACCTTTTCAACGGAGTTCAATACGGCGGGGATATGAATATTGAGTCCACCGGTGCTGTGAGAATGGAAAAGTCCGTGTCTGCCACCGGCCATATCTATATCGGTCAGACAGTGGCCCCGGCTTCTGTTACAGCCCTTAGTACTCTTACCGCCGGCGGGGACAGCACAGTGCGTAATACCGCAGACCGAAACATTTTGATTGGTACGGATAGCAGCAGGGCCGGCTCTGTAAGTTTGACTGGAGCAGCTACTGCTGATGACGGCATAAAAATATATACAGCAGGTGATGTAACCGCCGGCGATTTAACCGCCAAAGGTTTAGTTACAGCCGGGAATATTGTCATCAATGATAGCGGGGCAGAAAGCAAGATTACTTTAACAGGCACTACAACTACTACTTCTACTGCAGACGATAGAGATGACATTACCCTCTATGGAGATAAGATGGATTTACAGGGCGCAGTTACCACCAATGGGAACACCGGTGTTGTGACCGTGTCTAATTACACGCCCGGCAATAACATTGATTTAGGTTCTGCTGTGGATACTACGGCTAACACTCTGGAAATTTCTTCCACTGAAGTAAACAAGATTACGGCTTCTAAGCTGGTAGTGGGTAATAATACAGCTACGACAGCTACGAAAAACATTAAAGTTACAGCCGGGATTGCACCTACAGGAACCTCTGTGGTACACATGTATACCGGTCAAGACGGTACCATTGCCGAAACAGGTACAGGAACATTAACACCGGGTTTAAACAGTACTTTGAATTTAGCTGTTACAGCAGCCGGCAGTGTCAATCTGGATAATGCGAATAATATAACCACATTTGCAGCAGTAAGTGATAATGCCGCCACCGGTACCATCCGTCTTAATCAAGGCAGTAATAAGCTAACCATAGGTACTGTGGATGGGGTAACAGGGGTTACCACTAATGTGGCCAATCCGGCAAATTATACCGGCGTTGTTTTGGCTACCACCGGTTCTTTTGTTAATAAAGTTGGTGCCAATGGTGTTCAGACAACCGGTGCTAATAGTTACTGGCGGGTTTTCTCGAATAAACCTGAGGAAGATACCTTTGGCCCCGGTGATGGCAACACGTATTTAAAGAGCAACAGTTATGCAGATTGGAGTACTACATATGCTAAAGGAGATACGGTAGGGAAAAAGGGAGGCATCACTGCTAATACTGACGATGCTTATAATCACTATATTTTTATAGTGACTCCCACCCTTGTTATCACACCATATAACCAAACAAAAGAATATGGTACGGATTTGACAAGCAACACTGATTATACTGCAGGTGTAGAAGGCACAAATTATGGCATAATCGGTGACGTCTATGATTCGGCTTACCTAATGACAACGGACATAGATACGGTCAAGGCACAAATATCAAATGTGGTATTATCCAGTACAGGCTATGCAGGAGATGCTGACGTAGGAACCTATACCGGTGCTACTGACGGTATTTTAGCAGCAGTGACAGGTATAACGGATGGCAGTACTACAACAAATGGTTATATAATTAAGATTGTACCGGGCACGGTAACTGTTACTCCGAAAGCATTGACTATTCATTTGTCAGAAACAAGAACCTACGGCGATACTAAGACGGGTAATACTTTCGGCGACGCAGGCAATAATAACTATACTGTAGACAATGGTGATACGGCAGAACTTAATGGCTTGCTAAGCGGGGATAAAACCGCTTACAATGCTGCTATTTATAACGCTCTTGCCAATTTTTACGATAATACCGATGAAAAACTAAGTGCCAAAAATTCTTATACCAGCAACAATGGTACATACCTGACTTTAAGCAGCACGGCTCTTACCAATGCTGCCAGTGTTTTAAAGAACTACACAGTAACTTACGCAGACACATATACTGTCAATCCGGCAGCTCTGACCATTAATTTAACAGGTAGTCGTGAGTATGGTGCTGACAAGAGCGGGAATACTTTCCCAAGTGCTGATTATACAGTAGATAATGGGACAAAGGCTAAGACCCAAGGCCTGAAAGCTTGGGATGCAGATGCATATAATTCACTTATTACCAATACTAGCTTGAACGATAAAACACTGTCTACAAAAGGGCAAGGACACTATACGTCTACGCCTGCGGCAGGCGTAGACACAACCTACCTAACGATTAGTGATACTGCCAAGGCTTCTGCGTTCTTGCAGAATTATAAGGTTACCTATAAGGATACTTATGATATCAGCAAGGCGGCCTTGGATATCACAGTGGAAGGCAATAGGAAATACGGAGAAACGTCTAGTACGGATATTAGTAAATACACTGTAACTACAGGAACAAAACAACTTAAGAATGGCGAAACTATCAATAATTCCAGCATAAGCTTAACCAATAATATTGCGGCTAACAGTAATGTAGGCGACTATTATAAAAACTATACGGGAAAGACGAATACAACTCCAAATATCTCAGCGGCACCGGTGCTTGCAGGATTAAGCGGTGACAACGGATTTGTTGCAGATAACTATACAATTACCTACCACACCAAGTACACGATAACGCCTGCTGACTTAACACTTACGGTTTCCGGAACGCGGGAATACGGAGATGCTAACCCGTCCGCAGAAAGTTATGTATTAAGTGGCAGCGGTTGGAAATTTACCGGGGACACAGATATTTTGACAAATAATCTGGGCACTTGGCAGCAACTGGTGACTAATAGCACAGTTCCCACAAACAATGCAGGAAACTATGGTACTGCCAATTGAAAGGCGGCAGTATTAGGCTATACTTCCACTACGGATATCGAAAATAAGCTGAGCAATTATAAGGTCTCCTATGCAGATGACTTCAAAATCACCAAGGCACCATTAGATATTAATGTAATAGGCAGCAGGGAATACGGTGAAGCTTCCAGCACGGATGCCTCCGACTACAGCGTGGCAGTGGTGGATGTTTCTAAATTAAAATTAGGCCAAACTGTCAATACAACAGGCAGCGGAACAGTTACCAATACTGTAAGTGTTACGGATAACGTAGGGGATTATTATAATAAGTACGGCGGACAAACTACTCCCGATAACCTTGCAGCAATAAATATTCTCACAGGTACCAGTGGCTTTGATGAGAAGAACTACGAGGTTACTTATCACACCAAGTATACGGTGACACCTGCACCTCTGACAATTATTGCCGATTCCAAGAGCATGTATCAGGGTGAAGCAGTACCTCCTTTGACCAGTACTTACCATGGGTTTAAGAACAGTGATTCTCCCAGCAGTATTGCCGATAGAGACCTGTTTACACCGGGAACCTCTAGCAGTCTGCCAGGTGGATACACTATTGATTTTTCGGGGCATCCCACAAATTCCAATTATGTGATTACTTTGGTTCCCGGCACACTGCTCATTCAGTCTGTACCAACGGATACGGATGTTCACAACCCGCCTACGCAGCCTACGCCGGTTGTTCCTACTGTACCAAAGGTGCAGGAACCTATAACTCAGGAAGAAGCCAAACCGGTCAATGACCAGGGCTGGGGTTTGGATCGTATTAGGACGAAAGCATCCATGCCCGTATATCTGGTTACGGAAAAAGGTATGACCAGAGAAGGGGCTTACGATGTCAGCGAGGATGCAACAGGGGTGAAGATGCATACCACACTGAACACTGTTTCCGACCCTCAGGATGATATTACAGAGCATCGGTCCACAACGGCACAATATACTCAGAACAATACTACAGGTACTTTCGACGTGGTGTTTGATGGTTCTATTGTTAAAATGACACCTCAGGACGACAACGCCAGACAAATGATTGTAGATAATGAAGGAACACGTTATATTTCCTTGTTCAGAGGTGGTCTGAATACCACACTGAATAATATGGGTGTTGTTTTGGAAAGTATTAAAGCTGTCTACTTGGTAGCCAAGTAAAGAGATGAAAACAAAGGGGATGTAATTGTTCATGAGAAAGCATAGACGTACTTTACTGACCGCTCTAGTACTGACGGGTTTAATAAGTGTTAATCT
Organism: Acidaminococcaceae bacterium; assembly: GCA_036788835.1. Classification (GTDB taxonomy): domain Bacteria; phylum Bacillota; class Negativicutes; order Acidaminococcales; family Acidaminococcaceae; genus JALCSJ01. Next base: position 85,444 of record DAIQMR010000003.1, read on the forward strand.
GGAAATAGCCGCAGCTGCCAGTGTGGCAGGGGGAACAGCACCTACAGCCGGTTCTACCATGCGTGAAATTAAGGATATGAAACTGGACCAGCCTATTAAGCGGAAACCGCAAATCGAAATAACCAAGGGTGAGCAAGTCAGTTGGCCTATCGATGACCAGGTAAAAATTAAGGTTAACGGGTTTCGTCTGGGCAGCCAGGATGTTCTGACTCAGGCCGATGTAGATAGGTTGCTCCATGACAAAATCGGCAAAGAGCTGACTTTTAAAGATTTAAATCATGCGGCGGAAAAGCTGACGGCCTATTTGCAAAAAAAAGATTATATGGTGGCCAAGGTTTATCTGCCGGCCCAGAGAATCAATAATGGGATAGTGGAGTTTCAGGCTGTCATCGGCAAATACGACCAAATTATCATAAATAATGATTCCGGCATTAAGGATGGTGCTATCCGTAATCAGATTGCTCCGCTCAAAGCCGGCAATTACATTAAGCGCAGCGAAGTGGAACGGGCTGTGTGGCTGATTAATGATGTGGCTTCCGCAGATTCCAAAGTAACTATTGCACCGGGGACCAAGCCTGGAACGTCTAATGTAACCTTTATAGTCCATAAACACAAAGGGCCTACAGGCAGTGCCTATGTGGATAATTACGGCAATAGATATACCGGGTACAATGAAGTAGGGGTAAACTATGATTGGCTGAATCCCACGAAAAACGGCGATACTGTTTCTCTGGAGGGATTGACCACCGGTGGCGGCAAGAACAACTATGGGATGACCTACTTTATTCCAATGGGCAAAGACGGACACCGCTTTGATATTGGCTATAGCCGTCTGCATTATATTCTGGGCAATGAATTCAGGTCTGCGGATGCCGATGGTAAATCTGATACCTTCCATATTGGCTGGCGCTATGCTATTGAAAGATCCAGCCGGCGGAATCAGTATGTAGGGCTGAGGTTTGAGACAAGCAAGCTGGAAGATTTCCAGCTTGGGAAAATGAGCTCTGATAAACGGGACAGGGGCATGGTGGCCTCTTATTACGGTGATGAGATTGACCCCAAAGGTTCCACTAATTACAGTATTGAATATAAATGGGGCCATTTGGGCATACTGAATGACAAGGCTATGGCTAATGACCTAGCAGGAGCGCAAACAGAGGGATCTTTCCACAAGTTCTCCACTTATAATGTGCGGCAGCAGACCTTTGACCAGCGTAGTTATATGCTCTTTACTTTACGTGGGCAAGTGGCTAACAGAAACTTGGATTCTTACGAAAAGCTGGAACTGGGAGGCGCCTACGGAGTGCGGGCCTATCCTCAGGGAGAGGCTTCCGGGGATATAGGGTATATTGTTTCCGCTGAATACCGTTACATTATTCCTTTGAAGGCTAGACCGGACCAGACTTTCCAATTGGCAGCATTTCTGGATAATGGTGCGGTGCGAATTAATAAGGACAATTATTCCGGCAAAGATAATTATCGGCATTTGTCCGGTGCTGGCATTGGCTTTTTGTGGGGACGCACTGATGATTGGCTGTTACGTGCGTCTTATGCCTGGAAACTGGGATCAGAAACCTATCAATCAGAGACTGACAGTAATGGCAGATTCAGGGTTCAATTTGTAAAATATTTCTAAATGGGACAGTAGCTTTAAGCAAGAAACGGCCGGAACCAGGGGGTTCCGACCGTTTCTTGTGTGTCCCAATGGACTGGTTTTTGTAACGGCCCAGGGAGTTTCTATGGTGTGACAAATGGACTTTGGTTACACTTTTCATCACAACAGTTCGCCATAACGTTTAATATAAAAGTCTTTAACTACAGTGGCGGTGAACATATAGCCGATGATGATAAGTAATAAGTAACCAAAATAAGAAATGGGAAGAACCATAAGGCCAAGAGGCCCGGCCAAGGGTGTAACTGGCAGCAAGGTTACTATTATACTTCCTACCAGTGTAAGGACAATTAACGCAGGAGAAGCACTGCTTTGGATAAAAGGCAACTTGGGAGTCCTAATCATGTGAATAATCAAGGTCTGGCTCCACATGGATTCCACAAACCAGCCTGTTTGGAAAACTGCCATATAGGTCAGTTTATCTGTCGCTGCAGTTAAGCCTGTATATAGTTGCCCGCCTGTAAATAAGGGACAAATGTAAAAATACATTAGCACGTAAGTGACGATATCAAAGATAGAGCTGGCAGGTCCCATCCATAGCATGAATTTGGTAATGGAACCGGCCTCCCACTTTCTGGGGGACAGGAGAAATTCACTGTCTACATTGTCCCAGGGAATAGCTAGGCAGGATAGGTCATAAACCATGCTCAACAAAATAAGCTGTAAAGCCGTCATGGGTAAAAAGGGCAGAAAAGCACCTGCTATTAAGACAGAAAGCATATTACCGAAATTAGCGGAAACAGTCATCTTAATATACTTAATCATGTTGGCAGAGGTTTTCCGGCCCTCAATAATCCCATCTTCCAAGACCAGCAAATCTTTTTCCAACAAAATAACATCTGCAGATTCTTTGGCTACATCCACGGCTGTATCAACAGAGATACCAACATCGCTAGCCCGCATGGCAGCAGCATCGTTAATACCATCGCCCATATAACCGACCAGATGTCCGCGGTTTCGCAAAGCATTAATAACAGTAGCTTTTTGGGCAGGGGACAGCTTAGCGAAAATTGTATTTTTCTCTGCTAGGTCTCCTATTTCCTCGGGAGACAAAGTTTCCATTTGAGAACCTAAAAGGACACCGGTAACATTGAGGCCAACCTGCCGGCAGACATGGACAGTAACCCTATCGCTGTCCCCGGTGAGAATCTTAATGCTCACACCGTGTTCTTGTAAAGCCTTTAAGGCTGCGGCAGTAGTTTCTTTGGGAGGATCCAAAAAGGCTAAATAACCCATAAGGACCAGATCTTTTTCGTCATCCACTGCGAATTCACCTACCGGCGCAGGATTGGTTTTTTGGGCCAGGGCAATAACCCGCATACCTTCGTTGTCCAGCTCTTGAACCTTGGTCAGCACAATGGTTCTCAGTTCAGGTGTTAAGTTCACAACTGAATTTTTATATTCTACGAAAGAACAGGCCTGAAGCATCTCATGAACGGCACCTTTGGTAATCATCTGGGTTTTACCCTTTTGGTCCTTGATTACTACGCTCATCCGGCGGCGTTCAAAATCAAAGGGTATTTCATCTACCTTTGTGTAGGCATGTTGATGTAGATGCTTTTTTGTAGCGTAGTCAATAATTGATAAATCCAGCAGATTTTTTAACCCTGTCTGATAGAAACTGTTTAAAAAGGCATGGCGCAAAACCCTGTCATCTTCTTCACCCATAACATTCATATGGTACTCCAGAATAATCTTATCCTGGGTTAGAGTACCGGTTTTATCTGTGCAGAGAATATCGATAGAACCAAGATTTTGGATGGCATGGAGATTTTTAATAATAACTTTTTTCTTGCCCATGTTCAGAGAACCCTTAGCTAAACAGCTGGTAACAAGCATGGGCAGCATTTCAGGTGTTAGACCAACAGCTACGGAAATAGCAAACAAACCGGCCTGGAGCCAATCTCCTTTGGTTAAACCATTAAGAATAAAGACAATAGGAACCATAACAAGCATAAAACGAACCAAAATCCAGGAAACAGCATTCATACCTTTTTCAAAGCCGGTAACGACAGGCTTGGTCTCAAGCTCTTTAGCCAAGCTGCCGAAAATTGTGCTGTTGCCGGTGCCGATTACTATACACTGTGCTGTGCCGCTGATAACAGTAGTGCCCATAAAACCTAAATTGGCAAGTTCGGTTACCGCTTGTTGGGGCTGCGAAAGAATAGAATGACCTTGCTTTTCCACAGGGGCACTTTCGCCGGTGAGAGCAGCTTGGTTAATAAACAAGTCCTTAGTTGCAATAAAACGGACATCAGCAGGGAGCATATCTCCGGCACTGAGTTTAACCAGGTCACCGGGTACCAATTCTTCCAAAGGAATTTCCTGCTGTCCATGGCCTAGACGAATGACGGCGGCAGTGGTGCGAATCATGGCGCTGAGCTTTGCTGCGGCATTGTTGCTCTTGGTATCCTGCACGAAGTGTAAAACACCGGATAAGAGCATCATGGTCACGATGATAATAACCGTGGCAGGATTTTTGTCTTCGGGAGCAGCCCAAATAATATTAGTGCAGGCTGAAATACAGGCCAAAACAACTAAAACTGCAGTAAAAGGATTAACAAAAGCTTCATACAATCTTTTGCTTAACCCGGATTTTTGTTTGTGAGTAACAATGTTGGAACCATATTTTTTCCTTGCTGAGGAAATTGCTTCCGAGGCTAGTCCCGCAGAGCTACAGGACAATTCCGTGCGTAAGGTATTTTCATCTACAGTCGCGAAATTGCGCAATTTATTTTCTGTTGATTTAGTATTATTTATTTCGTTTAGTAAAGTATCGATAATGATCATTTTTCCACCTCTTTCCGGTGGTGGTAAGCTCCTTAAATGGACATAAAAATACCACCGACCTTTGTTTTGGCAAAGCGTCGGTGGTCAATAGAGAGCACACTCAAAGAAGCCCCTGAACAGATAGTCCGGTGCCATCAAAGAGCATATCGACAACTAATGCTTTGCTGTTTCTACTTCGCGGATAGCTACTCATACGAGTGGTCACCAGCCTTTCAGATTAAAAATTTTAGATGCAAGATCACAAAAATAACTCCAACCGTTCTTATGTTAGCCTAAAAAAAATATTTTGTCAACGTTGGGGACTTTCATTCTTTTGTTAGGGAAATTTTCGGAACCTTTGGCTAATCTGTGACAAAAGTGATTGACTTGTCTGTTGCGCTGCTGATTTTCTGAGCTGTGATAACTTGTCCTTTTTGTCACATTTTTGCTTACAAATACAGAAAAACTTGCTATAATACTTTTATACAAAAAAAGATTTGCGAGGGGTATAAATATGGTTTTTTGGTTTATTATTAAAAACACAATGCTGCCAATATTTTTTCTGGTTGGCCTGGGATTTTTTCTGGACAAAAAATTTGGCATAAATGTTAAAACCTTGTCCAAATTAATGTTTTATTTAATCATACCGAGCTTTATTTTTGTCAATGTGTATAAAATGCAACCGGATATTGGCAGTATAAAAGCCTTGTGTGGAGTTGTAACTATTATGGTTAGCGCATTTGTTATTGCTACCATTATTAGCAGGGTGCGCCATTACGACATCGGCATGTTACAGGTCTGTCGCAATTCTTTAATGTTTAACAACTCAGGGAATTTAGGCGTGGCCTTGATTCTGTTGGTGTTTTCTCATGAACCGTTTATGGTGAACGGAGAAACACCTTATTTGGCAGAGGCCATGGCCGTACAAATAATGGTTTATATTTATCAAAATATAACAGTAAATACTTTGGGATTATATCAAGCCGGGCGTGGGAAACTGTCTTCAAGGAAAACTTTGAAAGTGGTTTTTAGTATGCCCGTTTTGTATATGATGGCTTCGGCTCTTTTAGGAAGATATCTTCAATATGATGCCAGCAAACTGTTCCTGTGGCCAATCATGGAAATGTCAGCTCAGGCCCTTTTGCCGGTGGCTATGCTTAGCATCGGGGCTCAATTGTCCCAGACGGAAATCCGCTGGCTGGATAAAGATGTGTGGATAGTGAGTATTATGAAGCTGATTGGGCTGCCAATTCTCGGCCTGTTGATTATTTATGTGGCGAATACCTTTTGGCCGGACATCTTTACTCCGGTGTCAGCAACGGTGTTCTTGATTTACTGTGCTATTCCTACCGCGGTGAATTCTGCCTTGTTTTCCATTGAATTCGACAATCATCCGGATTTTGCTACCCAGGTAGTTATGAATACCACGGCTTTAAGCGCTATAACAATGACCTTCTTTATCTTCTTAGGACATGTGCTGTTTGTGTAAAGAAAAAAGTGTGACAAAAGGGACAGGGCCATTTGTAACACCCCGGAAAACCGCTGGGTTGCGACAAACAGACCAGTCCCTTTAGTCACACTTGTCCCTCTGTCACACTTTTCGCCCGGCTAGAGCATCAGTAAGGATGGGCCATACATCAGGGGTTTCGAAACCTTTTCGCCAACTGGCGATGCCCGCCAAATGATATTTTTCAACGAGTTTTATTTTTTCTAAAAGAGAATATTTATCTTCCTGCCACACCTGATAAATGGTATTGCCTTGCCGATAGGTGAGATAATACTGTCCTAATTCCGGCAGCCAGATAGGTTGAATATTATGAGCAATAATCAAATCTTCCATAGCCGCCATTTGAATTGTTCTGCCGGTAGTTTTCCCGCCCTTAGTAGCCCAAAGGCGGGAATAGAAGGGTAGACCCAAAACTAATTTCTTGGCCGGAATGTATTGGAGGGTGGCTTTAACTTTTTCCTCCACCCAATTTAACGCTGCGGTGGAACCGGCTTTGTGCATACTAGGTATATACTGGTCGTAGGTCATAACCATTACATAGTCACAAATATTGCCAATGGCTTGTCTATCAAAACATTTGGACCAATAAGGCTCATCGCTGGGAACAGTAATATCCATGGAAAGAGTCAGGTTTTTATCCCTGCAGGCATTGGCAATGTCCTGAACAAATTGAGTCAGGGCTTCTTTGTCACGATCACGGATGTTTTCAAAATCCAGATTATAACCGTCTAATTTATAACTGTCAGCGTAATCAAGCATTTGCCGAATTACATTATTGCGGGCTTTTTCGTTGTGGAGCAGATCATGGGTAAGAGTGTGGTCAAACCCATTATCAAGGAGGGCCCAAACTTTATAACCTTTATCCCTGAGTTTTTCTGCTTCGGCGGGAGTGCTTTTAGCCTTTATATGACCGTTTTTATCGGTAATAGTAAACCAGCAGGGAGAAGCCACATTAACCCCTTCCACCGGGGGCAACTGTGTCAGGGCATTCTTTCGGGAATCGGCATTGGCCTGCCAGACTAGATTGATTTTGGCAGGACTACCGGAAACAGTAATGCCGGCAGCCTGAGCGATAGAGTGGGAAAGGCTGAATAACGTAAGCAAACAAATAATCAAGATTTTTTTCGTGGTCATAAAAACTATTCCCTCCAGAATTATCGAAAAGTATATTAAACGAAAACCATTAATCACAATGGATTTAATTAACGGTATATGCTTATTTTACCGCAAATAGTGGTATAATAAAAGGCAATCGATATTTGAGGAGGAATTAGAAATGGCAGAAATAACCAGAGACGAAGCGTGGAAGTTATTAACCGAATATAATAAGGATAAATTTCATTTGCACCATGCTCAAACAGTAGAAGGTGTAATGCGGTATTTTGCCAAGGAACTTGGGTATGAAAATGAAGTGGATTTTTGGGGCATAGTAGGGTTGCTCCATGATTTGGATTTTGAAATGTATCCTAACGAGCATTGTAAAAAAGAAGCCCAAATACTTAGGGATAAGGGCATTGATGAAAAAATTGTTCATGCGGTGGAATGCCACGGCTATGGCATCTGCACAGACGTAAAACCGGAACACCAAATGGAAAAGATTCTTTTTGCCACAGATGAATTATCAGGACTGATTGGTGCAGCAGCTTTAATGCGCCCCTCTAAGAGCGTTCAGGATATGGAACTAAAATCCGTGAAGAAGAAATTTAAAGATAAACATTTTGCTGCAGGCTGCAGCCGGGATGTTATTAAACAAGGAGCCGACATGCTGGGCTGGGACTTAGATAAACTAATTTCCGATACTATCTTGGCCATGCGAACCTGCGAAATCCCCATGTAAACTAAAAAAGGAGTGGCTTTTGCCACTCCTTTTTTGTCGCCTTATTTGCCTTCTGTAACTTCTCGCAAAGCAGCCGCCATACGTTTGATGCCTTCGATGATTCTGTCTTCAGGCATATTGGAATAGTTAATGCGCATATGGTGATCGTTGTTGCCGTTGGGGTAAAAGAACTCGCCTAGCACGCCGGCCACTTCTTTTTCAATGCATTTGTCGAAAACCTTTCTGGCACTGATGCCTGCCGGGAAAGTCAACCATAAGAACAAACCGCCTTCCGGATGGGTCCAAGTGGTTCCGTCGGTAAAGTGTTTCTCCATGGCTCCAATAATAACATCACGGCGTTTTTTGTACAAAGCGTTGATTTCTTTAACATGTTCATCCAGGCTATATTCGTCCATATATCTATTCACAATCGCCTGGTCAAAAGCAGAAGTGTGCAGATCAGCACTTTGTTTTACCTTGACAAATTCTTGAAGAATAGCAGGATTAGCTGCTAGCCAGCCTAAACGCAGGCCGGGGCAGAAGGTCTTGGAAAATGTGCCCATGGACATAACCAAGCCCTTGGTATCCAAGCTTTGCAGAGAGGGAAGGGTAGTGCCTTCATAGCGGAGTTCGCCATAAGGATTATCTTCCAGAACAGGCAGGTTGTATTTATTAATAACTTCCATAAATTTATTCCGCCTGTCCATAGTCCAGCAGATACCGGTGGGGTTTTGAAAATCTGGAATTACATAGATGAATTTAATATTACTATTAGAAGCTAGAATTTTCTCTAATTCTTCTGAGATAATGCCTTTCTCATCAGTTGGCACTTCTTTGAATACAGGTTCGTAGGCATTAAAAGCATTAATGGCAGCCAGATAGGTAGGACTTTCAGTGAGAACCATGTCCCCTTCGTTTAAGAAAATCTTGCCGCAAAAATCCAAATTTTGTTGAGAACCGGTGGTAATTAAAATATTATCAGCAGTTAAATTAGTTTTATAGTTTCTGTTAGTCCGGGCGGCAATCTTAGCACGCAAACCCGGGTTGCCTTCCGTAGTTGCATATTGTAAAACTTTACGTCCTTCTGTAGTGCAAACTTCTTTGCAAACTTTGGCAATTTCATCAACAGGAAACAATTCGGGAGCAGGCAAACCGCCGGCAAAAGATATAATTTCAGGTCTTTGAGTAACCTTTAAAATTTCTCGAACAGCTGAGGCCTTCATACGATCCATACGTTTAGCTAATTTATACTCCATCATGTATACTTCCCCTCTTAAATTAAAATATACCAACTATAAAAAAATTGATATTAATAAAATCCTAACACTACAATGTACACATGTCAATGTTTTTTTAGCAGAGTGTTACAGAAATTGTAGAAAATGTAATATATTGTTCTTTTATTTCACCGCATTTTCACTCTTTTCCTAGTAAAATGGTGTATAATTAATATATATTATTAAGGAGGGACAATTATGGGAAAATTAGCCCCGAAAAACACAGTGTTGTATCATGTAGGCTTTGCCCCCCGGCAATTAAAAGGCGCACGGTACGCCTTGCTGCCCGGAGATCCGGGACGAGTGAAAGCTTTGGCAGAGTCTTTGGGCCCTGCTGAGTTTGTGGCTTGCCATAGGGAATATACCAGTTATTTGGCTGATTTAAAGGGTACGCCTATTTTAGTCTGTTCTACAGGCATGGGAGGTCCTTCCGTAGCTATAGGTCTGGAAGAATTGGCTAGGGCGGGGGTGACTCACTTCATCAGAGTGGGAACAACCGGTTCCATACAGGAAAAAATCAATCTTGGTGATTTGATTATTAACGATTCTGCTATACGATTAGATGGTACCAGCGACCATTTTGCTCCCATGGAATTTCCTGCGGTAGCAGATATGACCATAACCCAAGCTCTGATTGCAGGAGCGCAAAAGGTGAAGGCAAAATATCATGTGGGAACCGCTGTATCCTCGGCAACTTTCTGGCCGGGCCAGGAAAGGTATGACAGTTTTACCGGCTATGTGCTCAGGCGTTTTCAGGGCAGCCTGAAAGAATGGCAGGCCCTGGGAGCTACCAACTGCGAAATGGAAGCAGCTACGCTTTTTGTGGTAGCCAGAGTATTCGGGCTCCAGGCAGGATGTATCTGCGGAGCTGTGGCCAAACGTACCAAGAATGAGCATGTAGCGCCTCCTGATGTATATAAGAAGGCGGAACAGGGTTTTCAAAAGACCGTAAAAGAAGCTTTATTGGTTTTGACAAAAAAGTAATTGCAGTATAGTGCTTTAAGCAGTAAGAAAGCAGGTGAAATATGACCAGAGCAATAATCTTACTATTGGATTCTTTTGGCATCGGCTATGGGGAGGATGCGGCAAAATTTCAGGATAAAGGCGCTGACACACTAGGGCATATTGTTAAATGGTATGCAGAAAACAAAAAAAATGCTGAGGGAACACCGGATTACCTGCAGTTGCCTAATATGGCGAAACTGGGGTTAGGTTTAGCCTCAGAAATGTCTATGGGACATCCGCTGCTTCATTCCATAGGTGGAGTATCACCATTACAGGGTGCCTACGGCTATGCTTCAGAAATCAGCAGTGGCAAAGATACTTTAAGTGGTCACTGGGAAATCACCGGAGTTCCCGTGAAATTCAACTGGGGATATTTTCCTAATAAACCACATTGTTTTCCTCCGGAATTAGTAGAAGGTCTCATTAAACAGGGCAATCTGCCGGGAGTGTTGGGAGAAAAACATGCTTCCGGAACGGAGATAATCAAAGAGCTGGGCGAAGAACATTGCCGGACGGCTAAACCCATTATTTACACCTCGGCAGATAGTGTTCTGCAAATAGCTGCTCATGAAAAATATTTTGGGTTGGACAGATTATATAAATTATGTGAAATAGCCTATGAATTGGTAAAGCCTTATCGAATAGCCAGAGTCATTGCCAGACCCTTTGTGGGGGAAAGTGCTGATACATATGTGCGGACGGGCAATCGTCATGATTATGCAGTCCCGGCCCCTGAGGACACCTTGCTGGATGTGCTGACTAAGGCAGGAGGCAGTGTCTATGCTGTGGGGAAGATTGCTGATATTTTTGCCCACCGTGGCATTACTAAAGCCTATCATGCTACTGGGTTGGAAGCATTGTTTGATACTACAAAAGGAGCCATAAGCGAGGCAGAAGATAATAGTTTGGTTTTCACAAATTTTGTTGATTTTGATTCAACATATGGGCATAGGAGAAATCCGGAAGGATACGGCGCCGGGCTGGAATACATAGACAGCCGTTTACCGGAGATTTTGGGTCATCTGCAGCCTGATGATTTATTGCTGATTACCGCTGACCATGGCTGCGACCCAACTTGGCGGGGCAGTGATCACACCCGGGAACATATTCCGGTGCTTTTTGCAGGACCTAAAGTTAAGCCGGGTCCCATGAAACCTATGAAAACATTTTCTGATATTGGTCAAACTTTAGCTAAACATTTAGGATTAAAGCTGGCCATAGGCACAGCTCAGGAGATAAAAAAATGAAAAAACAATTAGTAGCATTTTTAAGTGTAGTTTGTTTATTGGCAGGTGTTTCCAATGTTTTTGCAGCGGCACAGCCAAAACCTTCCCCGATTGCTAAACCGGCGGAGACAACACAGGTAAAGTACCATCAGCCAGTGGCTTTTGTGGTATTAGATAGAACGGGACAAGTGAATAGCACGATTTTTAATGATTGGAAACAACAAGTGAAACAAGCTTACCGTGTACCTTATTATGAAATCAACGACACAAGAGATACCAATTTGCTCGCTCAGGAAGTTCTTGCCTCAGAAGGGAAAAGCACCAGCAAACTGGATGTTGGTGCGCTGCGCAAGATTGCCGAAAAAAATAATTGTGATGTAGTTACCCTAATGGTTGTGAAGGAAATGAGCGAATATATTATTCATAGTATGGGCGGCGGCGGAGATGATTGGGATGGCCCTGAATCATATGTGCGAGTAGATACCGCAGCAGATTTGTATGTTTATAAGAAGGATGGAGACAAGCTTTTGAAATCCATAGTGTATGATAGTAATACTACGGATTTGAGCCTGGAGACGCCTCCGGAAACTGTTATTAGATACGCTATGCGTAAATTAGTCAATAAGATGGAAAACAGACCGCAAATTTAGCTTTGAGGATGAGTCCAGCGGTAATATGTCAAGATAGCAAAAAATAAGATATGCAAGGCTACGAGGAGATTGGAAGATGAAAAAAAGGATTGTTTTATTAACAGGAGCATTGATTTTCAGTATCAGTGTTTTTGCTTGTGCCAAACAACGCGAAGTGAAGCCATCGACCGGAACTCAAGAGCCTGTAACTATCGTTACAGACGGCAAAACACGGGACTATAAAAGAATAGTCGTTATCAGCGATGCTCATTATCCTTCTAAAACTAGGACGCAACCGGCAAGAGATAATATAATAGCTCATAAGCTGGCAAAAGTAGAGGATATTAATCAGTGGAAAGATGTGGACTTGCTGGTTTTTCCCGGTGATATCGTTCAGCGTACCGGAAATCTATGGGAATACAACGAGGCCAAAGGTTTCACAGACCGTTTTACGGCACCTAAAGCATTTATTCCGGGCAATCATGCTTTCATGTTTGCCAGTAAACTAGTTAATGGTAAAGCGGTTCGTGCTTCCCTAGAAGAAAGAGCGATGAAGCTACAGAGATTTGCCAAAACTTTTGGTTTGCAAAGTTTGTATTATGGGCAAGAAATGGCCGGATATTATCTGGTGTTTTTATCTCCGGAAGTAGCCTCGGGCAAGTATCCAACAGAGCTGTCCCAGGAGGAATTAAGCTGGCTGAAGCAGAAATTAAAGGAACATAAAGCTATGCCGACTATTTGCTTCTTCCATGCTCCGCTTAAAGGCAGTTTGGAAAATTATAATAAAAACATTAATTCCGACTATTACGTAGCTCACCCGGTTGAATCTATAAGAAATATTTTGGCGGCTAATCCTCAGGTAAAATTGTGGGTATCCGGTCATACTCATACAAAAGCGACCAATAAGAGTTTTGCTGCACCGGTGAATAAAGTAGGCAGCGTAGTGGATATTCATAATCCATCCTGGGAAAGCAAAACAATCTGGACTAATTCCCTGTATCTGTATCCGGACAAGATTATAGTAAGAACCTACAATCATGATAAGCATAAATTTGTGAAGAAGTTGGACAGGACATTTTACATAAAACAGGACCAAGAACAGACAACAGCGCAAGCTGCTTAGGCAAGGAGAAGAAAAACTGTTTTAGAAAGGAATTGAACAATGAAAAAAGTGATTGCTTTAGCAATGCTATTTGTGCTAGCCTCATCTACCCTATGTTTTGCGGCAACAGGTGACTATTGCAAAGATGAAGCCAGCTGCAGACAGCAACAAGAACAACAAAAGGAACAATAAACTCAAGCACTAACAAAAAGACCACCTTGAAAAAGGTGGTCTTAGTTTTTTGTCACTAATAAACTTTTACGTCTACTTCAAACATCCGGTTCCAGGGAAATTCTACGCTGTAATTAGTCGTGGCCAGAAATGGGTCATCACTAACATATTGTTTAAACAAATTATTGGTATCAATCAAAATTTTGTTGTAATATTTGCCCAAATCATATTTAAGCTTAAAATCATGCCTGTCTATATCCAAGGAAACACGATAGCGCACATTGGCCTGATAAATCCAGTCATCCAAATAACGAACTTTCAGAAGGTTTGTGATAGCTTTTTTATTCATTCTGTCGCTTAATCCCCCTTGGGAGATGGCATAACCAATGCTATTGTCAGCTGTATTCCAACCGTTGTAAGCAGTCAAATGCGGGATAACAGCGTGATTTTCCAAAGCAAACATGAAACCGTTATCAGCTCCGTTGGCATAGGAAACATCTGCCAGAGAAACCTTATGGCCGTGCACCAATTTGCTTAATTCTTTGGCAAAAGTTTTATTGGCCTTAGAACTGTAGGGAGCATTTTCATTAGAAGTAGAATCCTGACAGCGTCCATCATAGGGCGTATTAATTGCCAACACAACATCTGCTTTATCAAGATAGAGAGTTTCTTTGCAGCCTGATGCGATGATTTGGTCTTCTACAGAGTTGTGAATACTCTCATCGGAGAAAAGGGGAATGGTGGCACCACCTTTACCGGGAGCATAGGTCACATAGAGTTTTGGCTCATGACCGGTAATCTCGTTAATGGCTCTGGTTACCAGGACCAAACCGATTTGGTCTACGCCGGGAATAATCTGAAAGACCTTTTTTTGCAGGCCTCCACCATAGTGGGCCAGTTTTCGGGCTTCCATATGGGTCTGGGATAAAGGAGCATTATCGTCTTTGCCAATAGCCAAAAAATGGAAAATCTTTTGCTGGCTTAAATCAATAAGTTCTTCGTTAGCTTTCATATTCACTTTGCGGCGTTTGGTCCAGTCATAAAGCAAATCTTCCGGAATCATTCGTAATAAATCTGCTTTTTCTGAGGCTTCCTGACCGGTTAAGATACTCATATCTTCTTTATCGTTTAATTGAGTGAGACGGAAAATACTGGGACCAAAGAAACGGTAGTAATCAGGCTCAACATTGCCGATGCTTTCTTTAGGAGTACGCATAATTGTAGAAAAAGCAAAAATTTTCAAGGCAGGATTATTTTCGCTTAATTTTTGCAAACGGGCAATTTTTTTTGTGATAGTCCGATTAATAAAATGGTGTTTACGAGAAGCCACCAAACCGCCGTAATTTAAACTGTCAGTGGAAATAACCGCAGCCTTGGCCGTAGGAGCTTCCTGCTCCAGCCACTTCCAAAGTTTCACTTCATTACCGCCGGATTTGTAATTAGCGATACAGTCCTTGGGAGGAACCGTCAAGGGGAAACCTGCTGCTGTGGAGGTTTTCTGTACATAGCTAAGACATACGGGACGATTGTCAAGAGGAATGTAAATAATCTTTTGCCCGGCTTCTGTTATAGTGCTCCTAGTGCAACAAATCATTAGTAAGAAGTCGCTTATTATTGTTAATATTATTTTTCTCTTCATTTGTTGCCTCCTAATTAACGTCCATATATTATACAACATTTATCTCTATTGTTCAAAGAAATACTTATAATTTTATGGTATAATAAATAATTACTATACATAAAATGAGGCTTAAAAATGAAATTTAAAATTCAGGCACCTTTTAATCCTGCAGGGGATCAGCCCCAGGCTATTGCTAAATTAGCCGCAGGGGTGGAGAAAGGTTTACATACGCAAGTTTTACTGGGAGCCACAGGTACAGGGAAAACCTATACTATCGCCCAAGTAATCAATAAAGTGCAAAAACCAACTTTAGTTATTGCTCATAATAAGACTTTGGCTGCCCAGTTGGCCAGTGAGTTAACGACATTTTTCCCTGATAATGCGGTGGAATATTTTGTATCATACTATGACTATTATCAGCCGGAGGCCTATATTCCTTCTACTGACACCTATATAGAAAAAGATTCTTCCATTAATGACGAAATAGATAAGCTGCGCCATTCTGCTACCAGCGCCCTCTTTGAGAGGAAGGATGTTATTATTGTAGCTAGCGTTTCCTGTATTTACGGGTTGGGCGCACCAAAGGATTATTATGACATGGTACTGTCTTTGCGGGTTGGTCAGACTATTGACAGACAGGAAATTCTCAAAAAATTAGTGGAAATCCAATATACCCGTAATGATATTGCTTTCGAGCGTGGCACTTTTCGGGTACGGGGGGATGTTATCGAAGTAATCCCTGCCAGCTACAACGAAAAAGGTATTCGTATTGAGCTCTTTGGTGACGAAGTAGACGGCATTATGGAAATTGATGTTTTAACAGGCACTGTTTTGACCAAGCGTACTCACGTAGCAATTTTTCCGGCATCCCATTATGTTACCAGCAGGGATAATTTGGAACGGGCCATGGAAGATATTCAATTAGAACTAGCCAAGCAATTGGCTAGTTTGAAAGCTAATGGCAAACTTTTGGAAGCAGAACGATTGGCCCAACGTACTAATTATGATTTGGAAATGATGGAAGAAATGGGCTATTGCAGCGGTATCGAAAATTATTCCCGACATTTAACAGGACGCAAGCCGGGGGAACCGCCCTTTACTTTGGTTAATTATTTCCCGCCGGATTTTCTTACGGTAATAGATGAGTGCCATGTAACGCTGCCGCAAATCAGGGCTATGTTTGCCGGAGACAGATCACGCAAAAATATGCTGGTGGAATATGGTTTCAGATTGCCATCTGCCATAGACAACAGACCTTTGACTTTCGATGAATTTCAGGCTCAACGTAATCAGGCTATTTATGTATCTGCTACTCCTTCCGATTATGAACTGAATGCTGCCGACCAGGTAGTAGAGCAGATTATCAGACCTACAGGTTTGTTGGATCCCCGGATTGAAGTTCGTCCCATTAAAGGACAGATTGATGATTTATTGTCGGAAATTCATAAAGTCGTGGCCGGGGGAGAACGTGTTCTGGTAACTACTTTAACCAAGCGGATGGCGGAAGATTTGACAGATTATTTGGCTCAGGCCGGAGTGAAGGTACGCTATCTCCATTCAGATATTGTGACTATTGAAAGAGCGGAAATCATTCATGATCTGCGGGCCGGGGAATTTGACGTATTGGTAGGAATTAACCTATTAAGAGAAGGACTGGATTTGCCGGAAGTCTCTTTAATCGCCATTTTGGACGCAGACAAGGAAGGGTTCCTACGCAGTGATACGGCTATGATTCAGACTATCGGCCGTGCTGCCCGTAATGCTCACGGCAGAGTTATTATGTATGCTGACGTGATGACCGGCTCCATGCAGAGAGCCATTGATGAAACTAACCGTCGGAGAAAAATTCAGGATGCATACAATAAAGAACATGGCATCACGCCTAAAACTATTGAAAAGAAGGTTGTGGAATTAATCAAGCTGACCAAGGTGGCGGAGGACGATACTACAAAGGACTATTCTGCCAAGAGCTTAAAGAAGCTCAGTGGTAAGTCCTTGAACAAGCAAGTTCACGAATTAGAGGTAAAAATGCGAGATGCAGCCAAGCAGCTTGACTTTGAGAGAGCCGCAGAATATAGGGATAGAATTATTTTGCTCACCGGGGAACTAGGTAAGCGTAAAGGAGAAACAAGAAGAGCTAAATGAACGAAGACAAACTAATTATTAAAGGTGCCAGACAGCACAACTTAAAAAATATTTCCTTGGAAATTCCCAGAAACAAATTGGTGGTAATTACCGGTTTATCCGGCTCGGGAAAATCATCTCTGGCTTTCGACACTATTTATGCCGAAGGACAAAGACGCTATGTAGAATCATTGTCTGCCTATGCCAGACAGTTTTTGGGACAAATGGATAAGCCGGATGTGGACTATATTGAAGGACTCAGCCCGGCTATTTCCATTGACCAGAAAACTACCAGCCGCAATCCGCGTTCCACCGTTGGTACCGTTACAGAAATTTACGATTATTTTCGTTTGCTTTTTGCCAGAATCGGTATTCCTCACTGTCCCAAGTGCGGCAAAGTTATCGAGAAACAATCTGTGGAACAGATTGCCGACAAAGTTATAGGTTTGTCTGAAGGGACAAAGTTCATGATTCTGTCTCCCTTGATTTGGGGACGGAAAGGTGAGCATAAGAGCATCCTTGATAATGCGAAAAAGGCCGGTTATGTCAGGGTAAAGGTAGACGGCAAGATTTATTCTTTAGACGAAGATATTAATTTAGACAAAAAGAAAAAACATTATATATCCGTAGTAGTGGACCGGTTAGTAGCTCGTCCTGATTTGGGGCAACGGCTGAACGATTCTCTCACTACGGCTTTGGCTCTGTCTGACGGCATTGTGGAAATTGAGGAAATAGACGGACCCAGTACTGTGTACAGCGAGCATTTTGCCTGCAGTGACTGCGGTATCAGCCTGCCGGAAATTGAGCCAAGATTATTTTCTTTTAATGCTCCTTACGGTGCCTGCCCTGATTGTATGGGATTAGGTATGCACATGGAATTTGACCTGGATTTAATCATCCCGGATAAGACAAAATCATTTACCCAAGGAGCCATCGTAGCAGTGAGCTCCAATCCTAAATCATATTTTCTCAAACAGTTTGCTGCAGTATTGGCTTCCAGAGGTTTAAGCCTGGAAAATTGCTGGAAAGATATTCCCAAAAAAGTTCAGACAGAATTTCTCTACGGGATAGAAGACGAAGAATTCAGTTTCTATTATGAAAATATGATGGGGGAAACCCGTAAACATACTACGGCCTTTGAAGGCATCATACCACTGCTGCAAAGACGGCACAGAGAAGCCATGAGCGAGGCGCAGCGTCTGGATTACGAAAGCTTTATGACGTCAATTCCTTGTCCTACCTGTCACGGAGCCAGACTGAAACCGGAAGTATTGGCCATTACTGTTGGAGATAAAAATATCCAACAGGTTACGGCTTGCACTGTGGAAAAGGCCATTACGTTTTTTGAGAATCTTAAATTAACCAAAAGACAATCGTTAATTGCCAAACAAATTTTAAAAGAAATTTTAGCCAGATTGCATTTTCTGGATAATGTGGGACTAAATTATTTGACCTTGGATAGAAGAGCAGGAACCTTGTCCGGTGGTGAGGCCCAGCGCATTCGCCTAGCCACCCAGATAGGTTCCGGCTTGGTAGGGGTGCTCTATATTTTGGATGAGCCAAGTATAGGTCTGCATCAAAGAGACAATGATAAGCTTCTGGCGACTTTAAAAAATCTGCGGGATATGGGGAATACAGTTCTTGTTGTAGAACATGATGAAGAAACCATGCGGGCTGCAGACCAGATAATCGATATCGGCCCGGGGGCAGGGGAGCACGGCGGCAAAGTGGTAGCCCAAGGCACTGCAGCGGAAGTAGAAAAAATTTCTGCATCCATAACGGGACAGTATTTAAGCGGGAAAAAATTCGTTCCGGTTCCTAAGGCAAGAAGAACCGGCAACGGAAAATTCTTGACGGTTAAAGGGGCACGAGCCAATAACCTAAAAGACATTGATGTAAAGTTTCCTCTGGGTATATTTACCGTTGTCACCGGCGTTAGCGGCAGCGGGAAGAGTACTCTGGTTAATGATATTCTTTATCAGGCCTTGGCCCAGCAGCTCCACGGGGCAAGACTGAGGCCGGCTGTCCACGATAAGATTCTGGGCATTAACAACATAGATAAAGTTATTAATATTGACCAGTCTCCCATTGGCCGCACACCACGTTCCAATCCTGCTACCTACACGGGAGTGTTTGACCCTATCAGAACGCTTTTTGCTTCTACCAATGAGGCAAAAGTCAGGGGCTACAAACCGGGCAGGTTCAGTTTCAATGTAAAAGGCGGTCGTTGCGAGGCTTGCAGTGGTGATGGGGTTAATAAAATAGAAATGAATTTTTTGCCGGATGTTTACGTACCCTGCGATGTTTGCCACGGAACCCGTTACAATCGGGAAACATTGGAAGTTCACTACAAAGGTAAAAACATTTCCGATGTTTTGGCTATGACCGTAACCGAAGCCTGCGAATATTTTAAGAACCAGCAAAGAATCCTGCGAAAACTGCAAGTGCTGGAGGACGTAGGATTGGGTTATATTCGTCTGGGTCAGGCGGCTACCACACTATCCGGAGGTGAAGCTCAACGGGTAAAGCTGGCAACTGAATTGGCAAAAGTTGGTACAGGCAATACTCTTTACATTTTGGATGAACCTACCACCGGACTGCATGTTGATGATGTAGCAAAGCTTTTACAGGTTCTGCAACGGTTAGTGGAAGCAGGAAACACCGTAATAGTAATCGAGCACAATCTGGATGTTATTAAGACAGCAGATTATTTAATAGATTTAGGCCCCGAGGGGGGAGACAAGGGTGGCACTATAGTGGCCCAAGGAACTCCCGAAACAGTGGCCAAAGTGAAGAAATCCTATACCGGACAATATTTAAAGAAGGTTTTAAAATGAACGATTCTCTTGCCCAAACTTTAGCGGTATTGCCCAACGCTCCCGGTGTGTATATTATGCACGATGGCACAGGGAAGGTTATTTATGTGGGAAAAGCCATAGTTTTGAAAAACAGGGTACGGAGCTATTTCCGTGCCTCTAATAAGCAATCTCCTAAAGTACAGGCCTTAGTTTCTCATGTGGAAGCAATAGAAACTATTGTGACTGCTAATGAAATGGAGGCCTTGATATTAGAGTGTAATCTTATTAAGAAATATCGGCCACGCTATAACATTAGTTTGAAAGATGATAAAACCTATCCCTATTTAAAAATCACTATGCAAGAAACTTTCCCCAGAATTTTTGTTACGCGCAAAGTCCTGCATGACGGAGCCAAATATTACGGGCCTTATGCCGATGCAGGAGCTCTTCACGAAAACATTAAACTAATCAGAACAATGTTTCCTCTAAGACATTGCCGGAACATGAATGCACCCAGACCTTGCCTGCAATATCATATGAAGCGCTGTCTGGCACCCTGCGCGGGGAAAGTGTCCAAAGAAGACTATGGTAAGATGATTGACCAAGTCATGCTTTTAATGGACGGGAAAATCAGCCAGCTAGAAAGAGATTTAAAAATAAAAATGCAGCAGGCCTCGGATACTATGGCCTATGAACAAGCAGCCAGATACAGAGATGCCTTGGCCAGTCTGGACATACTTCATGAAAAACAAAAAGCTACTACAGAAACCGGGGATAAAGATGTTATCAGCCTGGCTATGGACGATACGGGAGTCTGTGTACAGGTGTTCTTTGTCCGCAATGGTAAAATATTAGGACGGGACAGCTATTTCCTGGATCAGGAGAAGGGTTCTCCGGCCCCTGATATTATGGAAGAATTCCTTAAAGAATATTATGGAGCTGAACGGTTTGCACCTAAAGAAATTCTTTTAAACGTAGAGTTGCCTTCTGCAGAGCAGGTGCTTTTAAGTGACTGGTTAATGAAGAAGAACGAGAAAAAAGTTAATCTGGAATTCCCAATCCGTGGTTTAAAGCATGATTTGGTACAAATGGTGGAAGCTAATGCGGATAAATTTTTGCAAGAGAGATTACGTAAAGGTAAACTGGCAGCAGAATCTGATCTGGATGCGGCAGAAGATTTGCAAAAGGCTATCGGCCTAAAGAACCCTCTGGAGAGAATGGACTGCTTTGACATTTCCCATACCCAGGGCAAGGAAACAGTTGCTTCCATGGTGGTTTTCAGAGATGGTGCAGTTAGCAAAAAAGATTATAGAAGGTATAAAATTAAATCTGCCGAAGGGAAACCAGACGATTTCAAATCCATGCAAGAAGTGGTCTACAGACGCTACAAAGATGCGGAAGATTTGCCCAGCCTGGTAATTATTGATGGGGGCAAAGGACAATTAAGTTCCGCACTGGAAGTTATCCGTGGCTTGGGCCTGGCGGAAGTTCCTGTTATTGGCCTAGCCAAGCGGGAAGAAGAAATCTTTCGGGAGGGAGAACATATTCCTATCGTTCTGGACAAAACTTCTCCTGCCCTGCATCTTATCCAAAGGATTAGAGACGAGGCTCATAGATTCGCCATCACCTATCATAGAAAATTAAGGGGTAAGCGAAACTTGGTTTCGATTTTGGACCATTTGGCAGGAGTGGGCCCCAAGCGGCGGGAAGCATTGTGGAAACGGTTCGGCTCTTTGGATGCTATGAGAGCAGCTTCCGTAGATGATCTGGCTGCTGTACAGGGCATTCCCAAAACTTTGGCTCAGGAACTCTTTACTTTTTTCCACAGTGATGTTATGACTAAGCAGGAACAAATCAAAAAATAAGTTGGGAGATAAGAATGAATCAGATTAAATTAATTGCTTTAGATATGGACGGAACTTTATTAAACACCAAAAAACAAATTACACATGGTAATGTTGCTGCCATAAAAAAAGCTCAAGAAGCAGGCTTCATAGTGACTTTTGCCACAGGCAGAATGTTCAGGGCGGCCCAACATTATGCCACGGATCTGGGCTTGGATATTCCTTTGGTTGTCTATAACGGAGCACGTATTCAGGAATCCGTCAGTGAAAAAGTGCTGGGAGACTGGCCTTTGGACAGAGAGACTGCTAACGGAGTTATTAATTATTGTCACAGTCACGGAATATATGTGCAGACATATATTCATGACAGGCTCTGGACATTTAAAGATTGTCCGGAAGTGCGTGCCTATTCCAGTCTGGAAGGGGTACCCTACGAAGTAAAAGGGGACGAGATGCTGAATCTGCAGGATAATCCCCACAAACTATTAGTTGTGTCCACTCAATTTTACGAAGTAAAAGCTCAGATAGAAAAACTTTTCCCGGGCAAAATCGTTCTCACCAGTTCCGCAGAAAACTTTATTGAAGTCATGGAACCGGGCATCACCAAGTGGCGTGCTATTGAGATGCTAGCCGCAAAACTCGGCATATCTCAGCCGGAAATCATGTGCGTAGGGGACTCGGATAACGACGTGAACATGCTGGAAAACGCCGGCGTAGGCGTAGCTATGGGCAACGCCACCGACGAAATTAAAGACAAAGTTAAAATTATCACCGGGGACAACGAACACGACGGCGTAGCTATGATTCTAAATCAAGTAGTCGCGAAACAAATCCGGGTTCCTGAAAATTATTGACATTTTTCTCTGTAGATGATAGCATTGTGACTAGAGAAAAATGGTGCAGGCTTTCCATGAAAAGTCAAGGGACGTGGTTGCAGCCACGTCCCTTTCTCTACTTTTTGACTATTTTTTTTGCAACCAGTGTATAGAGTTTTTCTACACTTTACATCAACTTTGTTGCATAGTATAATTAAATGATAATTAATATTAATTCCTGACCTTGGAGGCGAACAAAGGAAATGAATAAGTTTTTGATCATTACCGGCATGTCCGGAGCGGGAAAAACTCAAGTTATCAGAACCTTAGAAGACTTGGATTATTTTTGCGTGGATAATTTGCCTCCTACCTTTATTCCGAAATTTATCGAGCTCTGTATGCAGAACCAAAGCAAAAACTCTCAAATTGCCCTGGTTGTAGACATCAGAGGAGGTAAATTTTTCGAAGAATTAAACGGTACCCTGGATAATCTTCAGCAGAGCAGCATTAATTATGATTTGGTTTTTTTAGATGCCTCAGATGAAACTTTAATCAAACGTTATAAAGAAACCAGACGGAGGCATCCTTTAGGAGGCAATAAAGGACTAAGCGCCGATATTGCCCAAGAAAGGGAAATCCTCCAAAAAGTCAGAGATAGGGCGACTACAGTTATTGATACTACTACTATGTCTACTGCGGCTTTGCGAAGAATGCTGATCGCAAAATATGGGCGGGAAGGGGCCTTGCCACCTATGAATGTAGTGGTGAAGTCCTTCGGCTTTAAGTATGGTATCCCCATGGATTGTGATATGGTTTTAGACGTGCGATTTTTGCCTAATCCTTTTTACGTCCCGGAGCTGAAATTTTTATGTGGCAACGATAAACCGGTTATTGACTATATTGAGGATAAACCGGTGACTAAGGAATATGAAAAGAAACTGACGGATTTAATAGGTTTCTTGATGCCCCAATATGTAAAAGAAGGCAAGAGCCAATTCGTTATAGGAGTAGGCTGTACCGGCGGCAAGCACCGGTCCGTGCACATTGCCAATTTGCTGAAGACATTTATTCAGCAGGCCGGCTATAGCGTTCAGGTTATTCACAGAGATTTGTCACTTAAATAAGGTTGTGATGCACATATGAAATGGGTTACATGGTTGTATCCCGGACTGAACCTAAAAAGATGGCTTTTTGCTTTTGCCCTGGGCGTTATTCTTTTCTGCCTGGGCATTACCCTGATTTTTAATTATCAGTTCGTTGGTCTTATAGAAGCAACAGTTTTTAATTTTATGCAAACCACCGGTGGCGAGAATTATCAAGCCTCTATGACAATGGTGGGCATTATTGCTATTGTCTTGGGTATTTGCATAATGTTTTACGGGACAAAGAGAATCACCAGAACAATATTGGAATCAGTAATGCCGGGAGAGAAGGAAACTTTGCGGGAATTGCTTTTCACCCAAAGAAAATTAAACCGGGGACCTTCCGTGGTGGTTATTGGCGGAGGCACGGGACTTTCTGTTTTACTGCGGGGGTTGAAACATATTACCAGTAATTGCACTGCTGTAGTTACGGCTTGTGACGATGGGGGCTCCTCCGGTAAATTGCGGAAGGAGCTGGGCATTATCCCTCCCGGTGATATGCGTAACTGTATGGTGGCTTTGGCTGATACAGAACCTTTGATGGAAAAAGTTATGCAATATAGGTTTAGTGAGAATAGCGCTTTGGAAGGACATAATCTA
Organism: Acidaminococcaceae bacterium; assembly: GCA_036788835.1. Taxonomy (GTDB): domain Bacteria; phylum Bacillota; class Negativicutes; order Acidaminococcales; family Acidaminococcaceae; genus JALCSJ01. The sequence goes on from DAIQMR010000003.1 coordinate 109,562, forward strand.
GGCAATTTATTCATTGCGGCTATGAGCGACGTGGAAGGAGATATGGAGGGCGGTTTATCTGCCATGAGCTCCATTCTGAAAGTTCGTGGTCATGTGTGGCCGTCTTCCATTGACAATATTCAACTTCAGGCTGAAATGAGTGATGGCAGTACCGTAGTAGGGGAATCTGCTATTACAGCCTCACCTTTAAAGATAAGAAAATTAAAAACAAAACCGGAAAATCCCAGGGCTTCTCAACATGCTATTGACGCTATTATGAAAGCCGATGCCATTATTCTGGGGCCTGGAAGCTTATACACCAGTGTTCTGGCCAGCCTTATTGTGCCTGGCATTAAAGAAGCGGTGGTAAAATCCAAGGCTGTTAAAATTTACGTTTGCAATGTTATGACCCAGCCGGGAGAAACAGACGGGTTTGGTGCCTACGATCATGTGAGGACAATTATCGAGCATCTGGGAACCCAGTGCCTGGACTATGTGGTAGTTAACGAGCAGCAAGCTTCTTCCCAGCAGTTGTCTGAATACAAGAAAGAAGGAGCTGTTCCGGTGACACCGGATATTGCCGCAATAGAAAAACTAGGCATAGACGCAGTGCCAGCCAGATTGCTTAATGATTCTGACCTGGTTCGGCATAATCCCATAAAGCTGGCTCAGACTATTATTACTTTGATTTATCGTTTACGTTTATTTGGCAAGGGCATTCGTTACTTTGATTACTTCTTCGCCAGACAGACCATTAAAGATTTACAAAAACTCGACCAGGGAGATAAGTAGCCGTGTCTTTTTCCAGTGATGTAAAAAACGAAGTGGCCAGAATTGAAGGGGAAGAAAAATGCTGCCAATTGGCAGAACTTTTCGGAATGTTGCGTATTAGCGGCTCAGTTTCTCTGCAGGGGAAAAAAGTTGGCATTAATTTTATTACAGAGAATGCTGCTTTAGCACGGCGCACTTTACGACTGCTTAAAGATAATTTCCATATCCAAACGGAAGTAGTGATAACCAGAAGCCGGCGTCTGAAAAAGAACAACAGGTATCAGGTCAGGGTTATTCCTTCAGAGGAAGCCAGGCATGCCCTGAGAGATTTGCAATTATTGGCACCCTTGGAAGACGGTAAGCTTCACCTACTAAAAAAAACTTGCTGCCGCAAGGCTTTTCTGCGGGGAATTTTCCTGGCGGGAGGCAGCGTTAATACGCCTCTCAGCGACTATCATCTGGAGCTGGTTACGGACAATGAGGACCTGGCACAATTAGTCCTGAAAATTATGCAAAGATTTTCTTTGTCCGCAAAAATGATTGACAGGAAAAACGATTTTATAGTATATATAAAAGAAGGTAATGCCGTAACAGGTTTCCTTTCTATCATTGGTGCGTATAATTCTTTACTAGAATTTGAGAACATTAGGATTGTGAAAGAAATGCGTAACAATGTGAATAGAATAGTAAATTGCGAAACGGCTAATCTAAACAAAGTAGTTCGTGCAGCCTTTAGGCAAATTGACTGCATTAACTATATATCCGGGAAAGGTGGCCTTCACCCTTTGCCTGCTTTGCTGAAAGAAGCGGCGGAACTGAGGCTGGCACACCGGGAGGCATCGGTGGGGGAATTAGCAGCAATGTGCGAAAACCCCGTAAGCAAGTCAGGGTTTAACCACCGGCTCAAACACATAGAAAAACTTGCAGAAGAAATGGGGTTTAAAGACGTTGGGGAAAACAAGTAAAATCTTTGCGGGAATTTTAGTCATTATTGCAGCAGTAGGGGCCTATTTGTATCATGACTTTCGTCAATTTTGCACTACCACGGTTCCTGTTTTTGCCTATCATAGGGTTGAGGACAAAGATGATATTTACACGATGCATCCAAAAGAGTTCGACGAGCAAATGGCCTATCTGAAAGAGTGCGGCTATGAAACTATTCATTTGGATGAATATGCGTCAGCCAGGAAAAAGGGAGAAGTTTTACGGAACAAAGCAGTCTGTATTTTTGACGATGGTTATCTGGACAATTTAACCATAGCAGCGCCTATTATGAAAAAATACGGTTTCTCCGGTTCTATGTACATGGCCGTAATGTTTGAAGGGTGGCCGGGATACATTGACTGGGATGGAGAGAACAAGCTGGTTAAAGATTATAATTGGGAAATCGGTTCTCACACGTATACTCATAAACCACTGCCTACTCTGACACCGGAAAAGGTTAAAGAGGAACTGGAGAAATCTAAGCTGTACGTTATGGGAATTTACAATCCCCCTACGGGCCTGACCTTGTCCTATCCTACAGGAGCAACTAATGAAGCTGTTATGAAACAGGTGGCAGAAGCGGGGTATGTTGCAGCAGTCAGCGGTAAAGTGGGGGTCAATACCGACAGCGTTCCTATGATGGCTTTGAACAGAGTAAACGTTTTCCGCTTTAAAAATAACAACCTGCAGCATTTTAAGAGGGGTCTTTTTAAGGCACAGCTAGCCAGCTGGGGTCGAACCTATGGCATTGACATTATTGAGCTGTGGGATAAATACAGAGGTAACAATACGAAAAAAAGCAAATAACGGACAAAGTTAATACTTGCGATTTTGTGGAAGAAAGTATAAAATAAATAAGTAACATCAATTGTAGGGAGGAATTACAATGGCTAAGAGAATTAAAACTGTCAATAAAGAAATGTTAAAGAAGACTTTGAGAACCGGTGGCTGCGGCGAATGCCCTGCATCCTGCCAATCCGCTTGTAAGACATCTTGCACAGTTGGCAACCAGGTTTGCGAAAAAGCCTAATCTACACTAACGCAGTTGGCTCTCCGCTATGCGGGGAGCTATTTTTCTGTAAATACCAAGGGGGATAAAAGCGGTGCTAATACATAGAATGCAGCTGGACGACAACTACGTAGTTCTGGATGTAGACAGCGGAGCTGTACATATAATAGATAAAATGATTTACGATATTTTGGGGGTTTACGACGGCACTAACAAAAAAACTACTATTGAGGAGCTATCTGATAGATATCCTGTCACGGACATGGAAGAAGCCATGGATGAACTGGAAGAACTGCAAAAGCAGGGACTTTTGTTTTCACCGAATTTCCCCGTGCCGGATACTTTTAATGATGAACCTGTTTTGAAATCTCTTTGCCTGCATATTGCCCATGACTGTAATCTGCGGTGCAAATATTGCTTTGCCGATACCGGCGATTTTGGCGGACATAGAGCATTAATGAGCAAGAAGATTGCCCAACAGGCGGTAGAGTTTGCCATTAAAGGCAGCAAGCAAAGACACAATTTGGAACTGGATTTATTCGGTGGGGAGCCTTTGGTAAATTGGCCGGTAGTAGAATATGTGGTTAATTACGTGCGTCAAAGGGAAAAGGAAACCGGCAAGAATATCAAATTAACCCTGACTACCAATGGCACATTGCTTAATGATGCAAATGTAAAATTCTTGAATGATAACAGAGTGATGCTGGTGCTAAGCCTGGACGGCAGTAAAAATACCCATGACAACATGCGTCCTTTTGCCGGAGGGAAGGGCTCTTATGATGCGGCTGTCAAAGGCTTTAAAAAGGCCATCGAAAGCAGACAGGGAAAGAACTACTATCTACGTGGCACCTATACTCATTACAACCTTCATTTTACTGATGATGTGCTTAGCATGTTGGCAGTAGGCAGGGAAATTTCCATGGAGCCGGTAGTGGGTACTATAGAACCGTATGTGCTCAAAGAAGCAGACTGGCCCATTCTGGATAAGGAATATGAAAAGCTGGCCAGAACATATTTGTCCATGAGAAGACAGGGCAAAGGTTTTGATTTCTTCCATTTTAATGTAGCCTTGGATAACGGTCCCTGTGTGGCCAAGCGCCTAGCCGGCTGTGGAGCAGGGCATGAATATTTTGCCATTACCCCGGAAGGAGATATCTATCCTTGCCATCAATTCGTGGGCAGAGAGAAATATAAAATGGGAACTTTGGAAACAGGCATTGTGAAAAAGGACATGGTACAGTATTTCCGCCATATGCATGTTATGAAGAAAGAAACCTGCAGAACATGTTGGGCTCGGTTCTTCTGCAGCGGTGGCTGTCATGCCAATGCCGATCTTGTGAACGGTGATATCGCCAAGCCCTATGAGTATGGCTGCCGCATCCAAAAGAAAAGGCTGGAAATGGCCATTATCTTGGAGGCATTGCTCACAGAGGATGCTAAAGAAGGCAAAGGGGACTTGCGTCCTGCTATTGATAATTTCAAGTTTCAAGTAAAAAAGTAAGAAAAAGAGGAAAATAGCAGAAAAGCTCTTGTCAAAAAGCCATAAGTGTGCTATCATAAAAGTCCGCCTCCCCTTGAGAACTTGTGGAGAAAATAACAACCGAAATGCGGTTGAAAATATTTTCAAAAAAAGTAGAAAAAGGGTATTGACGGCTTTGTGAAAATGTAATATACTTTACAAGTCGCCTGAAGCGACACAGAACCCTGAAAACTGAATATTAGCAATAACGAATGTGCGGGTCAAGCCGTTCTAG
>DAIQMR010000004.1:0-22750 GCA_036788835.1 Acidaminococcaceae bacterium
AAGGTCCAAGAAAATGTCCGCACCCCCATTTGGCTGATTTAGGTGGACCTTAACAGTTAATCATCGCACAAGAAGATTCACAGTGTTAGAGTCCGCCTGAAATGACCCCCATTTGTGTGATAAACGGCAGCGTCTTCTTTGAACGAAAGCCTCTGTACCTTTGCGGTACAGAGGCTTTCGTCCTTTTGCATTTAAATATGTTTTGGGATTTGTTTACTCTTACTTTGTTTCCGGCGTTATTAACTTAACGCCGTTATCCCCAAAGTATTCCACATATTTTTTCGGCGGCACACCATTTATGATGATATAATCCAGATCCTTTAATTGGCAATAGGTCATTAAGGAAGCTACGTCCAATTTGGAGGTGTCCACCAAAAGATATTTAGTGCAGTTCTTTTTCACGAGGCATTGTTTGATCTCGTATTCCAAAGGAGAAGCATTGGTAGCACCATGTTCTAAAGATATCCCGGTACTGGCTAAAAACGCTTTGGAAATGTTATACCGTTGCAAACAATCTAAGACACTAGGACCCACGAAGGCTTTCGATGGTATATAGAAAGCACCCCCTGTAGCAATAATATTAAGGTTAGTATAGTTTGCTGCTGCATTGATCACATGGAGACTGGCCGTGACAATGGTCAAATGTTGTTTTTTCACTAAATGGGGAATCATGTGCATTGTTGTGGTACCGGAGTCAATAAAGATAACATCACCATCATTAACCATAGCAGCCGCTATTTGTGCAATTTGTTGCTTTGCCTGGAGATTACGATTTTCTCTGAGCACAAAAGGCTCAGGCGGATTATCATTGGGATTTTGTAAGACGATACCGCCATAAACTTTGCGTATAATGCCTAATTTATCCAGTTCAGCTACATCACGGCGGATGGTGTTTTTTGACACATCAAAACGCAGACAAAGGTCATCCAAAGAAATACTGTTTTGGGTTTTTAATAGTTCCTGTATTTGTTGCAGACGATTATATTTCATGACATGGCTCCTACCTTAATTTGTAATATGGGACTAAACATTATCTAAATGTACATAAAACATTACCAAATGATACCAATTTATTGTAATTATAGAATAAAAAGAACAAATAAACAATAGGAAATATAAAAACTGAATTAAATTAGATAATATAAAAAATAAACTGCCTTTAAAAATAACGGGAAATTACAGCCTTTGATATATACAAGGTTATAACTTCTCTTTTTTATTTACATAAATATTTTATAATTTTCTACTCTTTTTTCTCTCATTTTTACAATAGATAAAATGTGTTGACAAATGACAATAAAAGAATTAAATTATAATCAAGAAATAACCAAGATATTCAAAACATTACCAAAATATGCTAAACATTAGCCCAACAGAAATATCTAAACAAGAAACAGGAGTGATGCCAATGCCGTTGGTTAAAATGACAGAATTATTAGATAAAACTAAGTCGGCCTATGCAGTCGGATCTTTTAATGTATCAGATATGGAAATGTCCATGGGAGCAATTAAGGCTGCTGAAGAGCTGCGGGCTCCTATAATATTGCAAATAGCGGAAGGCCGGCTACCATATTCACCCTTGAACTTACTAGGCCCGGTTATGCTGGCGGCAGCCAGATGCTGTTCTGTACCGGTGGCAGTACATTTAGACCATGGGGCAACTTTAGAAACTATAAAACTGGCCTTGGATTTAGGGTTCACCTCAGTGATGTTTGATGGTTCTCAATATTCTCTGGCAGAAAATATTGCCAAGACTAAGGAAATAGTGGCTTTGGCACGCCAATATGGTGCTGCAGTAGAAGGCGAAATCGGTCATATAGGCGGTGCCGAAGGTGAGCATACGAAGGCGGATGTTCTGGTCACCGGGGTGGAAGAGGCAAAGTATTTTGCCCAAGAAACAGAGGTAGATGCGTTAGCAGTGGCCATAGGGACAAGTCACGGTAATTACAAGCAGGCACCAAGGCTAAGACTGGATTGTCTAAGAGAAATAGCCGGTGTAGTAAAATGCCCTTTGGTGCTGCATGGTGGAACAGGGCTTACTGAAAAAGATTTTCGCAATTGTCTGACGAATGGTATAAGTAAAATAAATATCGCAACCGCATCATACGATGCAGCAGCCCATAAGATACAATCCATATGTGGTGGTAATTATTTTGACTATAGTAACGCCATAGTGGAAGGCACCTATGAAAATGTCAAAAAACATATTTTGTTTTTTGACTCGCCAAACAAAGCCTGAGGGGGTAAACCGGTATGGCACTCATTACTTTTGGACAAAACAAAAAAAGAGATGTGGTTCTCATTGGACGAGTTACCGTGGATTTTAATCCCAATGAATTGAATAAAACATTGGATAAAGTGAAGACTTTTTCTATGTATTTAGGCGGTTCCCCGGCCAACATGGCGGTAGGGATTAATAAGCTGGGTAAAAAGGTAGGCTTTATAGGGTGCGTTTCAGCTGATCAATTTGGTGATTTTGTGGTTAATTATTTTAGGCAATGTGGTATAGATATCTCTCAAATAACGCGGGCGCAACATGGCGAAAAAATCGGCCTTACTTTTACAGAAATTAAAAGTTCTACAGAAAGCAGCATTCTCATGTATAGGGAAAATGTGGCTGATTTGCAAATCTCACCAGCCAATGTAGAAGAGGAATATATTGCTGACAGCAAAATATTGGTGGTTTCCGGTACCGCTTTATCGGCAGAACCATCTAGAGAAGCTTGTCTTTGGGCTGCACAATATGCGAAAAAACACGGTACTAAAATTATTTTCGATATTGATTACCGACCTTATAATTGGCAATCCAAAGAAGAAATTGCTGTATATTGTTCCTTGCTGACTAGTATGAGTGATGTTGTTATAGGTTCCAGGGAAGAATTTAATCTTACAGAAAATTTACCCGAAGAGGCAAAGACACAGCCGGAGGATTTTGCCTTGGCCGAAAAGTATATTGCGGCAGGAAGTAAGATCGTAATTATTAAGCATGGCAAGGCAGGCTCAATAGCATACACAGCCGAGAAAAAAGCCTATAAAGTTTCTTCTTATCATATTAAATTGCTGAAATCTTTTGGCGGCGGTGATGCTTACGGCAGTGCTTTTATATATGGTTTGTTAGCAGGATGGGAGGTGGCAGAGGCCCTGGAATATGCTACGGCACATGCAGCGATGGTAGTGGCAAGCCATAGCTGTTCTGATGCTATGCAAACGGTAGGGCAAATAGCTGAGTTTATCAAAAAACATGGTGCAGAAAAAGTCGTTCATCCTATGAGATGGGAGGGAAAGTTATGAGATTCGGTCATCTTGGCACAGAATTAAAACATGGCTACAATCCTATGACTGCAAGAGAAACTGATATGTTGATGGATATTGGCTATCAGGTCATAAAGGAAAATGAAACACAAGCGTTTAGTGATAATCTGCAGGAAACTGCTTTGGTTATTATTACAGGAAAAGTTGTAGTAAAGTGGAATGATAGAGAAGAAATAATGGAGCGTCATTCTCTGTTCACGGAAAAGCCTTACTGCCTTCATGTGCCGCATGATACTAAAGTAATAGTCAAGGCTTTGGAACACTCGGAACTACTGGTGCAAAAAACTTTAAACAATAAAAAATTCCTTCCGGTTTTTTATACACCGCAAGACGTTCAGGCCTCGATATTTGGCGCAGACTCGTGGGATGGCACCGCAAAACGGACGGTACGTACTATTTTTGACTATGATAATGCCCCTTATTCTAATATGGTAAATGGAGAAGTGGTGAATTCTCCCGGTCGTTGGTCCGGTTATATACCACATATTCACCCCCAGCCGGAGGTTTATGCCTATAAGTTCGCTCGGTCACAGGGTTTTGGGGCATGCTTTATAGGTGACAATGTTTTTAAGATTACTCATAATAGCTGGGCGGAACTGTCAGGAGGCTATAGTCATCCTCAGGTGGCGGCACCGGGTTATGTCATGTGGTACAGTTGGATGATACGGCATCTGGAGGGCAATCCCTGGAAGAAAACCCGTATTGATTTGCCGGAGCATACTTGGTTGCTGGAATCATAGGAGGAATTAAATATGGCTAAAACGATTAGGCTTACAGTTGCTCAGGCACTGATAAAATTTTTGAATAATCAGTATATTGAATTTGCCGGTAAAGAAAACAAAATGTTTGCAGGTGTTTTTGGTATTTTTGGACATGGCAATGTTCTTGGGATAGGCCAGGCATTGGAAGAAAATTCCGGCGGATTGATTATGCACATGGGCCGCAATGAACAGGGTATGGCACAGGCTGCTATTGGGTTTGCCAAGCAAAAACGGCGGAAACAAATGTATGCTTGTACATCATCCATAGGACCTGGTGCGACTAATATGCTAACGGCGGCAGCAACGGCAACGGCGAATTGTCTTCCAGTTTTGTTTTTGCCGGGGGATACATATGCCGACAGGCAGCCGGATCCTGTCCTGCAGCAAATAGAACAACCATATAGTTTAGCAATTACAGCCAACGATGCTTTTAAGCCGCTATGTAAATATTGGGACAGAGTCACCAGACCGGAAATATTAATGAGAGCCTGCATTAATGCTATGAGTGTGTTGGCTGACCCGGCCGAGACAGGGGCGGTATGCATTGCTTTGCCTCAGGATGTAGAGGGAGAGGATTATGATTACCCAGAATATTTTTTTGCCAAACGAGTTCATTACATAGAGAGGACCGTTCCTACGGAAAGAGCAATTAAGGCCGCTGTGAAACTTATGGAAGGGAAAAAGAAGCCGTTTATGATTCTCGGCGGGGGAGTGAAATACTCAGAAGCGGAAGAAAGTTTCCGTGAATTTGCTGAGAAATATAATATCCCCTTTGGTGAAACTCAGGCAGGCAAAGGAGCTATTTCCTGGGAACATCCGCTTAATATGGGAGGAATAGGGGTAACAGGTTCTCCGGGGGCCAATGCACTGGCTGCAGATGCTGATTTGATTATTGGCGTAGGAACACGCTATACGGATTTTACCACAGCCTCTAAATGGCTCTATCAAAATCCCAAAGTTGAATTTTTAAATGTGAATATTTCTGCATTCCATGCATATAAAATGGACGGCATTCAAGTAGTGGCAGATGCCAAAGCCGCTTTGGAAGCCTTGGCCAGGGAGTTGACAAAACCAGGTTGGCAGGGAAAATATTCGAAAAAAATAAAGCAGGCAAAAGCTGAAAATGCTAGGGAAACAGACAGAGTTTTTGAGACAGCATACACAGGAAGTAATTTTATCCCTGAGGTACAGGACCAATTCCCTTTCCCCAAAGTCAGCACAGAATTTATTAAGATGACTAACTCGATTCTTACGCAAACAGAAGCCCTAGGTATATTAAATGCTGCCCTAGATGCAGATGCTATAGTCGTTGCGGCGTCCGGAAGTTTGCCGGGGGACTTGCAACGTTTTTGGAGGGCCACATCTCCGGACAGTTATCATGTGGAATATGGCTTTTCTTGTATGGGTTATGAAGTCAATGCCGCTTTGGGGGTAAAGATGGCAGAACCCCAAAGGGAAGTGTATGCCTTGGTTGGTGATGGCGCATATATGATGAGTCATTCTGAGCTGCCTCAATCTATCGCAGAACATAAGAAAATTAATGTGATTGTGTTTGATAATATGACCAATGGCTGTATTAACAATCTGGAATTGGGGCACGGACAAGGAAGCTTTGGGACAGAATTTCGTTTTAGAAATACGCGGACAAAACAACTGGATGGAGATTTTGTCCCTATTGACTTCGCCATGAATGCCGCATCCTATGGTTGTAAAAGCTACACTGTTCATACTGCGGAAGAACTAAAGAAGACAATTGTAGATGCCAAAAAACAAAAGGTTTCTACCCTAATTGATGTTAAGGTCTTACCTAAAACAATGACTCACGGGTATGGCGCTTGGTGGCGGGTGGGCGCGGCAGAAGTGACAAAGAACAAGGAAATACAAAAGAAACGGGATAAAAACATAGTACCTTATTTAGAAGCAGCAAGAAAATATTAAGGGCCTCTAAAAATCAAGAGAAAAAGCAAAGGAGATGCAATTATGTTAAACATCGGTATTATTGGCACAGGACGGATTGGCAAGGTACATGGGACTAGCATCACAAACTATGTAAAGAATGCTTGCGTTAAAGCTATTGCGGATTCCTATTTGAATGAGGAGATGAAGAAATGGGCGGCTTCCCTTGGTATCAAAGAAGTTTATACTGATTACCATAAAATTTTAGCAGATAAGGATATTCAGGCTGTCTTGATTTGTGCATCCACGGATCAGCATACGTCGCTTTCTCTGGAAGCCTTGGCCGCCGGGAAACATGTTTTCTGCGAGAAACCTATAGACCATAACGTAGCCAAAATAAAGACGGTTATTGAGGCAGTAAAGAAATCCGGGAAAAAGTATCAGGTGGGTTTTAATAGGAGATTTGACCATAATTTCCGTGCAGTTCGGGAAGCCGTTCAAGCAGGAAAAATCGGCAAACAACAGATTATTAAAATTACTTCCCGGGATCCGGAACCACCGTCTATTGAGTACGTTAAAATTTCCGGAGGAATTTTCTTGGATATGACTATTCATGATTTTGATATGGTACGTTATCTATCCGGAGCAGAAGTGGAGGAAGTATATGCAGTGGCTTCTGTTACGGTAGACCCCAAGATTGGTGCAGCAGGTGATGTGGATACCGCTGTTATAACTTTGAAACTAGATAATGGCGCTACAGCAGTTATTGATAATTGCCGGGCTTCTATCTATGGTTATGACCAACGGGCCGAAGTGTTTGGGGCTACAGGTTGTGTGTCAATCGGCAATGACACAACTTCAAATGCAGTGTTTAGCGGCAAAGACGGAGTGATCGCCGAGAAACCTTTATTTTTCTTCCTGGAACGGTATATGGCGGCCTATGCCAGGGAAATAAATTCTTTTGTGGAAGCAGTCATTAACGATACTCCCACGGAAGTTAATGTGATGGACGGACTAGCACCTGTTTTAATTGGGTTGGCTGCCAAAAAATCAGTGGAGGAAAACCGGCCTGTAACCATAAAAGAAATCAGAAAACAATTCAATATATAAGAGGATGAATTGTCTGGTAGCCTTTTGTAAAAGGAGGAGAAAATATGGAAAACGTAGAAGCAACTACTGCAGAGACAGGCAGGCTTTCTTGGCTGACACGTATTGCCTACGGCTTAGGTGATACAGCACAGAATGTAGTCTGGGGTGCCATGAGCATTCTGACATTTTTTTACACTGATTATGCAGGTATAGATCCGGGCATGGCGGGACTGATTATACTCTTAGCCAGATGCTTTGACGGTATATCAGATGTTATCATGGGATTCCTTGTGGAAAAAACCAATTCAAAATGGGGAAAATCAAGACCCTGGATACTGTGGAGCAGTATTCCTTTCGCCATATCAATAGTTTTATTGTATATGGTTCCGCAAGCCTCAAAGGCAATCCAATTTGCTTACATTTTTGTTACCTATAATTTTTGTACTACTATTTGTTATACCGCACTTAATCTTCCCTATGGGAGCCTTTCTGCCATGATGACACGTATTTCCAAAGAGCGGGATATGTTGTCTATTACCAGAATGACCCTTTCTCCCTTGGGAAGAATATTGACGGTATCAGCAACCCTGCCTTTAATTAAAGTGTTCGGAGATTCGCAGCTGGCCTGGATTAAAGTCATGGGTATGTGGGCTATATTGGCCTTAATACTGCTGCTGTTCTGCTTTTACCAATGCAAAGAAACAGTTGTGATTCCGGCCCGCAAAAAAGTTACTAAGGTGGCGATTCTTCCCTCGCTAAAAGTACTGGCTTTAAATAAATACTTTTGGATGGCTTTAATGATTTGGACGATGCAGAACGTTATAGCTTTTATCAATGGTACGGTATTGCCCTATTATTGCAAGTACATTTTCCATGATGATGCGCTATACAGCGTATTATTCTTGGCCGAGGTAGGAATTATGATTACTTTTACAATTACCTGCTGCCCTTATCTTTTACAAAAGCTAGGCAAGCGTAATATGTCCTTAATAGGCATCATAGTAGCATTATTAGGACATTTACTTTATTTGCTGAATCCTTTGAATTTTTCTTGGGTACTCTTTAGCTGCATTATTCGAGGCATAGCTTTTGCACCATTGAATTCTGTGATTTTTGGTTTTCTGGGAGACGTGGTGGAATATGGCCAGTGGAAATTCCATGTGCGTCAAGAAGGCTTAATCTTTTCCGGAGGTTCTGTGGGAACAAAAGTCGGTTCCGGTTTAACCAGTGCGGTTTTAACGGGGCTAATGTCTTATTCCGGTTATGTTTCCTCCACGACGGCTTCGGCTGTACAGCCTCAAAGTGCCATTGACATGATTGTAGATTTATACAAAATAGGGCCGATTTTTGTCTGGGTTGTACTGATTATTATTTTGTGGTTATACAAGTTGGATAAGCTTTACCCGGCAATTATGCAGGAGTTAGCAAAACGTGAAGCAGCGGGACAGCTGTGATGGGCAGGGATAATGGCCAATAGAGTGATAATGTTGAAATAGAGTGATAATGTTGAAAATGTGAAAGGAGTGAGCATAATGGCTGATATTAAACTTGGTATTGCCCCCATTGGCTGGACTAATGATGATATGCCGGATCTGGGCAAAGAAAATACTTTCGAGCAATGTATAAGTGAAATGGCTTTGGCCGGGTTTACAGGTTGTGAAGTGGGAGGCAGATTCCCTAGAGATTTGCCTGTATTGAAGAAGGCTTTGTGGCTGCGTGGCATGTCTATTGCCAGTGCTTGGTTTAGTGCTTATTTAACAACTAAACCTTATGAAGAAGTGGCAAAAGCTTTTATCAAGCACAGGGATTTTTTACACGCACTAGGCGCTAAAGTAATTGTGGTGGCAGAGCAAGGCAATAGCATCCAGGGGAAACAGGATATTCCTGTTTTTCAGGGGAAGCTTTACAATACCGATGAAGAATGGAATAAGCTTTTTTCCGGATTAAACAAGCTGGGTGATTTAGCTCTGGAAAAAGGCATGGAACTGGTTTACCACCACCATATGGGTACAGGTATTCAAACAGAGGCGGAAATAGATAAGCTTATGAAGCATACGGATCCTAGCAAAGTATTTCTGCTTTACGATACCGGACATCTAGTTTGTTCCGGTGAGGACTATGTGAAAATTTTATGCAAATATCTCCCCCGTATTAAACATATTCATTTAAAAGATATTAGAGAGAATGTGCGGCAAAGAGTAATTAAAGGGAAAATGAGCTTTTTGGATGGGGTCAGGGCCGGCCTGTTTACCGTTCCGGGAGATGGCAATATAGATTTTGCCCCGGTTTTTGACATTGTAAACAACAGTGATTACAAGGGTTGGTACATAGTCGAAGCAGAGCAGGACCCGGCTAAGGCCAATCCATTGGAATACGCTATCATGGCCAGAAAGTTTATTAAAAAGAACACAGGGTTATGACCCAAAGGAAGGAAAATAATATGACAGATATTATAAGGAAAAGGTATTGTGTCAATGGAGAATGGGTGGTATCAAAAACAACAAAGTATATGCCTGTTACAGACTCGAGCACAGGAAAATTAATGGCAGAAGTACCCTGCTGCACTCCTGAAGAAGTGGAAAATGCCGTAACCTCGGCAGCCGAGGCATTTAAGAGCTGGTCCATACTTTCCTTGGCAAAACGGACACAATATATGTTTAAGTGGCGGGATGTTTTAATTGCTCATAAAGAGGAATTAGCTGTTCTTTGTGCTCAAGAATTAGGAAAAACCATGAGTGAAGCTAGGGGAGATGTGCAGAAAGCTATCGAACCCACAGAATTGGCCTGTGCTACACCGGCTTTAATAGCGGGAGCTGCTGCCATGCAGGTCACTGAAAATTATGACACTGCTACTTATAGATTTCCACTAGGTGTGGTGGCCGGCATTGTGCCAATGAACTTTCCGGCCATGATTCCTTGGGGTTGGATGGTTCCCCTGGCTATTGCTACCGGTAATACCATTGTGCTAAAAGCAAACAGTCACACACCACTTACTTCCATGCGTATTTTAGAATTGTTCTATGAAGAGGGCGGCTTCCCTAAAGGTGTAGTAAATTTGGTCACATGCAGCAGAACAGAGGCAGAAATTTTCTTGAAAGATCCAAGAGTCAAGGCGGTTACTTTTGTTGGCACAACCGATATTGGCAAACACATTTATTCTATTGCAGCGACTCATGGCAAGAGGGTACAAGCTCAATGTGAAGCAAAAAATCATGCTTTGTTGTTAGAGGATGCAGATCTGAAAAGTGCAACCAATGCCATTATTAATTCAACATTTGGGTGTGCCGGTATGAGATGCATGGCTCTTCCGGTAGTGTGTGTACAAGAAAGCATAGCTGATAAATTTGTAACTTTACTTAAAAAGAAGGCAATGGCCATGAAGGTTGGCTGTGCCTATGATGAAAGCACAAAACTTGGACCTGTTGTATCAGCTGCACACAAGGATAAGATATGCAGGTGGATTCAGACAGGGTTGGACGAGGGCGCAGAATTGGTGTTGGACGGCAGAGATATTGTGGTTCCGGGGTACGAGAAAGGATTCTTTGTGGGTCCCACTATTTTGGATCATGTAAAAGCCGGAATGACAGTAGGAGATAGAGAAATTTTCGGCCCAGTTACTATAATTAAACGGGTAAAAGATTTTGACGAAGGCATTAAAATCATGAATGCCAATCCCTTTGCAAACGGGTCTTGTATCTTTACCCAAAGTGGTTATTTTGCCAGAAAGTTTGCTATGTTAACCGATGGCGGTATGGTGGGTATTAATGTTGGTATTCCTGTACCTACTGCGTATTTCCCCTTCTCAGGGAATAAGGAATCTTTCTTTGGCGATTTGCATGTGCTTGGTAAAGATGGCATTAATTTTTACACGCGGGCAAAAACTATAACTACCCATTGGTTTGATAAAAGGTCAAAGACAAGAGAAGTAAAAACTTGGGAAGGTTCAACTGAAAGCTAAAAACTGAAATAGATAGTCATTACCGTGTGACAAAAGACAAGTTCTTTTGTCACCTTTGTTTTTGAGTGACAACGTACAAACGCTGTCACTTTTTTATTTTTTGGCGGGAGTCCGCCAGCAAACTGGCGGATATACGGCCTTGTAGGATTACACCGGAAATGTTTATATTTCATTGTAAGTAACGAAAAATGGCACCCATACTAGTTTGGGAGGTAGAAAAAAGTGACGATTGATAGCTCAACCATTGCCCTTATTATTTTAGTGATAACGATTATATTATTTGCCTCGGGCAAAGTACCTTTGCCGGTTACGGCAGTGGGCGCTTCTCTGGCAATGGCGATATTTGGTGTTATTCCAATAAAAAGTGCATTCGCAGGCTTTTCGAAAGATGTGACCATGATGGTCATTGGCGCCATGATTGTGGGTGAGGCTCTTGCAGCCACAGGCATAGCTACAAAAATAGGCGCGGCAATTATCAAAATGGTTGGACCCAGAGAGAAGTTGTTTGTTGTAGTATGTGTATTTATATCGGCAGTTCTTTCGGCATTTCTTAGCAATACTGCTGTTGTGGCCATTATGCTGCCTATTGTTTCTGCTACTGCTGCCAGTTCCCAAGGGAAAATTTCTAAGAAGGACAGTTATATGGCTATAGGTTTTGCCTCCAATGTAGGTGGTGGTATGACGCTGGTAGGGTCAGCACCTAATGTGGTAGGACAGGGTTTATTAGCAGAGAGCGGTCTACAGGTCATGAGTTTCTTTGATTTGGCTTGGGGTAGTATGCCACGTTTTATTTTCATGATTATTTTCTATGCCACTTTTGGCTATGCGTTACAGAAACGTGTTTTCCAGGATATTCCGGAAGACAATGAACCGGTAAAGGCCGGAGAGCTCAATACCCGGGAGGAAAAGCAGCACAGTGTCAGGAAGATGGCTGTTTCCGTACTTATTCTTATTTTGACTATTGCAGGTTTTGTGTCAGGGATATGGACAGTGGGTATGGTGGCAATGGTTGCAGGTATTGCGTGTATTTTAACCGGTTGCATAACGATGAAGCAAGTTTTTTCAAGATTGAATTGGACAACAGTATGGGTTTTAGCCGGGTCAATCGGGTTTGCCAGTGGGATTTCGGAAAGTGGCGCAGGAAAGCTAATCGCAGATACTGCCATAGGATGGATGGGCGGAAATGTAAGTATGTTTAAACTGCTGGTGGTTTTTACGCTGATCAGTGTTATTTTGTGTAATGTGATGTCCGCTACTGCATTGATGGCTATGCTGGGCCCCATTGCCATTTCTATGTGTTTGTCGTTGGGCTATGAAGCAAAGCCGGTTATTATGGCAATAGTTTGGGGCTTGAATTTGTCGTTTTTAACACCAATTGCCACGCCTCCGGTAACCATGACTTTACAAGGTGGGTATAGGTTCCTAGACTACACGAAAATAGGAAGTGTTTTATTGTTAGGTTGTTTAATTTCACTCATTGGGACGTATCCTTTCGTTTTTTAGGGAGGGAATTTATCTTTTGCTTCAAATAAATATCTTGTTTTGAAAAAAGGAGGATTTTATAATGCTGCAAGATTTTGATTTTATGTTGAACAGCGAACAAATTGAATTGCGTGATTTAGTGAGGGATTTTGCCGAAAAAAAGGTGAATCCCCAATGTAGAATTGCAGAAAAGGATGCTATCGTTCCTGAGGATTTAGTGGAAACTGCCTATGGTATGGGACTTCATCTCGTTACCGTCCCGGAAGAATATGGGGGACTGGGTTTAGACAATTTGACATATGCCGTACTGCGCGAGGAACTGGCTAGAGGAGATGCAGGATTTGCATCCCGTGTTTTCGGCTTCGGCTTTGAACCTTTAAAAACTGCCGGTACGGAAGAGCAGAAAAAATGGGTGGCGGACATACTGGTAAATGGCGGTATCATGGCCTTCGGGTTAACGGAAAGCGATTCAGGCTCCAATGCCGGAGCAATGATTACTACGGCCAAGAAGGTTGGAGATGAATATGTTATTAATGGGGGAAAAACTTTCATTACCAATGGTGATTGTGCGGATATAGTTACAATATTTGCTATTACCGATAAGGCAAAAGGCACGAAAGGTGGAATTACAGCGTTCTTGTTGCCTAAAGGAACGCCGGGGTTTGCGGTAGGGGAGCATGAAGATAAGATGGGCATTCGTTGTGTACACACAAACTCTTTGTTTTTTGATGATTTAGTACTGCCGGCTAAATATCGCCTAGGTGAAGAAGGACAGGGATATAAGATAGCAATGGAAATCCTTGATAAATCCAGACCATGTACAGCCGCATCTGCTGTAGGTTTAGCTCAGGCAGCTTTAGATATTGCTGTTTCTTATGCTAAAGAACGTATTGTGTTCGGCAAAGAAATTTGGAAACACGAGGGTGTAGGCTTTATGCTGGCAGATATGGAAATACAGACCCAGGCAGCCAGACAAATGGTTTGGGGAGCATGTAAATCGGCAGATGCCGGTAAGATTAATAAAAAATTAGCTGCCGCAGCCAAATGTTTTGCCGGTGATAATGCTGTTTTTGTGACAGTCAACGCCATACAAGTGATGGGTGGGAACGGTTATTCCCGCGAGTACCCTCTTGAAAAACTTATGCGGGATGCAAAAATTTATCAAATATTCGAGGGAACCAATCAAATACAAAGACTTATCATTTCAGGACAACTTTGCGGATAAGCAAAGACAATTATTTTCAGAGAGAGGAAGTGATTTTATGTCTAGGCAGGCCTTGGCCGGACTAAAAGTTGTTGAAGTCGGTAATATTGTGGCAGGACCATGGTGTGGAACGATGTTAGCCGATTTCGGCGCACGGGTTATAAAAGTTGAACCGCCGAAAATAGGTGATTTAATGCGCGGTATGGGGAGAATTAAAAATCTCTGGTTTGCAGTAGAGGGGCGCAATAAGCAAAATGTGACATTAAACCTGAAAAGCGAGGAAGGGAAAAAAATATTATGGCAGCTTATTGATGATGCTGATGTTTTGATAGAGAATTTTCGGCCGGGTGTTTTTGCAAGATTAGGATTTACCTGGGCGAAAATCCACGAACGTAACCCCGGACTGATATATACGGCTGCATCGGGATATGGACAAACGGGGCCATATTCTTCGCGACCGGGGTTTGACCGCATGGGCTTGGCTCTGGGCGGCTTCCTGGAAGTTACCGGATATCCTGATTCTCCGCCGGTGAAACCGGGTATTTCTGTTGCCGATTTTTATACGGCAATGTTTAGCTGTATGGCTGTTATGTTCGCTATATATGATCGGGATGTAAATGGAACAAATGAAGGACAAATGATAGATTGTGCATTGACGGAATCTGTTTTACGACTGCAAGAATCCATCATAGCTGAATATTCCTACGATGGTACAATCCGTACACGCATAGGAAATGGGACAACGGTTACAGTACCGTCCGGACATTTTCCCACTAAGGATGATAAGTATCTGGCTCTTTCTATTACCGGCGACAAGCTATACAAAGATTGCATGCAGCAAATTAATCGTCAGGATTTAATTGATGATCCAAGATACCGGACACCTACAGAGAGGGCTGCTCATAGAGAAACAATTAATGGGGAATTCGCCAAGTGGTCCCGGGAACATACTTTGGAAGAATGTTTGCAGCTATTGGGAGATGGAATTCCGGCCTGCCCAATTTATAATGTTGAGGATATTATGAAGGATGTTCAGTTTAAACTTAGAGAGGACATTATTGAAGTAGAAACAGAACAGTTTGGAAAGATTAAAATGCAAAATGTGTGTCCTAAAATGCTGGGTACGCCCGGCAAGGTTAATTGGCCGGGGCAAAGGCTGGGAAAATTCAATAAGGACGTATATTGCGGATTATTAGGATATACAGAAGAACAACTGGCTCAATTAGAAATGGATGGTGTTATTTAACGTAGTGAATTTTTTTGCTAAGAAAGGGTGATAATTGTATGAGTGATGCCCCCGAAGTAAAAAAAGCAAAAAAGCCTCTGCCAAAGTCTAGAATAATGCTGAATGCATTGGTAGATTCTATTTATAATGCTGCTTGGCAAGCAGAGGAACAGGGAAGGCATGTAGGGTGGTCTACATCGATTTTCCCGCAAGAATTATGCTCGACATTTGATATCCCGGTTTTGTATCCGGAAAACAATGCAGCCGGCGTGGCTGCACGCCATGATTCTCCACGCTTTATCGCAACTGCAGAAGAAAAATTGGGCTATTCTAACGATATTTGTTCCTATGCCAGATTGAGTATTGGCATGGCACATCAAATAGCTCACGACCCTCATTATGAAGCTCCGGTTGTGCAGCGTATGCCTAAGCCCACTTTTTTACTGTGCGCAACAAATAGTTGTTTTGAATTACTTAAATGGTACGAATGTTTATCCAGAGAATTAAACATTCCGATTTTTCTGCAGGATTGTTTATTTAACTATTATGAAGAAAAACCGGCAAAATACAAGCGCCAATATGCCCGTAGTCAAATAGAATACAACATCGAGAAAATGGAAGAATTTTTTGCTAAAAAGTTTGACTGGGATAAATTTCTGGAAATACAAAAAATATCAGTTAAGAATGCAGGATTGTTTGATGAATGCGTATTGATGAACGAAAAGAAACCATCTCCCCTTAATGGCTTCGATTTATTCAATTATATGGCTCCTATGGTGGTTGCAAGAGGGCGTAAAGAAACTACGGAAATTCTTTTGCAGCTGAAAGGTGAAATACAAGAACATATTGATAATGGCACAACCTCCTTTGGCAGCACGCCGGAGCAGTATCGTGTGGATTGGGAGGGTATCGCTTGCTGGCCTAATTTGGGCTACAATCTGAAAACCATGAAAAAATACGGCGTTAATTGCGTAACCAATGGTTATGTAGGAGCGTGGAGTTTGCATTATCCACCGGGGGACCTAGAGGAAATGGGTTCTCAGTATATGCAATCTTCAACCAATGTTAATTCTACACCGACAACTATGGGGCGCCGTGCCGAAGTTGCCAAGAATTTTGGGTGTGACGGTATGTTTTGCCACATAAACAGAAGCTGCAAATTTATGACATATCATATGTTTGTGGGGAGGGAAATTGTAGAGGAAAAAGCTGGTATACCGGTGGCAACATTTGATGGCGATCAGGCAGATCCAACGATATTTAATGAGGCTCAATTTGAAACACGTTTACAAGGTTTGGTAGACATTATGCAAGAAACAAAGAGGTGAGCTGTCCATGAATAAAATTCAACATATGCTTGATGAATTTAAGGAAATAAGTGAAAATCCTCAAAAAATATTGCAAGAGTACCTCAAGGAAGGGGAAAAAGTGATCGGCTGTTTTCCTCCCTATACGCCGCAACCATTAGTAACAGCGGCAGGCATGATCCCCATGGGGTTGTGGGGTGGACAATGCCTGCCAATGGTATCGGGAAAGTATAGCCCGATTTTTACTTGCTCAATAATGAGATCATGCTTAGAGTATGGGATGACAAATGCCTATGCCGGTATCAGCGCTGCAATCATGCCAATCGTCTGTGATACTTTCAGAGGGATGAGTTCGGCTTGGAGAGTGGGCGTTAATGATATTCCTTTGCTTGCCTTTGTGCCGCCTCAAAACAGGCAGTCCTTTTGTTCTAGAGAATATTTTGTGGAAGAATTACAAAGCGTTAAAGCACATCTTGGAAGGATAGCAAAGAAGCAAATAACAGAAGGGAATTTATATAATGCCATTGGATTATACAATAAGAGAAATGTTGTAATGGGTACGTTTTCTAAAATAGCTAATGAGCATTTAGATATTATTTCTCCCAAGTATAGACATTGTGTAATGAAGGCTGCTACTTTCTTAAAACCGGAAGATGTTATAGAGAAGGTTAGCACATTTAATGAGGAATTAAAAAAAATTCCCATTCATCAGTGGAAGGGGAAAAGGGTAGTACTGGCAGGGATACTGGCTGAGCACGACGATGTACTTCAATGTTTTGCGGATAATAATATTGCTGTTGTGGGAGATGATTTAGCCCAAGAATCACAACAATACAGGACAAATTATCCGGTAGCTGCTTCAGCAATGGAAAGCTTGGCGCTGCATTGGTTTTCCCTTAAAGGTTGTTCCATAGCACATGATGACAACAATCTAGCCAGAGGAGAATTTTTGCTAGAGATGATGAGAAATACCAATGCTGACGGGATGATCTTATCCATGATGCAGTTTTGCGATATTGAAGAATACGATCAGCCATATTTACTTCAATTGGTACAATCAGCATCTTTGCCTGCCATCAGTATTGACATTGACCAGAGCAGTACGGAGCATGGTCAATCTGTAACTAAAATTCAGGCATTTGCGGAGAGAATAGGATAAGAGTGAGGAAAAACCAATATAACCTCTGTACCGTTACAGCGCAGAGGTTATTCATTTTCACTTATTGTTTATGGTTAAATTTTGTATTATAATATGGACATGTAGGTATATTCGAGGAGGGGTTTAAATGGACGTATTAAAAGAGATAGGCAATACAGGCGTTTTGCCGGTAGTGGTTATTGAGGACGAGAAGGACGCTGTGGCAACCGCAGAAGCTTTGCTCAAAGGCGGAATAAATGCTATGGAAGTTACTTTCCGCACTGCCGCTGCCAAGGGTTCTATAAAGAAAGTCGCCGAAGCTGTACCTGAGATGCTGGTAGGCGCCGGTACTGTTTTAAACTTGACACAATGCAAGGAAGCAGTTGAAGCAGGGGCAAAGTTCATTGTTTCTCCCGGCTATTGCGACGAAGTAGTGTCCTGGTGCGT
Organism: Acidaminococcaceae bacterium; assembly: GCA_036788835.1. GTDB lineage: Bacteria > Bacillota > Negativicutes > Acidaminococcales > Acidaminococcaceae > JALCSJ01. Next base: position 17,820 of record DAIQMR010000004.1, read on the forward strand.
AGAGAACAATGTTCCTATTACTCCCGGCGTGGCTACTCCTTCTGAAATTATGATGGCTTTGACTCACGGCTTGAAGGTTGTGAAGTTCTTCCCGGCCGGCATCTTGGGCGGGCTGCCTGCTATGAAAGCTTTGAGCGGGCCCTTTGTGGGTCTGAAATTCATTCCTACCGGTGGCGTTAATGCTGCCAATATGGAAGAATTCTTGGCAGCTCCTTTCATTCATGCCATTGGGGGTAGCTGGGTTTGTGCTAAGAAAGATATTTCCGAAGGAAATTTTGATAAGATTACTGCTTTGTGCGCTGAAGCCAGAGCTAAGGTTTTAGGCTTTGAAGTGGCTCACATCGGTATTAATACTAAAGATGCTCAGGAGTCCTTGGGCTTGGCTCAAGAATTGAACAAGGCCTTTGGATTTGCTGTTAAAGAAGGGAATAGTTCCAACTTTGCTTCTGCCGGGGTGGAAATCATGAAGAGCAAGGGCTTAGGCACTAATGGTCACATTGCAGTGCGTACGGCCTCCATTCCTCGGGCTATTGCCGAGCTGGAAAAGAAGGGCTTTGCTGTTGACATGTCTACGGCAAAGAGTAAAAACGATAAGATTACCGCCGTGTATCTGAAGAACGAAATGGGCGGTTTCGCTCTGCATCTACTGCAAAAATAAATAAAAGTGTGACAAAGGGTTAAGTCCATTTGTCACACTTTTTTCTTGCTTTTCAACTAACCAGAAGCGGTTTGGGTGCTATTCCATTAGCTCCCCAATGTCTGTGTATTTCAGCTTGTCGCTGAGGGCTACGTTCTTACAGGTCAGGTATCCTTTGTAGGTGTTAATGCCGGAATAGATGGCCGGATGAGCTACGCAAGCTTTTTCCAGACCATGTTCAGCGATGGCCAACCCGTATTTCTGAGTGGCATTAGTCAGGGCAATAGTAGAGGTCCGAGGCACAGCTCCCGGCATATTGCCAACGCAATAATGGATTATCCCGTCTACCACAAAAGTAGGATTGTCGTGGTAGGTAACCTTCGTGGTTTCGCAGCAGCCGCCTTGATCCACGGCTACGTCGACGATTAAGCTATTAGGTTTCATTTTCTTAAGATAAGACTTTTTAATCAGTTTCGGAGCACTCTTGCCGGGAATCAGCACAGAACCGATGACCAAATCAGCTGTAGTCAAGGCTGTTTCAATATTGGCCGGTGTGCTGTAGAGGGTTTGAATCCTGCCGCCAAAAAGATCGTCTAATTGAGCCAGACGCTCTAGATTAACATCCATAATGGTTACATTGGCGCCCATCCCCAGAGCGATTTTACAGGCGTTAAAGCCTACAGTGCCGGCTCCGATAATCACAACATTGGCTTTAGGCGTACCGGGAACTCCGGCCAGAAGGATGCCGGGGCCACCAAAGGGTTTCTCCAAATATTTGGCGCCTTCCTGAATTGATAAACGACCGGCTATTTGGCTCATGGGAATCAAAAGAGGGATGCTGCCGTCTTTTTCGATTAGTGTTTCGTATGCCACGGACTTGACACCAGTGTCCAAAAGAGCTTTAGTTAAGTCCTTGTCGGCAGCTAGGTGTAAATAGGTGAACAGGATTAAATCTTTGTGGAAAAATTTGAATTCGGACTGCAAGGGTTCTTTGACCTTAACCATCATTTCGCACTTGTCCCAAACACCTTTGGCTTGAGATGCAATTTCCGCTCCGGCCTTTTTGTATTCTTCATCGGTGAAACCGCTGCCCAGGCCTGCGCCTCGCTCAATCAGCACCTGATGACCGGCACCTGTATAGGCTTTCACATTATCTGGTGTCAGACCTACACGAAATTCATTATTCTTAATCTCTTTGACACATCCGACTTTCATTTTTATCGCCTCCATTTTTTGAATTTACCAATAGCCGTATCTTCTACTGATGCTTAAATAGTAACATAATATTTTTGTTCAGGTCAAGAAAATCCGTGTGTGTACAAATGCAGAGTGTGACTTAGGAGACAGGCTTTTTTGCCATAAAAGGAAGGGGGTACACAATGAAAATTATAGTATGTTCATGTTTATTGGGTAATAATTGCAAATACAATGGTAAAAACAATAGGAATGAAGAGCTGCTGGCATATTTGCAGGGCAAAGAAATCCGGCCTGTGTGTCCGGAGGCTATGGGGGGTCTGCCTACTCCCAGGGAACCTGTGGAGTGGGTGAAGGGCAGGGCACTGTATGTAAGCGGCGGTGATGTTACTGCCGAATTTGACCGCGGGGCGGCGTTGGCTGCCGAATTCGTTGCCAAGGAGCAGCCTGACCGGGTCATCATGCAGCCCCGGAGTCCCAGCTGCGGCGTAGGGTTTATTTACGATGGAACTTTTTCCGGGCATTTAATTCCGGGCCATGGAGACTTTGCCACGCAGGTTTTAGCCCTAGGGTATCAAGTGGCAGAGCAGCAGTTAAGCGATAAATTTATAATTCTGGAAAAGATGAGAGGTTAAGCCATGTTTTTCATTTTCGGTATTAGTCAAAAAGAACAGCAGCTGGAGTTCGATCAGGTAGTTGTCTGCAATAACTGCGGCAAATATGGGCATATCACAGTGTGGATGACCTACTCATATTTCATGCTATTTTTCATACCACTGTTTAAATGGGGCAGGCGGTACTTTGTGAAGATGAGCTGCTGCGGGGACATCGGCGAAATCAGCCGTGAGCTTGGCGAAAAAATCGCCGCAGGCAGATTGCATACCCTGGCACCTGAGGATTTGCCCTTTCCGGAGCATATGTCAACCTGGCACCACTGTCCCAAGTGCGGTTTTGCTACTGACGAAGCTTATGAGTTCTGTCCCAAGTGCGGGAGCAAATTAGAACCGTAAGGCGCAATGCCGTACAGCACCGGCCCATTTGTTAATCCTAAAGGAGCCTTGAAGGACGGCGTGCATATATTCCCTGGTTATAGCCATAGTTTCTTGAATGGTATGCCCCTTGGCCAGATTGGCGGTGACACAGGCGGAAAAGGTACAGCCTGCACCATTATTAAAGGCACCGGGAATCTTTGAGCCCGTGCTGGTGATGTAAGATTTGCCATCGTAGAGCAGGTCAACGGCATTATCTCCGGGCAGTCTGTTTCCGGCTTTAACAATAACATACTTGGCACCCATTTCATGCAGACGGGTGGCGGCTTCTTTCATTTCATCAAGAGTGCTTACCTTGTCCATATGACTCAGATAGGCTGCTTCCAACAAATTGGGTGTAATTACGTCAGCTCTTTGTACCAGGACTTCCTTGATGGCTTGGGCTGCCTCAGGAACCATGATGGCATCGACACCTTTACAGACCATTACAGGGTCAATAACTACATTTTTTAATTTATACCGGTCGATGGTAGCGGCTACCAGGTGGACTAATTCTGCGCTGCCCAGCATACCGGTTTTCATGGCGTCAACGCCGATTCCGTCCAAAATCGTGCTCAACTGTGCTTTGATAGTGGGAAGGTCAATGACGGAAATATCGTGAGACCAGTTATTGGCCGGATTCTCCGCCACAATGCAGGTTAAGGCCACCATGCCATAGACGCCCATTTCTTCCATTGTCTTTAAGTCGGCCTCCAGGCCGGCCCCGCCGCTGGTATCGCTGCCGGCAATAGTCATTGCTTTATACATTGGTTTATTGTTCATAGATATACCTCATTTCTCTAAAATTATAAATCAATTATAAGCCAGGAGTATTTAAAGAAAAAAGACACTGTTTGCAAAAAAAACAAGTAAAACTGACACCTAAAAGTGTGATAAGGATTTCCTTTGTCACGCTTTTATACATAAAGGACTAAGTCTTTAGTACTACCGGACAATAAAATAAAAAGAAAATACTCCTCACGCCTCACGCATTGGTTTGCACATTGCACTAGAATTTAAGACAAGAATTATGAACAATGTTCAGGTGCAAATGAGGAGGCACAAGATGCAAACACAAGGGAATTTTTTTGCAAGATTATTTTACGGGACAGAAGTGGCACAGGCCGGAGCAGCTGTTCTGGCAAGAGCCGTAGATAAATATAAGCGGGAAACAGGCTCTTTACCATTGAGATTAGAAGACTTAACGAGGAAGCAAAAAAAACTGCCTCAATATGGGCCATGGGTAAAAAAAGACGATTTGAAGGATCCATGGGGCAATGAATATAACTATAGTTTTAGTTCGACCAATAGACAGTATGCTATTTGGTCGGCAGGCATGAATTAACAAGAGGATAGGCAGGAGTTTTGGCGAGAGAGAGGTTTTCTCTTTTCAATTAAATAGATAGTTACGGTATTTTTCAAACCAATAAGTGCGACAAAAGGGACTGTCCCTTTTGTCGCACTTATTGTATAATATAAGGTATTGGAGGTGCGGCATGAATTTTGGGAAAAGGCTCAAGGCCATAGGAAATATGGTGCCTAAAGGCAAAAGCTTAGTGGATGTAGGCACAGATCATGCCTATTTGCCGGTGCTTTTGGCCCTGGAGGGGAAAGTAGCCCATGCTATTGCCACCGACATAGTTCCCGGACCTTGTCACGCTGCCCGTAAAACTGTTGACGAGTATAAGCTCGGTGCCGTAATCGAAGTCCGTCAGGCCGACGGTTTAACCGGTGTTACGGCTGCAGAGGCGGAAACAGTGGTTATAGCAGGCATGGGAGCGGGGACAATGCTGCAAATATTGGAAAGGTCGCCTAAAGTTCTATCCGGGATTAAGCATTTGATTTTGCAGCCCATGAATGACAGCGAGCAGATTAGACATTGGGCTGAGGAGCGGCATTGGAATATTGCAGCCGAGGATTTAGTCGAAGAGGGAGAAAAAATTTACGAGATACTTCGTCTGAATCCCTGCACCGAAACAGAATCTGAGGCTCAGACACGGACTACGGACCGGGACTCGACTACGGACCGGGACTCGACTACGGACCGGGACTCGACTACGGACCGGGACTCG
>DAIQMR010000004.1:22850-96245 GCA_036788835.1 Acidaminococcaceae bacterium
ACCACGGACCGGGACTCGACTACGGACCGGGACTCGACCACGGACCGGGACTCGACCACGGACCGGGACTCTGCTCATGACACCTGCTACCAAGTGGGCACATACCTTATTCAGCACCATCATCCCTTGCTCAAAAAGTTTGTCACCGAACTTCTGCACAAGTATACTGACTTGCTTGCGGCTATGGAGGCCAGCCCTCGGGCTAGCGCCAGCGACAAATATAAAGATTTTCAACGTATTAAAAGACAATTGGAGGAGATTATTAATGAAGAAAACAACAGTAACTGACATCTGTCTGGCTATGAACGAAATTGCTCCCGTACAGTATGCCGAAAGCTGGGACAATCCCGGACTTTTGCTGGGAGATACTCAGGCCCCGGTGAAGAAGATTATGGTTGCCTTAGACCTGATGCCGGAAGTGGCCAAGCAGGCCATTGATAAAAAGGTGGATATGATTATCACGCACCACCCCTATTATTTCAATCTGCCCAAGACACTGGTCATTACTGATATTAAAATGTATTTCATGTACGAACTCATTAAACATAATATTGCCGTTTATGCGGCTCATACTAATCTGGACGCTGCCAAAGGCGGCGTTAATGATGTGCTGGCGGCGAAACTTGGCCTGGCCAAAGTGGAAACCATTGACCGTCCTGAGTGCCCGGAACAAGGCTTGGCCCGTATTGGTTTTCTGACTAAACCAATGGAACTCAAAGCTTTTGCCACCAAAGTGAAAAAAGCTTTGAATGCAGATGGAGTGGCCTATACCGATGGCGGCCAAGACTGCTACAAAATCGCCGTGGTAGGCGGCGGCGGTTCAGACTTCATGGAAGCCGCACTAAAGGCCGGGGCAGACACCCTAGTTACCGGCGATGTTAAATATCATGTGGCTCAGAAGGCTCTGGACCTAGGCCTTAACCTAGTCGATGCCGGACACCAATTCAGTGAGCGTCCGGTCCTGGACCAGCTGGAAAGCGTCCTCAAAGGCTGGGCCAAAGATAGCGGCCGGGAGGTTAAAATTCTCAGAGCCGAAGAAGAAATCATATTACAACATGTATAGTTTTAAAGATAAAGCAAAATAGCTGAGCCGCTGAGAAGTTTCCCGACGGGACGTGTAAAGCACAGAGGTAGGCACTTTAGTGCCCGGCGAGGACCTGGGCGTGATTATCTCAGTGACGAAGCGACTTTATATTATTTCATACTATAACTACTAGGAGCAGAACATGATCAGTGATTTAAAATTAGGCGAAAAATTTGAGCAGCCTTGCTTAGTACGCCTCCAGAAAATTGGCACATCTTCCAACGGGAAAGCGTATGCCAAAGGACTCTTGGAAGACAATAGCGGCTGCGTTCCTTTTATTTGTTTCGAAGCAGGCCCCATCGGCCGCCTGCAAAAACTGGAGGAACCCCGTCCCATGAAAGTGGGAGGTAATGTGGATATTAATAAATATTCCACTAATATGGCACTCCAGATTATTTTGCAAAAGGCCGACCTGGTTGGCCCTGAGGACGATATATCCAACCTTTTGCCCACAGGGGGCATCAACCTAGAAGAATATACAAAAAAATTAAATGACCTTATGTCTATGGTCAAGGACCCCGGCCTAAAAAAATTAGTGGATACGGTACTTTCCGGGGAAACCTACCAGCAATTTCTGATTAACCCTGCGGGTATGCGGTTGCATCATGCTTATGTAGGCGGTTTGCTGCACCACACGGTTTCTGTGACAGAACTGGCCATTGCCATGGGTAAAACTATCGGCGGTGTGGACCAAGACCTGATAATTACCGGAGCTTTGCTGCACGACATAGGTAAATTACAGGAAATTTCTCCGGAACTGGGTTTTCCCTATACTACGGAAGGCCGTTTTCTGGGACACATTGCCATTGGAGCCATGAAAATTCAGGCCATGGGCAGCAGAATTATCGAACTGGATAAGAATAAACTAGAACAATTGCTTCATATTATACTGTCCCACCACGGTGATATGGAAAAAGGCTCTCCCGTAAACTGCAAAACAAAGGAAAGCTTCATCGTCCACTATGCTGACGAGCTGGATGCCAACCTGAACCAATTCCATAAATGGGAGTCCAAAAGTCAGTGGGAATATAACAAAATGCTGCAAAGGTATCTGTTTAAGCCCTGAGTATGGCATGGACAGCACTGTTCTAACATTAAAAGTATGACAAAAATCTTGACGTAATACGGTAATTATGATAAGTTTTCACATGTGAGTGCGAAAGATAATCGCGGCAGCTGCGTGCTGACGAGGAAAGTCCGAGCTCCAAAGGGCAGAATGCTGGATAACGTCCAGTGGAGGCAACTCCCAGGCTAGTGCCACAGAGATATACCGCCGGGCAACCGGTAAGGGTGAAAAGGTGCGGTAAGAGCGCACCAGCGGCCAAGTGATTGGCCGGCTAGGTAAACCCCATTCGGAGCAAGACCAAATAGGGAAGGGATGAAGCGGCCCGCTGATCCTTCCGGGTTGTGTCGCTTGAGCCTGCAGGTAACTGCAGGACTAGATAAATGATTATCAATTACAGAACTCGGCTTAATGAGCACTCACAAACATATATAAAAGGGGAAATTATGACCAAATTAGTGTCTTTTGTGGTGCCGGTTTTTAACGAAGAAGATAATATTAACGAATTTTATAGGCACCTGACTGCTATGATGGCCAAGGAGCCCTATGACTATGAGCTGCTTTTCGTGGACGATGGGTCCCGGGATGCCACTCCTGTGCTGATTAATGCCTTAGTGGAAAAGGACTGCCATGTTCAGGGGTATATTTTTTCCCGGAATTTCGGCCATCAGAGAGCCTTGACCTGTGGTATGGATGCCGCTCAGGGCGATGCTGTGGTCACTATGGACGGAGATTTGCAGCATCCTCCCGAATTGGTGCCTCAGTTGCTCAGATTGTGGGAGCAGGGCTATGAAGTGGTTCAAACCATTCGTAAGGCTACAGAAGACGCCACATTTTTCAAAAATTTGACTTCGACAGTCTACTATAAGCTAATTAATGCCATGTCGGATATGCGGATTACCCCCGGCGGGTCTGATTTCCGTCTTTTGGACAGAAAGGCCGTGGATGCTTTCCGCCTTTACAGGGAAAGAGCCCGGTTTATCAGGGGGTTAATTAACAATATGGGATTCAAATACACCACCTTGGAATTTGTGGCACCGCCCCGTTTTGCCGGCAAGTCCAAGTTCAGTTTGCACAAAATGTTACACTTTGCCCTAGATGGCATTACGGCTTTTTCTAATGTGCCACTAAGATTTGCCTTTTATTTGGGCTGTATTTTCGGTTTAGGCAGCATTTTGCTTCTGTTTCATGTTATATATGTGAAATATATTATTGACGATGCAGTTCCCGGATGGACGACTTTGGCTGCCAGCGTGCTTTTCTTAGGTGGCATCCAGCTTGTAGGCATCGGCATTGTAGGTGAATATGTGGGACGGATATTTGAAGAGGTGAAACAGAGACCTCTTTACATAATTCGTGAACATTTGGTGAAAAAGTAGACAAAGAAGTTACAAATTTGCTATAATGATGTCGTTTCAAAAAAAGTCTAATCTTGGGAACAAGAGCGGGGGAACCAAAGTGGGGTCAATTCCGAATGGATAGGGCATCTCGACCCGAACCCGGCAGCTAACTTCGCAGACTAAATTCGAGAGGGTGGTTTTTATTTTAAGAAGGATGATTTTGGGTGCAGTTTTTGTCATGGTTATGGCTATGGTGGCCTTACCGGGTCAGAAAGCAGAGGCTAGTTTCAGTCAGGGACAATCCGGACCGGAAATAGTGGCTATTCAGGAAAAGCTTCTGATGGAAGGATATGACATTGGTATTCCGGATGGGGTGTTCGGAGCACAGACAACGGAAGCCGTAAAGAAGTATCAAACCAGTGTTGGTCTTACTCCTGACGGCGTGGTTGGCAGCTATACCTATTCCAAACTTATGGGTTCGGAGATACCCACCAGAAGTGGTTACGGCGTCAGCCGTGGCAGCGGAATCATAAGAAACTTGATTTCGGCAGCATTTGAGTACATTGGAGTACCGTATGTATTCGGTGGTACAACTCCGTGGGGTTTTGATTGTTCAGGTTTTACACAGTATGTGTTCAGGAGAGTGGGCATTAGCCTACCAAGAACCGCAGATGTGCAGTACTACAATTACCCCAAAGTTTCATCCGGCAATTTGCAGCCCGGAGATTTAGTGTTCTTTGAGACTTACGAAGCAGGTCCTTCTCACGTAGGCATTTACCTAGGTGGCGGAGAAATGATTCAGGCCGGTTCCAGTACCGGCGTGACTGTGTCATCAGTGTTTAGCGGCTATTTCGGGGCTAGATACATTGGCGCAGCCAGAGTTCTGTAAGTAAGCTTTAGCCCGGAAGGGTTCAGCAGGCGGTATTTACTTGAAAAAGTAAATACCGCTTTTTATGTGGGAAAACAGTACCGTCCCCATTTTGTCACAATTATGCTATAATAATACCTATATATCTTATGGAGATGAGATAGAAAAGTTGAGGGGAATAAGATGAAAATAATAGAATTGTTAAAGAACAAGAAGGTTTGCATTTCTTGTGAATTGTTTCCGCCTAAAGAAGGCAGCCAATTGGACAACGCCCTGGGAACAGTACATAAAATTGCTGCAGACGGGGTAGACTACATGAGTGTTACCTACGGCGCCGGTGGTACGACTGTCGGCAAAAGCGTGGCCTTAGTGGGAGAAATAGAAAAATGCGGCATTCCTGCCCTGTCGCATTTGACCTGTGTGGGTGCTGACAAAAACAGCATAGAAATGACTTTGAATCAATATAAAGCCGTAGGTGTCAGCAATGTTCTGGCCCTAAGAGGAGATAAACCTCAGGGGAAGCCTATGCCTGTGGGAGACTATAAACACGCCAGCGATCTGGTGCGGGAAATTAAAAACTACGGGGATTTTTGTGTAGGGGGGACCTGTTACCCTCAGGGACATCCGGAGGCGGCCACCTTGGAACAAGACATTGAAAATACTAAGATAAAGCTGGGAGAAGGCTGCGATTTTCTGGTCACACAGATGTTTTTCGAAAATCCTGCTTTCTATAATTATATGTACCGTTTAATGGCTCACGGGATTCAGGTGCCTGTGGTGCCTGGCATTATGCCCATTACCACTGCTAAGCAAATCGAGCGCATTTTTACCCTGAGCGGGACTCCCTTGCCGGCCTCTTTGCGAGCTATGGTGGAAAAATTTGCCGATAGGCCGGGGGCTTTGAAACAGGCAGGAATGGCCTATGCCATTGGCCAAATTATGGATTTAATTGCCAATGACTTTACGAATGTTCATGTTTATACTATGAACAAACCGGAAATTATCGGCGGTATCCGGCAGGCTTTGTCCGAGGTTATCAAATAATTTGCCTGAGAGGGAAATATGGTAGCAAGATATTTACTTTACGATAAAAAAGAAGCCCTGAGGTATTTCAGGGCCAAAGAGAATGACAAGCAGGCTGAGAATGCCTGTGATGAAGCATATCTGAAGCTGCGCAACGAAGTGATGCCACGCTTTGTTTCTGCCCGGCTGCAATGCAGGGTGGAACAGGGCAGCGACGGTGCCAAGGGTAAGATAATTTTGGAAAACGGCCTGGAATTTCTTAGCAGTAATCTTGCCAAGCATTTAGCAGGCTGCACGGAGGTTCTGCTTTTTGGCGCGACTTTGGGCAGCCGGTTTGACGTAGCCCAAAGGAGAATCGCTGTGGAGAGCCTGACCCAGGTAGCGGCAGCACAGGCTGTAGGGGCTGCTCTTATAGAGCATTATTGTGATACAGTGGAAGAAGAGTTGAAGAAGAATATTTCCGCCGGCAATTTTCGCTGGCGTTTTTCTCCCGGTTATGGGGACTGGGATTTACAAGAACAGAAGAAAGTTTTTGCTATTTTAAAATGCGATAAAATTGGCCTTACTTTGACAGCCAGCGGGATGATGGCGCCGGTGAAATCCGTGACCGCCATTATTGGCATAGATCATCAATCCCCTGCTTGCACCGGGGAGACTAAAAGCAAAAAACATTGTGGGGACTGTGCCTCTCATGACTGTCCCTATAGGCAGGAGGTGTAGCATGGTTTTTAAAAATTTACTAGGCAAGGGTTTTCTGTATTTTGACGGAGCCATGGGAACTATGCTGCAGGCGGCTGGGCTTCAGGCGGGAGAATTACCGGAACTCTGGAATATTCAGCATCCGGAGAAAGTCCAGGCTATCCACGGTGCCTATTTGGCAGCAGGAGCGCAGATAATCAAATCTAATACTTTTGGAGCCAATTGCCTGAAGCTGGAAGGCAAGGGCGTAACGGTAGAAGATGTTTTTGGGGCAGCTATTAACAATGCCCGCATTGCCATGGAACAGGCCAAAGCAAAGGGGACTGTTCCCGCTAACAGAGAAACCTTTGTGGCCTTGGATATGGGACCGACGGGCAAGCTTTTACAGCCCTTTGGTGACCTGCCCTTTGCCAAGGCGGTAGAAATATATGCTGAAGAAGTCCGGGCGGGAGTGAAAGCCGGGGCTGATTTAATTTTAATCGAAACTATGAGTGACAGCTACGAAGCCAAGGCGGCTATTTTGGCAGCCAAGGAGAATAGCCGGCTGCCCATAGTCTGTACTTTTACTTTTGATTTATCCGGGAAACTTTTAAACGGCGCTGATGTGGAGACGGCCTTCACTATGGCAGAGGCCTTAGGCGTGGATGGGGTAGGTTTCAATTGCGGGCTGGGACCGGAGCAGGTTGTGAAACTTTTGCCCCGGGGTGTGGAGTCAGTGGATTTACCTATTGTGGTCAATCCTAATGCGGGACTGCCGGTGGTCAAAGCAGGACAGACTGTTTTTGCCGTGGGTCCCGAAGAATACGGTAAACTGATGAAGGAAGTTGCCAGGACAGGGGCTGCTTTGGTAGGGGGCTGCTGCGGCACGACTCCGGAGCATATTAAAGCTCTGTGTGCAGCACTCCAAGGTATGAAACCGGTGAATAAGGTCGTTAAAGCTCCAACCCAAATCTGCGGTTATGGCGCAAGCGTGGATTTCACCCATATGCCGGTGATTATCGGGGAAAGAATTAATCCTACAGGAAAGCCTCGTCTGAAAGAGGCTTTAAAAGCACAGGATATGGATTATGTTTGCAATCTGGCTTTAGAACAGCTGGAGAAGGGAGCAATGGTACTGGATGTGAATGTAGGGGTGCCTGGTGTAGACGAACCAGCCTTGCTCACCAAAGCTGTTTTAGCTTTGCAGGCTATTACCTCCGTACCCCTGCAAATTGATACCTCCGACTACGCGGCCATGGAGCAGGCTTTGCGTATTTACAACGGCAGGCCGCTGCTTAATTCTGTTAATGGGAAAGAGGAAGTTTTAACTAATGTTCTGCCCATAGCTAAAAAATACGGAGCCACGTTGGTTGGTCTCTGTCTTGATGACAAAGGTATTCCGGAGACAGCTGAGGAACGTCTGGCTATTGCCTGGAAAATCATAGACAGGGCACGGGCAGCAGGCATTAAAGAGCAGGATATATTTATTGACCCACTGGCTATGACTATCAGCACCGGCGGACAGAATGCGGTAGTTGCCCTATCAGTAGTGCAGGCTTTACATGCCAAAGGCATTAAAACCATTATGGGAGTGTCCAATATTTCTTTCGGGCTGCCGGCCAGAGACCATGTGAACAGCACATTTTTGGCAATGGCCATGGAACAGGGTTTAAGCGCCGCTATTATGAACCCCAAGAGTGAAGCTATGTTAGATGCTTATTATGCCTACGGTGCATTAAGTAATAAAGATTTTGGCTGCAAGGCTTATCTGGAACATTTTGCCGGGGTGAAGCAGGAGAGTAAACCTCAAGGTCCTGACAGTGAATACTCTCTTCGCGATGCTATTGAGAAAGGTTTGACGGGACCTAGCCGCAAAGCCGTAGAAACACTTTTGAACAAGGGTAAACAGCCTCTGGATATCATTAATGAAGAAATGATTCCGGCCTTGAATACTGTGGGGGAAGCCTTTGAGAAAAAAACTCTTTTCCTGCCTCAGCTCCTTATGAGCGCTGATGCCGCCAAAGCCGGGTTTGATGTTATTAAGGGAAAATTCGGCAGCGGCAAGGAGGACGGAGAGCCCATAGTCCTGGCCACGGTTAAAGGTGATGTTCATGACATTGGCAAAAACATTGTGAAAGTGCTCTGGGAAAATTATGGCTACAGAGTGGTGGACCTAGGCAAGGACGTATCACCGGAGACCATTGTGGCGGCTACTCTGGAACACAAGGCCAAACTGGTGGGCCTTTCTGCCCTGATGACTACTACCGTAACATCCATGGAAGAAACGATTAAACAGCTTCGTGCTGCCGTAGATTGTAAGATAGTCGTGGGAGGCGCTGTCCTCACCGAGGATTACGCCAAAGAAATCGGGGCCGATGCCTATGCCTCCAGTGCCGTGGCCTCCGTCAATTATGCTAAAAAAGTCTTTGGGAAATAGTGTGACAAAATTGGTACATCTAGTACGAATTAGTTGAAACTAAACACTTAATGTTGTAAAATTATGTATATAACTATTTTTATCCGGGAGAAGATAAAATGGAAATTCACGAAGCGTCAGAGATGTATTTGGAAACAATCTTAATATTGAAAAACAGACTGGGCTTGGTAAAATCCGTAGATATTGCCCGAGAAATGGATTATTCCAAACCTACCATTAGTATTGCCATGAAGAAATTCAAGGAGAATGGCTATATTACTATTGATGAGGAAGGCTTTATTTCCATGACCGATAAGGGCAGGGAGATTGCTGAACGAATTTACGAAAGGCATCAGGTTCTGAGTCACTTGTTAGAAGAAATGGGCGTCAGCGAAAAAAACGCTGTAGCAGATGCTTGCAAAATGGAACATGACTTAAGCGACGAAACTTTTGAATGCCTGAAAAAACAATATATGAGATTAAAGAAGAAAAAATAGAGGAGGCAATCTGAATATGGAAAAGCAGCAGAAGGTTCTTGTGGCCGATGACGAAGCCCAAATCAGAAATATATTAGGCATCTATTTGAAAAAAGCCGGCTTTGAGGTGGTGGAGGCCGCGGACGGAGCCGAGGCTTTGGTCAAGGTTCAGTCCGATAAACCGGATATTATTGTGCTGGATATTATGATGCCCGTTATGGACGGACTGGAAGTCTGCAAGCAGGTCCGCAAGATTTCCGATATCCCCATTATTATGCTGACGGCCAAGGACGAAGATGATGACAGAATTCTGGGCCTGGAAATCGGCGCCGATGATTATATCACGAAACCATTTAATACCAGAGAAGTTGTGGCCAGAGTCAATGCGGTACTTCGCCGCAGCGGTCAGACTATTGCCGCTACAGGCAAACAGGTTCTGGAGTTCCCTGATTTGATGATTAATTTAAGCGAATACAGAGTCGAGGCTTTTGGGAAGGAAGTCACTTTTACGGCCAAGGAAATGGAACTTCTTTGGTGCCTGGCTTCACATCCGGGGATTGTTTTCTCCCGCAATCAGTTATTGGAAACCATTTGGGGCTACACTTATTATGGCGACACCAGAACTGTGGATACCCACATTAAGCGTGTTCGCCATAAGCTGAACATTCCCAAAGATTCCAAATGGGATATTCTAACCGTCTGGGGTGTAGGTTATAAATTTGAGGTTAAAAAGTGAAAAAGTCTTTAAGTACCAGACTCATGTATTCGTACATGGGTCTTATTGCCGTTATTATAGTAGGTGTTTCCATAGGGTTGTCTTATTTAATCACTGACTATTTCTTCAAGGATAAGGAACGGGAATTGAATACCAAAGGGGCGGAAGTTGCCATTATTGCTAACTATTTTCTTACAATGGATGCCAATAGCACTTCCCTGGAAAGATATTTAACTTCCGTGGATCAATTAATTGGGGCCAGGATTTGGCTTTTTGACACACATTACGAACTTCTTGCTACTTCGGAAAAGCCGGAGGATGTTTTTAAGGTTGATCCGGATGAGAAACCTACTGCCAAAAATCAAGAAAAAAATAATGGGGCTGCTTCTACCATTCCTTCCAAAAAAGACAATGCGCAAAAAGCAGTGGCTTCTATTGGGGAGCAAATCAAGGCTTCCGGCACCATGCATAATCAGGTACAGAAAATTCTCTCCGATGTGTATGCGGGCAATCGGGTTAATTCCCGTATTTTCCATCCCTACTATAAGGAGCAGGTGCTTTTAGTGGGACTGCCCATTAAGTCGGAAACCGGCAGGGGAATTTCCGGGGCAATTTTATTGGCAGCGCCTATCAGCGGTCTGAATAAAGTCTTAAATGATATTTATTTATATACTATTGTGGTGGGTTTGATTGCCCTGTGTATCAGTATGGTTATTGTTAATAGGCTTACCAAGCATATGATCAGGCCTTTGGTTTTGATGAAGGATAGTGCTTCGGCTATTGCTGCCGGTGACTATACCCTGAAAGTAGATGTGGAAGGGGACGATGAAATTTCCGATTTGGGGCGTTCCTTGAATTCTTTGGGTAGGGATCTGGACGAATTTGTTAAGAAGACCAACAAAATGGAAAAGCTGCGCCGGGATTTCGTAGCCAATGTTTCTCATGAATTGCGTACCCCCATTACCATTATCCGGGGATATAACGAGGCCATTACCGACGGCACAGTTTCCGATTCGGATGATATCAAAAAATACAGAAACCTAATTAATAACGAAACCGTTCGTTTGGAACGTCTTATCAAAGAATTGCTGGATATTAGCAGGCTTCAGCGCAGTGAGCAGGAACCTTTGGCCAATGTGCCTTTGGGGACTATTACCAATAATGTTGTTGATATGCTGGAAGTTCGTGCCAAGGAACGTGATATTCGCCTGGAAAGATACATAGACGACAGGCTTCTTGTGAATGGCAATGGGGACCGCCTGTTTCAGCTGGTTATGATTTTGGGAGATAATGCGATGAAGTATTCTCCAGATAGTTCAACCATTACTTTTATGGTGGCCGAAGACAAAGACCACAGGACGGTACTCTCTGTGGCAGACCAGGGCTATGGTATTCCCAAGGAAGACATTCCTTATATCTGGGAACGTTTTTACAAGGTGGATAAGTCGCACTCCAGAAATGTGCCGGGCACAGGCTTGGGACTTGCCATAGGCAAGGAAATAATCAGGCTGCACAGAGCTACGGTTAAGGTGGAAAGTGAAATAGGTAAGGGCACTACATTTATCATTACATTTCCGGAAGTAGGAAAAAAGCCTCAGCAATAGGTTACTAGGAGGTACATATGGCTACTTTGACTTTAGAACTGACGGTTCATCAACCGTCCCAACAAAATACAGAATGCCTTCAACTTTTTAACGCCCAAGAGGTGGAACAGGTCCGGGCATTTCATAAAAGCATGTGGGGCTATTATCAGCCAACGGAGCTGGTGTCGCTGCCACAGCTAGCCGCTTGGCTGGGAGTCAGGGGCATATATGTGAAAGATGAGTCTACAAGATTCGGGCTGAAAAGCTTTGCTGCACTGGGAGATTCTTATGCTGTTTGTTCTTATTTGGCGGCAGATTTTGCTTTGCCTTTAAATTTTGATGACATAAAAAATGCTAATCTGGGAGCCAGGGAACCGGGTTTAACTTTTGCTGCAGCCGGATATAATCACGGACGGGGAGTTGCTTGGACAGCTAAAAATTTAGGACTGAATGCTATTGCCTATCTGCCTAAAGATGCAGATCCGGAACAGGTTAAGAATATTAAAGCCGAAGGAGCACAGGTGCAGAATGACTGTGCTAATAATCCGGGAACTGTAGATATATTGGCAAAAGATGCCACCATGTTGAAAATCATGCAGGGCTACACAACAATGGTTAGTGAGGCACTGGAGAAAATCCCCCTGCTTCCTACTCATGTCTTTGTCCAGTCAGGGGCAGGTTCCCTGGCAGGGGCAGTGCAGGCAATGGTTCGCAATATTTACGGTACCAAGGCCCCGGCCATTACAGTTTTGTCAGCGGCAGAAGAAAACCCGGAAGAAGTTAATACTTTGAGCCGGGAAATTTTGCGGGAATACAGCACTTTTACATTAACCTGTCACCGGGAAGTGGCAGCCTTGGGCATGCGGCTTTGGGGCAATCCTTTGGCCGGGGACAGACCTATTGTTTCCGGTCCTGTAGGCGCAATAGGCGGAGGGGTTATCGGTCTGCTCAACAAGTATCACAATATTAAGACAGATTTAGGTATTACCAAAGACTCAGTTCTGTTGCTTTTCAATACAGAAGGAGATATTTCGCCTGACTACTACAGAAAAGTGGTCTGGGGAGGAGAGCTACCTTGTAATTACGGAGGCTGGGACAATGTTTAAATATATTAAGCTTGGTTTGTGTTTAGCTTTTCTAGCCCTGCCCCTGACCGGGCAGGGAGCACCCTTTGAGACCGAACCTTTGACCAGGGATGAAGCCGCTCTTATGGGAGTTTATACGGGCAATGGCAATACCTTGATTGTAGGGGAAGCAGGAGGTCAGCTGCTTTTGGCAGACCGCTATGTACCTGGGGCTACAGGCGAGGACCGAGGCAAAACTTATCCGTTGACCAGGGAACATTACAACGCCTATGTTTTCAAAAATGCAGGACCGAAAAAAGACCTGGATGGTAATGTTAATTTTGAACGGGATAATAATGGTCAGGGTGTTACCCTGCGGATAGATAATAATATCTTTACTAGGAAATTCAGCGATGGAGAGAATGGCAAGCAGCTGCGCATTACTCCGGCCAAGCCTATGGCAGAGCTGCGAAAGCTGGCAGCAGCGGCGGTACCACCTAAGTCAGATTTTACTAAAACGGCAGATTTAGTAGACTTAGCCACTGTGGTGCCCGGGCTTCATTACGATTTGCGTTATACAACCGCTAACAACCTATTCGGAGTTCCTTTAGTACTTAGCAAAAAAGCTTATTTGGATAAAACGGCAGCTCAGGCTCTGGGCCGGGTACAGAAAGATTTGCAGCCCTACGGCTATGGGCTGGTTATCTGGGAAGCTTATAGAAGCTGGGCGGATTTCAAATTGGCGACTTTAGCTTTAGGGGAGAAATATAAAAGCTATTTACCTAAAGCCGAAAGAGGCTTTTCTCATAATACGGGCAGGGCCCTGGCGGTAAGCCTGTATGAATTAAGCACCGGCGAAGCTGTGCCCATGATTTGTGATTTTGATGCCTTGAGTCCCGCTCAGTACGGGGATTATCCGGGAGGCACGGAACTGCAAAGGTGGCAACGGGACTTGCTTAAAGAGCAAATGACTAAGGAAGGCTTTGGAGCCAGTAATATGGAATGGTGGCATTTTGATTTTGGCAAGAAAACTAAGTACAAGATACTTAACATTTCTGAACCTTGATAGTTGGGGAATGGATATGCTAAAATAAATCGAGAATAATTTTAGGAGGAATTAAAATGAACGTATACGATGAAATCAATAATCTGTGCAAGGCCATTAAAGAATCCCATGAATTCAAGCTGGTACAGGAAGCCAAAGGCAAACTAAAGGCTGATAAAACAGCAGAAGATATGGTTAAAGATTTCTTGAATAAAAAGCAAGCCCTGGAAATTAAACAATACCAAGGGCAAAAGCCGGAAAAAGCAGAACTGGATGCAGTAGAAAAATTGTATGACGTGATTAAATTAAATCCCGTGGCATCTGACTATGTGCAGAACTACATTCGCTTCCAAATGATGATAGCAGATATTTCCAAGACTTTGGGAGACACTATTAAGGAAGCAGTTGAATAGTTATGAGCTTAACCAGGGTGGAGGAATATTGCCGGGAAAAGCTGCCCGGTAAATATTATAAAAATGCACCGATGAGCAGCTACACTTCTTTCAAAATCGGGGGACCGGCAGATTTGCTGGTCATTCCCGGCACGAAAGAGGAACTGGCTGCTTTGTTGGCCTTTGTGAAAACAGAAAAAGAGCCATTAACCATTATGGGTAATGGTTCTAATTTGTTAGTCAGAGACAAAGGTATTCGCGGGGTTGTTGTGAAGCTGGGCAATGGCTTGAAGAATATGACCTGGTCAGGTACCACTATCACGGCAGAGGCAGGAGTGTCCCTGGCGGCAGTGAGCCAAAAAGCGGCAGCTCTCAGCCTGACGGGACTTGAGTTCGCCACAGGGATTCCCGGTAGTCTGGGCGGGGCAGTATTCATGAACGCCGGAGCCTACAACGGAGAAATTAAAAATGTGGTAGAAAAGGTTCAGGTGCTTACTGAGGCAGGAGAAATCGTGACCTATACTAATAAAGAGTTGGATTTTAGCTATAGGCACAGTGCTCTGCAGGAGACGACCGAGCTTGTGGTTGAGGTGGAAATGCGCTTGGAGAAAGGTGATCCTGCTGCCATAAAGGCTGACATAGAGGACTTTACCAAGCGCCGTATGACTAAGCAGCCCATAGAATTACCCAGTGCAGGGAGCATGTTTAAGCGTCCTAAGGGATACTATGCGGCAGCTTTGATTGATGAAGCGGGCCTCAGGGGATATCGGGTAGGAGATGCCCAGGTTTCCCGGAAGCATACAGGATTTGTGGTGAATGTAGGCAATGCCACGGCTCAAGATGTGCTGGGGTTAATCAAAGCTGTCCAAGACAAAGTGTACAATCATAGCGGTATCCGCCTGGAGACTGAAGTGCGTATTATTGGAGAAGACTAATTTTTAGGAGGATATTTCTTTGAAAAAAGGGCTCTTATGCATTTTAATTGCCACAATTGCTTTCAGCTCCATGGAAATAGCGTTAAAGGTAGGCTGTTCGTCCTTTCACCCCATGCAGATTACATTTTTACGTTTTCTCATTGGCGGTATTATGCTGTTGCCTTTGGCTATTAAAGAAATGCGGGATGCAGATGTTGTGCCGGGGAAAAAAGATTTGTTGTTTTTTGCCAGTCAGGGTTTTCTGCTGGTTGTTGTCAGCATGACCTTGTTCCAAATGGCGGTAGTTTACGGTCAGGCTTCGATTATGGCCGTGCTCTTTTGCTGTAATCCGGTTTTTGTTATTATTTTTGCCCGGTTACTTTTGCGCCAGCCTATTACAAAATATAATATAGCTACTTTGGTGTTAGCTGTTACCGGTATTATTTGCATAATGAATCCCGCCCAAATGGGTGATGATTCTTTAGGGATATTCTTAATACTGCTGTCTGCCATGCTTTTCGCTTTTTACGGGGTCAGGGGCGAAACCCGTATCTGGTTTGGGGCCTTTGCCCGTACCAGCCTAAGTTTTATTTCGGGTAGTTTAGAATTATTGTTTATCATTCTATTGACCAATGTTCATTCGGTGGCAGCTTACTTAGAAGCAGCAGGATTTGAGCAATATGCCTATACACCATATTTAACAGGTATTAGTGACCAGAATTTTTTTGCTCTTGTGTACGTAGGAGTTTTTGTTACAGGTATTGGGTTTGCCACATATTTTATGGCTATGCAACTTACATCGCCGGCCTTGGCATCACTGGTGTTTTTTGTTAAACCTGGCTTGGCTACAGCGCTGGCTTACTTTATTATCAAGGACCCGGTAACGCCCAATATGATTTACGGCATCATTTTGTTACTGCTTAGTTCTATCGTAGCTTTTATACCAAGAATGCGTAAGGCGTGATAGAAAAGTGACAGTCACTTTTCTATCATTATCGAGGTAGTCTAAAGTAATCTATGAAAACCGTAGACGAAAACAGACACTAAATAAATATTATCGAGGATGAGGTGATAATATGAAGATTACCTGGTTTGGAACGGCAACTATAGGAATGGAAAGTGAAGGGAACAGAATAATGTTCGACCCCTATATTCAGATGCCCGGCGGCGAACATCCCATTGATAAAGCCGTTTTTGCCCAACCAAAAAATGTTTTTATAACGCATGGTCATGTGGACCACTTATCCAGCGTTCCCGAACTTATCGCCACTACGGATATTGTTGCTTACTGTGGACAGGTGGCGGCTACGACCTTGATTAAGCAGGGCGTCAGCATGAAGCAAATCAGGACCATTCACTATGGGGACGTTATTCCCACAGGCAATATTAATGTTCGTGCCTTAAAGGGGAAACACGTGAATTTCGGTCCCTGGCTAGTCTTTAAGACTATGATAAACCCTAGAATGATTAAATATTCCCAGAATTTGGTTAAATTAGCCAAAATGCATAAAAAATATCGGGAAGGGGATAATACGTTCGTCTACGAAATCAAGGCAGAGGGCCTGAGAATATTGCTTTTAGGCAGCCTGGCCCTGGACAATAGGACGGAATACCCCAAGGATGTTGATGTGCTGGTTTTGCCATATCAGGGCAGCAGCTCCCTGCAGCGTAAAGCCGTAAAAATCATTCGTCAAATCAGGCCCAAAACTGTTATTCTCAGCCATTTTGATGATGCATTCCCACCTATCAGCAGGTCTATCAATACCAGAAAATTTCAGCTGACTATGCAGAAGAGGATGCCTTTTGTGAAGGTTATCAGACCGGAAGCGGGCCTTCCTGTGGAAATAAGCAAGGAACAGCCGGAAGCCCCGGAAGAAGAAAAAGAAAAAAACCTTGCAATTGAGGAAAAATAGGCTATACTGATACATATACATTTTTTTTGCATATCTATGCATTAAAGGAGGGGTTGGCATGTTTAAAGTTTTTATTGACGGACAACATGGTACTACGGGACTGAGAATCTACGAGCGTTTTGCCAAAAGAAACGACATTGAGGTATTAAAAATCAGTGAGGAAGAACGCAAGGATGTAGGAGCCAGACTGAAAAAAATAGAAGAGTCTGACGTAACCTTTTTGTGTCTTCCTGATGATGCGTCCCGGGAAATCGCCAGGGCCGCCCAGGATGCCAAGGCCATCATTATAGATGCATCTACGGCTTTTCGTTGCGATGATAATTGGGCCTACGGTTTTCCTGAGTTAGGACCGGAATATTGGGAAGGCGTCAAAAACAATAAGAGAATCGCCAATCCCGGTTGTCATGCCACCGGTTCCATTTCAGTTATTGCCCCTTTGGTAGAAAGAGGTCTGATTCCTGATGATTATCCTATTAACATTACTTCCCTAACAGGTTATTCCGGTGGTGGGAAACAAATGATTGCCGACTATGAAAATCCCCATGACAAAGAGCTGGACGCTCCCAGAATCTACGCCTTGGGACAGGCTCATAAACATTTGCCGGAGATTGTTAAGCATTGCAAATTAAAAGTTTCGCCGGTTTTTTTGCCGATTGTGGCGCCCTACTATGCCGGTATGCTGGTAACAGTGGGTTTTATTAATAAGACTGGAAAGACAGTAGAGGATGTGTGGGAGATTTTTGCTGATTTTTACAAGGGCCAGGCTTTTGTACAGGTGGCGCCTCTTGAGGAAACACCTAAGATGTTAGGCTCCAACAATTTATTCGGCAAAGATTATTTAAAGATTTTTGTCTGCGGTAACGATGACCGTATTACTGTTTCTTCTCAATTTGACAATTTGGGTAAAGGAGCCAGCGGTGCCGCCATTGAATCAATGAACATTGCATTGGGGCTGGACCCCACTAAGGGGTTGGATTTCTAAGGAATACAGCATTATATTTAACTGGGAAGAGATGACGGAATGGAGACACTACAAGTAGCTTTTGAGGCCATAATGCCTTTGTTTGTTTTTATTGTTGTTGGCCTATTGGTAAAACGCTCCGGTATATTAAACACTACGGAACTAAAGCACGTTAACAAGATGGTTTTCAATGTGTTTCTGGCCGTTACAATGTTTTATAATATTTACGTTAGCCAATTGGATCTTGGTGCCCAGCTGAATTTGGTCATCTTTGCAGTGACAGCTGTTTTGGTGGTTTTTGCCATTTCTTTTGTGGCAGTTTGTTTTGTAATTAAAGATAATAAAGAACGTGGAGCCCTTATTCAGGCAATTTACCGGACGAACTTTATTATTCTGGGGATTCCCGTTGTTGCCAATATTTTCGGCATGGACAAGGTAGGTATTACCACAGTTCTGGTTGCCATTATTGTTCCTATTTACAATATTTTGGCGGTTATTACTTTGGAAACTTTCCGGGGCGGCAAATTTTCTTTGAAGAAAATCATTCTTGGTGTTATTGGTAACCCTCTGATCGAGGCAGCGTTTCTGGCTGTTGTTTTGCGGTCTTTGGGGGTGCCTTTGCCTTCCTTTGTTTTGAAACCTTTGAACCAGATTCGCATGGCCACTACTCCCATAGCATTGATTATTCTGGGTGCTTCTTTTACTTTGAACCAGAGTGCTCATAAAATCAAGGAACTGGTTGGCTGCATTTTTTGCCGGCTGATTGTGGTGCCGGGAGTGGTTTTGCCGGTGGCTTATTATTTAGGTTTTAGGGGCGTAGAGTTTGTTACTCTTTTGAGTCTGTTTTCTACTCCTTCGGCAGTGTCTTCCTTCGCCATGGCTCAGCAATTGGACAGCGATGCGGAATTGGCAGGTAATGCGGTTGTTTATACATCAGCTTTGTCCAGCTTTACTATGTTTTTGTGGCTGGTGGTGTTTAAGAGTATCGGGGCTTTCTGAGTTTGTACTAAAAAAGACGAACCGGGTTTCTTGCTGCTTAGCAGCTAAGAGAACAGGGTTCGTCTTGTTTTTGTGTTAGGTTATTTCACAGCTTCGAAGGTTGCGAATCTCCAGCCAACAGGAGTTTTCATGTAACTGAAATCTTTAGTTTGTGTTTTTACTATGGTTTTGTGGTCACTGCCGAAAATTTCCGTAGAAGCTTGCAGAACGATTTTCTCTGCAGTTCGGGAAACAACTTTGTAAGTTGTATCGCCGGCAAATTTATTAACTTTGCGGCCGGCAGGGGCAACATATAATCTACCGTCAAATTCTCTATACATACTGCGGCTGCCGATAAGGGAACCGGTGAGGGTGGGGGTGAAAACGCTGTTCATGGCAGACTGCAAAGCACCCATGCTGGTAATTTTAGGGTCAGAAACGTTATAATAAATCATGTAGCCTAATTCTTTTTTATAGGCCCCATCAGTAGGCAGGGGTTTAATGTCAAACCATTCGAAGATAGGCAGCGCCTTATTGTAAGCGGCCATAACTTCATCATCTGTGGGATTTTCCGGGGAAGCCAAAGCCACTGCGCTAACAGTTACCAAAACAAGTGTTGCCAATAAAGCCCTCAATATTTTTTTCATATAATCACCTCATAAAAGTTTATTCCTCTACATATTCTACCACATATGTGACAAAATGGGGATGGTACTTTTTGTCAACTTTTGTCTGAGAGCAAAAAATAATTTGTCAGTCGCTTTTTCGCAGGTTGTGAATTTGCTCACCTATTTCGCCGACTCATGTGATAGTGCGCACTACACGTGCTTCTATCAAACTTCGTTCACGGCTCATCGGTGTAGCAAATTACGCCAACCTGCTTTATGCTCCTGCCAATATTTTTTTACTCTGTGCTTATAGTGACAAAATGGGGATGGTACTTTTTGTCAACTTTTTCTAACGTTTATTTGGGAGTTTAAGGTATAATAGAGAAAATGGTATATAAGGATAAACGGGAGAATAAAATGATGCGTAAATATAAAGCTATAATTTTTGATTTAGATGGGACGTTGTTGGATACGCTTGATGATTTGGCGGATAGTGTTAATCATATCTTAAAAAAATTTGATTATCCACAGAGACGTAAAAAGACTATTCGCAGATTCTTAGGCAATGGGATTCAACGGCTTATGAAACTAAGCTGTCCCACCAACTTGACGGATAGTGCCGGAGAAAAGGCTTTTTTGGCTTTTAAAGAGTATTATACGGCTCACTGCCAGATTAAAACCAGGCCATATGACGAAATCATGGAATTGTTGGCAGAGTTATCGGCAAAAGGTTATAAATTAGCCATTGTTTCCAATAAGAATTATGCAGCTGTGCAAGCTCTAAATAAAACCTATTTCTCTCAATATGTGCAGGTAGCCATAGGCGAGAAACCTGGCATAAGAAAGAAGCCGGCACCGGATACGGCGCTGACTGCTTTAAAGTTATTAAACTGTACTAAAGACGAAGCCGTGTATGTAGGAGACTCGGAAGTAGACAAGGCTACCGCTGACAACACCGGCCTGGACTGCATACTGGTTTCCTGGGGCTTTAGAGATAGGTCTGAACTGCAAGCTCTCAATGCCACATATTTAGTCGATACACCAAAGGAAATCTTACAGATGATAGAAAAATGACAGTGCTCCAGTAACGCTTTGCAAATGAAAAAAGCCACTCTCGAAGGAGTGGCTTTGTGTTTCTTATTTTACTCTTGCCGTTTTTAAGGCCTGGACTGAGAACTTGGCGTCCTCCATATTGGCGTAGAGTAAATCCGCATTGTCCAAAGTGGCATCTGTCAGTTCGGCCTTACTTAAATCTGCATCCCGCAAGTTGGCATAGGTCAAATTAGCATCCCGCAAAGTGGCACCCTTTAGATTAGCCTGACGCATCTTGGCATTATATAAATTAGCACTGGTTAAATTGGCATCTTTCAAAGTAGTATCGAAAAACCAGGCCTGGGCCAGGTTGGCGGCCACAAAATTAGCCATAGAGCAATTAGCATAGTCGAAAGTAGCTTCCCGCAAATCTGCCGTATACAGATTGGCAAAAGTGAGCAGGGCATGGGAAAAACTTGCACGATAGCCATGGGCACCGTTTAAAGCAGCCCGGTTCAAGGTGGCATGGGCAAAATTAGCATTGGACAAATTGGTTCCGCTTAAATCGGCTCCTGCCAAATAAGCAGACTTCAAATTAGCTTTTATCAGGTCGGCACCTTGCAAATCGGCATTCTCCAAAACAGAGCCGGTTAAATTAGCGTAACTTAAATTAGCCCCTGCCAAATTGGCATTGGTCAAATCCTTGTCCACCAACTGAGCCCCGGACAAGTCTCCGTTAGGACAGCTGCGGGTATTTAATAATCTGCTCACATCACCCTGGTCATAGGCACAGGCAGTAGCAGTCAAAGTACAGATGTATGCTAGGATGCATAAAGTTTTTTTCATATTCAGCCTCACTGATTAAACAAAGCTATTAATTCCCGGCCATTCTCAGGCAGTTCCCGAACCATTTTCCAGGGGTTTAAGGCGGCTAGTTCTTTTTCGCTGTAAACAGAACCGGAAAGTAATACCAAACAAGGTGCGTCAATAGCACGAGCACAGGTTATGTCGTGGGGAGTATCCCCAATTACGATTATATCACTGTTTTGTACGGTGGGATTAAAAGAAAGAATTTTCTTTTTGGCACAGGCAGCTACATGCTCCCGGTCATCATTAGTATCTCCGAAAGCACTAAGGTCATAATTGAAATAATTTTCAATACCAAAGTGACCCAGCTTAGCATGGGCGGCTACTACGCAATTCCCGGTCAAAAGGGCGGAAGTAAAGGCAGAACTGTCTGCCAATAACTGCAAAGCCTCTTTGACATGGGGCAATAGATGTCCCTGCTTTTCTGCTAAAGAAGCAGGTAATCTCTGGGAGTAGTCTTCAAGCAAGGAAGTCACTTCCTCATCAGAACAGTTGCCCTTAATGTCTTGAATAGCGTGTCTGGCAATATAGGAATCAGTACGCCCGGACATGCCATGGGAAAACTTAAAATTCGCAATACCGTACTGGTTTTGAATAGTGGAACGGAGGGCACTGACGCCGGCATAATTAGTCAGCAGCAAGGTGCCGTCAATATCCCATAATAAATATTTCATCTTGCCTCCGATTATTTCTTTTTCTTGGGTATCCGCATTAGTTTTTTCAACACGGCACCGGCAGTTTTAGCCCTATGCATGGTGCGCATTTCTTTTCTTCTCCGGGGTTTCATATCATTAATGGAACCGAAATCCCCGCGTTTTAAAATAGTTAGTTTGGATTTGTCTGGTGCCAGTTTTTTGCGAATCAGGGCAACCAGCTCTTCCGGATTGGCTGATTCATCTACCGTAAAAATATCGGCAGCTACAAAACCCAGGTCAGGGAAAACGTGCAGGTTAATATGACCGTAATTACATGGCATCAAATAGGAGTAGGAGGTGCTGTCAGGGTCTTGATTGTAGTAAATATTGATTTCTTTCATAGTATGCCTTTTGGCGGCATCCTCTATAATCTCTTTAACGGCTTTTTTGCTTTCAATGATGTCACCGTCGCAATTGTAGAGATCCATGGCAATTTGCATTCCTTTAAACTTCACTATTTACACATCCTTTATAAAAATTTCGTAATTATTATAGCGTATTTATATGCTAACTGTCAAAATTTCTCTTCGTTTATGATATAATAAACCATATGCAAATTGAGGTGTGATATGGAACAAGCCAATGAGCTGGAAGGACTAATTGAAAATGTAGTTTTTCAGTCAGATGATAACCGGTTTTGCGTGTTTAAGGTCAACAGCAAAGCAACCGGTATTTTTTCTGTTGTCTATAAGGGTCCTGCTCCCTGCGTAGGAGAGGAAGTCACTCTGAAAGGCAGATGGGTAGAGCATCCCCGCTTTGGCAAGCAATTCCAGGCCGGCTTTTGGCAGGCCAAGAAAATGACTACCACAGACGGCGTAGAGAGGTTCTTGGCCAGCGGAGCAATTAAAGGCATTGGCAAGGCTATGGCACACCGCATTGTGGAGCATTTCGGCAGTGAGACGATGGAGATTATGGGCAGTGACCCTTACAAATTACAGGAGGTCAGCGGTATCGGCAAGAAAAAAGCCGAAGATATCATAGCGTCCTATGCAGCATTAAGCGATATGCGGGAATTAATGCTGTTTCTGGAAGAACATGGCATTAGTTCGAATTATGCTCCCAAGCTGCAGGCGGCCTACGGCAGCACAGCTATAACCAGGGTACAGAACAATCCATATTGTCTGGCCGAGGAAATTGATGGCATCGGTTTTCGTACTGCTGATAAAATCGCTTTGGCACTAGGCTTGGATTTCAGTAACGAAGACAGGATTAAAGCGGGGCTGAACTATGCTCTGCAGCAGGCGGCTACTCAGGGACACACCTGTATTCCCGATGAATTTTTGGTGGAGTGGACAGCAGGACTCCTGCAGTTGGATCAGGGGGAAATTGGTAGTGTGTTCAACAAATTGGTACAGGCGGATTTGCTGCGTACAGAAAATTTTGGCGGACAGAGGCTGGTATACCCCGAATATTTGTACAGGGCAGAAACAGGTGTAGCTCATCGGCTATTGGCCCTGCGAGACCACGTGAATAAGCTGTGGAAAGTAAACTATCAGGATATTATAGCTAAATGGGAAGAAGACGAGAATCTGACTTTGGCAACTGAGCAAAAAGAGGCAGTGCAGGCTTCTGTGGAGCATGGCGTCTTTGTTCTGACCGGTGGTCCGGGCACAGGTAAAACCACGGTTATTAAAGGTATTATTTCCGTTTTGGCTGAGGCAGGCTGCAAGATTCTCTTGGCAGCTCCTACCGGCAGAGCGGCTAAGCGTCTGGCAGAAGCTTCGGGAGAAAGTGCTTCTACTGTGCACCGGATGCTGGAATACACGCCGGCAGGAGAAAAATCTTACTGGGGACGCAATGATGAGAACCCATTGGAAGCAGATGGGATTATTATAGATGAAGCTTCCATGCTGGATATTAGTTTGATGTATTATTTGCTGCGGGCTGTGCCTATTGGCTGCCGGTTGATTTTGGTTGGTGATGTGGACCAGCTGCCCAGTGTGGGGCCAGGTTCCGTCCTCAAAGATATTATTCGGAGCCGGGCTATGCCCATTGTCCGCCTGGAGAATGTTTTCCGTCAGGCGGAACTGAGCCCCATTGTACGCAATGCCCATAGAATTAATAACGGTCTTTTACCGGAGTTTACCGGTGAAAAAGAATTTACCTTTGTGGAATTTCCTGATGAACAGTCATCGGCAGCTTATATAGTGAATACCTGTGCCCGTTTAGCAGGGAAAGACAATTGGCAAAAAGTCCAGGTTTTAAGCCCCATGCACAAGAATGCCTGTGGCGTGCAAAACTTAAATATTATGCTTCAGAAGAAAATGAATCCCCCCAGTCCTTTGAAACACGAACTGAAAATGGGCAGTAATTTGTTCCGGGAAGGGGATAAAATCATGCAGATTCGGAACAATTACGAAAAAGATGTTTTTAATGGGGATATTGGGCGCATTATGGAAATAAAAGGACGGCTGTTAGTGGCCTCTTTCCCTGATAGGGCCGAGGGAGACAGAGTGACCTACGAAGGCATGGAGACGGATGATTTGCAACTGGCCTATGCCATGAGCGTGCACAAGTCTCAGGGCAGCGAGTATGCCACGGTTATTATGCCTTTGGTACCAAGCCATTTTATTCTTTTACAGCGGAATCTGTTTTATACAGGAGTGACTCGCGCCAAGGAGCAAGTTATTTTGGTGGGCAGCAAGAAGGCCATGCAAATGGCGGTCACTAACGATAAGACACGGAAACGGTACTCGCTGCTGGCCGAAAGATTACAGGATGAGCAAAACTTTTAAAAGTCGCTCAGTCGGCGAGCAATTTTTTCGGCTCGTCAATGTTTGGAGTCTTAATGTAGTCTGGAAAAAAATCTCGACTGCCTTCGCTGCATATAGGTATAAGTAAAGCGACGGCCAAATTATCCGTCAGCATTTGACTATGCTCATACACATTACTCACACTAGGAGACGTACTCATTATGATTCAGGAACTGTTGCAGATAATCGTGGATATTTTTTATCCTATCAGGTGTTTAAATTGTCATAAAGAAATCGCAGACAGGGGAGTTTTATGCCCTGTCTGCGGTGCTATGTTACAGGATGCCAGATTTTTTAGAAGGGAGGATTTTGGCTGCCCTTACCTAGACGGAATTTTTATGTTCTATCGGTACGAAAAGGCAGTGCGAGAAGCACTGCTGGAGGCCAAGTTTTATCACAAAAAAGTCTATGTGGGTCGGCTGGCAGCAGAACAGGAAAAAGTGGATTATGGTAGGTTAGCCGGAAAGTGGGCTTTGCCTGAGAATGTTCTGGTTACGCCAATTCCTACTGACAAGCAAAGAGCAAAGGCCAGAGGTTTTGATTTGCCTGAAGAAATTTTTCGTGAGTGGTGTGCTAAGAACCAGCTTGAGTGGAAGCTATGTCTCAGTAGAGTTAAGCCTTCCCAGCCACAGTATGGCCTTAATAAGCAGCAGCGTAAAGAAAATGTGGCAGGGTGCTGGGAAGTATGCCGGTCGGTCAATCGGCGTCATATCTTACTGGCGGACGATATTTTCACAACAGGGGCCACAATGAACGAAGGGGCCCGCTGTCTCAAAGAGGCAGGGGCCGCCAAAGTCTACGCCATGGCATTAGCCGGCGGCAAAACGTGACAGCTGTCACGTTATTTCTTCTTTTCAGTTGTTAACGAACTTAGAAATGCGCTGACAACTTCCGGGTCAAACATCGTCCCAGACAGATTGCGCAATTCTTTGGCTGCCAGAGCATGGCTTTTGGCCCAGTTCTGGGTGCAGGGATTCAAGGTTCTGTCGTAGTAATTGGCTACAGCCACAATTCTGGAACCCAGAGGAATATTTACGCCTTTTAGCCTTTGGGGATAACCGGTACCATCCCAGTTTTCATGATGATGGAGGATTATCTTAATCACATGGCTGAACTCAGGCAGATTTTCCAGCATACTAAAACCGGCTAAACAGTGCCGCTTATAAATAGCTTTTTCCCTAATATTAAAATAGGGATACTTAGCTAAAATATAATTAGGCACCGCCAAATGACCAATGTCGTGGAGCAGGGCTCCTGTTTTAATACAGGCAACTTCACGCAAAGGCAATCCCATCTTGGCCGCGATACTCACAGAGTAATTGGCTACTTGCTGGCTGTGCATACAAAGTCCGTTATTCTTTTTCTCTAATATCTTTAAAAAGAACTCCACTATCTCTTGTGATTCATGATCCGTAGGGAATTCTAAAAATTGTGGAATAGCTAACATAAACGTACCTTCACTTACAAAGAAATTAAATGATTAACATGGTGATTAATAGTATACTATAAAATGTGCCTTTTGTGTGAAGTTTTTTTAGTTGCTAAAAATTAATTATGCACTTATAATATAGAAATAAACAACTTGGGTCTGTGGTTGCAAGTCGATGCCAGTTGCAGGCAAAACGATCCACGTAAGCAATTGGAACAATTGTGAGCACGGTGCAGCTTAGAAGTAAGACCTGCCGCCTTAGGGCGAGAGGAGTAGTAGTGGGGAGCCAAGGCTTAGGAGCGAACCTTCCGGCAGGCGAGTGTGGGGACGAAGACCAGGTCAGCTAAGTTGTTTTTTATTATTTTTGTTTGAATTTTTAAAGAAAACATCTATGAAGAGGAAAGAGTGGTTGCGAACTTGGACTGGGAATTAATTAAAGAATCTGTGCCTTTACTTCTCACCGGAGCAGTGGTCACAGTAGAGATTACGGCTATCAGCGTTGGCCTGGGTCTCTTAATCGGTATGATTGTAGGTATTGCCCGGTTATGCAATGTTAAGCCCATACGGCTTATTTCCGGGGCTTATGTGGACTGTATCAGGGGTACGCCTCTCTTGGTTCAGATTTTCATCGTGTATTTTGCCTTGCCGGCGGTAACAGGAACCAGAATCAATCCCTTTGTAGCGGCAGTAGTTGCCTGCTCTATCAATAGCGGCGCCTATGTGGCTGAGATTTTCCGGGGCGGCATCCAATCTATAGATATAGGGCAGATGGAAGCAGGCCGTTCCCTGGGACTGAATTGGGGTCAGACTATGCGCTATATTATCATGCCACAGGCCTTTAAGAGAATTATTCCGCCTCTGGGTAATGAATTCATAGCCATGTTGAAGGATTCCTCTCTGGTGTCAGTTATCGGTTTCGAAGAGTTGACCAGAAGAGGGCAGCTGATTATTGCCCGCACATATGCTTCCTTTGAAATTTGGACGGCGGTAGCAATCATTTACTTAATTATGACTCTGACCATATCACGTTTTGTGGCATATCTAGAAGATCGGTATAGGACAACAAAATGATTAAAATAAAAAAATTAACAAAAAATTTTGGAGATGTACATGTCTTAAAAGGTATTGATATGGACGTGGCGGACCAGGAAGTGGTAGTAATTATCGGCCCTTCCGGCAGCGGCAAAAGCACTCTGCTCCGGTGTATAAACTACTTGGAAGAACCTTCCGGGGGTACCATTGAAGTAGATGGCATTACCTTAAACGGTGAGGCCAATATTAATGCTGTACGCCGGGAAATTGGCATGGTGTTTCAACGCTTTAACCTATTCCCCCATATGACCGTACTGGAGAATCTCAAGCTGGCGCCTATGAAAGTCCGTAACGCCAGTGCCAAGGAAGCTACAGATACTGCTATGCAGCTGTTGAAAAAGGTTGGCTTGGAAGAGAAAGCCACTTCTTTCCCGGAGCAGCTTAGCGGCGGTCAGCAACAGCGTGTGGCTATTGCCAGAGCTTTAGCCATGCATCCGAAAGCTATGCTTTTTGATGAACCAACCTCTGCTTTGGATCCGGAAATGATTAAAGAAGTTCTGGATGTTATGAAGCAGCTGGCCAAGGAAGGCATGACTATGGTGGTTGTTACCCATGAAATGGGTTTTGCCCGGGAAGTTGGGGACAGGGTGGTATTTGTAGACGACGGACGGATATTGGAAGAGGCCAAGCCGGACGATTTCTTTGACCATCCGCAAAACGACAGGGCCAAGCTCTTCTTGTCCAAGATACTATAAAGGGAAAGACAGCTATAGATGACGGCGGAGCACTAAAAATGGGAGGCCACACTCGACCGGATCGGCGTAAGGCCGTAGGGAGAGTGACCGACCTTTTAGTGTTCGCCGTCATTTTAATATGATTTGTTTTACAAAGTTCACAAAATTTCGTATAATAAAAGCAGGAGATTGTATAGTTTTTGGCGAAACTATATAATAAGAGAGGTTAGACAAGGATGTCTAACTGTAGGGAGGTAGTATTATGGCAGTAAAAATTCGCGGTAAAAACATTGACGTAACACCTGCTTTAAAAGATTATGTAGAGAAAAGAGTCACGACTATCACCAAGCAGTTCAAAGTTGTAGGAGAGATTTCTGTAGTTATGCGTGTGGAGAAAGGTAATCATATTGTAGAAATTACAGTGCCTGCCAGCGGTATAGTGCTGAGAGCTCAGGAAACTACTAACGACATGTATGGCTCCATTGATAACTGTGTGGAGAAAATCGAAAGACAGATTCACAAATACAAGACCAGATTAATGCGTCGTAAATACAATAACTTCAGGGATGAATATGTGGCAGCTCCTCCTGATAAAGAAGAAGAGCCGGCCGAAGCAGATTTCAATATCGTCCGTAACAAGAAATATGTATTGCGGCCTATGAGTGTTCAGGAAGCAGTAATGCAGATGAATCTTTTGAACCACGATTTCTTCATTTTCTTCAATGACGAAGTTGAGAGCATTTCCATTGTTTATCGCCGTAAAAGCGGTGATTATGGGTTGATTACCCCGGAATTGAAGTAAGTTCATAAAAATGTTACAAAAAACCTAGGAATTATCTCCTGGGTTTTTTGACTTTTATAGGTCATTTTGCTAAAATTAATAGGATGGGCATAGAAGCGAAGCCTACAAATTGACGAGGAGTGATTGTGTTGCTCGAAACACTAATGAAAAAAATATTTGGCGATCCCAATGCCAAGGAGCTAAAGGAAGATCAAGTAATCGTTGATCAGATTAATGCTTTAGAACCTGAAATGGAAAAACTCAGCGATGCCAGATTGTGCGGCAAAACAGATGAGTTTAAACAAAGGCTGGCAAAGGGCGAAACATTAGAAGATTTACTGGTGGAAGCTTTTGCTGTTGTGAGAGAGGCAGACCGTCGTGTACTGGGACTGAGACCATTTGACGTTCAACTGGTGGGCGGCTGTGTATTGCACAAAGGCAAAATCGCCGAGATGCGTACCGGTGAAGGCAAGACTTTGGTTGCTACCTTGCCGGTTTATTTGAATGCCTTGGAAGGTAAAGGCGTTCATGTAGTTACCGTTAACGATTACTTGGCTCGTCGCGACAGCGAAGATATGGGCAGAGTCTATCACTTCTTAGGGCTGTCTGTAGGCCTGATTAAACGTGAAATGGATTATCCCGAAAGAAAAGCTGCTTATGCGGCGGATGTTACTTATGGTACCAATAACGAATTCGGGTTTGATTACCTTCGTGACAACATGGTTGTTTCCGAGGACCAGATGGTACAGCGTCCCTTGCATTATGCCATTGTGGATGAAGTAGACAGTATCTTGATTGATGAGGCACGTACTCCTTTGATTATTTCAGGCCCCGGAGAGAAATCTTCCGCCCTGTATGATATTATTTCCAAAGTCGTGGCCAAAATGCAGCCGGAAGTAGACTATACTGTTGACGAAAAACAGAAAACAGTTGCTCCTACTGAGGTGGGTATCGCCAAAGCAGAAAAAATGATGGGGGTCAAAAACCTCTATGAAGGTGAAAACGGCGCAGACTATTCTCACCAGCTGATGGCGGCTTTAAAGGCCAAGGCTTTAATGATTAAAGACAGAGATTATGTTGTCAAAGACGGTGAAGTTATCATTGTTGATGAATTCACCGGCCGCTTAATGTATGGCCGTCGTTTTTCCGAAGGTTTGCATCAGGCTATAGAAGCCAAAGAAGGTGTGAAGGTAGAAAGAGAGAGTCAGACACTGGCTACTATTACCTTCCAGAATTATTTCCGTATGTATGAAAAGCTTTCCGGTATGACCGGTACTGCCAAGACGGAAGAGCAGGAATTCCAGAAGATTTATGGCCTGGACGTTGTGGTTATTCCTACTAACAAGCCTTTGATTCGTCAAGATTTCCCCGATGTGATTTACAAAACAAAGCGGGCCAAATACAAGGCAGCTGCCAATGCCATTGAAGAGTGCCACAAGACCGGACGTCCTGTTCTGGTTGGTACTACTTCTATTCAGCAGTCCGAAGAGCTGTCCGATATTTTGAAGCACAGGGGCATTCAGCATAATGTTTTGAATGCCAAGTTTCATGAAAAAGAAGCGGAGATTGTTGCCGATGCCGGGCAAATGGGAGCCGTGACTATTGCTACCAACATGGCAGGCCGTGGTACCGATATTGTTCTGGGCGAGGGCGTGCCTGCTTTGGGAGGACTTCATATTATCGGCACAGAACGCCATGAGTCCAGACGTATTGATAATCAGCTCCGTGGCCGTTGCGCCCGTCAGGGCGACCCGGGTTCCACCAGATTTTATTTATCTCTGGAAGACGATTTAATGCGCTTATTCGGTTCCGATAATATTTCCGGCCTGATGGATAAATTGGGCATGGAAGAAGACGAGCCTATTGAAAACAAATTGGTAACTCGTTCCATTGAGTCTGCACAAAAGAGAGTGGAAGCAAGGAACTTTGAAACTCGTAAACACGTACTGGAATATGACGATGTTATGAACCAGCAACGTGAAGTGATTTATGATCAGCGGAGAAAGATTCTGCTGAAAGCAGATTTGAAAGAAACCATTTTAGATATGGTTAACAGAATTGTGGACAGAACCATGAGTATGTATGCCCCGGAAGAAGTTTATTCCGAAGAGTGGGATGTTACGGCCCTGATTAAGTATGCAGAAGAATATTACGCACCGGAAGGTGTTTTGACTGTTGATAAAATTCAAAACCTTTCCAGGGAAGAATTAGGTGAATATCTCCATAAACTGGCAGCTGATTATTATGATGAAAGAGAAAAGATGATTGGCTCTGCTGTTATGCGGGAACTGGAAAATCTGGTTATGCTGAAAATGGTGGACAGCCACTGGATGGAGCATTTGGATGCTATGGATATGCTCCGGGAAGGGGTAGGACTCAGGGCCTATGGCCAGAGAGATCCCTTGGTGGAATACAAGTTTGAAGCTTATGATATGTTCGAAGCCATGAAGGATGCTATTCAAGATGATGTGGTACGTTATATTTACAGAGTGAATATCGTATCTCAACCCATGGTAGAGGATCACTTGGCCAATGCTTCCGTCAATAATCCCAATGTGGACGGCGAAGGCGCTGCCAAGAAGGAACCTGTTCATGTACAGGAAAAAGTCGGTCGCAACGATCCCTGTCCTTGTGGCAGCGGGAAAAAATACAAAAATTGCTGCGGTAAGGGTAAGTGTTAAAAAGCAACGAAGTCGGAGCCGGTTCCTCGGCTCTGACTTCCTTTGATTATTGTATGGATAGTTAAAAACGACGGTAGAGTACTAAAAGCGGTAGAATAACCGACCTTTTAGTGTCCAACAGAGACAATTTATTTTGAGAGGGCGTGAGCGGCTTGTTGATGGAAGAGTTAAAACCTGCAATCATCAATTTACAATCCAAGCTTGGCGAAATGAGGGGGTCTCTTTGACATCGTCCGTAAAGAGGACCATATCAAAGAGTTAGAACATAAAATGGCAGCGCCGGGATTTTGGGATACACCCGATGCCGCTCAGAAGGTGG
This sequence comes from Acidaminococcaceae bacterium, assembly GCA_036788835.1. GTDB lineage: Bacteria > Bacillota > Negativicutes > Acidaminococcales > Acidaminococcaceae > JALCSJ01. The sequence goes on from DAIQMR010000004.1 coordinate 54,295, forward strand.
CTCAGGAAGTGGACGGACTCAGAGATGAGACCGAAGGCTTTCGGAAGCTGGAACAAAAAACAGAAGATTTGGCTACTTTGTGGGAAATGGCCACAGAGGAGCAGGATGATAGCTATATAAAAGAAATGGAAGAAAATCTTTCTGCTGCTCAGACAGAGCTGGCCCACTTAGAAATCGGCATGCTGTTGTGCGAAGAGTACGATAAGAATAATGCGATTTTAACTCTTCATGCGGGAGCAGGTGGTACTGAAGCCCAGGACTGGACCAGTATGCTGCTGCGCATGTTCACCCGTTTTGCTGAACGGGAGGGGTATAAGGTGGAATTAATGGATATACTTCCCGGGGAAGAAGCCGGGGTAAAAAGTGCTACCTTGGAAATTGTGGGTCATAATGCCTACGGTATTTTAAAGAGTGAAAAAGGTGTCCACCGGTTGGTGCGCATATCGCCTTTCGATGCTAATGCCCGCCGTCATACTTCTTTTTCCGCTGTTGATGTAATGCCGGAAGTTGACGATAACGTTAAAGTGGATATTAATATGAATGACGTTCGTGTGGATACTTATAGGGCCAGCGGAGCAGGAGGCCAGCACGTTAATAAGACATCTTCGGCAGTACGGATGACTCATATGCCCACAGGTATTGTGGTTCAGTGCCAGAATGAGCGCAGCCAGCTGCAAAATAAAGAAATGTGTTTGAAATTATTAAGAGCAAAGTTATTTGATTACGAGAAACATAAACACGATGAAAAAATGAGCGATTTAGCCGGTGATTATCAGGCCATTGAATGGGGCAGTCAGATTCGCTCCTATGTTTTCCAGCCCTATACTATGGTGAAAGACCATAGGACAGGAGCAGAGACAGGCAATGTGCAGGCTGTGATGGATGGGGAGCTGAAAATGTTTTCCGAGGCCTACTTGCGGAGTTTAAGACAACCGAAAGCAGAAGAAAATTGAGGACTATCTAATGAATAACTGCAAGAAATTATTCTTGGCTCTGGCAGCTTTGGGACTGTGCTTTTCCCTTTTTCTTAACTGGCAGAGATGGCAGGTTGAGAAAGCCAACAATCAAATAGAAAATGTTATGGAATACAGCGTTATAGAACGTCTGGCCAGGCTAGAAGGTATTCAGGAGGATAAAGCCCTGCAGCAGTTTAAAGACAGGGGTATTACCACTCTGGCTTTTTTTGATGTGACTTTGGACAAATTGGCGAAAAGCGGTAAAATCACCATGATTACCGGCCCGGAGTTAACACAAGGGAAAACCATGAATACCTTGACTCCTGTTTGGCAGACTATTGCTGCCGGGCCCGATTTTGTTAATGACGCTTTGTATATATCAAAGGGAACCGGGAAGAAGGCCCTTGCCGATGTGGAGGAAGATTTATCCCTGCGTTTTGGCAAGAGCAGGGTAAAGGTTCTTAATGAAAACCCCAGAATCATTCGTTTTACCGGAGATTTGGATATGATTAAAGATTATTTTTCTCCCGGGGAACAAAAAGGTGTACGGGAACTGGATTTAGGTTTCTCTTCTGATGATTTGGCAGCAGCTAAGCGCAATGGTTTTATGGTGGCAGTAAGGCCTACCAACCATTGTGAGGCCTATACGGCAGAATCGGCTGATGGGAAAACCATGATTGATAGTTTCTTTAATCGCCTGGACAAAAGCGGGGCTAAGATTTCTTTGCTCATCGGCAGCGGCAAGGTTATGCTGGGGAACGAGGAATATTTGCCTTATGTTGCTGAGCAATTAACCAAGAGAAAGATTACTCTGGGTATTACGGAGGCTGTTAATCAGCTGCAATTCGCCACTATGGCCGGTGTTGTTAAACTGGCAGAAGATATGCACTATCAGGTGGCGAGAAATTATGTCATTGACGCTCTGGAGCAAAAGCCTCTCAGCATGGACGAAACTGCCCGCCGCTGGTCTATTTCCGATGAGGAAAGGAATGTGCGCATTAACTATATTAAACCATTTTTGACAACCAGAAATGATTTGACTTTAATGGAGACTAATCTGGAATATGTACAAATGGTGGCAGACAGCGTGAAAGCCAGAGGTTTTACTTTTGGCCGGGCCGGCATTTTTGAGACCTATTTTCCTGATAGGATTCTTTGGATTCCACTGGCTTTTTCTGCCATTGGGGCAGGCTTGTTCTATTTGCAGCTGCTGGTTCCTTTTTCCAAGAAAAAATATATCGGTGCTTTATTGGTTTTAGGAGTAGGAGCTTCTGTTTTAATGGTTCTAACCAATAGGCTGGGACTTTTTGCCCGTCAAGGGGTAGCTCTGACCGCTGCTGTTATTTATCCGGTTCTGGCTATGCATTTTATTTTGTCTTATTGGGATCACCATAGAAATGACAATAAATCTTTGGCAAGTTTAGTGGGTTCTACTACTGTGCAGCTGATTCTGACGGTACTGTTTTCTTTGATAGGAGCGTCTTTGGTGGGAGCCGTGCTTTCCGACATTCGTTTTTATCAGGAAATGGAATTATACAGAGGAGTGAAGCTGACCTTTATTCTGCCTGTTATTTTAATGGCTCTGTTGTTCTGCAAAGAACTTCCTCTATGGGAAGGTGACGATGCACAAGAGAGCATTATTAAGAGAATCGGCAAACTTTTGGCTAAACCATTTACTTTAAAAATTTTGATAGCTCTAGGGATTTTGGGCTTTGTAGGTTGGGTTTTTGTAGGCCGCAGCGGTCATACGGCCGGAGTTCCGGTTCCTGACCTGGAAATGAAATTACGTATTTTTCTTCAGGAGGTCATGTATGCCAGGCCCAGGGAAAAAGAATTTATCATTGGCCATCCTTGCTTCTACTTAGCGGCTTTCGCTGCTTATAAAAGACTGCCTAATCTTTTGTATATGTTATTTGCCTTAGGCGCTACCATTGGTCAAGGCTCTTTGGTTGAGACCTTTGCTCATTTGCGTACCCCCATTTTAATGTCATATGTCCGCGCTGTAGGTGGACTGAGTTTTGGCATTGTGTTGGGTATTATTGCCCTGCTGGTTTTTGCCACTTTCTTTAATTTTTGGCAAAAGAATAAGGGAAGGTTGGCTTCTCATGAGTAGAATTTTGATATCTGGCTATTATGGATTTTCCAATGCAGGAGACGAAGCAATGCTGACAGCTATTGTGACGGCTCTGCAGAAAGCCCGGAAGGACTTAGAGATTACTGTTCTGTCGGGGCATCCGGAGGATACCGCAGCCAAACACCATGTTAAAGCCATTCATAGGTTTGCCTTTCCGGAGATTTTCCAAGCCATGAGACAAACGGATTTGCTTTTGTCCGGAGGAGGAAGCCTGCTCCAGGATGTGACCAGTTCCAGAAGTTTGTTTTACTACTTAAGCATTTTGCTTCTGGCCAAGTTTTTAGGCAAAAAGAGTATGCTTTTTGCTCAGGGGATAGGCCCTATCAGATCGCCTAAAGCCAGACAAATCACAAAATATGTTTGCAAGCAGGCAGATTTGATTACTGTACGGGATGACGGCTCTTTCGAAGAATTGAAATCCATGGGCTTTCACGATGCTGATATTATCGTAACATCAGATGCGGTGTTTTCTTTGCAGCCACCGGATAAAGAACTGGGTCAGAAAATCCTGGCAGGCTATGGCCTGGGCACAAAACCTCTTATTGGTTTTGCCTTGAGACAATGGCAGGGGCAAGAAAGGTTTGTTAAAGAGTTTGCCATGGCAGCAGAACAGCTGAGGGATAAGTATGGGGCCCAGATTGTTTTCCTGCCCTTGCAGTTTCCGGCGGACAAGGATTTATCCGCTCAGGTGGTGGCTCACATGAGGGATAGCCGGGATACGATTATTCTGGATAATCGGTTTTCCACGGAAGAATATATGGCTATTATCAGCAATTTGACTCTACTGATTGGTATGCGGCTCCATGCCCTTGTTTTCGGAGCCTTAGCCAATGTGCCTTTTATGGCTGTTTCCTATGACCCCAAGGTGGACAGGTTTGTAGCCGGCATGGCAGGCAGTGTTCTTGATACTATTGATAAAATAACCGGGGAAGAAATAGTAAAGGCCGCAGAAGGTCTGTGGCAGCAGCCGCTGGTTCAGGCAGCTGACCGGATTAAAAAACTCAGGGAAGAAGCCGGCCGCAATATTGCCAGAGCCATTGAATTATTGCCTTAAGAAATGAGAGGAGGGAATGGCCATGTTAACCATGACAGGTATTAGCAAGACATATCCCAGCGGTGCAACAGCACTGCGTAACATAGATATCCACATTAAACCGGGAGAATTTGTTTTCGTGGTAGGACCCAGCGGGGCCGGTAAATCCACCTTTATTAAATTGCTCTTTAGAGAGATAGAACCGACTACAGGCAAAATTTTTGTCGACGGGGTTGATGTTATGAGCCTAAAGGACAACGAAATTCCCTACTTGAGAAGGCAGTTGGGTATTATCTTTCAGGATTATCGTTTGCTTAACGACAGAACTGTTTATGAAAACGTAGCTTTTGCCATGGAAGTAATTGAAGCTCCCATGGATAAAATCAAGAAACGTGTGCCGGAAGTTCTTGAGCTGGTAGGGCTGCGCAGCAGAGCCGATAATTACCCGGGGGAGTTATCCGGCGGGGAGCAGCAGAGAGTGGCTATTGCCAGGGCAATCGTCAATGATCCCTTGCTGGTAATTGCCGATGAACCTACAGGTAATCTGGACCCGGAAACCAGCATGGAAATCATGAAGATTTTCAGTCACATTAACGATAACGGTACAACCATTATCATGGCAACTCATGATAAGACCATGGTTGATTTTATGCAGAAACGGGTTATTGCCATCGAAGACGGTTATATTGTCCGGGATGACATTAAAGGAGTTTATGGATATGAGCCTGAACACTAAAAAATATTTCGTCAAAGAAACCTTCAATTCCATAAAACGCAACCAGCTAATGAGTTTTGCTTCTGTATCCACAGTAGCATTGTCACTGTTGGTTTTAGGGCTTTTCCTTATTATGGTTCTTAATGCCAATAATTTGGCAGGGTATTTGGAGAGCCAGGTACAGGTTACTGTCTATATGGAAGACGGGGCCAAAAGTGAGACTCTGACTGCAGCGGAAAAGACATTGAAGGAATTGCCCGGGGTAGTTAAGGTAACAGCGGTTACGAAAAATCAGGCCCTAGACAGATTCAAACAACGTCTGGGAGACCAGAAGGATTTGTTGGAAGCTTTGGGCACAGAAAATCCCTTCCCTGCTTCTTTTGATGTACAAGTGGATAATCCCCAGCGTATTTCTCAGATTGTTCCCAGCATTGAGAAAATGCCGGGCGTGGAGACAGCTAAATTCGGCCGTGAAGTGGTAGAGCATATGTTTCAGCTGACGCGTATTCTACGCCTTGGTGGGTTAGTGCTGGTTATTTTCCTGGCAGTGGCTACTTTGTTTATTATTTCCAACACTATTAGAATTACGGTTTTTGCCAGACGCCGGGAAGTAAGTATTATGAAATACGTAGGAGCAACCAACTGGTTCATCAGATGGCCTTTCCTTCTGGAAGGCATGTTTATGGGCTTTATAGGAGCCGTTATAGCTTCGGTCTTTTTGATTCAGATTTATTTAACTTTGCAGAACAAGATTTATACCACGCTGGCCTTTTTCCCATTACTGGGTACATGGCCTTTCCTGGGCTACCTGACCTTATTCCTGGTAGTTTCCGGGACTTTAATCGGCGCCGCAGGCAGCAGTATCTCCCTGCGTAAATTCTTAGACGTTTAGGAGGTGGATGGTAATGCGTAAATGCTTGGCTATGCTGGCAGTTTTGGCAATGTTATTTAACATTACCATGACCACTTATGCAGCAACTTTGGAAGACAAAAAAGCCGAACTGGAAAATCTGCAGCAACAGCTGGAAAGCAAAGATGCAGAAAGAGAAACTAAGAAAAAAGAAGTCAAAAGCGCTATTGACCAATTAATGGAAGTTCAGGCTGAATTGGCTAAAGCGCAAAAAGAACTGGATGCTGTGGAAGAACAGCAGCAAGCTCTTAATATTAAGATTAAGCAAAATGAAACTCAAATCAAGAAAAAGACTCACGAACTGGAAATCACCAAAAAACTCTATTGCAAGCGGTTAAAAAATATTTATGAAAACGGGCAGATTAATTATTTGGATGTTTTATTGGGAGCAAAGGACTTTTCGGATTTTTCTTCCAGAATGTTCCTTCTCCAAAGGATAATCCGTAAAGACAGCGAGATGCTGGCTTTGCTTAAATCCCAAAAAGAAACATTGGAAAAGGAGAAACAGGCTTTAGCAGATAACAGGAAAAAGTTAGAGGCGATACACAAGGATGTAGTTGCCAAGAAAAAAGTCGTAGAAGAAAAAACAGCTCAGAGAAGAGCTATTTATGATAAGGCTTTGGCAGAACAAAACAGAATTGACGCAGAGTATAATAAGTTATTGGAAGAAAGCAATAACGTTACTAATATGATTAAAAACTGGGAAGCAGGGGGAACCATGGGTTCTGTCCATGGCAGCGGGCGTTTTATCTGGCCTTGCGGCGGTCCTATTACTTCTCCTTTCGGTTGGCGTACCCATCCTATTTTCGGTACTTCCCGCTTCCATTCCGGCATTGATATTGGGGTAGATTACGGCACTCCTATTTGTGCAGCTGATTCCGGCACAGTGATTTATGCTGGCTGGATGGGCGGTTATGGTAATGCGGTAATGATTGACCACGGGGGAGGCTTGGTTACTCTCTATGGGCATAATTCCAGTATTTCCGTTGGTGTGGGACAAACTGTGGCACAGGGCCAGCAAGTGGCTTTGGCAGGCAGTACAGGGTATTCAACCGGGCCCCATTGTCATTTTGAGGTTCGTATTCATGGTGAGGTTACCGATCCGGGAGCGTACTTACCATAAAGGAGCAGGTGTATGTTTAAGAAAAGATTTAGTATTGTGAGCTTAATAGTGACTATAGTCCTTACCGGTGCTTTGCTTATCGGGGTCGGGGCATCTTTCAGCAAAGCTTATCTGGGAGATTGGCAGGCTTTGGCACAGATAGCCAGAACTCGCAGTCTCATTGAGAATAAATTTGTCGGTGATGTTGATGACCAAAAATTGGACATTGGTTCTATCAAAGGTATGGTCAGAGAATTAAATGACCCTTATTCATATTATTTGGATAAAGATGCCCTGGCCGAATTGTCCAATGAGTTTGAGGGCCATTTTAGCGGTATAGGCGTAGTTATGGGGAAAATGGAGAAACAGTTTGTGATTGTTTCTACAGTGGACGATACTCCGGCCTATAGAGCCGGCATCAAAAGCGGCGATATTATCCTGGCCATTGATAATAAAGAAACTGCCGGAGAAGATTTAGAGACAGTTGTTAAACAGATTCGCGGCCAAGACGGTACTACCGTTGAGCTTAAAATTCAGACCGGCAAAGAAAATCCCAGAATAGTAAGAATCGTTCGCTCGGATATTAAATTGTCCTCTGTGCGGGGCAAGATGCTGGACGAGCAAGTGGGTTACATTCGCATTAGAAACTTTAACCAGGAGACCGGTAAAGATTTTGGTAAAACTTATCGGGAATTGGCTGATAAGGGAATGAAGGGTGTTGTTCTTGATTTGCGCAGCAACCCAGGAGGACTTTTGTCCAGCTGTGTGGAGGTGGCCCAGTATCTAGTTCCCAAGGGACCCATTGTGTCCATTACGGAAAAAGACGGCAGAACAACCACGGAAAGATCCCGCTTAAAAAACAAGCCATTACCCTTGGCTATTTTAGTAGACAAAGGAACAGCCAGTGCAGCGGAAATCATTTCAGGGGCTGTACAGGATACTAAGGCGGGAAAGCTTTTTGGCTTGACAACCTATGGTAAGGGCTGTGTTCAGAATATTTACAAACTTACAAATGAAACTGCCGTGAAGCTGACTATGGCAAAATATTATACCCCCAGCGGACGCAGTATTGACAAAATCGGCATAACTCCTGATGTGGAAATCTCTCCGGAGGATGCAACAGGCAGCAATCAATTGGCAGCGGCAGAAAAATATGTAAAGGAAGAACTTAGTAAATAAAAAATGACTTTAATGGCGGTTGGGAGATGTACCAATGACAAACTTACAAGGACAAATAAGCAACTTTCTCGCCTGGGTGGCAACAGCAGAAGGCAAGGCGGCAAGCTGGAATAATCTATTAATATGTTTCTCTGTCGCGGCTATACTTGCTTTTGTTTTGCTGGTTCTGTATTTATACAAATCAAGACAAATGCACAGAGAAAGAGAGCTGAAAGATAAAATTGCTCTTTTGATTTTGCATTTGTGTGATGCCTATGACCAGGTAGAGGAGTGGAACTTTGACAGCAAAACAGCGGCGGTTTATTCTGTAGACTCCGATATAGTGGAAGTAACCCAACGTAGTATTGAAGGGCCGGGAGAGCTTTTGCAGGACATGTATCCTGAAGATGCGGCTAAATATCCGGAAGAAAAGTTGAAACTCCTTTTCGAAAGAGTAATGAAAACCTGTGCTCAGGATGAACTGATTGTCAGAGTGAAAAATGCCAATGGTTCTTATCAATGGGTTTCTTATTTGCTTCAGGGAGTCAAGCGAGATAACAAACATCACAGAAACTGTTTGGTTATGAAACATAGCGTAGATAGTGTTAAGAGCAAAGAACTGGAACGCGGGGAGCAGATGCAAAAGGCTATGGCTGTTGCGAAAAACTCCGCCGAGGCCAAGGGACGTTTTATGTCACGGTTAAGCAAGGAACTTAGAACCCCTCTGGATGCTATTATCAGCTATTTGTCTTTGGCTAAGGAAGAAGAAAATCAGGACAAGGCCGCTGAATACATTATCAAAAGCGATGAAAGAGCCAAGCATTTACGAGATGTTATTAGTGATGTGCTGGATATAGCCGCTATTGAAAACGGCGACATGAAAACTGAAAGTGTTTTATTCGATTTCGAAGATAACCTTCATTCGGTGGGAGAGCTTTTCAGCAAGGAAGCCAAACGCAATAATATTGGGTTTGATATGCAGGTCAAGGATTTGTCCATGCAGTATGTAGAAGGTGACAAACTAAGACTGAATCAGATTCTTATTAACATTTTGAATAATGCGTTTAAATTCACTCAATCCGGCGGACAGGTAAATTGTCTGGTAAAGCAAAAAGAAATCAAGAATAAAAAAGTATATATGGAATTTGCCATTACAGATACGGGTAAGGGTATCCCTCAAGAGTACCTGAAGAAGATTTTCCTGCCCTTTGAGGAGACCCAAAGCGGTGATAAGGAGAAAATGAGCACTGGTCTGGGCCTAGCTATCACAAATAATCTGGTTCATATGCTGGGCGGTGTTGTTGACGTAACCAGCGAGGAAGGCAAGGGAACTTCCTTTAATTTGATTATTCCTTTTGAGTACAGTACAGAGCACAATCGCAATATGGAAGAAATTCAAACCTTCCCTTTTGTGAAGGCACTGATTGTGGACGATCAGGAAAACAGTTGCAAATATCTGGAAGCTTTACTAAAGAAGTTCTCCGTGGAAACCAAAATAGCCACAGGCGGACAACAGGCGATTCAGATGCTTATGGAAGCCTATACGGCTAATGAGCCTTTCAATCTGTGCCTGTTGGACTGGAAGATGCCGGGCATGGATGGTCTGACCGTTGCCAAGAAAATAAAAGAACTTGCTATGAAGGACTTACGGGTGGTTCTGGTTACCAGCTCGGATTTCAAGGCCATTGAGCAAGAAGGGCCGGAGCTGGGGATCACTTCTATGGTTAATAAACCATTATTCACTGCTACTATTTTCTCCATTCTCATGGAAAACTTTTCCGAGGAAGCTGCTGAACTGAATCGTACTCAGCCCCAATTTGATTTTAAGGGAGTACGAGTTTTGCTAGCAGAGCATAATGATATTACTGCCGAACTGGTGGAAAAGCTTTTGGAAAGGGTTAATTTCAAAGTGGAAAAGGTAGGAGACGGGAAGGCCGCCTGCGAGAAGTTCGGGGCAGCAGAGGCACGCTACTATGATGCCATTATTCTGGACCTGGATTTGCCGGAAATAGACGGCAGCGAGGCAGCAAAAATAATCCGGATGAGTGACCATCCGGAAGGGCAGACTATTCCTATTATTGCGCTGGTTGACAATGTGCTGTCGGAAGATGCGGCTAAGGCTATTTCCAGCGGTATGAACAGCTATGTGGAAAAGCCTATAGATAAGGACAAGCTTTACAACACGTTAAGTAATTTGCTAAGGTAGTAAAAGAGCCAGACTGAAAATTATCAGTTTGGCTCTTTTCTTGTTATTTGTCTTTGAATGTCATGCTATTGACGATAGCGTCAATGGTTTTAGTGGATTCGCTTAAGGCACTGTCCGGGATGATGAAGTTTACTTCGATGATGATGTTTTTGTGGTAGAAGTAGTTCTTCAGCATGAAGGTTTTGATGTGAGTGCCCCCCATGTCCATGTCGGACTGGAAGAGGGCCCATAGATAGGTAAAGCCTGCTTTGGTTTTATTGGTATTGTGTTCCATGTAGGCAAACTTATTAGTGTTGACAGCGGCTACAAAGCGTTGCTTCCTGATGAATTCATCAATTTCTTCTTTGGTTACGGTGGCGAAAGTGTTTCCGGTGTATTTGCTCTGAGGCTCAATATATTTAATGTGGAGAAACATTTTTTCGTTGGTGTAGGCACCCAGAGAAAAAGGGGCATCGGCCTTCATGGTTTTGAATTCTGCCGGAATGGTCAGGGTAAAGCCGTATTTTTCATTAGTGAAAGTGGTACCTTCTGCAGCGAAGGCTACAGAACAAAATAAACATAAGGTAAAGACCAAGGTTATTATTTTTTTCATAATACATCCTCCAAATTCAATATAATGCTACGAAAGAATTACAAAAGTACCTGTCCTTTTGCAACAAAACTGTATCACAGTTCCTATTATAGCAAAAATTGTTCTATTTGATAATAATACTTCGTTGTGATATAATAGTCAACGCAACAAAAATACGCCTGTAGTCCAGTGGATAGGGCAACGGCCTCCGGAGCCGTGGGCGGGGGTTCGACTCCCCCCAGGCGTACCATTTCGAACCTTAAGCCAAATAGGTTCGATTTTTTGCTATAATAAGGCTATAATAAGGCTATAATAAGTGTAGATATTATTTGCTGTGAGGAGGCAGGCTAAATGGAAACTGTATTTGAGGAGCATTGGGAAAAATTAGGCAAGAGAGCAGTAGAGGTCTTAAATAAAAATGGCTTTAAGGCGCAATATGTACCTGACAAGGTATCTGCAACGGAAGAGATATTGAAGCTGGTGGATAAGGGTGCCACTGTAGGATTGGGCGGTTCCCATACCTTGGATGCCTTGAATATTACGGAAGTTTTACAAAAACACGGAAATACGGTGTTTAACCATCAGGGCTTAAGCAAAGAAGAGGCTTTTAAAGTACGCCGTCAGGAAATCACCGCCGATGTGTTTATGTCCAGTTCTAATGCCATTACGCTGGAAGGTGACCTTATTAACGTAGATGGTACCGGCAATAGAGTGGCAGCCATGATTTTTGGGCCGGGGAAGGTTATTATTGTGGCAGGAGCCAATAAAGTAGTAAAAGATGAAGCGGCCGGCAGAGAGAGAATCAAAATGCTGGCAGCACCCTTGAACGCAGCCAGACTGAATAGAAAGACACCCTGCACTGCTACAGGAATGTGCATGGATTGCAGCAGCCCGGAACGTATCTGCAATGCCACAACCATTATTCATCGGCCTTTAACCTGTACAGAAACGTATGTCATTATTATAGGAGAAGCTTTAGGATATTAATATTCCTTATTTGCTTATAAAGTGTTATAATAATCAAGTTGTGAGAAAGCAGGATAATATATGATAAGTATTGAAGACAGAGTGAGATTTGTGGAAACGGATCTTATGGGTGTGGTACATCATGCCAACTATCTGCGTTGGTTCGAGATGGGCAGGATTGCCTACTTGCGGGCAGCAGGTATTGACCTTAATGATCTTATGGCTGCCGGGATTATGTTTCCTATTGTAGGCGTTAGCTGTCAATATAAGAATTCTGCCAAATTCGATGATGAATATCTTATCTGTACCACTCTCACAGAGTTTAACCGGGCCAAATTGATTTTTTCTTACCGGATATTGAGGAAAAAGGACAACCTTCTGCTGGCAGAAGGTACCAGCCGGAATGTTTTTACTAATCTCCAAGGTAAAATCACCAGGTTAAATGATGATTATTATGAAAAAATTGACGCCCTTTACCGTCAAGAAACGAAGGAGAAAAAGGAATGTTAACGATTATTGAGATTCTTATAGGCCTAGGTATATTGGGCCTGTTGGTGATGGTGGTATATGCTGCCATGAAACCTACGGATAACACAAGAGTTATTACGGAAGAAATGACAGCTATTAAATTGGAAAGTATGAATAGGGAGGAAGCAGTCTTTTCTACCCAAATTCCTTTACGCAATACCGGTGTGGAAGACGCGGCTATTACTGATGTTTTTGCCCGTCCTTACTTACCTCAGGAGCAGTTTCCCGATGCTGTGTGCTGGGCTCATGTGGAAACACTCCATCGCCGCAGAAACGATAACTATTTCGAAGCTCTTATTCTGAAAGCCAATACGGAGATACCTTTGCTTGTTACTTTGCATTACGAAGCTCGTAATGGTAAGAATATTAAAGAGGTTTTAGCCAATATGGTGGATATGGATGCAGCCATCTATTACAACGGCATGGCTAGAAAAGCCATTTATATCAAAAAAGACTTTTTCACAGTGCATAGGGAAGTAATTAGAAGTTTGGTAGGAGGTAACCTATAATGGATGAGAAATATGAAATTATACCGGTTCCTACCAGAATACTAACTGTGCACGACAATATCGTGGATGCCATAAAAGAGTACGGCGGCACAAAAATAGGACCTAATGATGTGGTCTGTGCTGCAGAAAGTGTGGTGGCCATTACACAAAACAGGGCCATCCGCCCGGAAAGCCTGAAACCTTGTTTTCTGGCTAAGGTTTTATCTCAGCTATTTCCTTCTCAAGGGAGTATTGCCGGCTGGAACAGCATGCAGTCCCTGATGGATCAGGAAGGGCAGTTCAGAGTGCTTATAGCTGTTGTTTGCGGTTTCTTCGCTAAATTGTGCGGCAGACCGGGAGTATTTTATCAAATGGCCGGGGAACAGGCCCGTCTGATTGACGATGTGACTGGAACCATGCCTCCCTATGATAAACATATTGTTTTGGGGCCTAAGCATGCCTCCCTGGTGGCTAATTCCATTAAAGAGGGCACGGGCTGCTACGGCGCTGCTATCGCCGATGTTAACGATTTAAAACGTTCCTGTGTGTTAGGATGCTCAGAGGGTGTTGATCCAAGACTTGTGGAAAAGATTCTTATTAACAATCCCTTTGGTAATGCCAGTCAAAAAACTCCAATTTGCATTATTAAGAATTATAAGAGGACGATGTAATGAAAAGTGTTGTTATTGCGACTCATAATCAAGGAAAAGTGGAAGAGTTTAAGGTTCTGATGAAAAATTTGGGCCTTGAGTTTAAATGTCTGTCAGATTATCCGGAAATGGAATTGCCCAATGAGAGCGGTAAAACCTTTGCGGCCAATGCCAGGCAAAAAGCCCAGTATTACGCTAAAAAGACCGGGGAGCTCTGTCTGGCAGATGATTCCGGACTGGAAGTCCTGAGCCTGAAAGGCGCACCTGGAATATATTCGGCCCGTTATGCGGGAGAAGAAGCCACGGCTGAGGATAATAATAATCTGCTTTTGCATAATATGAAAATGCAGACCAGAAGAAAATGCCGTTTCCAATGCTCTTTGGCGTTAGCCAATCCGGAGGGAAAAATCCTTTTGGAATCTGTGGGAACTTGTGATGGTATTTTACTTCATGAACCTCATGGCACCCAAGGATTTGGCTATGACCCGTTATTTTGGTCCACGGAATTGCATAAGCCGATGGGCGAAGCTACCATGGAGGAAAAGAATTCCGTTAGTCATAGAGCCAAGGCCATTAAAAAGCTGTGCAGCCAATGGAAAAAAATACAATGAGAATAGGTATTATGGGAGACACCCACGGAGACTTAAGGTCACTGAATAAAGTAGTAGGGCTGGCGGGAACGGTGGATGCCTGGATTCATACAGGTGATTACAGTCAAGATGCAAAACACTTGGCACAAATCACCAAACTGCCTGTTTATGCTGTCTGTGGCAATTGCGATATGTATGAAGGCAGGGCTGCTGTAGAAAACTTGGTAAATCTGGCCGGCCACAAAATATGGATTACCCATGGAAATAGATATTTACACGGGTACGGGGAAGATGTACTGGCTGCATTAGGCCGGGAGAGACTGGCTGATATTGTGGTTTATGGTCATACCCATGTTCCTGTGGTTAAATGGTACGATACTGTGCTGGTGATTAATCCCGGCAGTCCGTCCAGACCTCGTTTGGGAGTGGCAACCTATGCAATATTAACAATTAACGGGAAAGAACAACCGACAGCAGTTATTTTTGAAACCGGAGATAGACTTTTCTAACATCCTTATTGTTAAAAATATAACAATAAGGGTGTTTTCTTTTCGCGAAAAACAAAAAAATGTATCAAATGCTTGCTATAACAGGTAAAAAAGAGTAAAATACAAAAGTATTAATTTTGAAAAGGGGTGTATCACATGAAGAAAGTAATCTTAGTATTAGCTGCACTTTTAACTATTGCAGCGCTAGCAGTGGGCTGCGGTGGAGAAAATAAACCGGCTGCAGGTACAAAAAAAGAGAGTGCCAAAAAAATAACTCTCAAAATAGGGGCGACTCCTGTTCCCCATGCTGAAATCTTAAATCTTATTAAACCGATTTTGGCTAAGGAGAACATTAACTTGGAAGTGGTTGAGTTCAATGACTATGTTAAACCTAACATGGCCCTTAACGACAAGGAGTTGGATGCAAACTTCTTCCAGCACAAGCCTTACCTGGACAAATTTATCAGTGAGCGTAAGATGAAATTGGTTTCTTTGGTAGCTGTCCATATTGAACCTATGGGAGTTTATTCCAAGAAACTAAAAGACATTAAGAATGTTCCCGCCGGTGCTAAAGTTGCCATTCCCAACGATCCTACTAATGGGGGACGGGCTTTGAACATTTTGGCTAAAGCAGGTCTTATTACCATGAAAGACGGTGTAGGAATTAACGGTACCGTTGCTGACATCAAAGATAATCCCAAGAATTTGAAGATTACCGAGATTGAAGCTGCTTTGCTGCCTCGTAGTCTGGATGATGTGGATTTGTCAGTTATCAACTCTAACTTTGCAATGGAGGCCAAGCTGAATCCTACTAAAGATGCCCTGTTTGTAGAGCCCAAGGATTCTCCTTATGCTAATATTGTTGCAGTAAGAGAAGGGGACGAAAAGAAGGACGCCATGCAAAAGCTGAAGAAGGCTATTACTTCTCCTGAAGTTAAGAAGTTCCTTGAAGATAAGTACAAGGGCGCCATCGTTCCGGCATTCTAAGCAAATATGAAAAGGCACTCTCTCACGAGGGTGTCTTTTTTAGGTATAGGCGAAAGGGGTGAGCAAATTCACAACCTGCGGAAAAGCGCCTGGCAATTTATCCGCAGCTCTTGTTATAGGTCTATAGCTTATAGCTTTATTTTCACTTTTTTGTTTATTGTCATTGTATCTGGTGTGATAAGGCAGTCGTAGGCCAGAATATGGACACCGGCGGCTTGGGCGGCACGGAGTGCTTCGCCAAAAGCCGGATGAGTGTCCCAATTTGGCTCAAAACGTTTTACGTTTTCCATTTGTATAATAAAGAGCACATAGGCCTCAAAACCCTTCTGACGACAATCTATGAGCTCCTGGAGGTGCTTTATGCCACGCTGGGTGGGAGCATCGGGAAAACGTACTATGCCATTGTTCTCTAAGGTTACGCCTTTAACCTCTAAAAAACCTTTGGAATGTCGCTTTTCGAAGTAAAAATCGAAACGGGAATTTTCGAATTTAGTTTCCGGTTTGATTAGTGCTAGTCCTTTGAGACCGCCCTGACGCAGCCATTCTTCCGCTGCATTATTGGGTGCCTGAGAATCCATGTTGATAAGCAATTTGCCCTTTTGGACGGCAATGAGGTCATATTTGGTTTTGCGCAAGGGATTGTCGGACCTTGTTACCCATACAGCACAGCCGGGAACCAGCAGCTCTTTACAGCGTCCGGTGTTCTTCACATGGCACACTTCTGAATGACCGTTAATTTTTACATGAGCGATAAACCGATTGGGTCTGGATAAAAAAATACCCTTGCAGCTATTTGCGTATTTCATATTTTCTCCTAAAGTGATAGAATTACATAATAGTTATTATATCAAAGACGGGAGCTTTTGCATGAGGGAATTTGCGAAATTATATGTGACGAAAAAAGCAGAACATAATGCTAAATTGGGACACCCATGGGTGTTTGGGGAAGAAGTTATCAGGATAGAAGGCCAGTACAATAACGGTGATTTGGTGGATGTGATGAATGACAAGGCCAAATACATCGGCACCGGGTTTGTTAATGATAATTCCAAGATAAGGGTCAGGATTATATCTCGTAATACCAATGATAAATTTGACCGTGATTTTTTTGAGCGGCGTATCCGGTACGCACTGGAATACAGACTGACTGTCATGGGAGAGGGAAATTTCAAGTGCTGCCGGCTGATTTTCGGGGAGGCAGATCAATTTCCGGGCCTGACGGTAGACCGGTTTAATGATATTTTAGTGTCACAAGTACTTTGCCTGGGTATTGACCAACGGAAAGCTATGATTTTTGAGCTTTTGGCAACAATACTCAGGGAAATGGGCCAAACCATCAATGGCATCTACGAGCGTAATGATGTGGGCATCCGTGTGCTGGAAGGCTTGGAAGAGTATAAGGGCCCGGCCAAAATAAGCGGTTTGGAGCATTGCCCGGAGCAAACAACCATAGAAGAAAACGGTTTGTTGTTTAAAGTTGACGTAGTTAATGGCCAGAAAACCGGTTTCTTCCTGGACCAGAAATTCAACCGCCTTGCTATTCGGAACATAAGCAAAGGCAGGAGAGTGCTGGATTGTTTTACCCACACAGGGGCTTTTGCCCTTAATGCGGCTGCGGCCGGAGCTACGGCAGTTACTGCTGTGGATATTTCTCTGGAAGCTATAAATGTTACCAAAGAAAATATTGCCTTAAACGGTTTTACGGGTGTAATTGAAACATTGCAGGCCAATGTTTTTGATTTATTAACGGACATGGTGGAAAAAAAGGAAAGAAAATACGACTTTATCATTTTGGACCCGCCGGCTTTCACTAAATCCAGTCACACAGTAAAAAATGCTCTGAGCGGGTATAAGGAAATAAATTATAAGGCGATGAAATTATTGCCCAGAGGCGGGTACCTGGCTACTTGTTCTTGCAGTCATTTTATGCCGGAAGGACTCTTTATTCATATGTTGAAAGAGGCTGCTTTTGATGCCAATGTTTCTCTGCGGCAAATAGAGGCCAGACAACAGTCTCCTGACCATCCTATCCTCTATAATGTGCCGGAAACAAATTATTTAAAGTTTTATATTTTCCAGGTGGTGTGACAGCTTCGCCCCTCACTTAATCGCCACATGATTCGACGTGGGGGCTTCTCGACAATGTTGAGATAAAAATGTTATAATAAACGACAAGGATATTCTAGGAGGCGAAAAAATGCTTAAAAGGATTTTGGTTATTTTAACTTTATGTACAATGTTCTTTAGCACGGTCAATGCTATGTCCACCAAGGACAAGTATGCTCAATCCAATGTTTTTGTTATCACAATGGAAAATAATGTGGAATTGGGAGCTGAGCCCAATGGTTCCAGCCTTGTTCTAGGAACGTATCCTAAGGGTACGATGTTCGTTCCCATTAATCAATATAAGAACGAAACAGAGAACAAATTATATAATTTAGTAATACGTTCCGATGGTGCGGTAGGCTGGGTATTGGCTTCACAAGTTGCTATTACTCATAAATAAAATTGCTATCAAAGGGGCATTCCTGTCAGGGATGTCCCTTTTAGTTCGGAAAGAAGGTGACCAACTTGGATGAGATAGAGGTAAAGAACGAAGAAGTAGATAAAGAAAGAGAAGAAAAAGTACACCAGTCCCTGCTGCAGGCTCTGGAAACCAAAGATGCCGACAGTGTGAAACTGCTGGCTGAAGATGCTCACCCGGTTGATTTGGCCCTTGCTTTGGAAGATCTTTCCGATGATGATATTTTGTATTTTACTTCTT
This sequence comes from Acidaminococcaceae bacterium, assembly GCA_036788835.1. GTDB lineage: Bacteria > Bacillota > Negativicutes > Acidaminococcales > Acidaminococcaceae > JALCSJ01. Next base: position 72,541 of record DAIQMR010000004.1, read on the forward strand.
TGTTGACGGATGAAAAACTGGCGGATATTATTGAACAAGCCGATGAAGACGTGCAAAACCATGTAATGAAAATCATGGAAATCACAAGGATTATGCAGGTCTTTCAGTTTATGTCCAAAGACGATATTGTAGATATCTTAGGCAATATGTCTGTGGATAGGCGTAAAGATATAGTCAATCTGATGAAAACCGGTGATCAGAAAATCATCAGAAACCTGTTAGGCTATGAAGCCAATACAGCCGGCGGTATTATGACCACCGAGTATATTTCTGTCCGTAATACTCTTACAGTGAGTCAGGCTCTGGCTAAAGTTAAAGATATTGCTCCCAAAACAGAAGAGATTAACACAATTTATGTTTTAAACGAGAAGAAACAACTGGTAGGAATTGTTTCTCTCCGTGAGCTTTTAGTGGCCCACAACAGTGATATTATTAACGACATTATGGAAGATAATGTTATTTCCGTGGAACCTGAAACTGACCAGGAAGAAGTAGCCAGACTAGTTTCCAAGTATGACTTACATGCTATTCCGGTGGTTAATAAGCGCAAAGGACTGCTGGGCATTATCACCGTAGACGATATTATCGATGTTATCGAAGAAGAAAATACGGAAGATATGCTGAAATTAGGCGGTGTAAGCAAAGAAGAAAATGTGGACAGCACTTTGTGGGAATCAATTAAAATGAGGCTGCCCTGGCTCATGGTTAATCTTTTTACGGCTTTCCTGGCTGCGGCAACGGTTTCTTTGTTTGAAGACACTATATCCAAGGTTGTCGCTTTGGCGGCAGCTATGCCTATTGTAGCAGGCATGGGCGGCAATGCAGGCACTCAGACTTTGGCCATTGTAGTTCGTGGTATTGCCTTAGGCGATATTGAATGGCGGGGCAATAAGCTAAGAATAGTCAAGGAAATTCTGGTAGGGGTACTGAATGGTGCAGCTACAGGTCTTGTGGCTGGTTTGGTTATTTATCTCATGTACGGGAACCTGTATCTAGGTATTATTATTTTCGTGGCCATGATTGCCAATTTGGTTATTGCCGGTTTCTTTGGGTTCCTGGTACCGGTTATTTTGAAGGCTCTCAATGCCGATCCTGCCGTGGCATCCAGCATTTTTATTACAACGGCTACAGATGTGTTTGGTTTCTTTGTTTTTTTGGGTTTGGCCAAAACATTTTTACCATACCTTTTAAGATAAAAGTATGTTATACTATCATGGTAAATATAATTATAAGGAGTGTTTAATATGAATGGCAAAGCAGAAAAATGGCAGGCATTTGTTAATGAAAATAAAATAAACGCCTTTACTTCGGAAGAAGTACAAAATGATTTACATCCGGTTTTGTTCAGGTCAAATTTTGATACCGACGGAGTCAGGCTTCCTTTGATGCTGGTTCTTGATGACAGCATTTATACTATGTTTCAGGTACTGGTAGCCAGAAAAGCTGTTACTCCTGCCAACAAGGCGGCATTAGGAGAACTGTTAAATAGCTACAACAAGCAATTCAAGGTATTCAAATATTACGTCAATGATGAGGGTGATATTTGTCTAGACACCTGTATTCCCAGTACCGTCGACAGTTTCGACCCGGTAGTAATCAGAAGTGTTATGGATGTGGTTTTGAAGCACCTGCAGGAAAAATACGCAGATATTATGAAGATAGTTTGGAATAAGCCCGAAATTGTGAAAGGTAACTAAAAAATTCGTATTAAAAAAATACCCGAGAGGAGTGCGCTTATCTTTGCGGGACGTGTAAAGCATAGCGGTAGGCACTTTAGTGCCGTGTAGCCGCGCAGCGGCCCGTCCGTAGAAAAGATAACACGCGACTAGGCGGGTATTTTTACGTTGCGTAAATTTTTCACGAATCCAAATGTATGATTTGGGACCTGTCCACGTCGATGATAATTTCCACTACTCTGTGTAGGGTGGTTTTGATTACTGTTACGTGGAGATTTTTGCAATCAAAGCTGTCTCCCTTGTGGGGAATATCCCCCAAAGTATCTACAACCCAGCCGCTGATGGAAGTATTATCTAAACCATATTGACTAAAATCCAGGTCCAGATATTTAAACAAATCCAGCAAATTGGCATTTTGCAGGTTGGAATTACAGGATACAAGGTATTTGTCTTTGCCGATTTTGTGGAAAGAAGCAACCACCTTATCGTGCTCATCCCAAATTTCTCCCACTAATTCTTCCACGATATCTTCCGTGGTAACCAGACCGCGAACGGTTCCATAACTATCCAAGACCATGGCCATTTCTACTTTTTGGTCCTGGAGAGATTTCATGACCAGGGAGATTTTTGTGGAGCTGTGAACATAGGCGATATTTTTAACAATACGTTCCAATTTAAAATCAGGGTTATTAACGTAGGCGGTAAAGAAATCTTTGGCATGAATCATACCGATAATTTCTTTATCGTCTTCTTTGTAAACAGGAAAGCGGGAGAAACCATGCATGGCCACAGTATGCAGTGCTTCTTCATTTCCCGCGGCCAAATCGATGCTGACAAAATCTACACGGGGAGTCATGATTTCCCGCACTCTGATATCGCTGAATTCAATGGCAGATTTAATCAGTTCACTGTCGTCTTTGTTAATCGCACCATCTTTTTGCACTTCGTCTACCATGAGCATCAGCTCATCTTCAGTGGGTCCGGTAGCGGCCTTGGTATGGAGAAATTTGTTGAAAGAAATTTTGATTAATTTCACCAGCAAATTAACAGGCGTTAAAATTATAGTGAGCACATAGAGCAGGGGAGACACCTGCATGGCTATTTTTTCCGGATAGTCCTTGGCAGCGCTCTTAGGCAGAATCTCTCCGCAGAACAGAATAGTAACAGTAGAACCAATTGTGGCAACAGCTAGGCCACTGGCCCCGAAATAAGCGGTACAGGCAGCGGCAGCCAAGGAAGCAGCCAGAATATTTACGATATTATTACCAATTAGGATGGTGGTTAATGTGTCATCATAGCGACCGATTAATTTCAGAGCTTTCTCTGCCTTTTTATTGCCGTTTTTAGCCAGCTTTTTTAGCCGCAGTTTTTGGCTGCCGGTGAGAGCTGTCTCTGAGGCAGAGAAAAATGCGGATAACAAGACTAAAACAATGAGGACTATGGTTAAAGTAAAAAGGGAACCTTTAAATATATTCATAGACAACACCTTTCGCAAGTGACATACTTCCACCAATGTGATTCGAAGTGGGGGTATTATGGTATATTATAAGAAAAAACCGCGTAGAGGTCAAATCATTGAACCTCCCAGGACTAAAGTCACGAGTGTTAGCGTGTAAGAGTATCAATAATATGCTATAATAAACACATGATGATAGAGCCGAAGAGCATAATTAGAACTAGGAGAAGGTCAATCGCTCTGGTGGTTAATAATCAGGGAGAATTGGTGGTCAGGGCACCATATTATGTATCCAACAATATGATTATGGATTTTGTCACCGCCAAACAAAGCTGGATAACAAAGCAGCAACAGCGTGTGGAAAAGGAGAAGGCTGATTTTGTTCCTGCGGTTATTGCCCCGGGTGGTATAATACAATACAGTGGTTCAACTTATAATATTGACATTGAGGATGTGGAGGAAATCACCCTCTTTGGCAATTATATTTTGCTGCCACCTAAGGCCGGATCGGCAGAGTTACGCCAGTGGCTGCAGCAGCAAGCTCTCCATAGGCTAAAGCAGCGGGTGTCTTTTTTTGCTCATAGCATGCAGGCAGGGTACAAAAGACTCCGCATTTCTTCTGCCAAAAGCAGATGGGGTTCATGCAGCTATTACAATGTTTTAAGCTTTTCCTGGCGGTTGATTATGTGCCCGCCGGAAGTTCTGGATTATGTTGTGGTCCATGAGTTGAGCCATGTTGAGAATAAAAGTCATAATAAAAAATTTTGGCAGCAGGTAGAAGAAGTTTTACCCCATTATCGCAGTTGTGAACAATGGCTGAAAAATAATAGAAGAATCATGGAGATATTATGAGTATTAATAAAAGATTATATATGATTTTAGCAGTGCTGATAGCTTTGGCAGTGGCATCCTATTTCTACATTACCCACAGCACTAAATATAGGACGCAAAAAATCCAGGATGATACCAGTAAGGTAAGCACAGCTCCCAATACAAGCTTGCCCTATGCGTATCTGAATAATATAATAGCCCAGTCGGGAGCAGGCTGCTCAGTATATTACAAATCACTGACCAGGGGAGACATTTTTTATAATTATTCAGGGAAAATGCCTTCTGCCGGTATGATTAGGCCGTTTATTATGGCTAAGGCCATGGATGAGGTGGAAAAAGGGAATTTACAACTGGACAAAAAATTTAAAATCACGGCGGACAATAGGGCAGAACCCTCGGTGGTCTTAAAGGACAAGAAAGACGGCACAGAATTTTCCCTCAAAGAGCTAATAGAAGCTATGGTAGTCAATAACGATAATACGGCTACGAATATGCTGATTGATATTTTGGATACAGATGCAATTAATACATATATTGAGCAGCACGGTTATTTGGATACGGTACTGGCATCCAAGGTCGGCATGGAAGATAAGCCGGCGAATACTTCAAATGTCCCCAAGGTGCAGGAAGACACGAAAAACTATACTTCCGTAAATGATTTGGTTACGTTTTTCGATAGATTATATTTTAATCAGTGCGTTTCGGCGGGCACGGATAAATTCATGATGGATACCTTGAAAAAGCATGCAGATAGAAGCAGGCTTCTGGCTCTTTTGCCTAAAGACGTTCAGGCTGCCCACGAAACCGGGGATGCACCTGGTATTCACAATGACGGAGGCATAATTTTCGCCAAGGAAAATTATATTTTGGTTATTTTAACAGACCGGTCTGTTAATCAGGAGCAGACTTTAAAAACCATTAATCAAATTTCTTCGATTATTTATAATACAGTTATGGATAGAGAGGTTTTTAAAAAATGAAAAACACATTCGATGTAATTATTATCGGTGGAGGACCGGCAGCTATTTTTGCCGCCTATGAATTTACTCTGAAGTATCCAGAAGTGACGGTAGCTATTTTAGAAGAGGGCAACACTATAGATGCCAGACAGTGTCCTTTGACGCTCGGCAAGACACAGCATTGCCTGCGCTGCACTCCTTGCAGTATTATGCGGGGGTTTGGCGGAGCGGGAGCTTTCTCCGACGGGAAATACAATTTCACCACGGAATTCGGCGGCTGGCTGAATGACTATCTTCCTACTTCGACGGTAATGGAATTGATTGACTATGTGGATAAAATTAATTGTCAGCATGGGGCTCCCGGTGAAGTATTTACTACCAAAAACTGTACAATCGGCAAGCTTGCTTTAGGCCACGATTTACATTTGCTCAATGCCAAGGTAAGGCATCTGGGCACAGAAAACAATTATAAAATCATGGCAGATATTTATCGCTATCTTTTGGCAAAGGGCATAACGATTAAATGCAATACGCATGTAGATGGTTTTGCCAGGGAAAAAGAAGGCTTTGTAGTAACCACCACACCTTCAGAGGATAAATATTATTGTCAATATTTAATTGCCGCACCGGGGAGGGCCGGAGCGGAATGGTTCACCGGCAAGTGCCGGGAAATGGGCCTGAAAATGACCAGCAATCAGGTTGATCTGGGCGTTCGAGTAGAAGTGCCTGCCCAAGTATTCCAACATATTACCGATGAAGTTTATGAAGCGAAACTTTTATACACCACAAAACGTTACGGAGACAGAGTAAGGACCTTCTGTATGAATCCTAATGGCTACGTGGTAGCGGAAAACACCGATGGTATAGTAACAGTCAACGGGCACAGCTTCAATGATCCAGCCAAAGACAGCGGCAATACCAACTTTGCTCTTTTAGTAAGCAACAGATTTACGGAACCATTTAATTCCCCTCATAAATACGGCAAACATATTGCGTCTTTATCCAATATGTTAGGGGGCGGTGTTTTAGTACAGCGGTTTGGGGACCTGATTAAAGGCCGCCGCAGTAATGCTCACCGTATGGCCAAGAGCTTTTTAAAACCGACTTTAGATGCAGTGCCGGGGGATTTGAGCCTGGTTTTGCCTAAACGGCATTTGGACAATATTATCGAAATGATTTATGCCTTGGATAAAATTGCGCCGGGCACTGCTAACGATGATACTTTGTTATACGGTGTCGAAGTTAAGTTTTACAGTTCAAGACTGGAATTAAATCAAAATCTGGAAACAACAATACCGGACTTCTTCGCCGTGGGAGACGGAGCCGGTATTACAAGAGGCTTGTCCCAGGCTAGTGCATCCGGTATCTATGTAGCAAGAATTATTGGTGAACGTAAGAAAATCAATGGCTGATTAGATAGTTATTAAGGGCTATCCGCATATCTTCGCCTAAGGTATTAACAGAGATGGTAACCCAGGATTGGTCGGCAGCGGGACCTTCTTTGAGAACTGTTCCCAGTCCGCTGTAGTTAATATAGTAAAGATCGGCAAAAACCTTTACCCGTACATCATAATGGGAGAGCAGCAAAACAGTTTTTACACCGGTCGGGGTTCCTGCTTTATAGACCCATTTTGTCCAAGCCGTAATAATGCCGGAGTCCTTATCATATTTCAGGCTGTTGGCATCATAATAAGTCAACAACTTGCTATTGGCACCGGCAGGGGTCCAGGAAGCCTGATTTTCAGCAGGGTGAATAACCTTTTCCTCTGCTTTTTTTGTGTCTGTTTTTTCTGAAGCAGTCGTTGGTGTGGGCTTAGTATTCTGGACAGCGGTTGCGGTAGTCGGTTTAGTAGTTTTGACAGATGCGGTAACAGTAGAGTCTGCAGCCTTGGCAGCTACTTTAGTTGTGGACTTGCCGGTTTTGGTCTCAAGGGGAGACATAAAGGCATGACCGGTTGGGTACAGGGTAAAAAGTCCTGCACAGAGTATACTTACAATTTTAGCTTTTTTCATGATAACGTCCTTTCTTTAATCTTCACCTTATTTTAACACATTAAACCGGCATTTATGCTATAATTATTTTATAGGGGAAAAAACAATAAAGGCGGTGCTGCTAGATGAAGATCACTTTTTTAGGCGCGGACAAAATTGTTACAGGTTCCTGTCATTTGTTTGAAGTCAATGGGAAAAAGGTCCTCTTTGACTGTGGTATGTTTCAAGGTCCTAAACTCATTAGGGACTTAAACAGAAAAAATTTCGAGTTTAACCCGGGAGAAATAGACGCAGTGGTGCTTAGCCATGCGCATATTGACCATAGCGGCCTTTTGCCAAAACTGGTAAAAGAAGGCTTCAAAGGTAAAATTCATTGTACTCATGCAACCAAGGAATTATGTGATATTTTACTTCCTGATTGCGGGCATATTCAGGAACAGGATGCGGAGATTTCTACCCGTAAAGGATTGAGAGCCGGCCGTCCGGCCGTTACTCCCATATATGGACCGGATGACGCCTATATAGCCTTAAAACAGTTTGAGTGTCATGATTATGATACAGATGTGGAACTCTATCCGGGTCTTACTGTCAGATTCAGGGTGGCAGGGCATATTTTAGGCAGTGCCATTGTGAATATTATGATAGAAGAAAATGGCAAGAAAACTAAAATCATCTTCACCGGTGATATTGGCCAGCCCAATGTACCTATTCTTGACGACCCTTATCAAATTACCGGGGCAGATTTTATCATTACAGAATCTACTTATGGCAATCGGGTTCATGAGGTAGCAGATAGGGAACAAGAGCTTTGCGGCATTATGCAAGAAGCCTTGGCCAAGGGAGGCAATGTTATTATTCCTGCCTTTGCCGTTGGACGTACTCAGGTTATGCTTTATTATTTCCAAAAGCTCATGTCTTCAGGACAGCTGCCTAAGGTACCAATTATGATTGATAGTCCCATGGCTATTAAGGCAACTCAGGTTATGATGTATAATCCTGATGAATACGATGAAGAAGCAAAATCTATTTATCAAAAACAGGGTGGCAAGCTTATTGATATGCCTAATGTGAAGTATACGGAAACAGCAGCAGAATCAAGAGCTATTAATGAAATGCCCAGCCCCATGATTATTATCTCTGCCAGCGGTATGGCCGATGCCGGTCGTGTGCTCCATCATTTGAAACATAATTTATGGCGGAAAGACAGCTCGGTTATTTTTGCCGGGTATCAGGCTGAGGGAAGTTTAGGACGCAGGCTGGTAGAAGGTGCTAGAAAAGTTAAGATTATGGGTGAAGATATTGCCGTGGAAGCTAAAATTTATAACATGACCGGTTTTTCGGCTCATGCTGATAAAGATCAAATGCTGGCTTTGTATAAAGGGATGCAGCAAAAACCTAAAGAATTTTTTGTGGTTCACGGTGAGCTGGATGCAGCCAGAGCCTTCGCAGATATTCTCCAAACCAATTTAGGAGTGGGGGCCTATATTCCTAGCTACGGTGATGCGGCAATCATTGAAGGAACAGAGTGGCGCCTGGAACATACGAAGGTCTTGACGGATATTCCGGCTGTCCAGGAATTGAGGGATTACATGGCTTCTTTCGAGAAGAATTATCTGATGTACAGAGCCAGACTGGAGCAAATCGCTCTTCACGACAGCAGCCGCATAGAGGCTATCAAAGTAAAACTAGACAAAGTGCGTAAGTATATCGACGACATTATGAAGACAATTTGAGGCACAGGAAAAGTATGAGATAACAAAAAGAACGTCGGCCGCTAAAAGGCCGGTCACTCTCCAGGATAGCATTCCGCATATCCCGGTGGAGCTGACCTCCCGCTTTTAGTGTTCCGACGTTCTTTGCATTACTTTTTACTTCTCAAAAACTGTTTGCTTGTCCACAGGAGTAGATAAAGCTACCAGAGCTTTTTCTACCAGTTTCCTGCGCAGTTTCTTTTCTTCGGCCGGTTCCAATGCCGGATTGCCCAAAGGATGGGGAATGGCAATGGTAGGAACGATTCTGTTGGCACCTACAGTCAAGGAAATAGGAGTAACCGTGCACATATGAACAACAGGTAAACCTGCTCTTTCAATTTCTTTCACCATCGTTGCACCGCAACGTGTACAGGTGCCTCACGTGGAGGTTAGGATAACGGCCTGGACTCCTGCATCCAAGAATTTCTTGGCGATTTCAGCACCGTATCGCTTGGCAGAAGCAACAGCTGTACCGTTTCCTACAGTTGCATAATACTTGTTGTAAAGAGAACCGATCTTACCTTCTTTTTCCAGGTCACGGAGCACATCTACAGGAAGAACTCTGTCCGGATCTTCATTAGCATAGACAGGGTCGTAACCGCCGTGGGCAGTTTCGAAGGTGGCACTGGTTAAATCATTAACACCGGTAATATCGTATTCACCGTACTTAGAAGCACTGGAGGATTCAATATGATCGGGATTACCTTTGGGAACAATACCGCCGCTGGTAACAATACCGATTTTAGCTTTGGTAATATCCACAACAGCTGGATTAGGCTCAACCCTGTCAAAACTGGGCATTGGATACTCAGTAGTGAAGGGCTTGCCGGCTAATTTAGCCAGAAGCATATTTACGGCACGCTGGGAACCTCTTTCTTTTTCGAAGAAGTTAACTCTGATGCCATTGGGAATGTAGCCTTCTTGGCAGGAAGCACCGATAGGTTCTTTGTTGCCGAGTTTCAAAGCCAGAGGAGCCATAACCTTAACAGCATCTCTCATGCCCGCTGCGGAATTCTTGGTGGCAACCATATAAACCTTGTCCTTGAACATGTCTGCACCGGGGTTTTCCGGATACATACCTGTCAAAGAGGGGATACCCAATTCTTCTTCAACAGCTGTAGCAATAGTACCGCAGGCTACGCCATATCTGCCTGCATTGAAAGCAGGGCCGGCAATGAACAAATCGGGATTTTCTTTTTTGACCATGGCAAGAATAGTAGCCTTGGCTGCATCTATATTCTCGTTGAAATAAGAGTCACCGCAGATAACAGTAGCTACGATTTCTGCTTTATCGCCAAAGGCAGCTTTAAAAGCCATACCGGGACCGACAATGCCCTGTCTGATTTCCGGTTTAATGTCAGCTTTTTCTTCGCCGCCGATTTGGGCAAAGAACTGATTGATATAATGCACAACTTTAATCTTAGTCATTGTTGTATACGCCTCCTTTACCTGGCACTTAGTGTTCCGAAGCCTGTTTCGTTGGTTGCCCCGGTAATAACCTGAATTTCCACTTCGATGGTTCCGTCAGGTCTTAAGCTGTGTTCGTTACCACCGGCCAGCTTGTTAACTTGCTCTACCACACCGATGACTTTGTCCATCTTGGGCAAAACAATTAGTTGGTTGGCATTACCTGCAGTTACGCAAGCATCAGCTGCGGGATCAGCGTCTGCCAAGGACTGGGACTTGCCGTCTTGGCCGGCGTACTCGTCAGTAACCAAAACTACTTTTACTCCTTCAGCTTCAATCTTTTTGCTGTTCATAATAAGGTCTGTGTCAGGATTGCCGAAGCCTTCCTGAGACAGGATAACTCCGTCCAGATCGAGCATTCTGCACAACTTGGCTGTCCAGTCGGAAGAACGGCGTTTGTCAGCCAGATAAACGTTTTCATTTGTAATAATGTGGCAGACAAAGTTCAGAGTCTTGCCATGTTCAGCAAATAAATCCTGAATTACAGAATTGTTTTCATGTACATAGGTGGGGTTCTTGTCGCAGGCAGATACGCAGTTACCGGAAATAATTGCCCCGTCCATGGATTCGGTAGGATGCAAAATAGTAGGAACTATTTTTTTCGCATCTACGCCGTAAACATAGGTATCGTGGAGCAGGCCCTGACTCTGTAGCATTTGGACATAAGCAACTCTGGGCAGGCCGGGGAACTTTTTCAAGCCTTCAACAATGCCGCAGGTCTCAAATACCTTTGTCTCATTTGGCTGCAGGTTTCTGGCCAATTCTCCCAAATAGATAGCAGCTTTAAAACCGGCGAATCTTACGGCATGCTCGTACTCATGTTGTTTAATTCCGTCAATAGGTTCGCACACCATTACTAAATTATTCAACTTGGAGAAAGGGGTATATTCAGCACCGGGACCACTCATATCAATTAAGCCTTCCTGGAATCCTACAATTTTGCCGGCGGTAATAACTGCCATCCCGCGTAATGCATAAGTAACGCCATCACCTACAGTATCAACCGGCCCAATCACCCCCGGGAAAATACCGCCTCGACCGGCAATTTTCACTCTGGGTTCAATTACATCCTTTACGGGAGTAATACGAACGCTTTCTCCCGGCTTTGCAATATCAAAAGCAACGGATTTAATATCTTCGTCTTCGAGAACCAGTTTTTTCAGTTCCTCGGTGTTCACATATAAAATTCCGTCTTTAATCTCAGATTTGTCGGCGAATTTTATATCCTTAATGTCGATATAACCTAATTCTAGTTTCAAGATAACACTCCTTTCCATTTGCCATTCAATTTGTAGTGAATTACACGTCCATACTCTTTAAGGCATTTTGCATTAAAGATAAATCTACTGTCTGAAAATCCACAAGCACCTCCTTAGGCCACTTATCAGGCAATTTGGCAAATTTTTCATAAGTAGATATTGCATTGCTGATTAATTCACAAGAAGCAAAATCTGTCTTTTGAGCTGCCTCGTCAGAAACCATAATAGACTTGTAAGGAGTTTCATTAGGTTTTACGCTGCCTGACAGGGGGTGAGTCTTGAGAATGTAACCAGCAAAACACAAATCTCTTACTTTAATGAGAATCTCTTTATATGAGCACTTCATATAAACAATGTTATTTTCCTTTGCCAGTTCTTTTTCCACCAAAGGATTGTTTGTTATAATCATATGTTATAAGCTCCGTTTGTGAAAAAAGCGACCCAACATAAACATCATGTCAAGTCGCTTCTCTGTCAGAATAAATCTTCCAAAGTGTGGTACTTTCCTTAATCCGTCTACCTGAAAGTTTCAAACGTCTAAATGACCATAGGCGCTTTTGCCTCTTCGGTGGTTAATTTAATAACACTCTCTTAAGAAATATCAACCCACTATTAAATTGTAATCTGAATTGTAATCAGCCTGCTAGATTTCTTTTGTCCTCTTTTTAAAATTAGAGTAGAAATCTTCTTCCAAACTCTTAGTGGCTTTGGTTAAGGCCAACAGACCGATTAAGTTAGGAATAACCATTAAACCGTTAAACATATCTGACATATTCCAAACAACTTCTACTTTTCCTAAAGTGCCAAGAAATACACAGATACAAACGAATAAAGAATAAATTTTAATTGCCTTGGCTCCGAAAAGATACCTGACATTTGCTTCGCCGAAGAAATACCAGCCGATAATAGTGGAAAAAGCGAAGAAGAACATACAGATTGCCAAGAAAATATCGCCGCCCTTACCATATACGGAACTAAATCCGGCTTGTGCTAAAGCAGCACCGGTCAAAGAACCGTCCGGAGTAACGGAACGGGTAACAATAATAACAAAAGCAGTCATGTTTAAAACGATGAAAGTATCAATAAATACACCAATCATTGCAACAAGACCCTGCTGGCAGGGGTGATCGACTCTGGCCACAGCGTGAGCGTGGGGAGTGGAACCCATACCTGCTTCATTGGAGAATAAACCTCTTGCCACGCCTTTTCTAATAGCCATCTTGACCGTTGCACCGGCAACACCGCCGGCAATAGCATGTGGCTCAAAAGCTCCGATAATGATTTCTTTAAATACGAGGGGCACATTGCCAAGATCCATCAGCATTACGCCCAAAGCACCCAGAATGTACAAAACCGCCATAAGGGGAACTACGGTTTCGGTAACTTTGGCTATACGTGCAATTCCGCCTGAGAAAATAGCATAGGCAAGCACTGCTAAAGCAATACCAACATACATGGGATTCCAACCAAATGCAACTCTAAAAGCATCAGCAATAGAGTTGGACTGTACTGCATTGCCCATAAAACCAAGAGCGACAATAATGCAGACAGAGAAAACACCGGCCAAAACCTTACCAAACGCACCTTGGTAGGCACCTCTGATGTAGTACACGGGACCACCGGTAACAGAACCGTCTTTGTCTATTTGCTTGTACTTTTGAGCCATGGTTGCTTCAGCAAAAATAGTGGCCATACCAAAAAACGCACTAATCCACATCCAGAAGATAGCACCGGGACCACCTGATGCGATAGCTGTAGCCGCACCGGCAATATTTCCCGTGCCAACCTGGGCAGCCACCGCAGTGGCTAAAGCCTGAAACTGGCTCATACCGTCTTTTCCGGCAGCTTTTTTGTTGGAAAAAATACCGCCGAAGGTTTCTTTAATACCCTCTGCAAAACCGCGAACCTGAATGAATCTTAGCTGGAAGGAGTACCAAATACCCGTACCAACCAGCAATAGCAGCAAGATATCTTTGTCCCATAAGACACCATTAACTGCATCTACGATACTTATTAAATCTTTCAATGCAACACCTCCTTGTATTGGCATTATTAAAAAATACTATATATTCCCCCATTTATTTTATAGTACTAGACAACGAAAATAAAGTCAACCTTGATTATGTATTTTCATGGTTTTCTAGATAAATAGCTTTTCAATAATTTTTTCATATATTTATTAGGAAGAATAATTGACATAATCCGGGAAAAAGAATATAATAATTTAGTCAAAAAACAACTTGATAAGAGGATGCTTATTGACAGCATCCTTTTTATTTTTTATGTAGAGGAGCAAAGTCAATGATTAGAAAAGACTTACGCAATATTGCAATCATCGCTCACGTCGATCATGGCAAGACTACTTTGGTAGATGCTATGCTAAAACAAAGCGGTGTATTCAGAGCTAATGAAAAGGTTCAGGAAAGAGTTATGGACTCCAATGACCAGGAAAGAGAACGTGGTATTACTATTCTTTCCAAAAACACCGCAGTTATGCATGACGGCTGCAAGATCAATATTTTGGATACACCAGGCCATGCTGATTTTGGCGGGGAAGTAGAGCGGGTACTTACCATGGTAGATGGGGTACTCTTGCTTGTTGATGCCTTTGAGGGACCTATGCCTCAGACCAAATACGTGTTGCGTAAAGCCTTGGAACATCATTTGAAACCTATTGTGGTTATTAATAAAATTGACCGGCCGGACGAGAGAGTAGAAGAAGTGGTGGACGAAGTTCTTGATTTGTTTATTGAACTGGACGCCAATGAAGATCAGCTGGATTTCCCGGTGGTTTATGCCTCTGCCAAGGCCGGTATTGCCAAAATGACCATGGAAGATGACAGTGACAATCTGGAACCTTTGTTCAAAACTATCATTAAATACATTCCGGCTCCCGATGTGGATACGGAAGCACCCTTACAGATGTTGGTTAACACTTTGGACCATGATGACTATGTGGGCAAGATTGTGGTTGGCCGTGTAGTGCGTGGCAAGATTCACAATGGCGAAGAAATTTGCCTGATGCATGATGGGGCTACCAAGAATGAAAAGATTGGCCGTCTCTATACTTATCAAGGTCTGAAACGCACGGAGATTGAACAGGTGGAAGCAGGGGATATTGTTGCCCTCATTGGATTACCTGATGCAGAAATCGGCGATACTATTGCTGATGTGGATCAACCGGAAGCCTTGAAGGGTATTAAAATCGATGAACCGACTTTGTCCATGGTGTTTTCCGTTAATAATGGACCTTTTGCCGGCAAAGAAGGACATTTCATTACCAGCCGTCATATCAGAGACAGGCTGTACAAAGAAGTGGAAACCAATGTTAGCATGAGAGTTGAAGATACGGACTCAGCCGATTCTTTTAAAGTTTCCGGTCGTGGGGAATTACATATATCAGTATTAATCGAGCAAATGCGCCGGGAAGGATTTGAACTGCAGGTAGGCAAGCCTACTGTTATTATGCACAGAGATGAAAACGGCAAGCTCTTGGAACCAATGGAAGCTTTGACCATTGATGTGCCTCAAACCTTTATGGGCGCGGTTATGGAAGCTCTGGGACTGAGGAAGGCAGAACTGCAGAATATGACGGAAATGGCCGGTTATCAACGACTGGAGTTCCTGATTCCTGCCAGAGGCTTAATCGGTTTTCGTAATCAATTCTTAACTGATACTAAAGGCAATGGCATTATGAACCACGTATTTGCCGGCTGGGCACCTTACAAGGGAGATATCCCCGGTCGTACAAGGGGCTCTCTGGTAGCCTTTGAAACAGGTGAAACCAGTGCCTATGGTATTGATAAATGCCAGGCTCGGGGAACTATGTATATTTCTCCGGCCCAGGAAGTTTACGAAGGCCAGGTTATTGGTGAAAACACTCGTGAAGATGATATGGATGTTAATCCCTGCAAAAAGAAGCATGTCAGCAATATGCGTGCTTCCGGCAGCGATGAAGCAGTCCGCTTGATTCCTCCTACCACGTTTTCTTTGGAAGGGTCATTGGAGCACATTAATGAAGATGAAACTGTAGAAGTTACTCCCAAGAGCCTTCGTATGCGCAAGAAGATTTTGAATAGAACCGAACGCGGCCGTATGAGAGCCCGCAGCAAATAATTCGTTGCTATTTTCCCTTTTGTGATGTAAAATAAACTGTAAGAAATTAGAAGGAGGGATGAAGATGTTCGTAGGTGCCAGAAAACTATTAACCAATGAAGAAACAGGGGAACAAACGAACCTGACCTTATTAGAGCAGGCATCTTTAGACATTGCTATTCGTACTCCTCTTACCATGAAAGATTGTATGAATTATGCCGATGCTTTGCTGGATGGCGAACTTGTTTTGGTATCTTTTGACAAGATGAACCAGGAAGACAGGGTGCGGTCAGAGGATTTCTTGGCAGGTGTTTGTTATATGGCAGGAGCAACTATTGCCAAAATCAATGCTGATTTAATGATGTATGCACCGGGCAGGGTTGAAGTAGCAAGAGAGTAGTCCCATAAATAGGTAAGACCTCAGTTCTTAGGAACTGGGGTCTTTTTTGTAAGACACAATGCGCTGCGTTTAGCCAGCGAGTAAAACTTTTGGCTTAGAACCAGCCACCAAAAGTATTCTCGGCAGTATTCATTTTGCTAAGCTTAGTATTGTGTTTTAAGTTATGCTATAATAGACAGGTAAATTATTAACGGAGATAAATTATGGAAAATCAATTTGTGCATTTACATACTCATACTGAATATAGCTTGCTGGATGGAGCATCCCGGATTCCGGAACTGGTGGCTTATGCCAAGGAGCTGGGTATGCCTGCTTTGGCCATTACTGACCACGGAGTTATGTATGGGGCCATAGAGTTTTACAAAGAGTGCCAGAAACAAGGGATTAAGCCTATTATTGGCTGCGAAGTTTATATTACCGATGGTTCCAGAACCGATAAAAGCATTGCTGCCCGTGAGAAAACCTATCATCTGATTCTGCTGGCCGAGAATTATGAAGGCTACAGGAATTTGATGAAGCTGGTATCCATCGGCGAAGTGGAAGGTTTCTACTATAAACCCCGTATTGATAAAGAGGTTTTGCGTCAATACAGCAAAGGGCTGATTTGCCTCAGTGCCTGTGTGGCAGGGGAAGTCCCGAGACATATCCTTCGTGGAGAAATGGAAACTGCCGAAAAGGTTATGCTGGAATATGTGGATATTTTCGGCAAGGATAATTACTTTTTGGAAATTCAGAATCATGATTTGCCGGAGGAAGCAACGGTAGATGCCTTCCTGCGGAAAATGGCAGCCAAGCATGGTATCGGGCTGGTGGCCACTAATGACCTGCACTATGTCCGCAAAGAAGATGCGGCAGGGCAGGATATTTTGTTGTGCATTCAGACCGATTCTCAATATTTGGATCCTCACAGGATGCGCTTTAATAATGATATGTATTATTTAAAGAGCTACGACGAAATGCTTCAGCGTTTTCCTAATGACCAGGAGGCCTTGGCTAATACTCTTCAAATTGCCGAACGCTGCAATTTGGAACTGGAATTCGGGCATTTGCTTTTGCCGGAGTTTCCTTTACCGGCAGGGGAGACATCCATGGACAGCTACCTACGTCATCTGTGTGACGCAGGATTTCCCTCCCGCTATGCTGCAGATGATACTGCAGCTAAAGATAGGATGGAATACGAGCTGGGGATTATTAAACAAATGGGTTACTCCGGATATTTTCTCATTGTCTGGGATTTTATTAATTATTGCCGAACCCATGATATTCCGGTGGGACCTGGCCGTGGTAGCGCCGCAGGCAGCATTGTGGCCTATTTGACCGGCATTACTAATATAGACCCATTGAAATACAACCTGATTTTTGAACGTTTCTTAAATCCGGAGCGTATCAGCATGCCTGATATTGATACAGATATTTGCTATGTAAAGAGACATTTGGTAGTGGAATATCTGGCAAGAAAATACGGCGAAAAGCATGTAGCACAGATTGTTACATTTGGAACATTGGCAGCCAAAGCTGCCGTGAAAGATGTAGGCAGGTCCCTGGGTATTAGCCTAAATGTGGTTAATCAGGTTAATAAACTGATTTCCAACCGTCCCGGCACAACTTTAGCCGGCTCATTAAAAGAAAGCAGGGAACTGCGGGAACTTAGCGATACTACCCCGGAAATTTCTCAAATGCTGGACTTTGCCCAGAAGGTAGAAGGCATTCCCCGTAATACTTCTACTCATGCGGCAGGTGTTATTATTACCCCCGGCGAATTGACGGACTATGTGCCCCTGCAGATTACTTCCAGCAGCGACGACGAGCACGAATATATTTGCACTCAGTACGATAAAGACCGGTCGGAATCCTTAGGACTGCTAAAGATGGATCTTTTGGGACTGAGGACTTTGACAGTTATTGACGATACGGTCAAGATGATAAAAAAGGACAAGAATATAGATGTCGATGTGGACCGGTTGGACCTCCACGATGCAGCTACCTGTAAGATGCTCCAGGAGGGTGATACTGCGGCTGTCTTCCAGATGGAATCTGACGGCATGACCCGCTTAATGAAACAATTGGCCCCGGAAGGCTTTGAGGATCTCATTCCTTTGGTGGCACTTTATAGACCGGGTCCTTTGGGCAGCGGCATGGCGGAAGACTTTATTAACGGCCGTCATGGGAAAAGAACCGCTCCCGTGCTCCATCCGCTCTTGGAACCTATCGTGGCTGACACATACGGAGTAATTTTATATCAGGAACAGGTTATGCAGATTACTTCTGCCCTAGCCGGCTTCACTCTGGGCGAAGCTGATATTTTGCGCCGGGCCATGGGCAAGAAAAAAGCCAAAGAACTGGACAGTATGCGGGATAAATTTATTAAGGGAGCCCAAAAGCTTCATAATATAAAATCTGCCTTGGCGGAAAAGATTTTTGATTTGCTGCAGCATTTTGCCGGTTATGGTTTTAATAAGTCACATTCGGCGGCATATGCTTATGTGGCTTACCAGACGGCCTATTTAAAAGCTCACTATCCTGTGGAGTTCATGGCTGCTTTCTTGAATAGTATTATCAGCACCGCCGATAAAGTAAGCTGGTATATTAGCATCTGCCGCAGCGCAGATATTGAAGTGCTGGCTCCTGACGTGAATACCAGCGAGGCCGGTTTTGCCGTAGATGGTAACAGCATTCGTTTTGGCATGGGCGGCATCAAGAGCGTAGGGGATGCTGCCGTTGAATGTATTATTTCTGAGCGTGACCAGCATGGACCATATAAAGACTTTATGGATTTCACCCAGCGCATCGATACGAGCAAGGTTAACAAACGTGTGGTGGAGAACCTGATTAAATGCGGCGCCATGGATTGTTTTAGCAATAAACGTTCCCAACTTATAGCCATTATGGATAATGCTTTGGAAGTAGCTTCCCAAAGACAGAAAGACAGGCTTTCCGGGCAAATGGATTTATTTGGGGAAGAAGAATTTGCCAAGGCTAACGACCCGGTAATCCCTGATATTCCGGAAATGCCTAAGTCCGAGCTATTACGGTTGGAAAGAGAGCTAATCGGGTTTTACGTTACAGGGCATCCTCTGGATGAATTTAGGGGTGCTCTGAAGAAGCTAACGCCTCTTACCAAACTTACGGAATTTAATTTCCGTGATGGGGAGAACGTCACTGTAGGGGGCATTATTTCCGAAAATAAAATCAGAACTACGAAAAACGGGGATAGAATGGCTAGCTTTATTCTGGAAGATCTTTCCGGTTCCGTAACAGGCATTGCTTTTCCCAGATGCTTTTCTTCCTATGGGGGAGAAATCATCCAGGACAATATCGTAAAAATTCAGGGAATCGTTAAATTAGACGAAGAAGAACCACGAATTTTTGCCAATAGCGTAGAAAAATTAGGTAAAAATACAGAACAAGTGGACATTTTTATTCAAAAAGGCCAAAATACCCCGGAAAAACAACAGTCAATGGCAAAAATTTTTAGCAAATATCATGGTATTAACCCAGTATTTTTACATCTTGTAGGGTCTAAAAAAGTAATTAAAACCAGTCCTAAGTTTTGGGTAAATGCTAAGGAAACAGGCTTCTACACTGATATTAAAGAACTTTTAGGGCCAGAAGCGTTAGGGGAAGAAGACTGACTATTACAGAATAATCAGACTACTTAAGAATACTTGCACTAGAGAAAATTGCGTGATAAAATAAGATGTATTTTGAAAATTATAGGGTGTTTAGGAGGTTATTGAGTAATGAACATTGTTGTATGCGTTAAACAAGTTCCGGATACCGCAGAAATGAGAATTGATCCGGTAACAAACAACTTAATCAGAGATGGTGTTACCAACATCATGAACCCGTACGACCAGTATGCTCTGGAAGCAGCTCTGGAATTAAAAGAATCTACGGGCGCAAAGGTTACTGTATTCACAATGGGTCCTCCCCAGGCTGAAGTAGTCCTGAAGGATGCTGTTGCAGTTGGCGTTGACGAAGTTAAACTTATCAGTGACAGAGCTTTCGGCGGTGCTGATACTTTAGCTACCAGTCAGGCTATGGCCAATGCCATTAAACATTTTGGCATTCCTGATTTGATCCTTTGCGGCAGACAGGCTATTGATGGTGATACTGCTCAAGTTGGTCCGGAAATTGCTGAACATTTGGATTTACCTCAAATTACCGCAGCATTAAAGATTCAAGTTAAAGACGGCGAAGTTATCGTAGACAAAGAAAACGAATATACTTCTCAAACCGTTGCTGCTAAGATGCCTGCAGTGGTTACCGTTATGCGTAGCCCTGATTTGAGATTTGCCAGCATTAAAGGCAAGTTAAAAGCCAGAAAAACTCAGGTTCCTGTATACTCTGCAGCTGATTTGGAAATCCCTACAGATATTATCGGTAAGGCCGGTTCACCTACCCAAGTAATGAAGAGCTTTACTCCTACTGTTAAAAAGGTTGAAGGCGTTGTTTATGACGACGAAGATCCTGAAGTAGCAGTTGACAAGCTGGTTAAAAAATTAATCGAAGACAAAATTATTACAAGGTGAGGTGCGAAATAAATGGCTAATACAAAAGGTCTAAAGACCGGTAATGAAAAAGATTTATGGGTTTATGCAGAACATTTCGAAGGCGAACCCGTTAAAACTGCTTATGAATTATTAGGCGAATGCAGAATTCTTGCTGATAAAGTGAAACAACGCTTATGCGCTGTTCTGATTACTGATGATCCTAAAGATGCTCCTAAAAAGCTGATCGCTGGCGGAGCAGATGTAGTATATGTTTGCCAAGATCCTAAATTCAAACATTATTCTACAGATTTATACACCAACGCATTTATTGAAATGGTTCATGAATATCAACCCAGTGCTGTATTCATTGGAGCTACCAATGATGGTCGTGATTTAGGGCCTCGTCTGGCTGCCAGAGTGAATACAGGTCTGTGCGCAGACTGCACCATCTTGAACATTGAAGAAGATGGTTTGGTTGAATGGACTCGTCCTGCTGCAGGTGGTAATATTATGGCTACCATTTTGTGCAAAGAACATCGTCCTCAAATGGGCACTGTACGTCCTAAGACTTTCAAAGCAGCTGTTCCTGATGCTTCCCGTAAAGGTGAAGTTGTTAACTACAAGCTGAAGAACCAAGTCGAAGACAGAGTAAAAGTATTGCGTATGGATCGCGTTGTACAACAAGGCGAAATGGCTATTGATGATGCACCTTTCGTGTGCTCTGGTGGTCGTGGTATGCAATCTAAAGACAACTTCCCACTATTGCTTGACTTAGCTCATGTAGTAGGCGGAGCTGTTGGCGGTTCTCGTGCTGCTGTTGATGCAGGTTTCTTACCCCATCCTCGTCAGGTTGGACAATCCGGTAAGACTGTAACTCCTAAGATTTACTTTGCTTGCGGTATTTCCGGTTCTGTTCAGCACAAAGCTGGTATGAGCAAATCCGATACTATCGTTTGCATTAACAAGGATCCCGAAGCTCCTATGTTTGAAATCGCCAAGTATGGTATTGTTGGCGATGCTTTGAAGATTCTTCCTATACTGACTGCTAAGATTAAAGCTTTCAAAGAAAGCTAATTGATTTAGCGAAGATGCTGAAGTTAAAGCCCGGGGACCTCTGTTTGTGGCCCTGGGCTTTTCTGGATATGAGAGGAAAATTATGAAAAAGACAAAAATCATTTGTACTTTAGGTCCTACTACCGACAACAAAGAACTTTTGGTAAAAATGTTAAAAGCAGGTATGGATCTGGCCAGATTCAATTTTTCTCATGGCAGCTACCCAGAGTGTGAAAAACGGTTGGCCTTATTAGACGAAGCTTCTCAGGAGGCAAAGAAAATAGTAGGCAGAGTGGCTGATACCAAAGGGCCGGAAATGCGCCTGGGACTATTCAAAGGGGATAAAGTAGAAATCAAGGCCGGTGCAGATTTCACGCTAACCACTAAAGAAATAGAAGGTACAGCTGAAATAGCCCATGTTAATTACGATGGACTACACAAAGACGTAAAACCAGGCGATCCTATTCTTTTGGATGACGGCAAGCTGTCTTTGGAAGTCAAGGATGTTGCGGGCAATGATATTCATACGATTGTTGTGCATGGGGGAATAATCAGCTCCCGGAAGAGAGTGGCAACACCAGGTGTGGCTTTGAATCTACCTTTTATGTCAGAACAAGACAAATCTGATATCACTTTTGCGGCCCAGCATCACATGGACTATGTGGCTGCTTCATTTGTACGCAATGCGGCAGATGCCATAGAGATTCGTAAGCTTTTAGAGAGCCTAGGCTCCCATATGGGAATAGTAGCTAAAATCGAAAACAGGCAAGGCGTAGATAATATTGATTCTATACTTAAAGCTGTTGATGGTATCATGGTAGCCAGGGGTGACCTGGGAGTGGAGATTCCGGCAGAGGAAGTTCCTATTGTCCAAAAAAGAATTATTGCCAAATGTAATGCTTTGGGCAAGCCTGTTATTACTGCCACTCAGATGTTGGACAGTATGATCACTAACTATCGCTGCACCAGAGCAGAGGCCAGTGATGTGGCTAACTCCATTTTTGATGGTACCGATGCTATTATGCTCAGTGGCGAAACTGCTTCCGGAGCATATCCTTTAGAAGCAGTACAAACTATGGCCAGAATAGCCGAAAGAACAGAAGAAGCTTTGGATTATGTAAGTATTTTCCGTAAAAAAGGTATTGGTGACGGCGTGACATTAACTGAATCTATTAGTCATGCCACAGTGCAGATTTCCCAAGAATTGGAAGCAAATGCTATTATGCCTATTACGGAATCAGGCTATACGGCAAGACTGATTGCCAAATATCGTCCCAAGGCAGAAGTGATTGCGGTGTCGCCGAAAGAGTCTACACTACGGAGAATGACCCTTTATTGGAGCGTTAATCCTTTACTGGGAGACGATTGCCAAGGTACTGATGAAATGATAGAGTCATCCATAGAACGCGCCAGAAAGGAAGGCGCAGTTAAAGAAGGAGAATCTGTCGTGGTTACGGCAGGTATGAATGTGGGAAAAGTGGGAAGCACTAATCTGATTAAGGTTATTACCGTAGGGACTAAACTGCTTAAAGGTTTAGGAATCGGTAAAAAGTCGGCTTCAGGAAAAGTTTGCAGAATTGCAGATAAAAAAGACCTGAACAAATTCCAGCCGGGGGACATTATGGTTGTTGCCAGCCTGGAAAACGAAATGGGCTTAACCGCCAGCAAGGCAACTGCTATTGTGGCAGAAGAAGGGGGCTTCACGTCTCCTGCGGCTATTGTAGGGATAAATTGCGGGATTCCTGTTATGGTAGGAGTAATAAACGCTATGAACACTTTAAAAGACGGAGACGTGGTTACAGTTGATGTGGCAACCGGTTCCATCTATTCAGGCATTATGAATGTGAAATAAGGGTTGAATTGAAGGAATATTAATAAGGTTATGGGAAGAGAGTATGGGCAGTTTTTATCTCAGCATCTCTTCCTATTTTTTATTATAATTTCCCGATTTTTTCTGTTAGAAATATTGACAACAAGTCTTTCTAATGGTAAGATATTAACGTTCGCACGAACAATTCCCATTCATGCCGAAGTGGCGGAATTGGCAGACGCACTTGACTCAAAATCAAGCGCCCTCAAAGCGTGCCGGTTCGAGTCCGGCCTTCGGCACCACAGAAAACAAAGACCATTACTCAGGTGGTGGCCTTTTTTTTGTGCCGAAGGCCGGATGAGGCCGACCGCACCACAGAAAACAAAGACCATTACTCAGGTGGTGGCCTTTTTTTGTGCCGAAGGCCGGATGAGGCCGACCGCACCACAGAAAACAAAGACCA
>DAIQMR010000004.1:96345-110641 GCA_036788835.1 Acidaminococcaceae bacterium
AGGCCGACCGCACCACAGAAAACAAAGACCATTACTCAGGTGGTGGCCTTTTTTTTGTGCCGAAGGCCGGATGAGGCCGACCGCACCACAGAAAACAAAGACCATTACTCAGGTGGTGGCCTTTTTTTGTGCCGAAGCATTAAGAATTAGACATGCAGACTTAAATATTAAGCAGTAAATATAAAGTCTCAAAAATGGTTGTAATTATTGTAAAATAAGACTAAAATAGAAACAATAACGTTAAAAGTCGTTAATAATTTAGAAAATAAAATTTGTTTGGTAAGAACTAAAAGGGAAAGACTTGTGTCATGAAAGATAACATAATGAAAAGAACAATAAATTATAGTCGTGCCTATAGATATATGGATTTGAATAAGACTAATGTTGTAATGGTTGCTTTATTTACGGCATTGATTTTAACAACATATATTTACTTCTACAAAGAAATATCCTATGCCTTTGCCTCCGGTGCCATGGCTGTCTTAAAGCCTGTTTTCCCTGATGGTACTCTTCGTTTAGCTACATCTTTATTTACAGATGGTTATTCTTTATATTATGTGGAAACAATAGGGGCTTTTCCCACCTTGTTGTTTGCCTGGGTAAATATTATCTTTACTCTATTATTCCTGCTTTTTGTCTGCTATGTTATGCAAACAGGAACGCTCTCAATTTTTCTTAGTTATATTTCTCTCCTTCACATTGCCTCATGTCTCTTTTTCATTTTCTGGCCTGATTATTTCCCTTATACTGCGTCTATGTTTTCTGATATTTATATTAAACAGCAGGCAACCATGAATTGCTTTATCGTAGTTATTATGGGATTTGCGGTGCTTTTGCCGCCGCTGCATTTTCTCCAGTCATTTTTAGCTTTAGGCAGCTTGGCCTTGTACAGCTTAATTTTTGGCTTTGTACGTTATATTGCATTTTTGTTTGTTTTATATAAATTCTCTGTTTTATATATGTGTGTCCTTTTCTTTGTGCTAGGGCCGTTTATAGACTTTTTGTATTTGGTAGGGATTTATAGTCTGGCTGTCTGCAAAGCCTCGGATAATCTGAAAACAAAACAGGAGATTTGGCAATGGTAAATAATTTGGTGCATTTTCTACATATGTTTTTCATTTTTGTTGTACTAGTGATGCTGACCTACGCAATACGTCATTTTATCTTTACTTTTAATAGGCTGTATTGCCGTCAGAAGTTTTATTATCAAGATATAGTGGACTCAGACCTGCCTAAAGTTACGATTCTTATTCCTATGCATAATGAAGAATTAGTAGCAAAAGGGGTGTTAGATGCATTACTGGCCTGCGATTATCCTGCTGATAAGCTAGAAATAAAACCGGTAAATGACCATTCTGAAGACAAAACCAAAGAAATATTGGAAGTTTATCATAGCCTTCATCCCAATGTAGTCCCTTTGCACAGGGAAAAGGACGAGCAGACCAGGGGTAAACCGGCGGCTTTAAATGATGCCATGGCAGAAGCCAAGGGAGATATTATTATTGTATTTGATGCAGACTATCTGCCTGGTAAAGGCTTAATCAAAGTGTTGGCTACTGCTTTTGACGATCCGGAAGTAGGGGCTGTCATGGGACGGGTAACACCTGTAAACACTAAAGTAAATTTAATGACAAGGCTGCTGGAACTTGAACGGTCAGGAGGCTATCAGGTGGACCAGCAGGCACGTTATAATCTTAATTTATTACCTCAATATGGCGGTACTGTAGGTGGTTATAGAAAAGCATTGCTTTTATCTACCGGAGGATTTAACACAAAAATTTTGGCAGAGGATACAGAGCTAACATATAGATTCATGACAGATGGCTGGAAGATAGCCTATGCCAACGGAGCGGAA
The DNA here is from genome assembly GCA_036788835.1 of Acidaminococcaceae bacterium. GTDB lineage: Bacteria > Bacillota > Negativicutes > Acidaminococcales > Acidaminococcaceae > JALCSJ01. Next base: position 98,201 of record DAIQMR010000004.1, read on the forward strand.
TGTTATGAAGAAGCACCGGAAGACTGGGGAGTTCGTGCCCGTCAGGTAAATCGCTGGGCCCGTGGCCACAATGAAGTAATGTTTCATTATATGTTTAAATTATTGCGATCCAAGAAAATCAATCTTTTCCAGAAACTGGACGGCTTTATGTTATTGACAATTTATATGATGCCTTTGATTTTAATTTTGGGAATTATTGATTCGTTGCTGCTTTTCTTTTTGGGACGTATGGATATTGTGGGAGGTTGGTGGATTTTGCTTTTTGTGGGAGTCTACAATACTTTCGGCAACTTTGCTCCCTTCTTTCAAATAGGCACAGCTGTAGTGCTGGACGGCAGTAAGGATAGGGCAAAGCTTTTACCATATCTATCCTTAAATTTCTATTTTTATATGTGGTATATTTCCAAAGGATTTATTGAAGCGATTATAGATATTATAACAAGACGAAATGCGGAATGGAAAAAAACAGCCCGCTACCGTAAAGACGCAATAGGAGAGAAGTTATGATTTATGTGTTGGGCAGTATATTGCTTTTTATTCTTATGATAGCACTGCCTTTTTTACTGGGCTATAAAGAACTGAAAGAAAAGAAAGATGATAGTAATTTATATGTAAACAGGAACTATGTCCGGGAGCCACGATATTTCGGGCAGTCTTTTCGTGCTTTAATGAATAAGGCCAAAGGGGATTGGGAGAATGCAGGTAAGGGAATAGAAATTAAAATTCATTTATCTAAAGATGAACTGCTCAATATAGGGCAGGATACAACCACTGATCCTATAGCAGCTGAATCACTATTCATGTATAAAGATAATTCTTTCATACCAGCTTATTCTACTTTTCAAAAGGAAGTTTACTGCAGGGGAAACATGGATTCGGGAAGGGAATGTTTGGCTAGGGCAATAGCCGTGGACGGTAATTGCTATTTTGGCGATAACAGTAAAGTGGTGCGTTGGTTGGATGTGGAGGGAGAAGCTGTCATTGGGAATGATGTTGCCCTAGGTATTTCTGCTGCCAGTGGAACCGGATTGCGTCTAGGTCATGGCTGCAGATTTAAAAGGCTCTATGGACCGTATATTACGGTAGGAGAGCCTTTTGCTCGCGAGTTAGGGGTAAAAGCACAGCAGTTAATTTCTGCTTTGCCCAAACCGGCTTATAATGAAATTGAATATAATATAGATAAAGTTGCTCCCAAAGATGATAAAGAAAAAAGACCCTATGGTCCTATGATTTTTCCTAAAATTATAATTACCAATAGAACTTTGACCATCCACAAGGATATGGTAGTGTTAGGCAGTATTAAAGCAAAAAAAGATTTAATCATTGAAGACAATGTAGTCATATTAGGTGATGTTTTTTGCGAGGGTAATCTTACGGTTGGCAACGGCTGTGTTTTGGGTAATGTAGTCTTCTGCCAGGAGAATATTACATTAGGGGCAGGAACAGAAGTCGGCCAGGCCGGTAAACTAAAATCATTGATTGCCAGGGGTAAAATACTCTTGGACAAAGGCGTTACGATTTATGGCTATGTGCTGACAGACGAAGGGGGAGAGACTCTATGAAAAAAGTATGGTGTGTTGTGCTCGTGCTTTTTATTGCTCTTTCTGTTTTCGTCTACAAAACTCATATTGGACAACAGGAGTTGCTCAAGGCAGATAATATGAGGGCTTTAGTGGTAGTTAATAAACGCTTGGCTGAGAAAAATTCCAAGGTTCTGAAAGCCTACGAAAGTGTTCTGCAGGAAGAAGGGGTCACTTATGAAATAATGGACACCCTGCTTTTTGAACGTATGGAACCGGCACAATTGAAAAAGAATATTCCTGCGGTTATTTTTCCTGATGATGTAGCTAAAAATTTATCGGAAAATGTTTCAGGCACGGTTGAAAAGTATTTAAAGCAAGGTGGCAGAGTATTAACTGTTTACGATGCCGGCAGCCAAAACAATAGAGGAATATATTTATCAGATGGCATCTTTAAAAAGTTTTTAGGTTTTGACTATGTTCCGAAGGCAGAGGATTTAAATGAAGGATTTTTTCATGGTTTTTTTGTTTTCAAGGATGCAGCACAACGGGATTTTTGGCAGATCCCTATAGGAAAAACTGTTGAGAATGTGTATTTAAGCGGTTATCACTATGGCAAGCTGACTTATCCCATGCGAAATATTAAGCAGGATAAACCGGTGTCTCAAGAGGAAGTCTGCGCCTGGTCAGAATATGAAGACGGAACCAGAGTGCCAGGCTTAGTGCGCAAGAAAATCGAAAAAGGCGAAATTGTCTACGCCAATCTGCCATTGGGAGCACTTAAAACCCAGGCCGACGATTTGCCTCTCCGTGCTGTTCTGCGGACCTTTCTCTTTTCAATTGCTCATGTACCTCATATTTTGAATGTGCCTAAAGGTGTGGGCGGTATTGTTATGAACTGGCATATTGATTTTGAAGAAGAATTGACGAATTTACCTATGCTGTTTGCCCAAGGTTTCTTACGGAAAGACATTCCTACTTCTTACCATATTACAGCAGGACCTGATTGTGATAAGCCCGGTGATGGGCAAGGTTTTAACGTGGAAGAATCTCCCGGCACAGAAATTGCCAAAGAGCTTTTGCAATATGGAAAAGTAGGCTCTCATGGTGGTTGGGCTCATAACTGGTTTGCTGATAATTTGGAAGCTGGTAAGTTTTCTGCTGCACAGGAAGAAAAATATATTAAAATGAATAATGCGGCAGTAGAAGGAGCCACTGACGAAAAAGTCACTGAGTATTCGGCTCCCAATGGCATGTTCCCACAAACTGAAAGCTCCAAGATTATGGACAAAAATAATATTGAGGTTTATTATTATACAGGAGATAGCGGCAGCAGCATTAACAGGACATTTTATCAGGGAGAGATGGTTAGCGATAAAGTGCTGGCTTTTCCTATTGTGCCTTCCGGTAAGTATGCTTCTATCTATGAAATGCGTCATTTAGGAAATTATACGGATGAACAAATATACAACATGATGAAAGATATTGTTGATTATGGCCAAAGGAATCGTACCATACGGCTGTTCTATTCTCATCCCCATGATTTGCCTGACAATAATGCAACTGCTGCAGTATTATCTTTTCTGGATTATCTGGAACAGCAGCTTCAGACTAAAAAGGTACAGGCCATGACCATGACGGATACGGCTCGTTTCTTTCATAAGGCGCTGGCGACCAAGGCTTCTTATAGGTGGGATAATGGCTTGCAGGTGGTAGTGCGCAATCCCGGCGATTTGAAAGATATTTGTCTGGCAATTCCTAAAGCAGGATTGGGAAAACCCATCAATGAAGTGATTACTGTTGATGAGGATAAGGATTTTTATTATGTGACAATAGGTGATTACAGTGAAAAAGAAATTACTCTGCATTTTCCTGCTTTGTCTGGTGCTAACAATGGCTAGAAGCAGTGAAGCCAAAGGAAAAGTTAATGAAAATGCTGTGCCTGTAAGGAATATCTGCGCTCATTATTTGGATTTGCCAACGAATTTTTATATAACGCCCTATGAGGTAAGCCTTTATGCTCTAGAGATGGTAGAGGAACCGCAATATCGTCCTCAGGTACGGGCTTTTCTGGAAGTACTGCTTGCCAACGTGAGCAATGGTGATAAATATGGTATGAGTGGGACCGTTTATGATTTTGACATCAAGGGCAATACTTTGAAGCTAAGGCCGGTTTTTGATTCCATTGATGGCTACAGTGGTATTTTCTTAGTGCTTTTTAATCGCTATTATGAGCTGACAGGCGATGGGGAATTGTTAAATGCCAACTGGCAGAAAATACAGGACATTGCATATACTATTGCTTTTTTACAGCAAAAAAGTGGTATGACCATTGCTTTGCCGGATTATCCCGTAGAATACTTAATGGACAATTGCGAAGCCTACGGCGGGGTACAGGCATTTTGGCATATGGCTAAAGCTCTTGGCAAACCCATCGATATGGTATATTACCAAAAGGTTGCAGACAGTATTAAGGCCGGGGTGTACTCATTATATTCAGAAAAAGCCGGCACATTTAAATGGAGCGCGGAAAAAGACAGGAACAGCTTTTCTATTTGGGAAAAGTTTTACCCGGATGCTTATGCTCAGCTGTTCCCTGTTTATTACGGTTTGATTACTGAAGAAGAACAAAAATATATTTGGGATACCTTTATCGAACTATATCCGGCGGCCGGATGGAAAAATACTCGTCTGGTAGCGACTGAACAGGCTGTATTGTGCCGTTTGACTCAACGAAAGATGGAAGGAAGAAACCATGAATAAACAGACAAAAGCCTTGACTTTTCTTGTCATGGTGAGCGTTATGCTGCCATCCACTGTTTTTGCCACTGTAACAGTACCCTGGGATGTGCGGGGAGTGGCAGATCAGCTGCATAACGAAGAACTGCAAAGGCAGACTAAAGATAAAGCTATCATTGAAGCAAAGAAAGATGCTAAAAAACTGAACACTGATATTGCTAAATTGGCAAACCCCGACCCGGTGCGGAGGGCCTATGAAGACGGGCTCCGTTCCAAACTGCAAAATTTGCAGGACAAAGTGCAGTCTGTTACAAATAAAGAACAGCAAAATTTGTGGCAGATTGAGAGAATGGAAAAGCAACGTAAGGATATTGAAAAGCAAAACGATAGCTTAACAGCCTATGTGGAGCGCAATGATGGGACAGCACAGGCAGAAGAATGCTACAATCAGGTATTGGACAATGAAGAGACTTATAATGGCCTGGGAGCGGAAATAGAAAATCTGGCCGGGGAAAATGATACTCTTGATAATCAGGCTGCAGAATTAAATAAAGAAATAGAAGCCTTGGCTGCTAAAATGGCCAAAGAAAATATTATTGTGAGCAGTGAGGAAGCAGAGAATGACCGCCGAGCTCAGTTGACAGCAGCTAAAAAAGATTTGCTGGCTGTGGATAAAAGCCTGGAAGAATATGCCACAAATTATAATTTCAAGAAAAGGAAGGGCAGCAGCTTTGCTACGTCTGCTAAGTACTATGCTTGGAATGACAGCCAAGGCAACAAAGGCAGGCAATTTTATCTGCCTTTTAACTACAGTATAACCAGAGGTCCCTGGGAATTTGGCCTAGACTGGGGTTATATTAATTCCAACAATCAGAATGCTGCCTATGGTGATGTGTCCGGTTTGACAGATACTACCCTGAGTGCTGCTTATGCTCTTCCTACTAGGAAAGCCAAGGATATGTGGTTATTTAAGCTTGGATTAAACTTACCTACAGGGCAAGACGGACTTCATGACTTTGATCCGGTGATGGACGAGGATTTGGTTGAAAAATCTCGTTTTGGGGAAGGTTTTAATATTGTTCCGGAAGTGTGGTACTACTATAACAGGGACCGTAAAAATACCTTTATTTTTGGCACCTATTATACTTTTGGCGGCTCCTATTATCTGGATAATACCAATTCTATTAAACCGGGTAATGCCTGGGTAAAAGAAGCTAGATGGCAGTATACATACAATAAATGGCAATTCCTGCTGGGTATTTCTCATACTTCTTATTCGGAAACAACAGAAAGTACTTCCAATTATGAATCAGGCAATCAGCTCAAGCCTCAGTTTGTGGTCAACTACGCCCCAGACGACAAACAATTCTTTACAGCCTATTACTGGCATTCTGTGGAAGATCCCCTGCGGAAAGCCAGTTTCGATATAGTCAGCGAAACTAGAAATAACCAAAATTATGGTCTCCAATGGGCCAGAGATTTAAAAGCCAACCAAAGAGTGCGTCTCGCCATAGACTGGTTGGGACACAGCGGTGAAAACTATAATCCTTTGACGCATATTAGTTCTGACAGCAGGCGCAAATTTACCTGGGGAATAGGCTATGATAAATTCCTTAACAAAGACAAAACGGAAAGAATCTCCTTTGATTTAGAAAAATTTACCATGCATGACGGACCATACAGTGGAAATAACATAAGCCAGGATTACCATGGAACGGCGATATACTTACGTTATTGGCGCCCACTATAAATATAACAAGTCATAATAGCAGCAAAAAATCCGACCATAATAAAATATGGTCAGATTTTTTTTTGCTGAGCAGTAAAGCTTAGAGGTTATCTAAAGGCTTTTCTAGGAACTTCGCTAGGATAAGGCCAAGGATTCCGGTTATTAATTGGGGCCAGCTAAGGGTAAGAACAACCATCTTAATTTTAGCGGGAGGTAAGCCCAATAAGTTGAGCATTAGTAATGCGCCACCGTAAATAGCAAGGGTTTTTGCAAGAGGCGCGATTAAAATTACTGACTTGTTGCGTATTAACGTGCATAGCACGACAAAGACAAAGTTGCCCGTAAAAACAACCGGTATTAGCAGCAGGATAGGTAAATGCCCCTGTAAGAAAGCTACAACAGGTAAGGCTGCCGTTGTAATGGCGGCCAAAAATAAATCTGTGTAATGGGCGGTTAAAACCAAGGAAGCATTGACCAAAGTACCTATGAGCAGGGTGTCAAGAATTCGGGGTAAAGGTAAAACCAGTCGTAGTTGTTGTGCCAGCAGTGCCACAGCCAAAAGCAAAGCAGCTCTGACTAATTTAATCTGTTTTTCTTTCATATTCCGCCTCCGTTCTTGTTTTCTTGGTTACTGTTATATGTTATAATTATATAATGTTAAAGGTATTTTGTGTAGACAGAAATGGAGCTTTTACAGTGAAAGACAGGAACCTGATTTTTGATAACCTACGGGGCATATGTATGCTGGGAGTTGTAGCTATCCATATTGGCAGTTTCATTATGGAATCGTCTACCCCCAGCCTTAATATTTTTCTACTCTTTGAAGTCCTGAGTCGTTACAGTGTACCGACTTTCTTTTTGATTTCCGGCTATGGTCTTTTCTATTCATATCCACTGGAACAGCCTTTATCTTATGGCAAGTTTCTGTTAAGGCGTTTGTGGACTATTGGTTTGCCATATTTGTTTTTTTCTCTCTTTTATATTTATTTTATTGATTTAAGCTATCCTGATCCGCACACCTGGGACTTCGAATCTGTATTGTTTAAAATTTCTTTTGGCACAGCTTGCTACCATATATATTTTCTGGTTATCCTTATTTGGTTTTATATTTGTTTCCCCCTGTGGCGTTGGCTAATGAGGCTGATGGAAAAAATAACGCTAAAGGTTTCTCTTCCCCTTCTGTTTGTTTTGCAGTTGTGGCTTTATAATTTCAGCGCTCATTTTTGGGGCTATCCAGATTGGGTTGTGGCACAGGATTGGCTATACAATCTTTGCCAATACAGACTGAATTATTTGCCTCTGTTCTATTTGTTTGTTTTTATGTTAGGCGGTGTTATTGCCAGACATTACAAAGGTTTTCTGAAAATCCTTACCGGCCATGGTAAAAGCTTGACTTTGTTCTTTGTGGCCAGTACGGCTTTTAACAGCTGGTTCTTTTATCGCTATACGTATAAATGGGGCATGGATTTGGAATTTACTGTTAACCGTCTTCAGCAGTTGAGCGTACCGGGGTTAATTTACACTATTGCGGCCTTTTTCTTTTTTGCCTGGCTGCTTCACAAGAAGCGGCCTGACAGTTATCCTTGGCTTTCCGCCATCTCTCAGCGTTCCTTCCTTATTTATTTGGTTCATCCTTGGATAATGGATATTCTCCTCTTCCAGCTTTCTGAACTAGGGTATCCTTTGAGTAAAATCCCTATAATGCCATTTTATGTAGTAGTCGTTATTTTAGCCTATTTCCTGGCAGTTATTTTACATAAAATAGTAGTATTGGGGAAAAAATGCTTCGCTCATAAGCAGATTGTGATACAATAGATTTGAACAAATTTATATATCAATTGGGAAGTGATTGTATGAAAAAAATCTGGTTGGTTTTAACTTTGTGCCTGATTGTTATTAGTGTACCATTAGCTGGGGCTGCAGACACACCTATGTTGCGTACTAATGGTTATATTACTGCGGTAGAAAATGATAAGGCTATCATAAAAGCCGATGAAGGTGGCACTAATGTTGCCCTGTATCTCAGCAAAGCGGCCTACTATGTGGATAATGAAACCGGTAGGTGGCTCAGTTCTAAAGATGTGAAAAAAGGAGCAAGAGTAGCCGCTTTTTATGGTCCTCAGCTGACCAAGAGCATTCCGCCCCAGGGAGTTGCGACGGTAATGGTTTTGGGTGTTGGTTATACCGGCGTGGATTATCTGCGTGTTTCTAAAGTAGAACATTCTGAAAAGGGCATTAAAGTCCACGATGGCAAGAAAATTGCCGATATTGAAACAGAGGTAATGAACACCTGTCACCAAGTGAGACCGGGCGACGAACTGCTGGTTTGGTACAACAATATGAATGCTGTGGGAGCCAATGAATATTTGGTGCCGAAAGCGATGATTCTTAATAGAAAGATAAAATAACAAAAGGGAGACCATGCTGATGAAAATTTTCATGGATACAGCCGAGGTTGATGAGATAAAAGCATTTGTGGAACAAGGGATAGTGTATGGTGTCACAACAAATCCCAGCCTTATTGCCAAAAGCGGACGCAAGAGGGATGAAGTGATTAAAGAAATCTGCGGACTGGTTGATGGGCCGGTTAGTGCCGAAGTAATTAGCACAGATGCGCCCGGTATGGTCAAGGAAGCCAGAAAGCTGAGCAAAATAGCCAAGAACGTAGTAGTGAAGATACCCTGCATTCCGGAGGGTCTTAAAGCCGTAAAGATACTTGCCAAAGAAAAAATCAAGACTAATGTTACTTTGGTATTTTCTTTAAACCAGGCTTTGCTGGCTACCAGAAGTGGTGCAACCTATGTGAGCCCCTTCATTGGCCGGTTGGATGATATAGGCGTAGATGGGATTAAACTGCTGGAGGATATGGTTACTGTTTTCCGTAAGTATAATTTCACTACAGAAATCATTGCTGCCAGCATTCGTAACATGGAACATGTGAATAAGGCTATGCTGGCCGGAGTAGATATTGCCACAATCCCCACAAAGGTTTTAAAGGCGATGATTAAGCATCCCTTAACTGATCAAGGCTTGGCAAAGTTTTTGGCTGATTACCAAGATACACAGAAAAAGTGAGGAAGAGAAAGTTGAAATTTCTAGGGAAAATACTTGCGTTAGTCATGGGTACAGGTTTTCTGACACCCATGACCGATGTTTTTGCCGGAGATTGGCAATGGCGAAATCAGATTCCTAAATATATTCAGGCCAACGTAAATAAGCAGCTCAAAGGTTCAACCCTCCTTTTTTCCGATAGTCCGGAAATGGTGCAGGACTGCGGTGTGATGTACAGGGATATTGTCAAGGGAAAGGTGAGATTTTTCTTCCATCATGTTAATGACACTTCTTCTTCCAAACAATTAGCTATTGTGTTCCAGAGCGAAAACCGTCTCCGTCCCGCCATGGTCACCGTAGGCAGAGAAGGCATCAGCAAGCCGAATGTGGATTGGCTGCGAGCAGGCAAAGAAGCCCAGAGAAAATTTTTTGAAAAAGAGAATTTCCGGTCTTTTAAATTGACGGGCAAGAGGGAATTCCTTACAGGGAAAACAGGAATGAAATTCCGTCCCCAAGAGTTGATTACCGGTATAGTGGATTTAGACTTTAGCTCACCGGTAAAGGTGTCCTTCATGATGCTGCCCATGAAAACAGATTTTGATGCGGCTGTGGATGTTTATGATATTTTGCCACCGGATAAGGGCGGGCATGTATTAAGGGGAACATTTCCCGGCAACGAACTTAAAATAGCTACCTCTGAAAATTTCAATACGGATCAGGATACTATCTGGGGTGTTACTCTGGCCAATGCAAATGATTATGTAAAAGGCATAGATGTTACCACAGGCAAAAAAGTGGTTAATTTCGGGAATTATGGCGTTGTTTATACCTTATCTTTCAAAACAGCAGGGGACAGGGCAACAGAGGTGAGATTTAATCCTTATGGTGGGATTTTCGCCGGAATATGTGAATTTTATGATGGCCAAAAAACTACTCTGATTCCTCTTCCTAAGGACAAAACGGCTTTTGATGGGGAGAAATCTTATGATACTGTTGCTTTGGGAAAAATTCTGCCGGGCAAAGAAGGCAGGTTTATCTTTTCACCACCAGGTTCTTCCAATTTGCCGATTAGGATATTTCTGGCGCCGGAAGTCAAAGTAAAAAAGGTAAGTTTTAAAGATAGACTATTGGCTGTCCGTAGTAAAAATGCCGATGCCCAAAGGAAAAATAATAAAATCTGCAAAGCAATGAAAGAAAAAAACGAAAAAACTTGACTATTTTTAAAAATCCTTTATAATAGTAATTAAGAATAATTATTGATTATTCTTTCTGAATTTTGTCGACAACTGCAGAAAATTGCAGTTGAATAAACATCGTGGAGGAGATAACATGACAGATTACAAAGGTACACAAACTGAGAAGAATTTGGCAACAGCGTTTGCAGGTGAGTCTCAAGCAAGAAATAAATACACCTATTATGCAAGCAAGGCTAAAAAAGAAGGCTATGTGAAAATAGCTGCCAATTTTGAAGAGACTGCTAATAACGAAAAAGAACATGCTAAAATTTGGTTTAAAGAATTACATGGTGGAGACATTCCAGACACTCCTGCTAACCTGAAGGATGCGGCAGACGGTGAAAACTATGAATGGACTGACATGTATGCCGGCTTTGCTAAGACTGCTGAAGCAGAAGGCTTCAAGGCTCTGGCCTTTAAATTCAAGGGTGTTGCGGCTATCGAAAAGCACCATGAAGAAAGATATCGCAAATTGTTGGCTAATTTGGAATCCGGCGTTACTTTCAAACGCACTGAAGACACTGTTTGGATTTGCTCCAACTGTGGTCATATTGTAGTAGCTAAAGAAGCTCCGAAGGTTTGCCCGGTTTGCGCTCATCCTCAAGCTTATTTCATGGTTAGCTGTGATTGTTTCTAAATAAATAGGGAAAAACACCTATTGACCAAGTACGTTGTCAGAGACCGTCGGTCGGCATATGGATGAACCTTTAAGTTCTATCCATCCGCTAACCGGTGGTCTCTTTCTATTTTTGCATTCATTCTATTAATTGCTGCCACCGTTGTAACACTTCACTAATTAAGGTATAATAAAGGCACTATGAAAAATAAAACTATAAATATTACTTTTACGAAAAACTCCATATTGGAAATGAATGTAACAAGCCTGGGCAGCAACGGCGAAGGTGTGGGTAAAGTCCATGGCTTTACTTTTTTTGTGCCCGGAGCCCTGCCCGGCGAAAAGATTCGCTTTCAGGCTAAAATAGTGAAAAAGAACTATGGCACGGGGGAACTGACTAAAGTATTAGAGGTATCCCCCGAACGAGTAAAACCTCTCTGCCCGGTATATAAACTGTGTGGTGGCTGCCAGCTCCAGCATTTGTCCTATCCGGGACAATTGGATGTGAAACGCCAACAAGTGGTTGATGCGCTGGAACGAATCGGTCATTTTAAGGGTATTAAAGTTCAACCTACTTTAGGGGATAAAGAACCCTGGCATTATCGGAACAAGATGCAGGTACCGGTGGCTGGGGGGAAAAAAGGTTCTCTGGAAATCGGTTGTTTCGCTCCAGCAACCCACCGAGTAATTAATGTGGCAGAATGTTTCATTCAAAAGCAGGCCAATAACGCTATTGCTGCAGTGGTTCGCAAGTGGATGGCACAATATAAAATACCGGCCATGGAGGAAGATGCCAGACGCGGCATAGTCCGTCATATTATGGGCAGGGTAGGAGTGGCTACAGGGGAAGTCATGGCTGTGCTAATTACCAATACTCAGGACGTGCCACATATTAAAGACTTGGGGAAAATGCTCAGGGAAGCCATTCCCGGGTTTAAGACATTGGTGCAGAATGTGAATACCCGCCATACCAATGTAATTATGGGAGAGAAAAGCCGGATTGTTACCGGTCCCGGTTTTATTCAGGATTCTATTGGGACGCTGACATTTAATATTTCTCCTGAGTCTTTTTTCCAAGTAAATAGCGAGCAGGCGGCAAAACTTTATGGTGAGGCACTAAAAGCAGCCAATCTGACGGGCAAAGAAACAGTTGTGGACGTTTATTGCGGCACCGGGACAATTACCCTGTTCCTGGCTCAAAAAGCTACCAGAGCAGTTGGTATAGAGATTGTGCCTTCGGCTATCAAGGATGCACGAATCAATGCCAGAAACAATAAAATAGCGAACGCTCAATTTGTTTTAGGTGATGCAGCGGTAGAATTACCAAAGCTGGTAGAAAGGGGCATTAAACCGGACGTTATTGTTCTGGATCCGCCCAGAGCAGGATGTGACCAACGAGTAATTAGTGCCATTGCCGCTGTAAAACCCAAACGAGTAGTCTATGTGTCATGTAATCCGGCCTCCTTGGCCAGAGATGCAGAGTTACTGTGTCAAAAAGGCTATGTGATTAGCAAAGTCCAACCTGTAGACCTCTTCCCTGCAACTCACCAC
>DAIQMR010000005.1:0-53476 GCA_036788835.1 Acidaminococcaceae bacterium
GCTTGTGCTGTGCGCAGTCGTCAGCGAAACAAGAATCCCGCGACTTTAGTCGTGGAAGGTTCAAGAAGCGGTGGGCGTATGTCACCTAAAAATAGACTATAGCATAATGAATCGTATGCTATAGTCTATTTCTTTTACAATCCAAACTTTAATCTGCAGTCTTGGTTCTTTGTTGTGCTAAAATTTGCTCAGCCTTCTGGCGCATAGTGAGCTTTTTGCCCTGAGCATTATTTTCGGTTGTGCCTTGTGTCGCACTGGCAGGAAGCTGGATGTCAGAAGCCTTAATGGTTCTGGTAGTAGTTGTGAATCTGGGTTTAGTTTCAATGGCATCACGCTTAGCCCGTTCCAAACGTCTTTCTTCCCTAGCCATGGCTTTAGCATCTTCTTCATCCTGGGAACCGGGAGTAGGACTGAATCTGGTATTCTTTGTCCTGGTATTGTAAATAGCAGGAGATTCACCGGCATCAGTAATATAAGGAGTCAGAATCATCATGACTTCCGTCTTCTTCTTAGAATTAGTTCTGTTCTTAAAGAGTTCGCCTAAAATAGGAATGTTGGACAAGAAGGGAATCTTCTCAATCTTCTTTTGCTCCTCTTCATTAATCAGACCGCCGATAACCAAAGTTTCACCGTTACGCATTCTCACATTAGTATCTGCTGTACGGCTGGTAATGGTATAGTTCTTTAGTGTGGCAACTAGGGTAGCAGTACTGACCTCCGTATGCACAGATGCGGTAATATAATCATCTTCACTCACAATAGGCGTATAGGAAAGCTTAATACCGGCATCTACATATTCAGTCGTGGAAGTAGTGGTCCCATTGGAAACTTTTTCCGTGGTTACAGGAATGTGATCGCCAATGAAGATACTGGCTTGCTTCCCGGGAATAGTAATAATCCTGGGTGTTGCCAGTATATTAGCTTTATTATTAGTGACGAGAGCATTTAAGGTAGCCTGAATACGGGAAGTATCCCCATGGCCCCAATTAATAACACCGCCATAAGTGGAAGTTGTTGATGTGGAGGAGGGAATTTCGGACCACGCCCACTTAATACCAAGCTCCTTTGCATCTTCCACGTTAATAGAAATGATTTTGGCTTCCAAAGTGATCTGTTTAGTTGCTATATCCAAAGCTTTTATGGCTTCGCGGAGCTTATTTTCGTCGCCGATATTGCCACTGAAAATAATAGCATTGGTAACAGGGTCAAAACTCAGACCTTTAGCAAAAGTTCCCTTTAAGGAATCCACAACTTCTTTAGCGATGGCATATTGCAACTTAATAACAGTTACCCGGCCAAAGAATTTCTCCATGTTATCAGCAGTGGAAACAACTATAACGTTGTTCATAGACTTATAGGACAAGCCTTTGGAACGGGTAACCAAATCCAAGGCGGTATCAAAGGGAACATCACTTAAGTCAATAGAAATAGTGCCCTTGACAGTGTCATCCGTTATAATACTTTTGCCGGAAATAGTAGAAATGGCAGAAAGCACATCTCTGATATCACCGTCTTTTATGGAGAGAGAAATGTTAGCCGCAGCTATGCTATTGAAACCCAGTAACAAAGCTAATCCCAAGGAGGCAATAAGTTTCTTTTTACAGGTCATCAGCCTCTACCTCCTAGGGGTACGCTCTGACCATTGATAGAAACGCCGCCGCTGCTAATACTATCTACAGAGTAATCATGGCCGATAGTCTGGCCAACCCGGTAAGTATTGCTGCTGCCTTTATATTCAATAATTGCTACTTTATTACTGCCGCTGCTGACGATACCTTTCACCACAGGACGGCTCTCCTGAACAGAAGCTGCCTGTGCCGCAGATGCCGGCATACCCGGTCTGCCTACTGTAGCAGCCGGTCTGCTCACAACGGGGGCAGGCAAAGCGCCGGCCGGTACCAGGAAAGGGTTCCTGGTGATGGTGGGCTGCTCAATATTATCTTCTCCCACAGTTGCTGCCTCTGCAATCGGTGTGCCTACCGGTGCTGCTGCAATGGGCGGCTGAGTCAACGGTGCGGTGGCTACGGTTTCAGCAGATACTTTCCTGAACATGGTATCTACCATAGCCCCTACATCATAACGACAATACATATGAGTTCCACTCATGATGAAGAAAGCCGCCAAAATTGTAGCGCCAACTTTATCAATCTTCTTATTTGCCATTAAGATATCCCCCTTTTAAAACTACCCTCTTATTTTACTTCTACGAAAATTGCTACTATGCATACATTATAGTATAATTATGGGCAAAGGTAAACTTTTTTTGCCATAAATTGTAAGAAAATGTAAAAAAATTGTTAATATCGGTGTATAATACTTAGTATAGCATTCAGAGGGAGGGTTAGCGTTGTTACGGAAGAAAAAATTAGGTGAATTGTTATTAGCTGGGGGTTCCATCACAGAAAAACAACTGGAGCATGCCCTCAGTGAACAAAAAGCAAAGGGCAAAAGATTAGGGGAAACACTGATTAACCTTGGCTATATAACGGAACGGCAAATGCTTCTAACCTTGGAAAAACAGTTGGACATTCCTTATGTTTATCTAACCCAAGAAGATATTAAAGATAGTGCCATTAAGCTGGTACCGCTTTTCCTGGCGGAACGCTATAACATCATCCCAGTGCGTCTGGAAGGCAATGGTATTGTCATTGCCATGAATGACCCTACGAACTTCTATGCTATAGATGATGTGCGGATGGTCAGCGGTCTGGATGTTGTACCGGTGCTGGCTACTGTGCAGGATATCTCTGAGGCCATAGCAAAACACTACGGTGTTAAAGGCCGTGTAGAAAAAGCCGTCAGCAAATTGCAGGATGAAAATGTTACGGCTACAGTCAGAGACCTGGCGGATACCACGGATAACGCACCTATTATCAGTATCGTTAACTCCCTGCTGGATCAGGCTGTACAGGATAAAGCCAGCGATATTCACATTGAGCCGGAAGAAAAAGTCCTGCGGGTTCGTTTCAGAGTGGACGGTGTTTTACGGGAGGTTATTTCTTTCCCCAAAAATATTCAGGCGGCTATCTTGTCCAGAATAAAAATTATGGCCGAAATGGATATTGCGGAAAAGCGCTTGCCTCAAGACGGCAGAATCAAGCTGACCAAGCAAAACAGCGAAATAGATGTCCGTGTTTCTACCATGCCTACTATTTTAGGGGAAAAAGTAGTTATGCGTATTTTGGATAAATCAGCTATGAATATTAAACTGGACGAATTAGGTTTTACAGAAAATAACATGGCTCTTTATCGTGATATGTTTGACAGTGCTTATGGTTTGGTGCTGGTGACAGGACCTACGGGCAGTGGTAAATCTACAACTCTTTATTCTACCTTGCTTTCCATAAATGACATCGAAAAAAATATTATCACCATCGAAGACCCTGTGGAATATAGAATTCCCGGTGTGAATCAGATTGCCATTAACAATAAGGCCGGCCTCACATTTGCCAGCGGTTTGAGAACTATTCTTCGTCAGGACCCTGATATTATCATGGTCGGAGAAATTCGTGACCGAGAGACGGCAGAAATTACTATTAACGCAGCTTTAACCGGTCACCTGGTTTTTTCTACTTTGCATACCAATGATGCGGCCGGTGCCATTACCAGGCTGATCGATATGGGAGTAGAGCCTTTCCTGATAGTATCTTCCTTACGGGGTGTTATTGCCCAGCGGTTGGTACGGCGCATTTGTCCGGACTGCAAAAAAGAATACGAACCTGCGACTGATTCCAAAGAAAGAATGTATTTAGGTAAAGGTCCGGAGGAACCTTTGAAGCTATGGAAGGGTGAGGGCTGTGCCCGCTGCAACTATACGGGATACAAAGGTCGTATGGCTATTCATGAAGTAATGCCTATCTTCCCGGAAATGCGACAGCTGATTATGGGGGATGCTACAGGTACTGAAATTTTTGCCATGGCCAGAAAGAAGGGGGCTAGAAGTATCAAAGAAGATGGTATCACTAAGGTAATGTCAGGTATGACAACGATAGATGAACTAATTAGAGTTTCTTACGGCGGAGGAGAATAATAATATGCTGAAAATAGACGAACTATTAAGAATAGCAGTGGACAAAAAAGCATCAGACCTACATTTGACGGTGGGCTTACCACCGGTTTTGCGTATTAATGGGATACTGGAGAAAATGGATTTGGACCCCTTGGAAAATGCTGATACATTTTCTTTGACGGAAGAAATCATGGATGCCAGAAGAAGAGAAACCTTCCGGACTAAAGGGGAAGTGGATTTTTCCCATATTATCCCCAATTTGTGCAGCTTCCGTGTGAACGTATATAAGCAAAGCGGCAGTGTTGCTGCGGTTATCCGGGTTATTCCCGGTGTGATTCCTACCTTTGAGCAGCTTCATTTGCCTGATGTGCTGAGAAAATTTGCCTGTGAGCCCAGAGGGCTGGTGCTGGTCACAGGACCTACGGGCAGTGGTAAATCTACTACTCTGGCCGCCATGATTAACTATATAAATCATAACTTCCGTTCTCATATTATCACCTTGGAAGACCCTATAGAATATCGTCACGCCCATATTAATTCCATTATTAATCAGCGGGAAGTGGAGACTGATACACTGTCTTTCAGCAATGGGCTGCGTTCTGCCCTTCGTGAAGACCCGGATGTTATCCTGGTAGGTGAAATGCGTGATGCGGAAACAATTGGTACCGCTATTACTGCCGCCGAAACAGGACATTTGGTATTAGCTACACTACATACCTCCGATGCGGCACAGACTGTAAATAGAATTATCGACGTTTTCCCTGAACACCAACAGAATCAGGTCAGAATCCAGCTGGCAGGGAATTTGATGGGTATTGTGGCTCAGCAGCTTTTGCCCACCAGAGATGGTAAAACCCGGGTAGGAGCCTACGAGATTTTGGTGGCGACTCCCGCTTTGCGGAATTTAATCAGAGAAGGAAAAACCCATCAGATTCAATCCTATATCCAAACCGGTGCCCAATTTGGCATGATCAGCATGGATGCGGCTTTAGGAAAATTAGTGCAGGAAGGTATAGTCGATAGGGACGTGGCCAAAGCACGTTGTGTAGACGAACAGCTTTTTGACAAGTATGCCTTAGGCATGGCCTAATCTTCACAATAAATACGACAGAAAGGATGTTAGCCTATGGAGAGCTATAATTTCAAAGCCAGACGGCGCAGCGGAGAATTAGTAGCCGGGGTTGTTAATGCGGAAAATCCGGCAGCTGTTAATGAATATGTCCGTAAACAGGGCCTTATTGTAACTCAGATTACCCAGACTAACAAAGAGAAAACTTATTTCTGGTCCAAATGGTTCCAGAAAGACATCACTCTTTACGATGTGGCAGTTTTCTGTCGGCAGTTTGCCACCCTGGTAGCGGCCGGCGTATCCTTGATTAGTGCCATGGATGTTTTGATTGAGCAGACGCCTAATAAGAAATTTCAGGGAGTTATCGGAGAAGTAGCCAGGGAAGTCCACAAAGGTACGTCTCTTTCCGGTTCTATGGCTAAGTTCCCTAAGGTTTTCCCGGAACTGATGATTAATATGATTGCGGCCGGCGAAACCGGTGGTATTTTGGAAACTGTACTGAATAGGTTAGCAGCCCAGTATGAGAAAGAATACAGGTTGAGAGCCAAAATAAAGTCAGCCATGACTTATCCTATTATTGTGCTGATTGTGGCGGCTTTGGCCGTAGCTGTTATCCTGACTTTCGTCATGCCTATTTTCGCAGATTTGTTCAAAGCTTTAAAGACGGAATTGCCTTGGCCTACCAGAGTGGTTATGGGACTCAGCGATTTTCTGAAATCTGCCCAAGGCTGGGGTATTATTATTGTGGTTGCCGTCCTTGGTACATTTGCCTATAAAAAAGCCATTAAGTACAAATCTTTTCTGCTCTGGCGTGACAGGCTGTTTCTGAAGATACCTGTGCTGGGCAGATTGTATAATTATATTATCATTACCCGTTTTGCCTCTACCTTTGCAGGACTGTCACGAAGCGGTGTGCCGATTCTGCAGGCTCTGGAAGTAACAGCCAAAGCTACAGGCTCCCTCCAGACAGAAAAAGTCCTAGAAGAGGCTAGATCTAATGTAAGGGAAGGCCGGGGTTTAGCAGATCCAATGGCTAACAGCAAAATGTTTCCCCCTATGGTGGTGAACATGGTATCCATTGGTGAAGATACCGGTTCTCTGGATTTCATGCTGGACAAAGTAGCAGAGTTCTACGGCAACGAAGTGGAAGACATGACCAATCAGCTGCAAACCATTCTGGAACCTATCCTCATAGCTATTTTGGGTGTGATAGTAGGGTTTATTGCGGTAGCCATGCTGCTGCCCATGTTTGATATTGTCACCCAGGTGGGCAATTTGTAAAACAAGACAAATACATTTTTAAATTAAATAACGCTTGACATATTAAAAAATAATGATTATTATTAAAGTATAAAAGAAATTTGCTAGGAGAAAAAGCAAGTTTTTTAGGCAAAAAAACTAAATGGACGAAGGAAAAGGGGGACTTATTTATGAAAATGTTAAAAGGTAAAAAAGGTTTCACACTGATTGAACTAGTTATCGTAATCGCTATCTTGGGTATTTTAGCCGGCTTGGCTATTCCCAGATTCTTGGATGCTACAGCTACAGCCAGAGGCGCTAGAATCGTTGCCGATATGAGAACTATCGACAGTGCTATTGTTATCTACAATGCTAAGAGAGGTGCTTTGCCTAATTCTTCAGCAGATATTGTTACAAATGACACCGCTGCTAATGCTACTCAATATCAATTGTTGGCAGCTTGGCCTACACCACCGACAGGGACTGCTATTATTACCAATAATGCCGGCAACCAAATAAAATTAACATCTACGTCTACCAGAAGCTATGTCTATGATGCAGCTAGTGGTCGTTGTACTCTTGGAAGTACTGCAACTAACAATGTTTCTCATCTTCTTGAATTAACTGCTGATACTGCTCTTTAAAACAAAAGTTAACAATTGAAAAGTGTAAAATTTTCATACCAGTGGAGAAATCCACTGGTATTTTTATTATGAGAGTCCGCTTTGTTTTTCTTAGATAATTGTGTATAATAAAATATAAAGATAGAAAATTAAGGGAAACGAGCCGCCTGCCATGGAAAAATTCAGCAAAAATTATTTGCGAGAAAATAAGCATAAAATAAACTTGTTTATATGGCTTTTATACGTAGTTCTGCTCTGCTATGTGAGCTATTATCACGGTCCATGGCATGATGAAGGCCAGGCTTGGCTCATTGCTAGAGATGATTCCCTCTGGCAGCTGCTTACGGTGACTACCCATTATGAGGGGCATCCTCCTTTGTGGCATTTATGTCTTATGCCTTGGGCCAAAATAGGTATTCATTTTAGCTTAGGAATTAAAGCTGTAAATATTTTCTTTTGTGCTATTGCTATGTGGTTTTTAATTGCTTGCAGTCCTTTGCCCTGGTATTTGCGGTTAGCGTTACCCTTTACTTATTTTTTCTTTTACCAATTTGGCGTGGTAGATAGAGTATATTCCTTACTTATGCTGGGTATTATGCTGTGCGCTTATTATTATCCTAAGAGGCAGCAGCATCCATATAAATTGGCACTGTCCTTGGCACTGGCTGCAGGGTCCCAAGCTTACGGCATGATGTTTGCCTGTGGTGTGGCACTAGCCTGGTTAGCAGAATTATGGCAGCGGGAGCAAATAAATAGCAAAAAAATATTTTTGACATTTCAGCAATCAGGGGAAGCGAAAGCGCTTTTGTTACTTTTCTTCCTTTCCTTTGGTTTTGGCTTGACTATTATTCCCTTTAAAGATACAGCTTTTACCAGTGCAGGAGCTAAGACAGGGTTTGTTGAAAACATGTTTTACTTGTTTACGGTATTACCGGGACAATTCTTATCCTCCAATTCCATGCAAAGCAGTACAATGAGTAAAAGCATAGAATTTTTCTATATCAATTTGCAAGAATACCTGAAATTGGTCCCTTCTCAAGGTTTTTATATGGCATTGGTAGCAGTTAACTGGGTTGTTTCCTATACCTATGGCGTATTGTTCAATCTGTTTCTGCTTTATATGAGTTTAAAAGAGAAAAAGGCGCTTTTATTTCTTACTCCTTTGCTTTTAATGAATATATTGGGTTCCTTGGTTTATTGGAATCTCTACCATACCGGGATTTGGGGCTGTTTCTATGTATTTATTATATGGCAGCTATGGTATGATAAGGAAGCTTTGGACGCTATTGAGCAAGCTGTAAAACAAAAATTCACTTACCCTTGGGAATATATCTTTGTTAAAGCTTGTTTGCTGTGCTGCTGTCTTATTATTTTTGGTATTAATCTTTCCTGGACTTGGGAGGCATGCAAAACCAATGTTTTGCATGATACGGATCCCAGTGCCAAGATTGCTGCAATGATTAAAGAAAATAAATTAACAGATTACAAAATTTGGGTTGCCCCAGACTATAAAGAAAACAGGGAATTGTCCATAGACAATGTTGTAACAGGTACTTTTGCCATAAATTGCTATTTTCCACATAATATTTTACAAAATTTAGATGGGGGTGGAACTAACTATTCCTATCATGAATATAAAATATTACCTAAGGAAAAATATCTTCAACAAGTAAGAAAATTGGGACAACCTGATTTTATCATTGGTGAAGATGCTGGAATAAGAGATGTATTTCCCAACTCACCTCAATATGTTCCCATTAAGGAATTTCCGGTAGTAACTATTTGGAAGAACACGCTTCATGATTTCTTTCTTTATATTTATATGAGGGAAGATTTATTGGGGAGTTTTCCTCAATTTCATGTGATAGAAAATAGAAATAAAAAGTAAGAAAAGAAAATTAGTTAGTCGGGGGAAAAATGAAGAAGCTGCAAGTGCACTGTAAAACCATAACTTTGGCTGTCTTATATCTAGCTGTGCCCGTATGCCTGTTTTTCCTTTTTTGGCTGCAACTGGGTGTGGGGATTATTTGTACAGGATTATTGAGCTATGCCTGTTATCGGTTAAATAAAACTTTAACTGAAAAATATCAGGAGTTGCCTGTTTCATTCACAAATGAATTAGCCATTGCCTTTCTCTTGGTTTTCGTCTATTTACTTTTGACAGGCCATGGAAGTTTTATTGGCAGTGAAGGCTATGATGCACCCTGGCGCAGTGCTATTTATCAGGACCTGATTAATAGGCCCTGGCCGCTGGTTTATGAAGCATCGCAAAGTGCGCTGGTTTATTATCTAACTTATTGGTTAATGCCGGCCGGCATTTCTTTTCTTTTTAATTTAAGTGATACCACCAGTAATATTATTCTGATTCTCTGGACATATTTCGGCTTGAGGATTTTTCTCCAATTACTTTTTAATTACTTACAAGTAAAAAAAGAACAGGTTGTTCTTGTTACCTTAGGATTTTTATTTTGGAGCGGGCTGTCTTTGCTTGGGGTTACCGTGGTTAATATGTTTTGGAGTAATTCTTTGGTAAAATTATCACGCTGGGGATGGGATACCTGGTGGTATACTAATTTCATAGTAGATGGTTATCCATTGGCATATATGGTGCGCACCGTTTTTGACAGCCTTGGTAATATTTACAATCAGTTTGTGCCAGTTTTATTGGGTTTAATGTTATTTCTTTTTACGCGAAAAGTTAAATATTATGCCTTAATAGGTTTATTGGTTTTGCCTTTTTCCCCCTTTGGTTTTTTAGGATTTTTTTTCACCATGCTTTCTTTGTTCCTAGTGGAATTTTGTCAGAATGTGCGTAAAGGCGCAGTTGCCAGTGTTTTTCGAGAAACATGTTCTCGGGAAAACATCTCGGCTATTTTGAGTGTGTGTCCAGTATTCTGGTTGTATTTTACATGTAATAGCAATGCCGCAGGGAGATTAGGTTATTTTTCTGCACCTATGGCTGGCTATGGTATTGAGCGGACAGGCATGTTACTTCTTTATTATATTTTGCAGTTTGGCCTGTTTATGGGACTAATTTATAAAGATACTACTGAGAAAAAACTTTGGTGGATTACATTGCTGAGTCTCATGGTCTTTCCTCTGTTAAGACTGGGTAGGGGTTGTGATTTATGTTGGAATGGTTCTATTTTCAGCTTTTATCTATTAATGATTTTAGTCATGCAGTATGTTTTACAGGTCTGGAACAGTAAGCAATGGAAGATACGTTTTTTTGTAGTTTACGCTTTGCTGATTATAGCTGCCTTGACACCTCTTCAACAAATGACTTCATCCATAGGTCAATGTATTAAATTAAAAGTTTTAGTGGTAAGAGCGGATGAAGTAAGGATAGGAGATACTTTTACTAAGCTGGGCCGGGAGGAAGTAAAAAAAGATTTTGCTAATTTCCTGTGTTTGGATTACCAGGAAAAAACCTTCTATAAATATTTGGCGAAAAAGCACTAAAAAAGAATTGGTGAACATTAAGGGAGCAAGCACATAATTGGGAGTGAAGGGAGCAAACTATGGTTCCTAAGAAAACTTGTCTTATTATCGGGGCCGGACCGGCCGGACTGACGGCGGCCTATGAGCTGCTGAAAAATACGGATATACAGCCCATTGTTCTGGAAGCACAGGACAGAATCGGCGGCATTGCCGGGACTATTAACTATAAAGGAAATCGAATGGACCTGGGTGGTCACCGTTTTTTCACCAAGGTTCCTGAGGTAGAGGCTCTGTGGCAGGAATTGCTGCCGCCCCAGGGAGCACCCTCCAAAGACGAGAAAATTCTAGGCATTCACAATAACTATCCGGCTGAGGGAGTTGATCCGGAGGCCGAAGATACGGTTTTTCTCCGGCGGCGCCGGGTATCACGTATTTATTATTTGCGGCATTTCTTTTCCTATCCTATTACGGTTAGTATGACCACTATCAAGAACCTAGGGTTTGCTAACCTCTTTAAGGTAGGGTTCAGTTACTGCTATTCTCTGGTTGTTAAACGGCCGGAAAATAGCTTGGAAGATTTTTATATCAATCGTTTCGGCAAGGTTTTGTATAGTATGTTTTTTGAAAATTATACGGAAAAGGTCTGGGGACTACATCCCAGTAAAATTTCCCCTGATTGGGGAAAACAACGGGTCAAGGGTTTGTCCATTATTGCCATTATGAAAGATGTGTTGGGAAAAATGACGGGGGCCAGTCATTCTACGGAAACATCACTTATTGAGGAGTTTAACTATCCTAAGTATGGGCCCGGCCAAATGTGGGAAGTCCTGGCCAAGAAAATTCGGGAAAAAGGCGGGCAGATTCTTACTGACCAGGAAGTAACGGCCATCAAGAAAAATTCTGCCGGGGAATTTGTGGTGACTGCGAGAAGAAGAGCTGCTGGAAACCTGCCCGATGGAGCAGGAACAGTGGAAAACGGGGAAGACCAGTCTCAGAGTTTAGAGGGAGACTTACTTTTCTCATCTATGGCCATCAAAGATTTTCTGGCTGCTTATCAAGAAGATATTCCTGATGCCGTAAAGAAAGTCGCTGCTGATTTGCCTTATCGAGATTTTATTACGGTGGGACTGTTAGTAAATAAGTTACAGATTCGTAATACCACTCAGTTTAAAACCGTGGGCAATATTGTTCCTGACTGTTGGATTTATATTCAGGAACATGGGGTGAAACTGGGGCGGCTGCAAATATTTAATAATTGGTCGCCTTATATGGTGAAGGATTTAGAGCATACAGTGTGGGTAGGGCTGGAGTATTTCTGCAACGAGGGTGATGAGCTGTGGCAGATGGAGCAAAAGGATTTTGTAACCATGGCCATTAGTGAGTTAGTTAAGATTGGAGTCGTGGACAAACAGGACGTTCTGGATTCTACCTATGCCAAAGTAAAGAAAGCCTATCCGGCCTACTTTGGCAGCTACAAGGATTTCGCCCGGGTACGGGATTATCTGCAAGGCATAGAGGGGTTGTATTGCATCGGCCGTAATGGGCAGCATCGCTATAACAACATGGACCATTCCATGCTCACTGCTATAGAGGCAGTAAAGGCAGTTCAGGGCAAAGTTCCCCAAAACAGCATTTGGAATGTGAACGTAGAGCAGGAATATCACGAAGAAAAGTAAAAATAGCAATGGCATGAGCCCGACACTAAAGGTTGTGCGTTTGCAAATGTTTTTTGTTGCTAACACAATCTGACAAATAGAGGTTCAAATACATATGTCATAATTACATAAATAGCTATTGTCAACGCAATTAAGATTGACTAGTCCACTGTTGTATTGTGAGGGAAAAGTACAAGAACCGAAAATTACAATATAAAAGTGTGACAAAAAAGGACTGGAACCTTTGTCCCACCGCAGAAAATCACTGCGGCGTTACAAAGATGCCAGTCTTTTTAGTCACAACTTCACTTTTAATGCTAGGTATTTTCTGGAGTAGTAGGGTCTCAGCTGGGCTTCACGGTAATCAAAACCATAGGCTCTGGGGCTCACGGTTACGATAGGCGGTGCCTGGATGCGTTTTGCCACAGCCAGTCCGGCGAAGAGATTCCACCAGCGTTCCAAGTCATCAATGAAGGCCCGTGGAGTGGGGAAAAGTTTTTTAACTAAGCCTTTTTCACAGCCGATTTTTTCTTCCAGGGTACCATCCATGTACCAGGTGAGGATGGCTTCCGGCGAGGCTTTATGCCATCTTTCCAGAAAGCTTCTGAACAAATAGTCATGATAGGGATAGATAATAGGATCGCCACCCTTGCCCACGGTCTGAGCCGCTGACAATTCTGCACTGGGAGCGATGGTAAAAATTTGCTCAGGAATAACGGCCTTTTTATAAACTTTTTCATTTAGGTAATGGCCTAGAGCATAGACCTGATGTTTCCACAGGTCACCAAGAACGGCCAGGCAGCCGGCTAAATCCCCGTAGAAGGTTCCATAGCCTACAGTGAGCTCCGCTTTGTTGCCATTGCAGGAGAAGACGCCCCCGAAGGAAGCAGCAAGACCTGCCAGTACTCTAGAGCCTCTGTCTCTTGCCTGGATATTTTCTTTGGCAAAGGAAGTTACCATTAATTTAAAATCTTTGTTTTGGGCGTAATTATGAATGGAACTACCGCATTGTTCCACGGTCATATCCACAGCTTTTTGAATGGGAACAATAGTGTAATTTGCCTCTAAAGCTATGGCCATTTCCTGAGCCAGATTTTTCGTCAGATTAGAATTATAAATGCTGGGCATATTGACCAGAAGCACATTTTCCGGTCCTAAAATATCTACATAGAGCGCGGATGTAACCGCGGAATCAATACCACCGGAAATTCCGATGGTCATTTTTTTTATATGGGCGGCTGCCAAGAATTTGCTTGTTCCAAAGCGTAAGGCTTTGTAGACGGCGGCTGTACCTTCAGCTTCGGGAGCGAGTCCTGCCTCGGATGTGATTTCTCTCGTTGCTGTGTCAAAAGTACTGACTAGTAGGGCAGAGGTAAATTCCGGAGCAGAGGCAATTAGTTTTCCCTTGGCATTGTAAATGCTGCTGCCACCATCATAGGTGAAAATATTTTTACCGTTATTTTGCACGCCGATATTATTACAGTACAGTAGCGGCACTTGACACTCTTTGGCCTGAGCACCGAACAGCTTGTGCCGTTTCAAATTTTTGCCAAGTGTATAAGGAGAGCAGGAAATATTGCAGAGAATCTGGCTACCGTTTTTGGCCATAATTTCCGGCACTTTCCAGTAGTAATTATCTGTCCAACCGTCTTCGCAGAGCATAATGCCCAGAGAAACGGTCTCTCCACGCAAATCAACTTTAATGGGCTGCAGTAATTCTTCACAGATTTTACCGGGCAATTCGTCAGCTAGTTTTTTCACATCGTGAAAATATCTGCTGTCGTCAAATTCCCGGTAATTGGGCAGATTAGTTTTGCTGACAAAAGCATAGGGCAGAGCTCCTGAAATGAGCTTGCCATTTTGGGCTACGAATGCGGCATTATATTTTCTGGGATGTCCGTCATCGTTAATTTTATCTTTGTCCAAAGCGATATTGCCAAAGACTATACAAATATCCTGAGAAGCGGCAATGAGTTCTGCACCGTAAGCGGCACAGTCGCCCAGGAAGGCGTCCTGTTCCCATAAATCTCCCAGCAAATAGCCGGGAATGGTCATTTCCGGCAGCAGCAAAACATCCACTTTAGCTTCTTTGGCAGCAGTGACGGCCTTGAGAGCGACTTCTGTATTCAGTCCCGGTTGGCCCGGGATAATTTCTATTTGGGCACAGGCTATTTTAATTTTCACTTTAACGTTCCTCCGCTAATCTGTTATAATGTGACAAGATGACAAAATGGGGATGGTGCTTGAATTCGTGTGATAGCTGTCAGCAAGATGAGTCGGTGCGAAGAAATAGAGCTGGGACAGCGAACCACTTTTTGTCAATATTATAACACACAGGAGGCCGGATATGAAAATTAAGAAAACTAATGCGGCGAGAATTTTAGACGAGGCGCATATACCATATGAACTGAAAACTTATGAAGTTGATCCGGAGCATCTGGAGGCTGTTCATGTGGCGGCAGAAGTAGGAATGCCTGCAGACCAGGTTTTTAAAACACTGTGTGTGCGAGGGGATAAAACCGGTGTAATATTTGCCGTGATTGCAGGAGATGCCGAGCTTAATCTGAAAGCTTTGGCCAAAGCTTCAGGCAATAAGAGAGCTGAGCTGGTTCATTTGAAAGAAGTGCTGCCTCTTACCGGTTACATCAGAGGGGGCTGCAGTCCTATAGGTGCCAAGAAACATTATCCTGTCTATTTGTCCGATTCTGCCCAAAACTGGCCCCAGATTGCCATTAGCGGCGGCCTGCGTGGCCTGCAGATAATTATTAAACCAGCTGATCTACTGCAAGTAGTGCAGGGAACACTATTTCATAATGAATGAGAAAAATAGTCCGTGACAGATTCCCGCAACTTAATCACTCCGCCACCATTGAGGTGGGGTATTCTCGACAATGTTTAGATAAATTAACACATGATTTTAGAGTGCAAACGCAAATAAAATAGCACATAAAAACAGTGTGTAATAATAACGCCCACGGAAAACAGTAGAAATTATTGTCCTTTTATGTTATTATTACTGTGCATTTTTAAAAAGAAAGTTGGTAACATAATGTTATATTTAAGTACCAGAGGAAAAACAGAAATGGTAAGCTCTGCTCACGCTATAACAGGGGGCTTAGCTTCTGATGGCGGGTTGTACATACCCCAGGAGTATCCTGCTCTTTCCAAGGCAGAGATTGACGCCATGGGCAGTTGTGATTACAAAGAAAGAGCCCTGACGGTTTTGAGCAAATTTTTGACGGATTTTTCCGAGGAGGAGCTCAAAGGGTGTATTGATGCTGCTTATAATCCGGAAAAATTTGGCGGTTTTCCGGCTCCTTTGCACACTTTGACTAAGGACATTGATGTTTTAGAGCTGTGGCATGGTCCTACGTCTGCTTTCAAAGATATGGCCCTGCAAATGCTGCCTGCTCTTTTGACTAAGTCAATGGCGAAAACCGGGGAACAAAAGAAAATTGTTGTTTTAGTAGCTACTTCCGGAGATACTGGCAAGGCTGCTTTGGCGGGATTTGCCGATGTGCCGGGGACGGAAATTATAGTTTTCTATCCGGAGCAGGGCGTCAGCCCCATGCAGAAAAAGCAGATGATAACCCAGCAAGGGAAGAATGTTCATGTTTTTGCGGTGGAGGGTAATTTTGACGATGCTCAAAAAGGTGTCAAGGAAATTCTTGGGGATACTGCTCTGGGCACGCTTATGGCAGGAGAAGGCTGCGCTTTGTCTTCGGCCAATTCCATTAACTGGGGAAGATTGGTGCCGCAAATAGTGTATTATTTCAGTGCCTACGCCGATGCCGTAAAGGCAAAGAAAATCAAGATTGGCCAAAAGGTTAATTTCTCTGTGCCCACAGGTAATTTCGGGGACATTTTTGCCGGTTATATTGCTACGCTAATGGGATTGCCGGTGAACAAATTAATCTGTGCTTCCAATAGCAATAACGTGCTGACGGACTTCATCAATACAGGAATTTATAACAGAAAGCGGGAATTTCATAAGACGATTTCCCCTTCTATGGATATTCTTGTTTCCAGCAATCTGGAAAGATTGCTTTACGAGGTTACCGGCCACGATACGGTTCAGGTTGGCAAATGGATGGAAGAACTGGCCATCAAGGGAACCTACAGTGTAGGGAAAAATATTCAGAACAGGATTTTGAGTACCTTCTTCGGTTCTTGGGTAGACGAAATAGAGACTACGGAAACTATTAGTAATGTTTTCGTCAACTATAATTATTTACTGGATCCCCATACGGCTGTGGCCTATAGGGCCTTAGAGAAATATCGGCTGCTGACCAGCGACAATACTTACAGTATTGTTCTGTCTACGGCCAGTCCTTTTAAGTTCGGTAAAGTCGTTTTAGGGGCATTGGAGCCCAGTGAGGATTTATCACCGTTGGACGATTTCCAAATCCTGGATAGGCTGAGCAAGGAGAGTAAAGCACCTATTCCTGCTAATTTGGCAGCGCTAAAGGATGCTCGTGTTTTGCATTCGCAAGTTATTCCTAAAGAGGATATGGAAAACCAGGTAAAAAACGAGTTAAATCTGCCTGACAAGGAAGAGGCAAAGAGCACAGAAGCAAAGGAATAGGCTAACGGGCGGTTAAGACAAAAATATAATTAGAAAATGGTTGAGATAATTTTCCCAAGGGAGTATCTCAGCCATTTTTGTCCACAAGTTTAATTGACTTTTACCATGAATATTGTATACTGAGGATAGAAAATACTCAGAATATATTTAATATTATAAAAAATTAAACCGGAGGTATTCATGGAAATTGAAGCTTTGCTCAAGAAAATAGTCGAACGAAATAGGCCACTAACGGACAAAGGTGTAGTAGCGCATTATATCCCGGAGTTGGACAAAGCACGGAAAGATGCTTTAGGTATTGTGATTAAAGCTGTTAATGGTAAAGAATATTATTACGGTGATTGTGATACCCGTTTTACTATTCAAAGTATTTCCAAGATTATTACTTTGATGCTGGCGATGCTAGATAACGGAGAAGAAAAAGTTTTCTCCAAGGTAGGAATGGAGCCATCCGGCGATCCCTTTAATTCAATCCAGAAACTAGAAACATCTTTAAGCAAGAAACCTTGCAATCCTTTGATTAATGCCGGGGCTATCGCTATGGCCTCTATGATCAAGGGACCCGATGAAAGAGCTCGTTTTGAGCGGCTTTTGGAATTTGCCAGAAAAGTTACGGAAGACCCTTCCATTGAGGTTAATTACAAAATTTATTGCGGTGAAAAGGAAACCGGGTTCACTAACTGGGCCATGGGTTACTATCTTAAAGGGGACGGTGTTATTGAAGGTAATGTGCCGGCTGCCCTGGACGTTTATTTCAAGCAATGTTCCATGGAGGTAACTGCTCATACCATTGCCCAGCTGGGACTTTTCCTGGCCAATGACGGAGTACTTAGCAGCGGGGAGCGGATTTTGACACCTCGTCTGGCACGTATTATTAAGACCTTAATGGTGACTTGCGGTATGTATGATGAATCAGGGGAATTCGCCGTACGGGTGGGCGTGCCATCCAAGAGCGGCGTAGGCGGCGGTATTATGTCCGTGGTACCACGCAAGATGGGCATCGGCGTATATGGCCCCAGCCTAGATCCCAAAGGCAATTCTTTGGCCGGCATTGCGGTGCTGGAAGACCTGGAACAAGAAATGGATCTTTCAATATTCTAAGAAATGAGAAAAGGCTCAGATGCCTCTCCTTGTGGGAGACCTCTGGGCCTGTCTATTTTTGTACACTTATAGCAACGACTTTAGCTCTGCTAATTTAGCTTTGAACTTGTCCAAAGTGACTTGGACCGGTTGCGGCGTGGTTAGGTCTACACCGGCGTTTTTGAGAATATTCAGGGAGTAATCGCTGCCGCCGGATTTCAAGAAGTTTAGATATTTGTCCCGTTTGGCTTCGTCTCCGGATAGCAGATCCTCAGCAAAGGCTGTAGCCGCAGAATAGCCCGTAGCGTATTTGTACACGTAGAAGGGTGTGTAGAAATGGGGAATTCTGGACCATTCGCAATCCAGCAGTTTATCCACGGTAAAGGCACTGCCGTAATATTTCAGATTCAGGCCATGCCATAAATCTTCCATGTAATCCGCTGTTAATGTTTCCCCGGCGGATATTTTATTGTGGATAATTTTTTCCAATTGGGCAAATTGGGTTTGCCTGTAGACAGTGGTTCGCACCGCTTCCAGAAATTGGTTCAGCAAGAAAATTTTCTGTTCGTGATCGGCTTTCTTGAGCATATATTCCAGCAAGAGGGCTTCGTTGGTAGTAGAAGCAACCTCAGCACAGAAAATCGTATATTCCGCTGTAGGGAAAGGCTGAGTCTTGTTGCTGTAATAGCTGTGCATAGCGTGTCCCATTTCATGAGCCAGAGTGGTGACTCCGTTGTAGCGGGGCTGGTAGTTCAGCAGTACATAGGGATGTACTCCGTAGACTCCCCAGGAATAGGCACCGCTCCGCTTGCCTTTATTCTCATAAACATCAATCCATCCGCTTTCCAGGGCGGCCTTAATATCATGAAGATAAGCTTCGCCCAGTGGTTTCAGGGCATCTAACACGGTGGCTTTAGCTTCCTCGAAAGTGAAATGGAAGGTTTCGCCCCCTTTAGCCGTCAAGGGAAGATAAATATCGTAAGGATGAAGTTGGCTCACCTTAAGGACTGTTTTTTTCAAAGCCATGTATTCGTGAAGGGCCGGCAAATTTTGCTCTACGGTAGACAGCAAATTGTCATATAAAGAAACAGGAATATTTTCTTCGTCTAAGGAGCTTTCCCTGGCATCACTGTATTTTCTGGCCCTAGCGTAGAAGTGGCTGGTTCTGGCCTTGGCATTTAAGGTGGCCGCCAAAGTATTGCGGAATTGGTGATAGGAAGTCATGAGAGAAGTGAAAGTGTTTTCCCGTAAAGTCCTGTCAGGACTGGTCATGCTCAGCAAATAGCTGCCTTCGCTGACTTTTTTAGTATTGTTGTTCTTGTCCACAACATCCTGAAAACTCAGGTCAGCACCTACTAAAGTGTGAAAAATTTCCTCCGGGGCACCGGCGGACAGGGAGCTTTGGGCCAGCAGGTTCTCTTCGGCAATGGTGAGCACATGCTTGCGCTGCCGGAGCAAATTGGCCAGAAGATGAGCATATTCTTTGCAATCCGGGTCTGCGACTAAAGCTTGAAGCAAATTTTCCGGCTGGGACAGCAATTCAGGCTCCACAAAGGCCGAGGCGTTGTTGCAGTTGGCCAGGAGCACTTCTGCCTTGCCTGTGAGCACTTGGGCAGTATTGTCAGTGCCGTCGGCATCTTTTTGCAGCCGGGCATAGGGGTAGATTTTCTCGATATTTTCACTAATAGCGTCTTCCAACTTTAAACAGGCCAGGATTTGGGACTTGGTGTTCAATGTTCCATGATAGGCGGCAAGTTTGCCAAGTAGCTTAGTAGTGGCTTCCACAGCACTTTCCCACCCGTCCTGAGAGGGGAAAATGTCGTTAATATGCCATTTGTGAAGAGCAGGGACTTCTTTTCTGGGTAAATCTCCTGAAGGGGTAAATTGTAAGGAATTTAGCATTTTTTTCATTTTTTTCTCCTTATAAGCTTAAATTTTCGCTAAATCTATGGTATGATATTACATGCTAGATTATAACATATTGGATTGCTATCTTGAAGAGGCAACAGAAATGGTTGCGGGGCAGAGTAAATTTGCGCCGTGGTTCTCTTTGTGGTAATATATCCCAGTACAAATTTTTTCGGGAGGAATTTAAGATGTCAGGTCATTCCAAGTGGGCAAATATTAAATTTAAAAAAGGTAAAGCAGATGCCTTAAAAGGCAAAGTTAATACCAAGATAGGAAGGGAAATAACCATTGCAGTACAAATGGGTGGTTCTGACCCTACCGGTAATATGAGATTAAAACTGGCTTTATCCAAAGCCAGAGCTAATAATATACCTAAGGACAACATCAAGAGAGCTATTGCCAAAGGCGAAGGCGCTGCAGATGCTTCCAATTACGAAGAAATCACTTACGAAGGCTATGGGCCTTCCGGTGTAGCTATGATGGTTGCCGCTTTGACAGATAATAGAAATCGTACTGCTGCAGATATTCGTCACGTATTTTCCAAAGGCGGGAATATGGGTGAGACCGGCTGCGTTAATTGGATGTTCAAGCGTCAGGGTATTTTTGCCGTGGCTAAGGAAGAGGCTCCCAGCGAGGATGATTTGCTGGGCATTGTTCTGGAGGCAGGCGCCGAAGATATGCAGTCTACAGAGGACGGTTTTGAAATCACTACGGCTCCTGAGGACTACGATGCAGTAGAAAAGGCCTTGGCCGATAACAATATCGAGGTTGCCATGTCCGAGATTTCTTTAGTGCCGGATACTACTGTTGCTTTAGAAGGCGAGGCAGCTGCAAAGGTTCAAAAGATGATAGACGAGTTCGAAGATATGGATGATGTGCAGGACGTCTACACCAATGCGGATTTGCCAGAGGAAGAAGAGTAATATTAAGGCCGGTTAGAATGTACAGGGGCACAGTACCCCTTTGCAGGATGGCCGGTTACTTTGTTTTAGGGAGATAATTTATGCTAGCATTAGGAATTGACCCGGGAACGGCCATATGCGGTTACGGGCTGGTAGAAATGACCGGCAATCGTCTGAAACCCATTCACTATGGGGCGATTTTTACTGACAAGGACGAAAAGCCGGAAATGCGCCTGAGGAAAATATTTGAAGAGTTGTCTTCCTTAATAGATTTGTATAAACCTGATTTCATGTCCGTGGAAAAACTGTTCTTTAATAGGAACGTTACAACTGCTATTGCAGTAGGACAGGCTAGAGGTGTCATTGTGTTGACGGCGGCCCTGAAAGATCTGCCGGTAGTGGAATACACACCCATCCAGATTAAGCAAGCTATTACGGGCACCGGCCGGGCCGACAAAAATCAGGTAACATTTATGGTACAAAAATTGTTGAATATTAAAGATAAGCCTAAACCAGACGATGTGGCGGATGCCTTGGCTATTGCCATTTGCGGCCTCCACTCCCAAATCGGTGGCTTGGCGGTTAGGGAGCTGAGAAAATGATTGCTTTTGTGCGTGGAAAAGTTGACTATATCGGCAAGAATTTCTGCTTCGTAGATACCGGCAGCCTAGGCTATAGAATTTTTATGGCAGCGGGAGATTTGCAGAGCCTGTCGGTAGGCAAGGAAGTGAAGCTCTATACTCATTTGGGTGTCCGGGAAGATGCACTGACACTTTATGGTTTCGCTACCAGAGAAGCTTACAATTTATTTATGCAGCTGATTAGCGTCAGTGGTATTGGGCCCAAGGGGGCTCTGGGTATTTTGTCAGGGTCTAAGGTGGACGATTTTTATTTGGCCATCCAAAGCAAGGATTTGAAGTATTTAACCAAATTACCGGGTATCGGCAAGAAAACAGCAGAAAGAATGCTGCTGGAATTAAAGGAAAAAATCGGTACCATGGCCGGTGTTCAAGACGGATTTACCGACAGCACCGGAACCGTCAATACGGATACGCCAATGGGTGAAGCCATAGCGGCGCTCACATCTTTAGGCTATGCCAATTCGGAAATTGTGCCGGTACTCCAGAATATAGAAGACAAAGATAAATTAACGGCAGAGGAATTAATTCGCCGTGCACTGAAAAATATGGCCGGGAGGAAATAATGGACCAGGAAAACAGAGTTATTGCCGGACAAGAGCAAGATGTGGATACCTGGCAATATAGCCTGAGACCAAGGCGTTTGGCCGAATACATCGGTCAGACCAAAGTCAAGCAGAATATGAGCATTTTCATTAAAGCTGCTTTGGACAGAAAAGAAGCCTTGGATCACGTTTTGCTTTACGGTCCTCCGGGACTGGGGAAAACCACATTGGCCAATATTATTGCCAATGAATTAAAAGTTAATATTAGGGTAACCAGTGGCCCTGCCATTGAAAGACAAGGGGATCTTGCTGCGATTTTGACTAATTTGGGAGACAATGATGTTCTATTCATTGATGAAATTCACAGATTATCCAAGAGCGTGGAAGAAATCTTGTACTCTGCCATGGAAGATTACGCTTTGGATATTATTATAGGTAAAGGACCGGCGGCACGTAGTGTGCGTCTGGATTTGCCCAAGTTCACCTTGATTGGGGCCACTACCAGAATGGGGTCCATTGCGGCACCTCTCCGTGACAGGTTCGGGGTGATTTGTCACCTGGAATTTTACAAGCCGGAGGATTTGCAGATTATTGTCCAACGAGCGGCTGAAATTCTTCAGGTAGATATTTCCCGGGAAGGGGCTCATGAAATCGCCCTTAGGTCAAGAGGCACACCTCGTGTAGCTAACAGGCTACTGAAGCGAGTCAGGGATTTCGCCCAAGTAGCAGGAAAGGAACATATCGAAGAAGAAACCTGCCGGGCAGCCCTTGCCCGTTTGGATATTGATGTAAAGGGACTGGACAGAAATGACAGAAGGCTTTTAACTAAATTAGTAAAAGATTTTAACGGCCGGCCTGTAGGGGTGGAAACTCTGGCGGCGGCTTTGAACGAAGAAACAGAAACACTGGAAGATGTCTATGAACCATATCTGATGCAGCTGGGACTTCTCCAGCGGACCCCCAAGGGCAGACAGGCCACACCGGCTGCCTATGAATACTTGGGAATGAAAGTGCCGGAAAAATAAGGTGTTGTCATGAATATTTTATTACATGTTTGTTGCGGGCCCTGTTCTGTTTATCCTACAAAGCATTTGCAGGAAGCAGGCAAGGATTTCACATTGTATTATTTCAATCCCAATATTCATCCCTATAAAGAATTTAAGAAACGCTTAAATACTTTGCGGGAATATTGCCAACTGAAAAAATATAAATTGGTTGCCGATAAGAGCTATCCGTTGGAAACAACACTAGCCGGCATGCTGAGTGAACCGGGCGTGCGCTGTGCCTATTGCTACAGGGTGCGTCTGGAGCAGGCGGCCAAGTATGCCAAGGAAAATGGTTTTGATGCCTTTTCCACCACGTTATTGGTCAGCCCTTATCAGAGACATGAATTAATTAAAACTACGGCTCAGGCTGCTGCTGCAAAGTATGGCATTCCTTTTTACTATGAAGATTTCAGAACTGGTTATCAGGAAGGGACGGAAATCAGCATCCGTCTGGGGATGTATCGTCAGCCTTATTGCGGTTGTATTTTCAGCGAGCGGGACAGATATGAGAAAAAGCCCCGTAAGCAGAGCGAAGTAAAATAAGACAAGGCGGAGGTGTTTCATGCTAAAAGTATTGTTCGTAACCTTGTTGTTTGTGATGATGAATGTCCTTCCGGTCATGGCCGGAAGTATGGGGCCTAATATTAGAGTGGGGCTGGTGGTTAATCAATTCTCCGCCCAGTTTGCCTCTCAAGGGGAAGTTAGGGCAGAAGTGGCCGGCAGTGGAACTGTTAAAGTGAAACCGGGCACACATTTTATCAGTGTGAAAAACGGCAGCTTATTTATTGACAATAAAAAGCTCAATGGGAATCGGGTTTCTCTGCGGGCCGGTAATCCTAAAATGCCTTTGAGTATTAATAAAAAAACCTATAGAGGAGCAATTACTGCTTCCTTGGATAATGACCGCAGGCGTTTAAGCGTACTTAATGTACTGCCTGTAGAATATTATTTGTATGGCGTTGTGGCTAAAGAAGTCATTCCTTTGTGGCCTGATGAAGCAGTAAAGGCACAGGCAGTGGCGGCTAGAAGCTTCGCCATGTACGCCATTAACAATAACAGAAATGAGTTCTATGATGTACGAAGCAATGACATGGGGCAGGTTTACGGCGGCATCGCCGCAGAACACGCTAATACCAACAAGATTGTTGATATGACAAGGGGCGTGGTGGTGACCTACAACGATAATCCCATTCAGGCATTTTTCCACAGCTGCAGCGGTGGCTACACGGAAAGTGCCGTTAATGTCTGGGGTAATGACGTGCCTTATTTACAGCCGGTAGTTGATTACGATAAAGATTCCCCCAATTATAGCTGGAACAAAACTTTTACCAGAGATGATATTCAGAAAGCATTGGAACAATCAGGTTACAAGGTAGGGATTCTGGAAGGAATCAGATTGTCAGCCAGGAAGAAAGCCCCGGCCGGTTGGTCCAGCGATAGAGGAACCAGTGGCAGAGTGAAGAAAATCACCATTAAGGGCAAGACAGGGAGTGTGACTTTGGAGGGCAATAAGCTCCGGAGCATTCTTAATCTGCCCAGCACTTTATTTGATATTACGGTAGGACTTAATAGGCCGGACTACATTGATGTGCCCATTCTTAACAGTTATGGTATGCCTGTAGGCGAAAAAAAGATTAATATAAAACAGGATAAAAGAAGCAGAAATGCGGGTACTATGGGAGACTACCATTATCTGAGCAATGTAAAAGATGAAAAGATATATTTTGTCGGCAACGGTTGGGGACATGGGCTGGGTATGAGTCAGTGGGGGGCCAGAGGCATGAGCATGCTGCCGGAGGCCAGAAAAAAGAAGGACTATTACAAGACTATTTTGAAGCATTACTATAAAGGGACAAACATAGAAAGAATATACTAGGAGAAAAAATGCAGGTTACGGATTTTAATTACGAATTACCCAAAGAGTTAATAGCGCAACATCCTATGGAGCCACGAGACCATTCCAGGCTCTTAATCGTCAATAAAGCTACAGGAGAGTTGGAACATAAGCACTTTTATGATTTGCCCTCATATTTGCAGCCCGGTGATTTGCTGGTATTCAACGATACCAGAGTAATTCCGGCCAGATTACACGGTTTTAAAGAAACCGGCGCCAGAATTGAAGTGTTTCTGCTAACAAGAATCAATGGTACAGATTGGGAAGTGCTGGTTAAGCCGGGAAGAAGGGTACAACCGGGCACCATTGTAAAATTCAGTGATGAATTAAGCTGCGAAATCTTGGAGACCACGGATTTTGGCGGACGTATTGCCAGATTTATCTTTACCGGAATTTTTGAAGAAATTTTGGACAGGCTGGGCGAGACACCTTTGCCTCCTTATATTACAGAACCATTGGAAGATAAAGAACGTTATCAGACTGTGTACAGCAGAGAGAGAGGCAGTGCTGCGGCACCAACTGCCGGACTGCATTTCACCAAAGAACTTTTGCAAAAGATTAAAGATATGAGAGTGGAAGAAGTATTCGTGACTTTGCATGTAGGACTGGGAACTTTTAGGCCGGTGAGCGAAGCAAGCGTGGAAGACCACAAAATGCACAGTGAATTCTATACCATCACACCGGACGCAGCGGCAGCTATTAACAAGGCCAAAAGGGCCGGCAGACGTATTGTGGCCGTAGGCACAACTTCGGTTCGTACCCTGGAAGCAGCAGGGGCGACGGGCGAAATCAAAGCCGGCGGTAACTGGACCAAAATTTTCATTTATCCGGGCTATAAATTCAGATTCGTAGACGCCTTGGTTACTAATTTTCACCTGCCGCAAAGCACACTGCTCATGCTAGTGTCCGCACTATCTACACGTGAGATTATGCTTCACACTTACCAAGTGGCAGTGGAGGAAAAATATCGCTTCTTCAGCTTCGGCGATGCTATGTTTATAAAGTAAGAGCGGGATGGAGAAGGGCAAGATAACATAGATACTAGGAGATTATATGCAACCTGTTTATTACGAATTGATTAAAGAGTGCTCCCGGAGCGGGGCACGTCTGGGCAAACTGCATACGCCCCACGGCACATTTGACACTCCTATGTTCATGCCGGTGGGAACTCAGGCCACAGTGAAAACCCTGACTCCCGAAGAACTGTATGACATGGAAGCTCAGGTAATCCTGGCCAACACTTATCACTTGTTTTTGCGACCGGGGTCCAAATTGGTTAAGCAGGCCGGTGGCCTCCATAAGTTTATGAACTATAATAGAGGCATGCTTACTGACAGCGGTGGATTTCAGGTATTCAGTTTAGGAGCCATGCGGAAAATTACCGAGGAAGGAGTGACCTTCCGTTCTCATATTGACGGTTCCAAGCAGTTCCTGAACCCGGAAATTTCCGTAGGAGTACAGGAAGATTTGGGAGCCGACATTATTATGGCTTTTGACGAATGCATTCCTTACCCGGCGGAGAAAAAATACGCCAAGGATTCTACCGAGAGAACTACGCGCTGGGCTAAAAGATGTCTGGAAGCAAAACAAAGAGAAGATCAGGGGCTTTTTGGTATCGTTCAGGGCGGCATGTACAAAGACCTGCGTAAATACAGCGCTGACAGCCTGACTCAAATGGATTTTGCCGGTTTTGGCATCGGAGGCTTAAGCGTTGGTGAAGCTCATGATATAATGTATGATGTATTGAGTGATACTACCCAATATTTGCCTAAAGATAAAGCAAGGTATTTAATGGGAGTGGGAACTCCTGACTGTCTGGTGGAAAGCGTCAATCTGGGTGTTGATATGTTTGACTGTGTTTATCCTACAAGGGTAGCTCGAAACGGCACGGCCATGGTACCTACAGGGCGTTTGGTAGTACGGAATGCCCAGTATACGGATGATTTTAGGCCATTGGATGAACATTGTGACTGCTATGCCTGCCGCAACTTCACCAGAGCCTATATTCACCATCTTTTTAAAGCTGAAGAAATTTTAGCTTTAAGATTACTATCTATACATAATCTGCATTTTCTGTTAAAATTTGCTAAGGATATGCGTACCGCAATCGCTAATGATGTTTTCCCTGAATTCAGGAAAAACTTTTTAGATAATTATCAACAAGGTAAATAGGAGGAAAAACAATGTCTACTAATTTTATGGGAACGGTTACAACGATTTGGCCTTTAGTTTTAATGGGTTTATTATTCTATTTCATGCTTTACAGACCTCAAAAGAAACAACAGAAACAAAGAAATGATATGCTGAATGCCTTAAAAGAAGGCTCTAAAGTAGTAACTATCGGTGGCCTTATTGGTGAAATCACAAAAATTCACGATGATAAAATCACTTTAAAAATTGCCGAAAACGTAGAAGTCCAATTCATTAAGAGCGCAGTTGGTCATTTAAGAGAAACGGCTCCTAAAAAATAAAATGGATAAGGATACTTTACGACAGGAAATAAAAACTAAAGTTGCAAAATTAGGCAACAGGGAAATGATCAAGGACAACAAGGCCATCAATAGCCATATTTGTGTCAGCAGACTTTACCTGGAAGGTAAGATTATTATGGGTTATTTGGCTCAGGGCAAGGAAGTAAATGTTGACACTGCCTTGCAACAAGCCGTAAACAGTGATAAAATTGTTTGCGTGCCTCATGTTTTGGAAGAAAATGGGCAGATGGAAATCGTCCGTCTCACATCTTTGAAAAATTTAGGAAAAGATCGGTACGGCATAAGGGTGCCTCAGGCTCCTTATGAAGTTATTGACCCATCAGAGGTTGATTTAATCCTAGTGCCAGCCGTAGCATATACGGCCCAAGGCAATAGAATGGGCCGTGGGGCCGGTTATTATGACCGCTTTCTGCCACGATGTGCCAAGGCAGTGCCTATGGGCGTAGCCTTTGAAGCACAGGTAGTGGAAGAACTGCCGGTTAATGCTCATGACCAGAATGTCCGTTATCTGGTAACGGAAACCGGTCTGAGAGTTTGCAAGCAAAAATGAAACAATTTGTTAGGAGGAGAAAAACTTGAGATGGGATAATTTTTCCAAATTCCTTATTTCAGTAGTAGGTATAATTGCTGCTTTTGCCTTTTTAGTCAAGCCGCTGCTTTCTACTGTTAAACAGGGACTGGATTTACAAGGTGGTACCCACGTGGTCCTGCAGGCCGTGGAGACACCGGAAGCAAAAGTGGATGACGATGCCATGAACAGGTCGGTAAAGGTCATTGAACGCCGTGTTAATGAACTGGGTTTAACCGAGCCTGTTATTCAGCGTCAGGGCAAGGATCGTATTATTGTGGAACTGCCCGGTGTTAAAGATCCGGAAAAGGCTATTGCCATGATGGGTCGTACTGCTTTATTGGAATTCAGGAATATGGAAGGTAAAACCGTTTTGACCGGTAAAGACCTGAAAGATTCCAAAGCGGCGGCACAGCAAAACGGTCAGCCGGTAGTTACCTTGGACTTTTCCGACGAAGGCGGCAAGAAATTTGCTGATTTGACCATGAAAAATGTAGGCAAGCAAATTGCTATTTTATTGGATGGGGAGGTTTTAACTGCCCCCGTCGTTAATGAACCTATTACTGGTGGCAAGGCCCAGATTACCGGTTCTAAGACCATGGAAGAAGCTGAGCATCTGGCTATTTTGCTGAGAAGCGGTTCCTTGCCGGTTAAATTGGAAGTAATGGAGAACCGTACTGTTGGACCGACTTTGGGACAGGATTCCAAAGACAAGAGTGTTAAAGCTTTTGGTATTGGTCTGGCCGGCGTTTTCTTGTTCATGCTTTTATACTATAGGGCTGCAGGCTTTGTGGCTGATGTTGCTTTACTGTTGTATACATTGCTGCTTCTGGCGATTATGAGGGGCTTAAATGCTACCTTAACTTTGCCGGGCATTGCAGGTATTATTCTTTCCATAGGAATGGCAGTTGATGCCAACGTGTTGATTTTCGAAAGATTCAAAGAAGAAGTCTTGGCAGGCAGAACCATGCGCAGTGCCTTGGATGCCGGCTTCTCCAGAGCCTTTGTGACAATTTTCGACTCTAACGTCACAACCTTAATGGCTGCTGCTGTGCTGTTCTATTTAGGTACCGGTCCCATTAGGGGGTTTGCTATTA
The DNA here is from genome assembly GCA_036788835.1 of Acidaminococcaceae bacterium. Lineage (GTDB taxonomy): Bacteria > Bacillota > Negativicutes > Acidaminococcales > Acidaminococcaceae > JALCSJ01. Next base: position 28,792 of record DAIQMR010000005.1, read on the forward strand.
CCTTGGCATTAGGCGTCCTGGTCAGTATGTTTACTGCTATTACGATAACCAGGTTTATCCTGCGTTTCCTGATAACAAGCAATATCAGCAAGAACCCGGCTTTCTTAGGGGCTCGCGCTCCACGTCCTACTGAGGAGGTGGCCAAATGAAAAGATTCGCTATAGTTAAACGGGCTAAGCTGTTTTGTTCCGTTAGTGCTATTTTCATCCTGATTGGTATTGGCTCCATGCTTTTCCGGGGTTTCAATCTGGGCATTGATTTTACCGGCGGCAGTATATTGGATCTGAAATTTGACAAGGCGGTAACTACCTCTCAGGTACGTGATGTCTTGAAGGACCACAAGCTTGGTAATAGTATCATTCAGCTGGGCACTTCCGCCACAGATAAGACAGAAAGTCAGGCTGTGCTCATTAGAACAGGCGTTATTGACGATGAGAACAGACGGGAAGTAATGACGGATTTAGGCTCCAAGCTAGGCACCTTTCAAACTCTGAGAGTGGAAAACGTAGGGGCTACCATAGGCGGTGAATTAGTTCGTCAGGCAGCTTTGGCCGTTGTCCTTTCCTGGATTTTGATGATTATTTATATTACCATTCGTTTTGAGTTCAATTTTGCTATCGCAGCTATTATTGCTCTGATTATAGATGTTATGGTTACTTTGAGCACCTTTTCTTTACTCCAGCTGGAATTGGATTCTACATTTGTGGCAGCACTGCTTACAGTTGTAGGCTATTCTGTCAACGGAACTATCGTAATTTTCGATAGAATCAGAGAGAATCTTAAGACCCATAGGCGGAGCGAAAGTATCGGAGATATGGTAGACAACAGTATCTGGCAGTGCATGACTCGTTCAGTGTACACCGGCGGGACAACCCTATTTGCTGTTATAGCAATCTTCCTTTTTGGCGGAGAAACTATTCATAATTTCTCCTTTGCCATGTTGGTAGGCTTTACCAGCGGTTTCTACACGTCAACCTTTATTGCCGGTTCTTTGTGGATTTTCTTCAAAAACAGAGGCACAACCAAGGAAAAAGTTGTTGTTAAAGCTAAAAAAGCATAAAAAAACATGGAAGAGGCTTTACACTTTTTAGTGCAGAGCCTCTTTTTTTGTGGTATATTATTACTATCAGAGTGGAAGGATGTGATAAGATGATTTACTTAATTTTGATGGGTTTGTTAAGTATCGGTGTGGCGCTTTTTGCTGTACAGAATTCCATGGCAGTAGAAATAAGTTTTATGTTTTGGACTTTTACCACTAGTTTAGTGTTGGTTATTTTGGGCTGTTTTGTGGCAGGCATTCTCTTAGGGGGATTATGGATATTAAAAATTAAAACAACAAATTATTTAAAGCGCAGAAAGAATAAAGAACATATTGAAACATTGGAAGGCAAGGTCAAAGAACTGGAAGAAAAACTTGGCATGCAAAGACACGTGGAACAGCAGAAAGTCGCTGGCCGCGACCCTGATGCAGAAAAAATTGTACAGGATATTATTAATGCCAATCAAAGAAAAAATGAGCGCTAGGAGAATATATGCATAAGAGAAAGATCTTACCTGCCCGGGAGGTTGCCCAAGACAGGCTGTCTGAGCTTTCCCAAAAACTAAAGGTTGCCCCTTTGGTTTTGGGAGTGCTTTTGGGCAGGGGCATGACCGAAGAGGCACAAATAAAAGAATTTTTATATGGCAGTAAGACTCCTTATTATGACCCCTTTTTGTTAGAGGATATGTCCCGGGCTACCGAGAGAATTCTACAGGCTCTGCGGCTAAAGGAAACTATAACTGTTTATGGGGATTATGATGTGGACGGCATTACTGCCAGTTCTATTTTATATTTGTTCTTAAAGGCTCAGGGAGCCAATGTGAATGTCTACATTCCCAGACGTGACAGTGAAGGGTACGGACTGAATACTCCTGCCCTAGAAACCTTGGCCCAACAGGGAACAACCTTGGTTATAACCGTGGATTCCGGTATTAGCGGCGCCTTGGAAGTGGCTAATAAACCATCTTCTATGGATATAATAATAACAGACCATCACATGCCTCCCGGGGAATTGCCTAAGGCTTTTGCTGTGATAAATCCTCATAGGCTTGATGATAAATATCCCTTTAAAGATTTAGCAGGGGTAGGGGTTTCTTTTAAGCTTTGTCAGGCCCTGTATCAGAAGTGTACCCGCAGCCGGGAAGTTTGGCTGGAACATTTGGATTTAGTCGCTTTGGGAACAATTGCGGATATGGTGCCGCTGGCGGGTGAAAATCGGGAATTGGTCAAGGCGGGGCTGAAAGCTATGTCTGAAACTAAGAACAAAGGCATCGCTGCCTTAATCGAAACAGCGGGAATGCTGGGAAAACCAATTACAGGCGGTACGGTAGGGTTTACCCTTGCTCCTAGGTTAAATGCGGTCGGACGTTTGGATGATGCCATGGACGGGGTGAAGCTATTAACCGGCGATGATGAAAGCCAGGCTGCCGATCTGGCCAAGAAGCTCAATGAAGAAAATATTATCAGACAGGGTATAAGCCAAAAAATCTTTGAGGAAGCAGATGCTATGCTTCAGCAGGAACCCCAGCAACAATGGGGTATAGTGCTCTTCAAGGAGGATTGGCATCCGGGGGTTATTGGCATTGCTGCTTCCCGTTTAGTGGAAAAATATGACTTGCCTGTTATTCTTTTGACTAAAGACGGAGACAAAGCCAAAGGTTCCTGCCGTAGTATTCCGCCTTTGAATTTATATGAGGCCCTGGAAGGCTGCAAAGAGTATTTGCTCCAGTTTGGGGGGCATAAGCAGGCAGCAGGATTAACCTTGAATATTACCAATATTGATACATTCAGGGAGGCTTTCCGGCAACAGGTGAAAACTATGCTGAATGGTCAAAAATATATACCTGCCATTAGACCGGATTATTATTTTCCCCAGGATGAAGAAATAACTCCCCGGGCGGTGCATGATTTGGCCTTGCTGGAGCCTTGCGGTATGGGCAATCCTTCCGCAGTTTTTGCTTTCGCCGGGGGAAAGATATTGAATACAACAGTTATTGGCAGGGAACACGAACATTTGCGCCTGAACATTGCCAATGGTGCCTACCGGTATATAGGTCTTTTGTGGCATGAAGGACCAAATGCCCCAAGCTTTTATACAGGGGAGGAAGGTGTTTGGGCTTTTGCTCCCAGACTGAATTATTTTCAAGGGACAGAGTCAGTGAACCTGCAGATTATGGCTTTTAACCCAAAAAGTATTTTACAAAAGGATGAAAAAACTGTAGTATATTTAAGTAATATATCTGAACAGGGTTTACGCTGCTGCTATAAGTATTTGAGGAATAGGATAGGGATAAAAGGTGTAAAAGAGTCGGATGTTGTAGGCATGGTTTTGCCGGAAGGCTCTATTATCAGTGAAGACGTTTTACATATTTTTAGTGAACTTGGTTTTATTGCTATTGCTAATGGACTGATTACTTTGGCTTCAACCCAACGTAATCCTTTAACCAATTCTGCTACCTATAATAGATTGCAGCAAGAAGCCCGGAGCAAATGATAAGGAAAGGAGGATCCTATGGAACTGTTAGATGATAAGGTATTAAGCGTAGAAGAGTTTTTTGCCCTTATTTCCCAGTATTTAACAACCAGACAAGTACAGTTTGTCCGGGAAGCTTATAACTTCGCGGCAGAAGTTCACGCTGACCAAAAAAGAGTTTCCGGGGATCCTTATATTATTCATCCTTTAGGTGTAGCCGGCATCCTCGCCCAATTAAAAATGGACGAAATAACTTTGGCAGCGGCTTTTCTCCATGACGTGGTGGAAGACACCAATGTCTCTCTGCATGATATAGAGGAAATTTTTGGCAAGGAAGTAGCAAGCCTGGTAGACGGGGTAACAAAGTTAGGCAAGATAGAATATATTTCCAAGGAAGAACAGCAGGTAGAAAATTATCGTAAGATGTTTTTGGCCATGGCCAAGGATATCAGAGTTGTATTGATTAAGCTGGCAGACAGACTTCACAATATGCGTACAATGAAGTATATGCCGTTGAATAAACAAAAACGTATTTCCAGCGAAACCTTGGAGATTTATGCTCCTTTGGCTCACCGCCTGGGTATTTATGCCATTAAGTGGGAACTGGAAGATTTGGCTTTCCGCTATATGGAACCCCAGCACTATTATGAATTGGTGGAGCAGGTGAAGGTCCGCAGAAAAGAAAGAGAAGCCATGGTCCAGTCTGCTATGGCAGAGCTGAAACGTCATATTGATGTGGCAGGCATTCACTGTGAAATTGAGGGAAGACCAAAAAGCTTTTATAGCATTCACAAGAAAATGCAGCGTGACCATAAGGGCATTAATGAAATCTATGATTTATTGGCTGTCAGGGTATTAGTTGATACAGTCCAAGATTGTTACGGGGTTCTGGGCATTGTTCATGGTATGTGGCGTCCTATTCCCGGTAGATTCAAGGATTATATTGCCGTGCCTAAATCCAATATGTATCAGTCCCTTCACACTACGGTAATTTCTTCCAACGGTCAGCCTTTGGAAATACAGATAAGAACTTTTGAGATGCATAGAATTTCCGAATATGGTGTTGCTGCTCACTGGCGATATAAAGAATCTGCCAAGGGAGCTTCCTCCCATGGGGTTTCCAGTTCGGCCAAAGACATGGACGCCAAGATGAGCTGGCTCCGTCAGCTTTTGGAATGGCATAATGATATGCATGACCCCAATGAATTTGTCAACACGGTCAAAATGGATGTTTTCTCCGATGAAGTATTCGTTTTTACTCCCCGTGGTGATGTTATAGATTTGCCCATGGGCAGTTGTCCCATTGACTTTGCTTACCGTATTCATACGGGAGTAGGCAATAGCTGTGTGGGGGCAAAGGTCAACGGCAAGATGGTGCCGCTGGATTATAAGCTGTCCAATGGTGATATTGTAGAGGTTGTTACTACCAAGCAATCCAATGGACCAAGTCGTGACTGGATTAATGTGGTAGGTTCCAACGAAACAAAAAATAAGATTCGTCAGTGGTTCAAGAAAGAACGCCGGGAAGAGAATATTGTTAAAGGCCGGGAACTTCTGGAACGTGAATGCAAGCGTCTTGGTTATGACAGCAAGGCACTCCTCACTCCCGAAAACATTAAAGAAGTCTCTTCCAGGCTTCATCTGGACGGCAGCGAAGAAAACCTAATGGCTGGCTTAGGCTACGGCGGTGTGCTGATTAACACCGTTATGGTTAAGTTCATAGATATTTATAAAAAAGCTCAACAGAATAATACTACGAAAAATCTTTCCCAACTGTTAGCTCAGTTAAAGCCTAGGACAAGTAAGGCTAATAAAGCAAGTCATGGTATTTTGGTTAAAGGGGAATCGGGCATTATGGTTAAACTGGCCAGATGCTGCAACCCTATCCCCGGTGATCCCATTGTCGGTTATATTACAAGAGGACATGGTGTATCTGTCCACAGAGCGGACTGTCCCAATGTCTTATCCAGTAATGAAGAAGCAGACAGAATGATTGAGGTAGCCTGGGATATTGCCGGTGATGCTGTTTATAAAGTAGTCCTGGAAATTACTGCCGTAGACCAACCTGGTGTTATGGCCAATATTATGACCGTAGCCAGCGAAACGAAGGTAAACATTAATTCTTTAAATGCCCGCAGTGACAGTAATAAGACTGCTTATATTAAAATAGGATTAGATATTAATGGCACGGAGCAATTGGATTATGTGGTGGGCAGAATTAGACGTATCAAGGGTGTTTATAAAGTAGAGAGACTAATATCGGGAGTTTCTTCTTTGTGAGGTGAGCTATGCGCGCAGTTGTCCAAAGAGTACTAAAAGCAGGAGTTACAGTGGCAGGCGAAGAAGTAGGAGCTATTGGCAAGGGCTATATGGTTCTCCTGGGTGTGGAAGAAAATGATACAGGGGAAGATGCAGAATATATAGCAGAAAAGCTGGTAGGCTTGCGTGTCTTTGAAGACCAAGAGGAAAAGATGAACCTTTCTCTTTTGGATGTAGGCGGCAGCATGCTCATAGTTTCCCAATTCACTCTTTTGGGGGATTGCAGGAAGGGCAGACGTCCTTCTTTTGTCCATGCTGCAGCTCCGGATAAAGCGGAGAACCTTTATAAACAGGTTGTGGATGTGGTTAAGTCCAGAGGCATTAACGTTGCCACCGGCAGGTTTCGTACCCACATGGAAGTGAGCCTGGTTAATGATGGACCTGTCACTATGTTAATTGATAGTAGAAAAGATTTTTAGGAGGAAAAGATGAAAATATTGCAGATGGTAGTTGGACCCATAGAAACAAACTGCTACATCGCGGTTAACGAAAAAACCAAGGAGGCAGTAGTTATTGACCCGGGTGACGAAGGTACTCGTATTGTTGATGAAATAAAGAAAGCCGGTTTAAAAGTGCAGGGAATTTTTCTTACCCATGGTCACAGTGACCATATTTCCGGACTGGAAGAAGTGGAAACAGCTACCGGGGCAAAAATCTATATGAGCAAAGAAGATGCGCCCCGGCTGGGCAACAGACAAAGTGCTTTTTCCTATGCCAATAAAGAGAAGGATAAGCTTATCACGGCACCTAACGAATTTTTTACCGATGGGGAAGAATTGACTGTGGCAGGCTTGAAATTTAAAATTTTCGCTACGCCCGGTCATACAGTGGGCGGTGTTTGCATTCAATGCGAAGACATTGTTTTTTGCGGGGACACGGTTTTTGCTGAATCAATCGGCAGGACGGATTTGCCCGGTGGTTCCTATGAAGATATTTTGCAATCCATTAAAGAAAAAATCTTGCCCTTGGATGATAAGGTAAAACTTTTACCTGGTCATGGACCGGCAACAACAGTTGGATGGGAGAGACGCAGGAATCCGTTCCTGCAGTAGACTATGGCTAATAATCTTGCAGTAGTGAAAAAGAGCATGCTGGTAAAAATCGGGTTGTCTGCCCTGGTTTTATTTATTGTTTATATGGTAGCAGATTTTTTGCTGCCTGTTTTACTGGGCATTGCCTTAAGTTTTGTCCTTTATCCCATAGAGAATTTTTTCCGTAAATTAACCATAAAAGGTCATGCTATACCGCGCATTATGGCAATTCTTTTGTCATTTCTGGTGTTTGGTGTGGCAGTATATTTTATTATTGTCTGGTTAATGATTCCTCTCTTTAAAGAATTGAACCGCCTGATTATTGCCATGCCGGGACTTTCTCAGGCCAGCAGCGCGAGTATTAATGCCCTTTTTAAAGCGCAAACCAATGATAAGCTGCCTTCCTCTATCCAGGGTATTATTGATCAGGCTTTGAGTATGGTAGCGACGTATGTTATGGGAGTGACTAGGGATTTAGTAAGTTCTACTATCAAGGTAGCCCGGAGTCTTTTGGGTCTTTTTATCGTGCCTTTCCTGTCTTTTTATTTTCTGAAAGATTGGTGGACACTAAAGGAAATGATTGTAGATATATTCCCTAAGAGAAACCAGCCCATGGTACAAAATATCTTGAAAGATATTGGCAGGCTGATGTGTGCCTATGTGGCAGGCATGTTCAAGCTGTGCATGGTGGCAGGCATTTGTCTTACGGCGGTAACTTATTCCCTGGGAGTGGAATATCCTCTGATTTTGGGATCCATTGCCGTTATTGTAGAAACTATTCCCCTCATTGGACCTGTTATTGGTTCTATTCCGGCTGTATTCATTGCCTATAGCCAATCTCCGTCTTTGGCTGTTAAAGTAGCGATTTTTTATCTGATTTATTATCAACTGGATTCGCAAGTGATAATGCCTCATATTATGGGACAGTCTGTTACTTTACATCCTGTGGTTATTATCTTGGGAGTATTGGCCGGAGGTAAGATTTTCGGGGTCATGGGTGTTATATTCGCGGTTCCGGCTGTTATTGTCTGCAAAGTACTGTATGCCTATTTGTGGCACCAGGATGAATAAATTGAGGTTGGGTACTAAAAAAGGGAGAGCGACATCCCGTTTTTAGTGCCCAACCTCCTTTTTAGAATTTAAAGGCATATTAACTTGAAGAATACTGGCTACTTGTGGTAAAATAACTAGGTTAAACATATTTGAAGTGATTATGATTTTTGGAGGGAGAAAGATGCTAACAGGAGCACCTCGTGGCACAAATGATATTTTGCCTGCTTCCATCAATGGCTGGCGCTATGTTGAAGGCGTTATGCGTGATGTTTGCAGAGAATTTGCTTATAAAGAAATAAGGACACCTATCTTTGAGCATACAGAGTTGTTCAACAGAGGGATAGGTGATACTACAGATGTGGTAGAGAAAGAAATGTATACCTTTATAGATAGGGGAAAAAGGAGTATTACCCTGCGGCCGGAGAATACTGCTTCCGTGGTGCGCTCTTTTGTAGAAAACAAGATGTATGCGGATCCCTTGCCCACAAAGGTTTATTACATCGGGCCCATGTTCAGGTATGATAGACCACAGGCGGGACGGATGAGACAATTCCACCAGTTTGGCATTGAGGCTATCGGTTCTTCTTCGCCGGCAGTAGATGCGGAAGTGATTTTACTTTCGTGGACGGTCTTGAATAGACTGGGCTTGAAGGACCTTAAGCTGAAAATTAATTCTGTAGGCTGTCCCAAGTGCCGGCCTCAACACAGAAAATTATTGCAGGATTTCCTGCAGCCTAATTTTGCTCATCTTTGCCATGATTGCCAAAGCAGATTTGACAGGAACCCTCTGCGTATTCTTGACTGCAAGAATGAAGAATGTAAAAAATATACTGTAGGCGCTCCAAAAATCACAGATTGTTTGTGTGATGAATGCAAGGAACATTTCCAACAAGTCAAGGACATCCTTACTGCGGCAGGAGTGGAGTACGAAGTAGACAGCAATCTGGTACGTGGTCTGGACTATTACACCAAAACTGCTTTTGAAATCCAGTACACTCCCTTGGGAGCCCAAAGCGCTGTCAGCGGCGGTGGCCGGTATGACGGACTGGTGGAAGAAATAGGCGGTCCGGCTACACCGGGTGTGGGTTTTGCCATGGGTATGGAAAGAGTTTTGCTGGCATTGGAAAAGCAAAACCTGCTTCCTGAAAGCAAGGATGTTTTAGATGTTTTTGCCATTACTCCCAATGTCAAGGATCTGCCTTTAGTTTTCAAAACTATTATGGAATTAAGAAAGGCCGGGCTGGCTTGTGATTTAGATTTTATGGGCAGGAGCTTTAAGGCCCAGATGAAGCAGGCCAACAGAGAAAATGCTAAGTTCGCCCTTATTTTCGGTGAGGATGAATTAAGCAGGGAGGCTGTTGCTGTGAGAAACATGGCTGACAGCAGTCAAACAGAGGTAAAATTAGCAGATTTGTTAACTATTTTAAATAGACACGAGGTGCAAGAAAAATGAGTTTTAAACGAACCAATCACTGTGGGGATTTAACCAAGAATGATGCCGGCAAAGAAGTCACATTATGTGGCTGGGTCAGCAGAAGACGTGACCATGGGGGAATTATTTTCATCGATTTAAGAGACCGTTACGGCATTGTGCAGATTGTTATGGATCCTGAGCACAATCAAAAGGATTTCCATATTGCAGAAACCGTCCGCAACGAATTCGTTCTGCATGTAACCGGTAAGGTGCGTCTGCGTTCTGAAGATACTATTAATCCGCATATTCCCACCGGGGAAGTGGAGGTTGTGGCAACCGATTTTGCGATATTGAATGCTGCGAAAACACCACCTTTCTATATTCAGGATGGCATTGATGCAGACGAGAATGTTAGACTTCGTTACCGTTATTTGGATTTGCGCAGACCGGAAATGCAAAACAACCTTATCCTTCGTCACAAGGTAGCAAAATTAATGCGTGACTACATGGATAATCATGATTTCCTGGAAATCGAAACTCCTATGCTGACCAAGAGCACTCCGGAAGGTGCCAGAGACTATCTGGTTCCCAGCCGTGTTAATCCCGGTAAGTTCTATGCGCTGCCCCAGTCTCCTCAAATCTTCAAGCAATTATTGATGGTATCCGGACTGGAAAGATATTTCCAGATTGTCCGCTGCTTCCGTGATGAAGATTTACGTGCTGACAGACAGCCGGAATTCACCCAGCTGGACATTGAAATGTCCTTTATTGACGAAGACGATATTATGACCATGGTAGAAGGCCTGATTTCTTATGTCTTCAAAGGTGCTTTGGGAGTAGATGTAAAGCTCCCTATCAGTCGCATTAGCTGGGACGATGCTATGAATTATTATGGCAGTGATAAACCGGACCTGCGTTTTGACATGAAGCTTGTGAACATGAACGATGCTATTAAAGCATCTAACTTCAAGGTGTTTAGAGATATTGTGGACAAGGGCGGTTTAGTTAAAGCCATTAATGTTAAGGGTTACTACAATATTCCCCGCCGCGAATTAGACGGTTTGGTTGATTTTGTGGGCATTTATGGGGCAAAGGGTTTAGCCTGGATTATGTACAATCCCGACGGAACCGTAAAATCTCCTATTGCTAAATTCTTCTCTGATGAGGAAATGCAGAAGATTCTGGCTACAGGCAAGGCAGAAAAGGGTGATTTACTGCTCTTTGTAGCTGACCGGAAGGCCTCTGTGGTAGCGCAGGCTTTGGGCGCTTTGCGTCTGGAGATGGCTAAACGCCGTAATCTTATTGACGAGAATAAACTGGCCTTTACCTGGGTAGTAAGATTCCCCATGTTCGAATACAGTGAAGAAGAGCATAGGTTTACGGCTATGCACCATCCTTTCACCGCTCCCTGCGATGAAGATGTGGACAAACTTTTGACAGATCAAGGACATGTGTATGCAAAAGCTTATGATATTGTACTAAATGGTACAGAAATCGGCGGCGGCAGCATTCGTATCCATAGAAGAGATGTGCAAAATAAGGTGTTCGAGGCTATCGGCCTGACTGACGAGCAGGCTCAGGAGAAGTTTGGTTTCTTAATGGGAGCCTTTGAATACGGAGCCCCACCCCATGGTGGACTGGCTTTTGGCCTGGATCGCTTGATTATGATTATGGCTAAGCGTCCTTCTATCCGTGATGTTATTGCTTTTCCCAAGACTCAAAGCGCTGTAGACCTGATGAGTCAGGCACCTAATGCTGTAGATGATAAACAGATGCGGGAACTGCATATTAGGTCAACGGTTCTCCAAAAGGAAGCCCAGAAAGAAAGCAAAGAAACAAGCGAAAGTAAAGAAAATAAATAAGATTGCAACTTGGTTCAAGAGTGGTATAATGAAAGTACGAAGAGCATACCTGCGGTGTTCGATAGTTATCCTGTGTTTTGAGCCAACACATTTTGATAAGGGAGCCTTGAGCCCCTGCCGTTAATGACCAGCCTCCTTCGAGTGGACTTCAGCGATGGCAGGTACGGCACCCACCTGCAATTGCAGGTTCAAAACCAAGGATGCAACGGCATTGCGGGCCTCTTTACTTTTGTAGGTTTGTAGTAGTGCTAAACGGCGGCAATCTCCATGGTTGCCGCTTTTTATATAGTACAAGTTCAACCGCTCAGTGTTACAAAAGGGACAGGTGCTTTTGCAACACTTTAGCCAGGGCTGGCGCATTTAGTATTATAGGAGTTATTAGATATGGATTTAAGCAGGGTAGAGATGTTAGTGGGAGCTGCGGCTCTGGGAAAACTTAAAAGGGCCCGGGTTTGTGTTATAGGACTGGGTGGTGTAGGGGCCTATACGGCAGAGGCGCTGGTCAGGAGCGGCATTGGGGCCATACGGATTATTGACGGAGACTTGGTTGAGCCCAGCAATGTTAATCGTCAGTTACCGGCTTTAAGCTCTACTATCGGCAAAAGCAAGGCAGAAGTCATGGCTGCCAGGCTGAAGGATATTAATCCCGACTGTCAGGTGGAGGCCGTGGCAGAGTTTTATAAGACAGGTGATTTTAGCAAGTGGTTTTCAGAAACGTTTAGTTATGTGGCTGATGCCATAGACGATGTTCAGGCCAAGGTTGATATTCTGGCTTCTTGTTGTAAGGCAGGAATTCCGGTTATTTCGTCCATGGGTACCGGAAATAAACTGAATCCGGAAAAGCTTCAGGTAACAGATATTAGTAAAACCCATACTTGCCCCCTGGCAAAGCGCGTAAGGCACGATTTACGGGCTTTGGGCATCGAAAAGGGCATAGACGTGGTGTTTAGTACCGAGGCGCCTGTAAAGGCGTCAGAGGGCGTCACGCCGGCCAGCATGGTTTTCGTGCCGGGTGCAGCAGGTCTGCTGATGGCATCCTGGATAGTGCGTAAAATAGTGTAACACTAGAGTATTGCGTGAATTTCTGATATAATATTTATATTTCATAGTGGGAGTACTTGTTCAATGCCTTTAATTATTATTATTTTGGTAGTTGTCTTAGATAGAATAACGAAATTGGTCGTAGTTAATAACATGACCGAGAATATGAGCATTCCCATAATCAAGCATGTTTTGCATTTAACATACATACTGAATCCCGGTGCGGCTTTTGGTATGCTGGAGTACAGCAGGCTGTTTTTTATTGGATTAACGATGATAATTTTGGCCTGTGCCGTTGTTTTCAGGAATAAGCTTAAAACAGAGCCACTCATGATTCAATATGGCGCAGCTTTGTTCTTGGGCGGTGCCATAGGCAATGTTATTGACAGAATAGAAACAGGTTTAGTGATTGATTTTATTGATTTTAGAATCTGGCCAATTTTCAATGTGGCGGATATAGCTATTTGCGTGGGGGTCGGTTTGATAGTATGGTCTGTGATGAAAGAAGAGAGCCACAAGAAGAAATAATCAGTACCCCGCCTGTTCCCAGGGAGGAAGCAGGTGCCCGTGTAGATGTTTTCCTGGCCAAAGAACTTAGCCTGACACGGGCCCATGTGCAAAAATGCATGGAAGATGGTTTGGTACGCAAAGCTGAAAAGGTTTTAAAAGCTAATTACAAAGTAAAAGCAGGTGATGTATTTCAGGTCACGCTGCCGGAACCGGTGCTTTTGGAAGTGGTTCCGGAAAATATTCCTCTGGATATTATTTACGAAGATGAGGACGTAGTCGTAATCAATAAGGCCAGAGGTATGGTGGTTCATCCTGCGGCGGGAAATTATACAGGGACCTTGGTGAATGCTCTAATGTACCACTGTAAAAATCTCTCCGGGATTAACGGCGTAATCAGGCCGGGCATAGTTCATCGCTTGGATAAAGATACATCGGGCATTATGATTGTGGCCAAAAACGATAAGGCCCATTTGGACCTTTCTGCTCAGATTCAGAGCAAGGAAGCGGGCAGAACTTATTTGGCAGTGGTGCGAGGTAATGTTAAGAATGACAAAGGGCGTATTGTTACTCAAATTGCCAGAGATGTGAAAGACAGAAAAAAGATGGCTGTGGTCAGCCAGGGCGGACGTGAGGCTATAACAGATTACGAAGTACTGGAACGGTATGGCCGCTATACAGTAGTGAGATGTCATTTGCTCACAGGCAGAACCCATCAAATCAGGGTTCATATGGAGCATATAGGACATCCCCTGGTGGGCGATCCTAAATACTCTCCCATGAAAACATGTTTTGCCATAAAGGGCCAGGCCCTCCATTCGGAGACACTGGAATTCAGACATCCTCGTACGGGAAAAATCATGAAGTTTTCCGCACCCTTACCTGAGGATATGGAGAAAATAATTGTTAGATTAAGAAATGGTCAATATACCTAAAGGAGTGAGAGAAATGGGTGTCGCGGTAAAGAAAAAGGTTATTATGGATACAGAGGCAATGCGCAGGGCTTTGGTGCGTATCGCACATGAAATTGTGGAGAAAAACAAAGGCACAGAGAATATGGTACTGGTAGGAATCAGGTCCAGAGGAGTACCTCTGGCCGAAAGAATTGCCAAGGAAATCGAAGAAATCGAAAAGGTGAAATTGCCGGTTGGTTCTTTGGACATTACTTTGTACAGAGATGACTTATCGACCTTAGGTTATAATCCGGTAGTGAAAGGAACAGAAATCAATTTTGATATTAATGGGAAAACCATTGTTCTAGTGGATGATGTGCTTTTTACCGGCAGAACTATTCGCTGCGCTTTGGATGCCTTGATTGATATGGGTCGGCCCAAATTCATTCAATTGGCTGTTATGGTGGACAGAGGACACAAGGAGCTGCCTATCAGGGCAGACTATGTAGGCAAGAATGTTCCTACTGCTAAAAGTGAAACAGTGGAACTGACTTTACAGGAAACAGATGGCAAAGATGAAGTGTATTTGGGAGAGATTCGCTAAGAGTCTCTCTGTAAATTTTAGAGTAGGTCGGTGTTAACGTGCGATTAAAATCATTTGAAGCTCGTGGCTTTAAGTCTTTTGCGGACAAGGTTGACTTGGATTTCGAAAACGGTATAACGGCAATTGTAGGCCCTAACGGCAGCGGTAAAAGCAATATCTCAGATGCTATCCGCTGGGTTATGGGCGAGCAAAGTGCCAAATATTTACGTGGCACAAAGATGGAGGATGTTATTTTCTCCGGCAGCAGTGAGCGTCGTGCCATGGGATTGGCAGAAGTAACATTGGTCTTTGATAATGCTGACCATGCCTTGCCTGTGGACTTTGACGAAGTGAATATTACCCGCCGAGTGTATCGCAGCGGGGACAGCGAATACTATATTAATAAAAAAGCCTGCCGTTTGAAAGATGTAGTAACGCTTCTGGCAGACACAGGACTAGGTCGTGGCAGTATGTCCATCATAGGGCAGAATAGAATTGATGAAATTTTAAATGCCCGGCCCGAAGACAGGAGAACGATTTTTGAAGAAGCGGCAGGTATTGCCAAATACCGGATGCGGAAAAAAGAAGCTATGCGGAAACTGGAAGATACCGGCACCAACCTAATCCGTATCAGCGATATTAAAAGTGAAATTGAATCTCGTCTGGCACCATTAAAGGAAGCCTCTGAGAAGGCCATTACTTATCAAGGGAAAGCCGATGAACTGAAGAAGGTTGAAGTTACTCAGTTCGTACATAAAATTGAAAATATCGAAGCAATAAAAAACAAACTGGCTGAAAAGTATGCTGCTCTGGATGAGCAGAATAATGCCCTTGTGACAGATGTTAATGTTAAGGAGTCCGAGAGTGTTGCTCTGAAAGTAGAACTGGATAAGCTTAACGAAGAATATAACCATCTGCAAACCATTCTGGCGGAGAAGGAAAAGCATATTGAAACACTTCGCGGCCAGGAAGGTATTATGGAAGAGAGAATAAATCAAAGCCATAATAATATTGAACGCTTGGGCAAAGCCAAAGAAAAATTAACCCAGCAGCTGACGGCCATGAATGCCAACCTGGAGAATATTGCCAATCAATATGACAGCTTGGACACGGAAAGAGCCAAAGCCCAGATTGCCACGGACCAGTGTGCCGAAGAGCAGGAAACTGTTATCGGTAAAATCAAAGAATTAGAAGAAAAAATCAGCAATTTCCAGTCCAATGTTTTCGCAGGGATGCAGGAAATTGTTAATATGCGCAACAAGATAACTTCTCTCCAGCAAGAGCAGGAACAAATTCACAGAAAGAACCAACAGCTAAAAGAATCTATTGCCGAGGCGGAAGCCAAACACAAAGAAGCTGATGAGAGAAACAGAAGCTTTATTGACGAAGGAGAAAAGCTGGCTGCGGATAGAGCCAATGACAAAGAGCAACTGACCAAAACAGCCAGTGACAAAGCTGTCTTGTCACAGGAATTGGGCGAACAGTACAGAGGCAGAGATGCCATTAACAGAGAAATAGAAAAAAACGAGGCCCGTCTCAATGTTCTGGAAAACATGGAGAAAGAGCATGAAGGTTTTGGCAGGGGTGTCAAAGCCGTTATTAAAAACCAGGCTCCCTGGCAGCAGGGAATAGTGGGAGTAGTGGCGGAACTTTTCAAGGTGGAAGGCCCCTATGTAACTGCCATTGAAACTGCTTTGGGCGGTGCTATGCAGAATATTGTCACGGAAGATGCTTCCGTGGCAAAAGCAGCTATTGAATTTTTGAAGAATACCAAAGCCGGCCGGGCTACCTTTTTGCCTTTGGATACCATTAGGCCCAAAACTCTTACGGACCGTGACCAAGCGGCTTTGCAGGAACAGGGAATTATCGGCATTGCAGCTGATTATGTCAAAACCGATGATAAAGTCCGTCCTGCAGTGGAATTCCTTTTGGGGCAGGTACTGGTAGCGGAAAACATGGATGCTGCTTTAAAGGCAGCCAGGAAAAGCGATATGCGTCTGCGTGTTGTTACCTTGGAAGGTGAAATTGTTTATGCCGGCGGCTCTATGAGCGGTGGACAAAAACAAACCGGCGCCACCAGTTTCCTTTCCAGAAAACAGGAAATCGCCAGCCTGGAAGGAGTACTGGAAGACAAGCACAAAGAGCTTCTGGCTTTGCAGGAAAAATTGGAAGTTAAAGAAGATCAGATTAAGGAATTAGATAAAAAAACAGAGAGCTATCAAACAGCTCTGCAAAAATATGAAGTAAGGCAGGCAGAACTTACTGCTTTTCTGGAACGTACTAAGGCAGAAAAGGCTTCCCACATGGAAAATATTAATTTACTTTCCGGGGAAAAGGAAGCCAATAGTAAACGTTTCATGGAAGCCAATGGTGAACTGACAGCTTTGCAGCCGCAACTGGCCGCCATGGAAGCAGAAGATGCTCAGGGTAAGGCAGAAGCTGACAAGCTCAGCAAAGAACTGGAAAGTGCCAAGCTGGAACAGGAAACCATTAATTCCCGCTATCAGGCAGCCAAGATTTCTTTGGAAACAGCTAAAAACAGCACCGCAGTTGTGGGAGAAAGAATGCAGCAGGTTGATGCGGAAGTGAGCAGGCTCCAACAGGAAATCAGTTCCAATGAGGAAGAAGTGGTGAAAACTAATGAATTAATCACCACTACCGCTAGGGCTAAAGAGGAATTGTCTGTTCAGCAGCAAGCCTTATTACAGGAATTGAAGAGCACTGATTCAGGCAAGGAAGAATTTCTGGGGAAGCGTCAGGTCATTATCGACAAACAGGCCGGGGCTCAGGAAGCTCTGGACGAAGCTAAGAAACAGCAGATTATCTGCCAGCAGAAACTACATACCGTAGAGATGGATAAGGTTAAGCAGGTAACGGAATATGATAATGCTCTGGAGCAAATGGAAAACACCCACAAGCTCACCCCTGCCGCGGCAAGGCAAGCAGGCATTGTTCTGGAGATGAGCGATACTGCCCTCCACAAGCAGGCTGTCAGTCTCAACAAGGAAATTGAAGCCTTGGGCCCGGTAAACATCGGAGCCATTGAAGAATACAAAACCACTAATGAGCGCTTCACTTTCTTAGACAAACAATATAAAGATTTGTGTGAAGCCAAGGCTAAATTGGAAACAGTTATCAGCGGTATCAACACCGATATGGGTAAGCGTTTCAAAGAGGCCTTTGCTAAGATTAACGAATACTTTGCTGCCTGCTTTACCAAGTTATTTGGCGGCGGCAAGGCTAAATTGGTTATGCTGGACGAAAACGATATCCTGGAATCCGGTGTTGACATTGTGGTGCAGCCCCCCGGGAAGAAGCTTCAGAACCTGGCACTATTGTCCGGCGGCGAGCGTGCCTTGACGGTTATTGCTTTGTTGTTTGCCCTGCTGACTTACCAACCGGCGCCATTCTGTATTCTGGATGAAATTGATGCGCCTTTGGATGAGGCTAATATTGATAGGTTCGCCAACTTTTTGGCAGATTATGCCAAGAATACCCAGTTTATTGTTATCACCCACAGAAAAGGAACGATGGAAGCTGCCAACGTGCTCCATGGGGTAACTATGGAGGAATCAGGTATTTCCAGACTCCTATCAGTCAAATTATCGGAGATTGATTAACTATGAGCTTTTTTGATAAGTTAAAAACAGGCTTGAGCAAGACCAGAGCAAATTTCACGGACCGCATGGAGGATTTGGTCGGGGTCAGTGTTGACCTGGACGAAGATTTCATGGAAGAAATGGAAATGATTTTAATCGCTGCAGACGTAGGGGTTAAAACCACGGAGAAAATTATGCGGGCCTTGCGAAAGGCGGCCTACGAGCGGACCATTAAAAAACCGGCGGAAGCTCTGCCTTTCATAAAAAATTATATTGCGGAATTACTAAGTGCCAACGGGCCCAGAATGAATTTTTCCGGGCATCCTTCTATCGTCTTGGTAGTGGGAGTAAACGGAGTAGGCAAAACCACCACCATTGGCAAACTGAGCAATTACTACCGCCTCATGGGCTACAAGGTCATGATGGCGGCGGCAGATACTTTCCGGGCCGCAGCTGCGGAACAGTTGAAAATCTGGGGAGAAAGAGCCCAGGTAGATGTTATTGCCCATGCAGAAGGCGCAGACCCGGCAGCGGTAGTTTTTGATGGGGTGAAAGCTGCCATAGCCAGAAAAGCCGATGTGCTTTTTGTGGATACAGCAGGACGGCTGCATAACAAAGCCAACCTGATGCAGGAACTGGATAAAATCCATCGCGTCATTAAGAGAGAAATTCCTGAGGGACCTCACGAAACCTTATTGGTGCTGGACGCTACCACGGGACAAAATGCTATTTCCCAGGCAAAGGTATTTCTGGAAACAGCACAGGTTACCGGTGTTGTACTGACAAAATTGGACGGAACAGCCAAAGGCGGCGTGGTTATTGCCATTAAAGAAGAGCTAGGCCTGAACGTGAAATGGATTGGGGTAGGAGAGGGCATGATGGATTTCAGGCCTTTTGACCCCAAGCAATTTGTGGAAGCATTATTTGCGGGAAAACAATAGATATATTAATGCTTACTAAAATATAACATAAAGGGTGGAGAGAACAATGGGAAAGATTAACAAAGTTGTTGCGGCGTATTTCAGTGCTACCGGTACTACGGAAAAGATCGTGGAAGCTATGGCTGCCAAGGTGGCTCAAACCATGAACCTTCCTTGCGAAGTGAGAAGCTTTACCTTACCGGCGGGCAGGAAAGAACCTCTGACTTTTGCAGCAGATGAATTGGTATTTCTGGGCACTCCGGTGTATGCAGGCCGGGTTCCCAATGTTCTTTTGAAATATATTAAGACTATGATAGGCAACGGTGCCTTAGGGGTTCCCGTTGTTCTCTACGGTAACCGTAATTATGATGATGCGCTGATTGAACTTCGTGACCTTATGGAAACAGCAGGTATTCATACTATTGCCGGCGCTGCTTTTATTGGGGAGCATTCCTTCTCTACGATTTTGGCAGCAGGACGCCCTGATGAAAAAGATGTGGCTGAGGCTAAGGATTTCGCCGGAAAAGTGGCCGCCAAACTGTCGGGAGAACTTAATGAAGGACCTGTTGCCGTTAAGGGCAATGAGCCTTACAGACCTTACTATGTACCCAAGATGAAAGATGGTTCCAACAAGAACATTATTAAGGTCTTCCCCAAAGTGGATAAGGATAAATGCATTAAGTGTGGACATTGTGTAAAGATTTGCCCACTGGGGTCCATTAATCCTGAGGACGTGGCAACCTATACCGGTATCTGTATTAAATGCGGTGCCTGCGTAAAAGGCTGTCCTAAGGGCGCCCGTTATTACGATGATCCTGTTTACGAATATCACAAGACCAATCTGGAAGAAAATTTTATGCGCAGGGCTGAACCGGAGCTGTTTTTGTAAAACAAACTGAACAAGAACATAAAACAAGACAACAAGTCTTTGGATAAAACCACTGACTTGTTGTTTTGTTCTTTAAAATTGTCTGGCACGACAGAAATCTGGCCTGCGGCCTCCTAGTCCCGAATTAGGCGTGCTATTTAAAGTGATTTGGCGTAAATACGCCAAAAAGTGGCGGACTTACGACCTAGCAAAAGAGCAAAAGAAAGGGTAAAATGACACATGTGGTTAGCAAATACTAACTACAAAACACTATTTTGGAGGTTCGTATATGAAAAAAACCATTCTTCTAGCTACATTATTGACTCTTGGGTATTCAGCTTGCGCTTTATCGGCAAATCCTTTTATGGATGTTCCAACCGGTCATTGGGCCTACGCATCTCTTGATGCTTTGTCTGAGAAAGGAATAATTGATGGATATCCCGATGGCACATTTAAGGGGAGCCGAAACATGACTCGTTATGAAATGTCTCAAATAGTTGCCAAAGCATTGGCTAAAGGAACAATTAGTGAGAATGATAATCTGGTCGGCGAATTTTCTGATGAATTGAATAGTTTGGGGGTTCGTGTGTCTAAACTAGAGAAAAAGAAGGATAATTTCAAGATTTATGGGGAAATGGATTTTAACTATAAAGACGATAGAGTGAATAATATCGACAGAGGTGAAGAGAATCCTATAGATTATCAAGGATATATTCAAACCTATTTATTCTTTGAAGGTCCTATTAATGATGAGTGGAAATACGTAGGTATGATTGATGACAGACGAGATATTTCCGGAATGAGCCCGCGTCTTCCGACCGAATTGCAACAAGCTTATATAGAAGGCAATATTGGTAATGTAACGGTAACAGCGGGACGCTATAGTAATTATTTGTCAGAAGGTAACATACATGATAACTATTCCAATGCTATAAAGTTAACGATGGGTAAGAAGTGGCAGGTTGTTCTGGAAGGTGGGAAATTGGATACTTCTCAATATGAAATGGCAGATAGATATTATCGGGTTGGGGTTACCAGAGATTTTGGAAAATATAATATTTGTAGTGATTATCTGTATGCTCAGGATGTCAATACTATGGGTATGGAAAAAACCACAGACAAGGTTTGGTCTCTGGGCACACATTTTTTACCATTTGAAAAATGGGATATAGGGCTGCTATACATGAAAAGCAGTAATGATGATATTAAAAAGGCAGGCGGCAGCGAGAACAGTTATGTAGCGAGCCTTACCTATGGGATGGCTGAACCGGATAAGCCTAATTCATATTCGCTCTATGGTAAATATTATAACCAGGGTGCTGGTTCAGTTATCGCTCATACTATGAGTGGTTGTGCAGATTACTTTCCAACATATGGATTTAAGGGCTATTTGCTAGGAGGGAAATATACTATGGCTAAAAATATAATCGGAACATTTGAATACTATCATCTTAATAGCAAAAAAGATAGTAACCAAAGTGCTCATACACTATGGTCTCAAATCGCCGTTACCTTTTAAGAATAAAAACAATTTGATAAGGATGATATAAATGAAAAATACTAAAAGTTTAAATGGGAAAGATCTTATAAATGTAGGAATTTATACGGCCATGACACTTGTTGTTGTTTTTGCGTTTGGGTTATTGACTGCGCTTCCTGTAATATACCCGTTTCTCTTATTTGTTTGGCCTTTTTTCTCTGGCATTCCCATGATGCTTTATTACACAAAGATTCAAAAAATGGGGATGCTTACGATAACCGGCCTCATCTGTGGAATCTTTTTTTACATGATAGGTTATACCTGGATTGGATTAATAGGCTGGACATTAGGGGGAGTTTTGGCAGATTTGGTATTAAAAGTCGGAGGATATAAAAACTTTAAGAGCATTATTTGCAGCTATGGTTGTTTTTCTCTAGGCATGATGGGCTGTCCGGCCAATCTATGGTTGGCCGGACCATCGTATTGGGACAATATAAATAGCTCTATGGGCAATCAGTTTGCAGATGCATTAAAGTCCATGATGCCGCCTTGGATGTTGTATGTGGGTTTAATAGTCCTATTTTTGGGAGGTATTTGCGGCGGCTTGTTTGGACACAAAATGCTAAAAAAACATTTTGAAAGGGCCGGTATTGTCTAATGGAAAGTATTGCCGGGATACAGATAAAACATTTTCATTTAGATCCGCGAACAAAACTATTGCTTATGAGCTTTGTTGCCACAGCCGAATTTTTGTATGGTCATAATGCTTTTTTGTTGGCAGTGGCGCTTATACCTTTTACTTTATTGCTAACAAATAAGCAGTATAAATCAGCAGGCATTTTTATGATTTTGTTTATGTGTGCTTTATTCGTCAAGGGAATTCAAAATTATATGCATTTCCCTATGGTTGTTAATATGATTGTGGTTTTACTGGTTGGATTAGTTTTACGGCTTTTTCCTGCCTTCGCCATGGGAGATTATTTAATATATTCTACGACAGCCAGTGAGTGGATTAGTGCCTTGAGCAGAATGCATATCGGTAAAACAATTATTATTCCTCTTTCTGTGTTATTTCGTTTTTTGCCAACGTTGCAGGAGGAATCAGCGGCTATTAGTGACGCCATGCGGATAAGGGGAATACAATTCGGTACAAAGAAATTTTGGAACAATCCTACGGCGCTGATTGAATATCGTTTTATTCCATTAATGATATCAATTGTAAAAATAGGAGATGAATTGTCTGCGGCAGCGCTGACTAGAGGGCTTGATAATCCCGGTAACCGTACTAATATAACAAAAATTGGTTTTACCGGCTATGATGTTATTACTGTGCTTACTACGAGTATGATGTTATTTGTTACTTTGTTCGTCATTAAATGGTAAAGGGAGAAATGGCAATGATTGAAATGAAAAATGTATCTTTTACCTATGAAAACGGCAAAGCAGCAAACAGCCTTCAGAATATTAATCTGACAATTAAAGATGGTGAAACTATACTTCTGTGTGGTGAATCAGGGTGTGGCAAGACTACTTTGACACGCTTAGTAAATGGATTAATTCCTCATTACTATAACGGTGAGCTGACGGGAAAAATCATTTTGGATGGTAAAGAAATAAAAGATTACCAACTGTACCAGCTTGCACCATTGATTGGCTCTGTATTTCAAAACCCTAGAACGCAGTTCTATAACGTGGATACTACAAGTGAAATTGTTTTTGCCTGTGAAAATATGGGGATTCCTGTCCCAGAAATATTACAGCGATTGAAGCGAACAACGAAATCGTTGAATTTAGAAAAGCTATTAGGAAAAAATATTTTTAAATTGTCAGGGGGAGAAAAACAAAAGATAGCATGTGCATCTGCAGATGCTATCTTTCCCAATATCTTTGTTTTGGATGAACCATCATCCAATCTTGATTTTAAGTCAATTAAAGATTTAACGGGAATTATCAAGAAATGGCAATCTGAACACAAGACGATAATTATAGCAGAGCATCGCCTTTATTACTTAATGCCATATGTTGACCGCATAATATATATGAAAAAAGGAAAAATTTGCCAAGAATATTCGAAAGAAGAATTTACAGAACTTAATGCCAAGGCTTTGAGTCAAATGGGTTTGCGTTCTTTACAACCCTTCAAGTTATTGCCTGAAGGGAAAAATGAAAAGGACACGAAGAACCTAGAAATTAGCGATTTTACAGTTTCATATAAAAAGGACGATTATGTTGTAAACATACCTAATTTGCAAGTACCACAAGGAGAAATTATAGGAATCATGGGGAATAATGGTGCAGGTAAAACTTCTTTTGCCAGATGCCTGTGTGGGCTGGATAAAACTTCAGAGGGAACGCTATTGTTTAATGATGTTAAGCTTGATAAAAAGCAACGTTTGTCTATTTCTTATATGGTTATGCAGGATGTTAATCATCAGCTTTTTACAGAAACTGTACTTAATGAAATTTTGCTAAGTATGGACGGATGTAATGGTAATCATGAAATAAATCAAGCCAAAGCAATTTTAAGAGAATTGGATTTAGAAGAAAAGAAGGAATTGCATCCTATGTCTTTATCCGGTGGAGAAAAACAGAGAGTTGCCATTGGCAGCGCCATTGTTTCAGGAAAGAAAATTATAGTGTTTGATGAACCTACAAGTGGCTTGGATTATAGACATATGGTTGAGGCAGCAAAAAAACTCATACAATTAAAGAATGCCAAGAAAACAGTATTTTTGATTACTCACGATATAGAATTGGTTTACAAATGCTGTTCATATATTATTTTGATGGAAAAAGGGAGAGTTTTGTGGCATAGGCCAATGGATAATAAGACTGTTGAAATGTTGCAGACTTTTTTTATTCAGTAAAAGGTGTTTCTTAAATGTTGCTTAAATAACATATTGTCAATTTGAAATTTGTAGAAAAAGAATTATCTGATTAGTAGTTTTTCGGGAGGACAAGAGCATGCCAAGTAAAAATAGTTATTTCCCATTTATGTCCGAAGATGTCGGCAGCAGCGATAAAGATACAATCATGTTTTGTTTTCATTATGCAGGTGGTACTGCAACAACATATCGTCCATGGGCTTTAGAATATAATAATGCAATAATTATAATGTGTGTTGAGTTACCGGGTAAAGGTACAAGAAGAGATGAAAAAAAGATTAATGATTTTAAAGAAATATTACCTGATTTATCAAAAAACATAGTGGAAGTAAGCCGTGACAAAAAAATCGTGTTGTATGGGCATAGTATGGGAGCGGCCATGGCATTTTATACGGCGTATTACATGTGGAAACATTTATCACGGAGATGCGAAAAAATTATTGTGGCAGGACGGCAGGCCCCTAATAAAGAAAATCCAATTGAATTCAAGTCGTATATGAATGATGAAGCTTTGATTAAGGAGCTAGTTAGGTACGATGCTACTCCAAAGGAAGTGCTTGAAAATAAAGAGTTGTTAAATTTCATTATTCCTGTTTTGCGGCAGGATTATATATTAAATGAAAGTCTTTTTTATAATGGAGAAAAACTTGATATACCTATAGTTGCACATGCTGGGAACCAAGATTTTGAGGCAAATGCGGAAATTATGAAATTGTGG